>NZ_JCAKFM010000020.1:0-539 GCF_059510535.1 Sinobaca sp. TMA16-18 | reverse complement strand
TCCGGCACGCCGCTTTCCTGCTTCTGCAGCGACGACTTGTAGTTGTCCTTCGGCGTCTCGCCCGGGCAGGAAATGTACCATTTCTGCGAGCCCGGGACGAGCATCAGCGGGCCGTTGAACTCGTAGTTGTCGGTCAGGACAATCGAGCAGCTGACCGCGCGCATGTCGGGCATGCCGTCTTCGACGTGCCACGTTTCAAAGTCGGAGTGCCAGTAGAACTCCTTGCCTTTGAAACCGGGCTTAAAGTTAATGCGCGACTGCGTAATGTAGACTTCGCTGCCGAGCAGCTGCTGGGCAGCGGAGACGATGCGGTCGTTTTGGGCGAGCGACTCAAAAAAGCCGCTGTCCTTATGGATTTCAAATACGGTGCGGATGTCGTTGCTTTCCGGCTCTTTAATCACTTCGACGGAGTCGCGCTCCTGGTTGCGTTCCATCGTCTGCTTGAGTTCACGGATCATCGTTTTGATTTCATCGGGCTCAAACAGGTTTTCAAACAGCAGGTAGCCGTTTTCATCGTAAAACGCTTCGTCGGCTTTCGT
>NZ_JCAKFM010000019.1:0-561 GCF_059510535.1 Sinobaca sp. TMA16-18 | reverse complement strand
CGGGACATACTGCCTATCACATGATGCGTCGTCAGATAAGCTTGAAACGCAAGTGATGTATACACACTACCCTGATCGGAATGCAGGATGACGCCAGTTGGGTAAGCCCGGCGGGCTAACGCTTCTTTTAACGTATCTAACACTAAAGGAACTTGTTGATGGTCATACAGCTTGAAGGCCACAATTTCATTGTTGTACAAATCAATAACCGTTGATAAGTACTGAACCGTGTGTCCGTAAGGAATATACGTGATATCCGTGACCCATTTTTGATTGGGTTGGTCTGCGTGAAACTGGCGCTGTAATCGATCCGGAGCTACTAGGATGGTTTCCCCCTGGGCTTTCCATTTTCGTTTTCGTTTCACCCGGCATTGAAGGTGGTGTTTCTGCATGATAACCTGTACCGTATTCCGGTGACGCGTGATCTGGTACTCTTTTTTCAAGACGGCCTTTACTTTTCGGTGGCCATATCGATACTTCGTTGCCTGGCATATAGCGATAATCGCTTGTTCTACTTCGCTCAATAAGGGAGCTCTTCTCTGAGCCACCCATCGATAATAG
>NZ_JCAKFM010000018.1:0-794 GCF_059510535.1 Sinobaca sp. TMA16-18 | reverse complement strand
GGCATAAAAGCAGATTTTTTTAGGAGGGGAGGAAAAAATGGACAGCCAAACCATTCTTGTTGTAGACGACGAAACGCCGATGCGGGAGTTGTTGACTCTTTATCTTGAAAATGAGAATTATCACGTAGCAGAAGCGTCAAATGGAAAAGAAGCTGTACAAAAACTAAAAGAAACAAAGTACAGTTTAATTTTATTGGATGTGATGATGCCGAAAAAAGATGGTTTTGATACTTGTTTAGAAATAAGAGAATGGTCAGATGTTCCGATTATCATGATTACCGCCCGCAATCAGTTGACCGATAAGGTAACGGGTCTTCGATTAGGGGCAGATGACTATATCACGAAGCCTTTTAATCAAAAAGAACTGCTGGCGCGTATCGAAGCTCTCCTGCGAAGAAATAATTATAAGCAGCACGAGAAGCCCAAACAGGAAATGAAGCTGTATTATAAGGGGATTATCCTAAATAAAGAGGCGCATCAAGCTTATTATCTTGATGAGGAATTATCTCTTACTCCAAAAGAATACGCGATTTTAGAGTTGTTATTGATTAATAAAAACCGGGTATTCAGCCGGGATGATATTTTTGAATTAATATGGGGATATGATTTTATTGGAGATTACCGAAGTGTAGACAGTCATATTAAACATCTGCGGGATAAACTAACACTAGCTGGTATTTCAGGAAAATCAGTTATTCAGACGGTTTGGGGAGTAGGTTATAAAATACTATGAAGGTTCCTAAAATAAGTCGTATTTCTGTGAAACTGGGTGCGTTTTTGTTTACTATTTTTTT
>NZ_JCAKFM010000017.1:0-903 GCF_059510535.1 Sinobaca sp. TMA16-18 | reverse complement strand
TGGTCTTACATTGCGCAGCAGGCCTTGCCTGCCGCGACTTGATATTTCGCGCGTTGTTTTCATTCCATTTTCAAAGGACACGTGGTGTTGCTGCTTCGCCTCAATTTAGCGACTTTATTAGTATACCAAGCTGACTTGAAGATGTCAATAGTTTATTTGGTGGAGCCTAGCGGGATCGAACCGCTGACCTCCTGCGTGCAAGGCAGGCGCTCTCCCAGCTGAGCTAAGGCCCCATAACTAGTGGTCGGGAAGACAGGATTCGAACCTGCGACCCCTTGGTCCCAAACCAAGTGCTCTACCAAGCTGAGCTACTTCCCGTTATAAAATAATGGTGCGCCCGAGAGGACTTGAACCTCTAACCTTCTGATTCGTAGTCAGATACTCTATCCAGTTGAGCTACGGGCGCATAAAAATGGAGCGGAAGACGGGATTCGAACCCGCGACCCCCACCTTGGCAAGGTGGTGCTCTACCACTGAGCTACTTCCGCAAAGCCTATAATAATAAAAATGGTGAGCCATGGAGGATTCGAACCTCCGACCCTCTGATTAAAAGTCAGATGCTCTACCAACTGAGCTAATGGCTCGTTCTATGAAAAAAATGGTGCCGGCCAAAGGACTTGAACCCTCAACCTACTGATTACAAGTCAGTTGCTCTACCAATTGAGCTAGACCGGCAAAAAAATGGTGGAGGATGACAGGATCGAACTGCCGACCCCCTGCTTGTAAGGCAGGTGCTCTCCCAGCTGAGCTAATCCTCCGTATAGATATTAAATTAATATAGCCCGGCAACGTCCTACTTTCACAGGGGGTCGCCCCCCAATTATCATCAGCGCACAAGAGCTTAACTTCCGTGTTCGGCATGGGAACGGGTGGGACCTCTTGGCTATCGTCACCGGACGGGTG
>NZ_JCAKFM010000016.1:0-1546 GCF_059510535.1 Sinobaca sp. TMA16-18 | reverse complement strand
CAGGTTGTTGAGAAATGAAAGAAACAAGGTTGTTTTTTTTCGTGGATCGTTCGATCCACGTTTTTTTTCGATTTCCCCGAAGAAAATCGTCCTCTAAGCCGCCCGTTTGGCGAGGTAGAGGGCGATTTTTTTCATGTTTTGACAGGCTGCGGTGAGATAGGCCTGCGCTTGGACAGACGGGTGCCCACGATACCGCGTGTATCGAAACCCATGGAGCTCTTTGGCATCTCCGAAGCTCCGTTCGATGGTCTGGCTGCGTAAATGGTACAATGCTTTTCCTGTTTTCGTTCGTTTTCTTGCTCGAGCCCGGTCTTTACAGTCTTCCCATAGGTGTCGGCTAATTAACCGGGAGGCAGCGGCAGGCGAAAAACAAGTCTCCCGCATCGGACAGCCCTGACAGTCCTGCGTACGGGAACGATAATGACGGTATCCTTCCCGATCGGTGAGTCGGTAGGTCAACATACAGCCCATCGGGCATACATAGGCTTTTTTGGACGCGACAAATCGAAACTTCCGTTTCGGCAGATACCGGCGGCTTTTTCCGTAACGTCGGTAGCCCATCACCGCGTAAATTCCCTGCTCTTCGAGCTTTTTACATAGATAGGCAGTAAAATAGCCGGCGTCGAGCGCCACCGCCTCTACCGGAAAGCCGAACGTGTTCCGCTGAACCTCCAGTCGGGCGAGATACGGATCCGCATCGTGTACGTTACCAGGCGTGATATGGGTATCGGTAATCAGGTTATATTTGGCGTCCACCGTCCGGTGGTCGAGGTAGAAAAATCCCTGGGGTTTGCCATCTCGCATCATGAATCCACTATCCGGATCGGTCCGACTGACTCGTGTCATAGCTGGGTTGGCGGGCTTCCTCTCCTTCCGTGGTCCGAGCGCTTTTTTCCTTCTTTTTCCCGATCGGCCTGCACTTCAGCTTCCAGCTCTGCTAGATAGGCAGGAACTTTGGGTGATTTGGCTTGTCGCAGAAATTTGTTTTTATTGGCATTGGCTTTGACGTGGGTGGAGTCACTCACTAGAATCCGCCCGTCCACCAACCCATGGCCCTCTGCTTGACGAACAATGGCATTAAAAATATCTTCAAATACCGTGGTATCAAGAAACCGGGTCTGACGATTCCAACTGATCGTGGAATGATCCGGAATTCGATCCGTCAGAGAAAGACCAAGAAACCAACGATAGGCGACGTTGGTCTGCAGCTCTTTTTCCAATTGTCGTTCCGAACGAATGCCGTAAAAATAGCCGATAAACATCATTTTAAACAACGTAATCGGTGGAATGGAAGGCCGACCGATGGTCGGCGAATAATAGGAAGCCAGTTTTTCTTCAATAAACTGAAAATCAATCATCATATCAATGGTTCGAAGAAAGTGATCAGCGGGCACCAGCTCTTCCACAGAAACAGTCACTTGATCGCGTCGATGGTTTTTGGCTTTGCCAAGCATCTTAGGATCGCCCCTTTTCTTTTCAGTATACGACCATTCCAGCCCTTTGCCCACAAAAAAACTGCCGAGAAAAAAACTTTCTCGACAGCCTG
>NZ_JCAKFM010000015.1:0-7319 GCF_059510535.1 Sinobaca sp. TMA16-18 | reverse complement strand
AGCTGGTATTTCAGGAAAATCAGTTATTCAGACGGTTTGGGGAGTAGGTTATAAAATACTATGAAGGTTCCTAAAATAAGTCGTATTTCTGTGAAACTGGGTGCGTTTTTGTTTACTATTTTTTTCCTGCTGATTTTTATTATTAGTACCGCGGTTTATTTGTTTTTTATTAATTTTTATACACACGATACGTTGGAAGGACTCACGGAGCGGGGTGACGCCTATGCGGAAGTGTTTAATGATCATTTCAATGAAGCTATCCTATACCATGCCGGTTTGATTGAAGGGACTTCTTCTGAAATGATTATTGTTGTAAATCATGAAGGGGACATTCTGTCTGCGTCGGAAGAGGTATACCAATTAGACCCGGATTATGTAGAATCTATTCTCACCCATGGCGGTAGAGAGCATGATGCCGTCCTTTCCTCAAACTGGAAAGAAGAAGACTACTTTGTGACGCAGTCTATGACCAATCCCGACACCGAAGAAGTAAATAAAATTATTATGCTCGGTTCTACGCGTCAAGTGCAGGAAGCTGTTACTTTTCTCCAAAGTATCCTTCTTGTTGCCGGGATTTTGATGGCTGGTATAGGAGCTTTTCTTATTTTCGCGACGTCTAAAAAAATTGTCCGGCCTTTGCTGCAGACGATACATATTACAAAACAAATTTCGAAAGGAGAATACGAAAATAAACTGGAAGTGAAAGGATCAGACGAAATTTCGGAATTATCTACTTCTGTTAATCATATGTCCGATGCGATTCAACAGTACGAGCAGCAAAACAAACAGTTTTTTGCGGATATCTCCCATGAACTACGGACACCAGTGACATATTTTAAGGGGTACGTAGATGTCCTTTTATCTGATATGGTGTCCAATGAAGAAGAAAAGAAAAGATATTTACATGTTCTGCAGAATCAAAGCATTCAACTCGAACGACTGGTGCAGGACCTGTTCGACCTGTCCAGTATAGAACAGAAAGGCTTTTCTTTAGAATTATCCCGCGTGTCTTTGGAAACGATTATTATCAATTCCCTGGATTTAGTTGGTCCTTCTATCGAAGAAAGTCAGATGGAGTTGTCTTATCATCCATCACCTGTCCCTTTATACGTAGATGGAGATGCGTACCGGTTACAGCAGGTACTGGTCAACCTGCTGGAAAATGCACAAAAATACAGCGGTGAACACGCACAGATAAATGTAAAGCTATATAAAGAATCCATTCATGGGGTGATCTGTGTGTCTGATACTGGACGGGGGATCCCTGAAAAGGATCTGCCTCATATTTGGGAGCGTTTGTATCGAGTAGAAAAGTCGAGATCAAGAAGTACTGGCGGCTCTGGTCTGGGCCTGACGATTTGCAGAAAAATCATTGAGCTTCACCAGGGAGAAATATATGTAGAAAGCAGAGAAGGGGAAGGAACCAGTTTTTACATTAAACTGCCTCTGTTACATTAAATGGGTAATAGCGGGCTTAAAGCAAAACGATGAGGATTACTTTCCCTTAATAAATGACTTCTTTTTTGAAAGGTAACATAACGAGAGAACCTTTTTACCGATTTAATATTCATAGTAATGCAAGCCCCTGAAACTACTCAGGAGGCTTTTTTTATTATTGCTAAGAAATTAATCTTTTTAAAATGTTATCCTGATCGATTATAACGGATGAGCCTTTGTCAAAAATAGGTGAAGAGCCTGAAAAAAGCTGAGGGAGGAAAACCGCTGATAGCGTAGAAAATAAATAAGAATAGCTTACGTGCTGCGTGGATCTAAATAAGTTGTCTTACATTTTTGAAAAAAAGGGAGGAGGAATAAATAATAATGGGAAGTCAAAACCTGCAGTTTTATCGGCTTCAGGCGGACAGCATCGGTCTGGATCAGATGCGACAAATCAATAAGCTGTATGGCGCAGCGTTTGAAGAGGAAGAAACATATCTGCATCACAAGCCGTCCGATCAATACCTGCTCACACAACTTGCCAAGGATCACATTATCGTCTGCACCGCTGTAACGGAAGGGAGGGTGATTGCCGCACTCACCGCCTATGTGTTCGACAAACTGGAGCGGGAAACGACGGAAATATATGTCTACGATCTTGCGGTCGACGAGAATTACCGCCGGCAGAAAGCCGCGACCCGCCTGCTGCAGTTTCTTTTCCGGGAAGCTGAACAATTCGGTGTTTCTTTTATATACATTCAGGCAGACAAAGAAGATAAACCGGCCGTGGCGCTGTATGAATCCCTGGGTGTAAAAGAAGATGTGTTTCATTTTGATATTTATACAAAGTCAGGTGATATTTCATCATAAAACCAGGTGGTGCATATGAAGCAGTTATTGCCCCCTAATCGGTCTTTCGCATAAGTGGGGTTGGCGTTCAGCCTCTGTCAGCATGAGGAGACATGTTTTCCAACCCCGCCCGGGTAATCTGCGAGCCGATCCGGCCGCGTCCTTTTGCCACAAGGCCGTGCTGGTGAAGCTCATTGATCCGCAGGCGTATCTGCTGCAGGCTTAACGCCGGTATTTCATCTGCCAGCTGCTTGAGGCTTTTTCGTTCGTTTGAAGCAAGAGCCGCCAGAAGGCTTTCGTGCTCTCGTGTCAGAAAGGTAGAATCGGAAACGGAGCGCACAGCTTCAGGCAGATCCTCCGGCTGTATTTCTCCGCTGCTGAGCGTAACGGCATAGGCTAGGCAGCTTTTTAATTCACGAATATTACCGGGCCACGAGTGTGACTCAAGCACATGGAGTGTTTCGCTGGAAATCGTCCGGTCGGGGGGAAGAAATTCTTCAATAAGCAGACGCAGGTCTTTCTTACGGCTGCGCAGGGGCGGAATCATCAATGGAAGCACCTGCAGGCGGTAAAATAAATCCTTGCGGAACGTATTGTTTTGAACTTCTTTTTTTAACGTTTTATTTGTAGCTGTCACAATCCGGACTTCTACGGATATGTTACGGTCCCCGCCGACACGGCGTATTTCGCCTTCCTGGAGCACGCGCAGGAGCTGTCCCTGCACATTTGGGCTGAGGTCGCCGATTTCATCAAGAAACAGTGTCCCGCCGGAAGCGAGTTCAAAAAGGCCGCGGCGCCCGCCTTTTTGCGCCCCGGTAAAGGTTCCCTCCTCGTAGCCAAACAGTTCACTCAGCAGCAGGCTTTCCGTCATCGCCCCGGCGTTGACGGCGAAAAATGGACCCTGCCATACTGGTGAATTATAGTGAATCGCATGAGCAAAAAGCTCCTTTCCGACCCCGGTTTCCCCTTGAATCAACACAGGATGGGAAGAGGCGGCCATTTTTTTGGCGGCTTCCTTGGCTGCGGTCATCTGCGGATCGCGGGCGATAATATCATCAAGCGTATACTGTGGGCGGAGCCCCTGCAGCTGCGCTTTTTTAGCGGCTTGTTCCACTTCATAGGCGGCTTCTACACTTTTAATAGTTAGAATGAACCCCTCAAAAGACGAGGTGGTCGTTTTGTACTGCAAGTACTCCTTGTTGTTGATCGTAACGAATTTTCTGCGGTCGCTGCTCGTTAAAAAGTCTCCAATCGGCGTCTCTTTTAAAATGTCGTTTACCGGCCGGCCGAGCAGCGTTTCTTCTTTCATGCCTATCAACGCGGCCATCCGTTCGTTGGCGGCTGTAATCCGGCCCGCTTTGTTAAAAGCGAGAATGGCATCATCCATTTGATTTAAAAGTTCGTGGTAATGGGCATTCAATGCTTTCGTATGCTCTTCCTGCTGCAGCAGGTTCTGCTGCAGCTGGACAATGGTTTGTAAGTATCTTTCTGAGATAGAGGAGGCGAGCGGAAGCTGAAAAAAGGAAACAATATTAAGCAGCGTGGCCATATTAAATGGCCGGACGCCAATATCAATCACGTTTGGCACAGAAGGTGGACAGCGCTCCGGTTCCCCCGGCGTTACGGCGGTGTTGAGTTCTCCGTAATACATACGTGCCGGATCATATGGGACCGGAGTTAGATGATTAAAGCCCAGCTGGTATAAGGATTCGGCCGTCTCCTGAATCGATGTGCGGTCATCATTGACAAGAAGGATCTTTCCTTCCGGCTGCTTTAAGAGCAGGGGAAACGCCTCGGGATCAATTGTACGCGTTCCGGTCAATCCATACGTATCGAGGGCAGGGTGAAGAGTCTCCCATTCCCTGCGTACAGAAATCGAAGAAAACACAAACATGTCGGCGCGACTAATCCAGGCCGGGCTCTGCTCCTCGTCGAGCGCACAGCTTTTAATCGCCAGAAAGTCTCCAAGCAGATGAATAAGCTGGTGCAGCAGCACCTGTTCTGTTTTTTTACTCCCGGCAATGAGTGCAATCATCGAATCAACCTTTCTTTATATGTTTTTAAACAGAATAACACAACAACATATAAATAGAGTGATGAAAATAAAAACGCGCTGCTGCCCGGATGCAGCGTTGGCATTTAATTTGCATAGTAACAAGGCATAGATGAAAAGAGAGGAGCAGCGATTATGTTTAAAAAAGGTATTCAAATGCCGCACACGTTCGTTATTATATTTGGAGTCGTCGTCCTGGCGGCACTGATGACGTACTTAATACCGATGGGGATATTTGAAACAGAAGACGTTACATATGATAACCAGGGTCAGGAGGATACGCGCACGGTACTTATGCCGGAAACATTTCAGTATGAAACCGATGAAGCAGGGAATCCGCTGCGGGACGGAGTTAGTTTATTTGAGCCGTTTGGTGAAGCTGGTTTTCTGAACTATATGTTTGAAGGGCTGGTGTCGGGGGATAAATGGGGATCCGCAGTCGGGGTTGTTGCATTTATTCTTATTATTGGCGGGGCTTTTGGGATTATTATGCGTACAAAAGCAATCGATCAGGGAATCCTCGCGGTAATCGACAAAACAAAAGGCAGGGAAGCATTGCTGATTCCGGTTATGTTTTTCATTTTTTCGCTTGGCGGCGCAGTGTTTGGTATGGGGGAAGAGGCGATTGCCTTTGCGATCATCCTGGTTCCGCTTGTCATAGCGCTCGGATATGATGCGATAACAGGCGTCATGATCACATATGTAGCCACGCAGATCGGATTTGCGTCTTCGTGGATGAATCCGTTTGGTGTAGCGATTGCCCAGGGGGTATCGGACGTACCGGTCTTATCCGGGGCTCCTTTCCGCATTGTCATGTGGATCGTGTTTACCGGCGTCGGGATTGCCTACACGATGTGGTACGCCTCGAAAGTGCGGCGGGATCCGTCCAAATCGTATTCGCCTGAAGCTAATGCGTATTTCAAATCGCAGAGCAGTGCGCAGGATATTAACGGAAAATTCAAGCTTGGAGACGCGCTCGTGGTCACCACGCTCGGTCTGGGA
This sequence comes from Sinobaca sp. TMA16-18, assembly GCF_059510535.1. Lineage (NCBI taxonomy): Bacteria > Bacillati > Bacillota > Bacilli > Caryophanales > Sporolactobacillaceae > Sinobaca > Sinobaca sp. TMA16-18. The sequence goes on along the minus strand of NZ_JCAKFM010000015.1, from coordinate 1,978 downwards.
ATTGTCTGGATTGTCTGGGGAGTCGTCCGTGATGCTTATTACATTCCGGAAATTGCAACGCAGTTTTTTACAATCGGTCTGGTTGCAGGGGTAATTGGCGTCCTGTTTAAGTTAAATAATATGACGATAAACGATATAGCGGAAGGTTTCAGTGAAGGGGCGCAGCAGCTTCTTCCGGCAGCGTTGATCGTTGGAATGGCAAAAGGAATTGTGATTATCCTCGGCGGGGATGACCCGGCCGCGGCCTCTGTATTAAATACTATTTTGTATACCGCAGGCGGCCTTGTGGATAATATGCCGGAAGTCGTATCTGCTTCATTTATTCTGTTATTCCAGTCGATCATTAATTTCTTTGTTGTCTCCGGTTCGGGCCAGGCAGCATTAACAATGCCGCTGATCGCTCCGCTTTCTGACATTGCCGGCGTCACGCGGCAGGTTGCGGTTCTTGGATTTCAGCTCGGAGATGGGCTGACGAATATGATCGTTCCAACCTCGGCGGCGCTTATGGGCACACTCGGAGCAGCACGCGTCGGCTGGGGGACGTGGTTCCGGTTTATTTTTAAATTTCAGCTGCTGATGATGGCGCTGGCGCTTGCCTTTGTTATTATCGCGGTGCTCATTGACTTCTCATAACAACGACAGGAGGAATACGATGTTTACGATAATACGCGGAGCCGACGTATACGCTCCGGAACCGCTGGGCAGAAAAGATGTACTGCTCTGCGGCACGCAAATTGCCGTGGTACAGGATCGAATAGCCATTCCGGAGACGCTTGATGTACGGGTTGTGGAAGCAGAAGGGAAATACCTGGTGCCGGGGCTGGTTGACAGCCATGTGCATATTATCGGCGGCGGCGGCGAGGGGGGCCCTGCGACCCGTACGCCCGAGCTGCGGATATCGCAGGCAGTGAAAGCGGGTATTACGACAGTGGTTGGAGTGATCGGTACAGACGGCACGACCCGCACGGTAGCAGAGCTTGTGACAAAAGCAAGAGGACTGGAAGCAGAGGGCATCAGCTGTTACTGCCATGTAGGCAATTATCACATTCCGGTTCGTACAATTACAGGAGCCATAGAGGATGATATGCTGCTGATTGATCGGATTATTGGAGTCGGGGAAGTAGCAATAAGCGACCATCGTTCGTCGCAGCCGACAAAAGAGGAGCTTGCGAAAGTCGCCTCCCAGGCGAGAATCGGGGGCATGCTTTCCGGAAAAGCGGGCATTGTAAATGTGCATATTGGTGCCGGTGAAAGCAGGCTCGATCCGCTGTTTGAAGTGGCGGATACGACCGAACTGCCATTAACCAGCTTCTGCCCGACCCACGTAAATCGCACCGAAATGCTGTTCCAGGCAGGACTTGCCTTTGCTGGGCGCGGTGGAGTAATTGACTTTACGACGAGTACCATTCCGCAGTTTCTCGAGGACGGGGAAGTGAATGCACCCGAAGCTGTACGCCGGGCACTGGAAGCGGGTGTGAGTGAGGACCGCTTAACAATGACTTCCGACGGCCAGGGGAGCCTTCCGGAGTTCAATGCTGAAGGAGAGTTGATTGGCTTGACCGCAGCCGATGTTGGCAGCCTGCATCGTGCCCTTCAGTCCGCTGTTGTAGAAGAAGGTGTATCCCCGGAACAGGCGCTCAAAACCGTTACCAAAAATCCGGCCTCCGTGCTGAAGCTCCATCAAAAAGGCAGAATCGCTTCCGGCATGGACGGGGATGTACTCCTGCTGGACAGCGGTTGGAACGTAGACAGCCTTTGGGCGAAGGGCAAATGTATGATGCTGGATAAGGAAATGCTCATTCAAGATACGTTTGGGTAATAACAGGCGAAAAGACCGATCTATTTAGATCGGTCTTTTTCAGGTTGTTGAGAAATGAAAGAAACAAGGTTGTTTTTTTTCGTGGATCGTTCGATCCACGTTTTTTTTCGATTTCCCCGAAGAAAATCGTCCTCTAAGCCGCCCGTTTGGCGAGGTAGA
>NZ_JCAKFM010000014.1:0-42910 GCF_059510535.1 Sinobaca sp. TMA16-18 | reverse complement strand
TTAATATATCATCGTACGTCTTAACTGACAAGTGTTTTTTCTACATTTTCTAAAAAAATATAAAAAAAGAAAGGCCGGCCTGCACACCGGCTCTTTCCCGCTTCTATCTATTCATTATGCTGCTGGTTTCTCATCTGCGGAAACAATAATACATCTCTAATAGAAGGAGAGTCTGTCAGAAGCATTACAAGCCGGTCCATTCCGATACCAAGACCGCCGGTTGGAGGAAGCCCGTATTCCATTGACTCCAAATAATCCGTATCCATCATATGGGCTTCATCGTCTCCCTGCTCTCTTTCCTGCACTTGAGCTTCGAAACGCTCACGCTGATCGATAGGGTCATTTAATTCTGTAAACGCGTTGGCATGCTCGCGCCCTACAATGAAAAGCTCAAATCTGTCTGTAAATCTTCCATCCTCCGGATTTTTCTTAGCCAATGGAGAAATTTCTACAGGATGACCATAAATAAAAGTAGGCTGAATGAGCTTCTCTTCCACAAAGTATTCGAAGAACTCGTTTACCACATGACCAAAGGACATGCTGTCTTTAATAGGAACGTTGTGTTCTTTAGCAAGTGCACGGGCATCTTCATCACTCATGTCTTTCCAGAAATCCACACCGGTTTCTTCTTTTACTGCCTCTACTATATGAAGCCTGCGCCATTTCGGTGTCAGATCCACTTCCAGTTCTCCGTAAGCAACCTTTGTTTTGCCTAGAACGTCCTGAGCAATATGTGCAATTAAACTTTCTGTTAAATCCATAATATCATTGTAATCTGTATATGCGGCATAAAGTTCCATCATCGTAAACTCGGGGTTGTGACGAGTGGATATCCCTTCGTTTCTAAACACACGGCCTACTTCATATACTTTTTCGAGGCCTCCGACAATCAAACGCTTTAAATGCAGCTCGATCGCTATTCGTATATAAAGCTCCATATCAAGCGCATTGTGATGAGTCACAAACGGTTTGGCGGAAGCTCCACCGGGAATAGAATGAAGCATAGGCGTTTCCACTTCCAGGTATCCTTTATTATCAAGATACCTTCTCATCGACTGCATAATTCTGCTTCGGAGAACAAAAGTATCTCTTACTTCAGGATTGGCGATTAAGTCCAGGTAGCGCTGACGGTAGCGCTGCTCTACATCTTTAAGTCCGTGGAATTTATCAGGAAGCGGACGCAGCGACTTCGAGAGAAGTTTAATAGAAGAAAGTTTCACTGAAAGCTCTCCTACTTTTGTTTTGAAAGCCGTACCGGCTACTCCGATAATATCGCCGATATCAAGATCCTCGAACAGCTCATACATTTCGTCTCCTACTGCATCTTTTCTTACATATATCTGTACCTGGCCGCTTAAGTCCTGTATATGAGCAAACCCGGCCTTTCCTTTACCTCGTTTTGTCATTACACGTCCAGCTAATGTTAATACCGTATCTTTTGTTTCAAGTTCTTCTTTTGAAAACTCCCCAAATTCCTTTTGAACCAATTCCGCGGTATGGCTGCGGTCAAATCGTTCTCCAAAAGGGTCTTTTCCTTCTTCCTGCATTCGTGCTACCTTTTCTCTTCGAACCATCATTTGATCATTGTATTCTATTTCTTCACTCACAGCTATCTCTCCCCGGCTTACGTTTTTAATCATATTTAAGGGAGCTGAACCTTTCTAGGGCCAGCCCCCGTTGCTGCTTTGTTCTATAGAACAAGACACTCTTTATTTCCCCTGGTTTCTAAGGGATCCATCTAGCAGTGCACTATGTCAGCCAGCCGCCCGTTTCTTTATACAGGCTTACTCCCACTTTTTCTTCCGGCGGCAGACGGTTTAGCCATTTCTTTACTTCCGCTGTTCTTGAGTTCGATGTAATATCCAATAGAGGGATCAGGACAAACGCCCTTTCTTCCATTCTTGGGTGAGGAATAACTAACTCTTCCATCATAATATTTTCATCATTATAAAGCAAAATGTCAAGGTCTATATTACGGGGTCCCCAGCGTATATCCTTTGTTCGGCCCATTTCTTTTTCAATGCTCTGCGTAATATGCAGCAGTTCTTTCGGAGAACTCGACGTCGTGCCGCGCAGCGCTATGTTCAAAAAATCAGCCTGATCTGTAACACCTACCGGCTTTGTTTCATAAACATCAGAACACTCCAGTACGGTTATCGTTTCTGCTTTCTGCAAAAGCTCTATTGCTTTTTTCAGCGCCTCCATGCGGTCACCGATATTAGAACCCACACCTAGATAAATATCTTTAGGCACTTATCTAGTCCTCATAATCTCAATAGCTACATGCTCATAATGGCCCGGAATCGGCGGATCAGGCTTAATTACCTTTACTGTTACGCGCTCAATAATCGAAAAGGAAGCAAACAGGCTGGATGCAATTTGTTCTGCTATAGTTTCCACTAAATCGTATGTGTTCTCTTCGACCGCTCGTTTTACCGTTTCAAATGCTTCCCCATAGTTTACACTTTTATCGATGTTATCTTCCTGGGCCGCTTCTCTTAAATCGGTTTCCATTACTAAGTCAACACGAAAGCGCTGGCCGAGTTTATTCTCTTCAGGAAATACTCCGTGGTAAGCGTAGAACTCCATTCCTTTAATATAAATTTTATCCATGCTCGCTCATCCTTTCATTTCTCAGCATTGCATCCATCATAAGAGCTGTCCTCTTCATTTCCAGCACATCATGGACGCGGACAATACTGCACCCCCGCTCAATGCCGAGGCTTACTGTTGCAGCAGTCCCCTCCACCCTTTCGGCAGAAGGCAGGTTCAATGTTTTAGCAATAAGGGACTTTCGTGAGCTTCCAAGCAGAACCGGGTAACCCAGTTCTGTAAATTCCCGCATCCGGCGCATTGCCTCTAAATTCTGTTCATATGTTTTAGCAAATCCAATTCCAGGGTCTAAGATAATATACTCTTCCTTTACCCCAGCTTTTTTACATATATTCACACTTTCAAAAATATCTTTTTTCATATCATCCATTAAGTCAGTATATTCCTTGTTATGTCGGTTATGCATCAAAATGATTGGCACGTTGCACGCTGCCGCAACCGCCGCCATATCAGGGTCCGCTTTTGCGCCCCAGATATCATTGATGATTCCAGCTCCTGCAGCCACTGCCTGCTTTGCCGTTTCCGCTTTATACGTATCGATGGAAACAGGAACATCAAAACGGGCAGTAAGCGCCTCAATAACCGGCAGCACACGGGAAAGCTCTTCTTCAGCAGAGACCGGTTCATAGCCCGGTCTCGTGGACTCCCCGCCTACATCTATAATGTCCGCTCCGTTTTCAATCATTTGACGGGACCGGTCGATGGCGTTCTCAATTTGATTGTACCGGCCGCCGTCCGAAAAAGAATCCGGTGTAATGTTAAGTATGCCCATTATATAGGTTCGTTGTGAAAGATCGAGAGAGTGCTTTCCCCATTGGATAATACCGCTCATTATCATTGCTCCTTGCTTATTTTCTATAGTAAATCCTTAAACGACCAGGCAGACCGCCTGATTTCTGCATAATCTTCAGCCAGTGTATATGACAGCTCTGAATGACATGGGTAGTTGTATTTATTAATCCCCAGCAGCGGGCTGATCTCCTGAATCGAATTTGTGACAAAGGCTTCTTCAGCTTCCAACAGCATACTTTGAGGAAAACAACCCTGCCGAATATAATAACCCCGTTTTTCTGCCAGCATCATAACAGCTTTTCTTGTAATGCCCGGCAGAATACCAGTTTGAACAGCAGGAGTATAAAGGGTCGTTCCCTTCCGCCAAAACACATTGGATACTACCCCTTCTGCTACATACCCTTCCCGAGTAAGAAACAAGCCCTCTGTATCAGGGAATCCCCGTATCTCGTTTTTACCGAGAATGCTGTTAAAGTAATGATGGGATTTCAAGCGCACGTCTGACTCCGGGGTATTTCTTTTTGTCTGCAGCACCTGAGCCCTTTTCGGCGACAGCTGGACTCCAGTTCTTTTCTCCAGTGGTTTCCCGTAAATAATCACTTCCGGGTGCTCATAGCATGACTGCTCCAGTCCTAATGGGCCCGGACCGGCTGATACATTAAACCGTATATATGCATTCTCCCACTTGTTTGCTGATAAGACCTTCTCGATCTGCGCTGTGACGGCCGCCCGCTCGTACGTCCATTTAATATTCATCTCACGGAGGCCGCGTTCGAGCCGGAGCATATGTTCATCCAATAAAAAAGGGTGGCCGTCGTACACCCGAAATGTTTCAAACTGGCCCAGCCCATACATAAACCCGTGTTCAAATACAGAAAGACGGGCTTCGCCCGCCTCCTGAATTGTTCCATTTTGCAATACAAACATTTTTTAAACTCCCTGTGGAAGGCTGTGAGTAGAAATGAAATTTTTTAAAATGGTTTTTCCTACATCGGTCATGATAGATTCAGGATGAAACTGAACACCTTCTACTGCGAGCTCTTTATGGCGAAGGCCCATAATTTCTCCCTCTTCGGTCCACGAGGTAATTTCCAGGCAGTCGGGAAGCGTTTCTTTTTTAACAATCAGCGAATGATACCTTGTCGCCGTAAATGGATTGTTGAGTCCTTTATACACGGTTTCCTCATTGTGATGCATTTCGGACGTTTTTCCGTGCATGAGACGGTCTGCCCGGACTACATCTCCACCGAATACCTGGGCAATCGATTGGTGACCCAGGCAGACACCAAATATAGGGATGATACCAGCAAAATGTTCCACGGCCTGCATGCTGATTCCCGCTTCGTCCGGCGAACAAGGTCCCGGGGAAATCATTAGAAAATCAGGTGCGATGGCTTCAATTTCTTCAATTGTTATTTGATCGTTTCGTTTTACAACAAGTTCTTCTCCCATTTCTCCAAGATACTGCACAAGGTTATAGGTAAAAGAATCATAATTATCAATCATTAAAATCATCGTACACTTCCTCCTCTGCTCATCTCTTCTTCACTCAGCTCTTTTGCGGTCCATAGTGCTTTTGCTTTTTTCAGGCATTCTTTATACTCTGCTTCAGCATGGGAATCAATAACGATTCCTGCTCCCGCCTGCACGTAGGCCATGCCGTTTTTTGTAATCATCGTGCGTATGGCAATATTTAATTCAGTGTCTCCATTATACCCAATCCATCCAATAGAGCCAGTATAAACGCCTCGACGGACTTGTTCAAGTTCCTCAATTATTTCCATTGTCCTCACTTTAGGAGCACCGGTAATCGTCCCCCCGGGGAAAGCCGCCCGGATCATGTCATAGACGTCCATGTGATCAGCCAGTATACCTTTAACATTGGAAACAATGTGCATCACGTGGGAATACCGTTCAATCACCATTAGTTCGTCTACCTCCACGGAGCCGAAACGGCAGACTCTTCCCAGGTCATTACGCTCTAAATCGACCAGCATAATATGTTCAGCACGCTCTTTTTCTGTAGTAAGTAGTTCTATTCCCAGTTCCTGATCGGCCTTTTCATCCGCCCCTCTGGATCTGGTGCCTGCAATCGGCCGGGTGGAAGCTTCCTCTCCGCGCTTTTTGATAAGCAGCTCAGGAGAGCCGTTTACAAGCTGGAAATCCGGCGTATGAAAATACCCCATATAAGGAGAAGGGTTAATTTCCCTCAGCTTCTTGTAAATATGAAACGGATCGCTTCGAAGCGGCTTTCCCTGCCGAAGGGAAAGGTTCACTTGGAATACATCCCCCTGGGCAATGTATTCTTTCACCTCTTCCACCGCTTCAGCAAATTCAGTCTCTTTCCAGGAAGCCTCTTCTGTCATTACGTCATCCGTTACAGTATAAGCCGGCTCTACAGTCGGGTCTTTTTTCGTCGCAGCCAGCCAGCTGCTCATCATGTAATCGAGTTGATCCTTATCGTTTTCTTCGGCACCTGTCAGACGGAGCACCCAAAGCTTTTTTTCTTCGTGATCGTACACGGCCGCTTCTTGAAACGCTTGAAAAAAGCAGTCCGGCGTATCCAAATCATCTGCTGTCGTCTCCTCCAGCTGTTCAATATACCTCACATAGTCGTAGCTGATGAATCCAAAGAGTCCACCCTGGAAATCCGGAAAGTCCGGTAGGGTCTCCGTGGCGTATCCTTTCATCCATTCTTTCATCTGCAGAAGCGGGTCTCCATGTTTTAGAATGGTTTCTTCTGCTGTCTCAATCGTTAGCTGATTATCTTTTCCTGTAAATAAAGCAAAAGGGTGCAGGGCGGCAATACTATAGCGGCCTCTCTGCCCACTTTCTAAAATCACGTGATACTCGCAGGTGCTGCTTAAAGACGCGTACGCTGAAAAAAAACGGTGTTCCGGAAAATCCAAAGCCCGTCCGGACACCCGGTATGCATCGCTTGCAGCCGGAAGTGGTGCTAATTGAGGTCTCATCGTCCTCCCCCTTTGGTCAAAATAAAAAGAGCAGGACCGTTTAGCCCTGCTCCCGTTTCTTTTATTTTATTGCTCGTCTTCAAAGTTGTAAAGCGGCGTGCTGAGGTACCGTTCCCCATTACTTGCAATAATGGCAACTACTTTTTTGCCTTTGCCAAGCTTTTTCGCTTCTTGAAGCGCCACATAGATCGCAGAGCCGGAAGAAATACCGCCGAGAATACCTTCTTCTCTTGCTGCACGGCGTGCATACTCAAATGATTGCTCTGTTGTTACCTGTACAACTTCATCATAAATATCAGTATTAAGAATTTCAGGAATAAAGCCTGCTCCAATACCCTGAATCTTGTGAGGGCCTTTCTGTCCTCCGCTCAATACTGGAGAATCCGCCGGCTCAATAGCTACGATACGCATATCGGGATAGTGCTCTTTAAGCAGTCCGCCTGCCCCTGTAATTGTTCCGCCTGTACCAATACCGGAAACGAAAGAATCAATCTGGCCGTCTACCTGCTCCAGAAGTTCCTTACCTGTTGTCTCACGGTGAATAGCCGGGTTGGCTTCATTTTCGAACTGCTGCGGCATGAAATAACCGTTTTCCTCTGCCAGCTCGTGCGCTTTGCTGATTGCTCCGCCCATTCCTGCAGGTCCTGGTGTCAGTACCAGCGTAGCACCATAGGCACGAAGCAGGTTGCGGCGCTCCATGCTCATTGTTTCCGGCATAACCAGAATAGATTTATAACCTTTTGCTGCGGCTACCATAGCAAGGCCGACGCCTGTATTTCCACTTGTAGGCTCTACAATCGTATCGCCTTCTTTAAGTCTGCCGTCTTTCTCTGCAGCTTCAATCATAGCCATACCGATACGGTCTTTTACACTGCTTCCCGGGTTCATAAATTCAAGCTTCAGATACACATCAGCATCATTTTCCCCCGTAAGGCGGTTAAGCTTCACCATCGGTGTTTGGCCTATTAGTTCTAAAACGTTATTTGCTACTCTCATGTAAATATCCTCCTCGACAATACCAAGTAATTTCATTGGTTTTATTGATTATATATTATCAGTCTTTTAAAACGGTGTCAATACAGGCGTTTTCTATTTTCTGAGTATTCCTTCCCTTTTAAAAAAAGAACCTGATCACCAAATGACCAGGTCCTTTATGCATTTATTGCACACGATTTTCTTTTTTTTCTGCTTCGCCGCGGATTTCTTCGAGCTCCGGCACATCAAAGTTATATATTTCATTACAGAAGTGGCACTGGGTTTCGGCCCCGCCGTCTTCTGTGATCATATCTTTAATTTCATCACTTCCCAGAGAAACGAGGGCATTTGTAATGCGCTCTTTTGAACAATGACAGGAAAAGGAAACATCATGCTTTTCCAGGAAGTTGATATCTTGCCCAAAAATAGTTTGAAGCATTTCTTCAGGTGTTTTACCCTTTTCGATCAGCTTTGAAACTGGAGGCATGTTTTCAATTTGTTTTTCCAACGCCTCAATCGTCTCTTCTTCCGCACCCGGCATCAGCTGAATAATAAACCCGCCGGCCGCTTTAATGCTGTTGTCAGGGTTAACGAGAACCCCCAGGCCGACAGAAGAAGGGACCTGTTCGGAAGCTGCAAAATAATAGGTGAAATCTTCTCCGAGTTCCCCGGAAACAATTGGCACGGTTCCGGTAAAATGGTCTTTCATCCCAAGATCCTTTACCACAGCCATATGACCTCCGGTACCAACCGCCTGGGCTACATCGAGCTTGCCGTGTGGATTCAAATCAAAATGAACCTGCATATTATGAGCATAGCCCCGCGTATTGCCGTCCGAGGTGCTATCTACAATAATGGGTCCCATTGGGCCTCCGCCTTCAATCTTTATCGTCAGCTTGTCTTCTCCTTTAAGCATGGCCCCCATCATCGAGCCTGCAGTCATGGCACGTCCCAGGGCAGCAGCTGCTGTCGGCCATGCCTGATGGCGCTGGACAGCTTCATTTACCATATCGGTGGTATTAACCGCATAAGCCCTGATTTTATTATCAAATGCCGTTGCTTTTACTAGATAATCACTCATGTGTTGTAACATCCTTTCGTCTCATTCTTTTATATTCTTTTGATAGATGGCATAGAGGCCGGCAAGAGTTAGATCTTCATCTATTTCATCTATTTCGTTTGTTTCCTGCTGAAGCCATTTGGCCGTTGATCCTGTAGCAATCGTATACGCTTCTGACTGCTGTTCTTCTTTTATTTTCCGGATAACGCCATCTACTTGGGAAGCATATCCGTAATACATGCCCGCCTGCATCGCTTCTACGGTAGTTTTTCCAATCACGCGGGCAGGCTGTTTCCATTCAATTTTTGGCAGCTTGGCCGCTTTTTCATATAAAGCCTGTGTGGCAAGGTCGAGTCCTGGAAGAATAACGCCTCCCTGGTACTGGCTGTTTTTATCGATATAGCAGAATGTTGTGGCGGTTCCAAAGTCGACCACAATCAAAGGAGGCTGTGTTTTCTGAAGAGCTGCTACCGCGTTAACAATACGGTCTGCCCCAACTTCTTTCGGATTTTCGTAACGTATATTCAACCCCGTTTTCACTCCCGGGCCAACGACTAAAGGAGCGAGGTTAAAATACTCTCTGCAAAGCCGGCTCATTGTATTCATTAAAGACGGAACAACAGATGAAATGATAATACCGCTTATTTCTTCTGTTTTCCAGCTTTTGAACTGAAAGAAAGAAATAAGTTGAAGACCATATTCATCGACCGTCCTTGTTTGATCGGAAGAAAGGTGCCACGTATCAAGCCGGGTGCCGTTTTTAAATACGCCGAACGTAATGGTTGTGTTTCCAATATCCATTCCCAGTATCATATTAGTCCTCTATCATTTCAAATAATCTGCCTTACGTTAAAAGAGATGCCTCGAAGGGCATCTCTTTTCGATCTGTTATGATTTTCGGTCTTCATCAGACGGCGGTTCGTTTGTCCAAGGGGTTGCATTTTCCTTTGGATTTTCGGGATTGGCTTCTTTCTGCTCATCCTTATTTTGAGCATCAGCAGCCTCCTCCGAAGAGGATCCGTTGTCATCTTCATTGTCTGAAGAAGACGTCTCTTTTGTTTCATCTTCTTCTGCAGAATCTTCTTGTTCAGGCTGTTTGACTACTTCCACTTCATCATCACTTTTGTTTAAATGGTGATTGTCTGGAAGCTTGCCTTCTTCTACGAGCGATTCAATCTGCTCTGCATCGAGAGTTTCCAGTTCCAACAGCTGCTGTGCAACAAGCTCAAGCTTGTCTTTGTGCTCTGTTAGAATCTGTCTGCAGCGCTCATAGGATTCTTTAATAAAGCGCTGAACTTCCTGGTCGATTTCATAAGCAATTGCATCGCTGTAATTTTGTTCATTCTGCATATCACGGCCGAGGAACACCTGGCCGCTGGAACCGGAACCGAATTGAAGCGGCCCGAGCTTATCACTCATACCGTATTCCGTTACCATCTTCCGGGCAATCGCAGTGGCGCGCTGAAAGTCGTTATGGGCGCCTGTACTTACTTCGTTAAACATTACTTCTTCTGCTACCCGTCCACCGAGAAGGCCGACAATCTTATCCAGCAGTTCAGGTTTTGTCATAAAGTAACGGTCTTCTCGTGGAAGCATAACGGCATAACCGCCGGCTTGTCCACGTGGAACGATCGTCACTTTATGAACCATATCCGCGTTTCTAAGCTTCACGCCGACCACCGTGTGGCCTGCTTCGTGATGAGCAACGATTTGTCTTTCTTTTTTCGAAATAACACGGCTTTTCTTAGCTGGACCGGCAATAACCCGGTCAATAGCTTCGTCTACATGGCTCATTCTAATTTTGTCCATGTCACCGCGGGCAGTAATAAGCGCTGCTTCGTTTAACAGGTTTTCCAGATCCGCACCGGAAAATCCTGGTGTTCTCTGGGCAATCGCTTTTAAGTTAACGTCATTTGCAAGCGGTTTGTTGCGGGCGTGAACCTGAAGCACTTCTTCGCGTCCTCTTACGTCAGGAAGACCTACCATAATCTGGCGGTCAAAGCGTCCTGGACGAAGAAGGGCAGGGTCAAGTACATCGGAACGGTTTGTTGCAGCAATCATGATGATACCTTCGTTTGCACTGAAACCATCCATTTCAACAAGAAGCTGGTTCAGCGTCTGCTCACGTTCATCATGGCCGCCGCCGACACCGGCTCCACGCTGACGCCCTACTGCGTCAATTTCATCAATGAAAATGATACATGGAGCGTTTTTCTTCGCGTTTTCAAACAAATCACGTACACGGGAAGCACCGACACCGACAAACATCTCAACAAAGTCTGAACCACTGACTGTGAAGAATGGTACGCCTGCTTCACCTGCTACTGCACGTGCAATAAGTGTTTTACCAGTACCTGGAGGTCCTACAAGAAGAACACCTTTTGGAATACGTGCTCCCATATTGGCGAACTTGCGTGGGTCTTTCAGGAAGTCTACTACTTCAATTAATTCCTGTTTCTCTTCATCTGCACCAGCTACGTCTTTAAAGCGGGATTTTTTCTTATCTTCCTGGTACAGCTTGGCTTTACTCTTACCAAAGTTCATCACTTTGTTTCCGCCGCCTCCGCCGCCTTGAGCACGGCTGAAGAGGAATAGGAATAATAGAATAATAATCACAAACGGAATAGCGGTAACAAGCAGGTTGGACCAGATACTTGGTTCATCTGCCGGCTGTGTATTGATCGTCAGCTCATTTCCATCCGGGCCCTGAGCGTTTAGTATCAGCTGGGTATTCTCATCGGTCATTGGAAGGTAGGCTTCAAATGCTTCCTCTTCTTCCATGCCCTGTTCCTGGCCTTCTACTAAATACACTTCTCCTTCAGGCTGGAGGGTGGCTGACTCAATTTCATTATTTTCAAGCTTGGTTATCAATTCGGTGGTGCTCATTTCTTCTGTAGTGGTCTGATCCCCACTCAAAAAGCTGAAAATACCGATAATGACCAAAAACAAAAGCAAATACACCACGACGTTTCTAAACATTCGATTCATTCCTGACCTCCTTCTGTAAGCACTGGCGGTGTTCTATAAAACTTCTGATGCCGCTGCCTCATTGTTGTAAATTTTCGGTTTTAGTACCCCTATATATGGAAGATTTCTATACCGTTCTGCGTAATCAAGACCATACCCCACCACGAACGCATCCGGCACGATAAAGCCTGCTACATCCGGTACAAGATCGACTTTTCGGCCATCCGGCTTGTCAAGCAGCGTAATGATCTTTACCGACTTTGCACCGCGGTGCTTTATCAGCTTGATCAAATAGTTAAGCGTAATGCCGCTGTCGATAATATCTTCCAAAATGATAACGTCTCTACCTTCCACTGTTGTATCAAGGTCTTTAATAATTTTAACTTCCCCTGAAGATACAGTGCTTTTACCGTAGCTGGAAACATCCATAAAATCAATTTCCAGATGCGTTTCTACTCTTTTAATTATATCAGCCATAAAAGGAAGAGCCCCTTTTAAAACTCCTACAACCAGCGGAAAACGGTTATCGTATTCTGCTGAGATAGCTTTTCCCATCTCTTTAATCTTGGTTTGGATCTCTTCTTCGCTAATTAGTATGTTCTCAATATCGTCATGCATCAGAATCGCTTAAGCCTCCCAAAAATTCATTATCTCAGTATACATTAAAAAATAGGGTGAATACCCGGCTTTAATCATATCATGAATAAAGCATGAATTTCATCCTTCACGTCTTGAAAACTGTCTGGCCGATTGTTTCATAATACCGTATTTGCCCGTTGAATCTAGTTCTTTTGGCACTTAAATAAAATAGTCCTGGTTCCTTCAGGCGCTCTTTGCACGGCTTTTGTTTTGGCGAGCATTGGCACCCATAAGATCGTTTCATCAGAGGCTGCCAAGACAGGCCAGCTGTCCCTTTGGGTTTTAGGTACCTTTTCATCGATAAATAAACGATTTAATTTCTTTCGGCCTGTCATTCCTGCTACATGAAGTTTTTCTCCCTGCTTTCTCGAACGGACCAGCACAGGGAGCTTTGCATCTGCTTCTTTTATGCAAAACACATCAGCCGGCTCAGGGCTGATCGAACCATCGTGCCAGCTCGCCGTAATAGTCCACTCGTTAAACGTGACGGTCCCCGGCACATCGAGGCGTTTGGGTGCTTCGACTGCAGGCGGCTCCATGCTGTTTTGAATATGAAACGTGCATGTATCATATGTCCGCCTTACCAACACCCCGTCCGCCCAATCAATAGTAAAGGACGGATCGGGTTTATAGAGAAGCAGCAGCAGCTGTTCTATATGTATAGTAGAAACGGCCGTGTGTTGATTTTTGCAAAGATAAGTTAATAGTAGAGGAATAACCCTTCTTTGTAAAGCCAAATGAAGGGCTTTCCAGCCGCTTATGGAAAACGTCAAAGAATGTTCATCTTGGTGCAGAATCAGCTGGGAAGCTTCTTTCTCTGCGGCTTCTTTAATAAACTGCCTTTCGGTTGATGTCCATTCGTTTAGTGTCTGGAAATGTTCCCGGGCCTCCCTGTTTTCGTGAAGAACGGCCGGCAGGGCATGATGTCTGATTCGATTTCTTGCGTACGTATCTGAACGATTGGTCTGGTCTTCTTTAAAAGGAACAGCGTGTTCTGCACAATAGGCATAGACAGCCTCTTTGCTTACACCGAGCATCGGCCGGATAATCTTTCCTGCCTGCTGATAACGGGAAGCGGCTATACCCATTTCTTCCCATAAAGCGCGGCCTGCTGCCATTCTAAGGAGCATTGTCTCTACTTGATCGTCTCCGTGATGACCGGTGGCCAGAACTGCTGCTCCACATTCTTTCATCACTTTTTCTAAAAATTGATAACGAAGCAGCCGGGCCTGCTCCTGCACTCCTTTTCCCTGTTCAGATAAATAAGCCCGCACGGGAAGCACCTCTGTATAGAAAGCAATAGAGCGGCTTCGGCAATAGGCTTCCACCATATCCTTTTCTTCTTTTGAATCTTCGGGACGCAGGCCGTGATCAGCATGCGCCGCTGATACAGAAATCTGCAGGGGGTCTGCCAGTTCACTAAGTACATGAACAAGCGCCATAGAGTCTGCCCCGCCTGATACAGCTGCTATTACATGGTCACCTTTTTGAAGCAGTGAATACTTTTTGATAAACGCTTCAATTTTCTGTTTCATACCGCTGTCCTACTCCTTTTCCGATAGAAAATAAAGAAAGGGCAAATACGAGCCCGGCCGCTATTGCACCAGCCTGCATAAAGGTCTGAACCCCCTGCTCGAGCCCTCTTATATGATTTTCTTCTACAAAAGCAAGCATCGTCGAGTAAGCACGGCCGCCGGGTACGAGTGGAATAATTCCCGGAATCGTAAACATTGTAACCGGCACCTTTTTCCATATGGCAAGCCAGTGTGCGATAAAAGCCGCAGTGAAAGCTGCAGCTGCTGCAGCAAACACCAGGCTCATTCCCAGCTCCGGCAGGGTACTGTAAACAATCCAGGCAGCTACCCCGGCAGTGCCGCCCCACCAAAGCAGCCGAAGAGGAATATTAAAAATTACGCCAAACGCCACGGTGGCGATGAAACATATCAACCATTCAAGCAAAATCATTTCCTCCTCCTTCCGACACCATGTGCCCTGCTACATATAAAAGATGGACAGCGACAGGGCTACTCCCGCTGCAATAGATAAAGACGTAACCAGGGCTTCTGAGCCTCTCGCCACACCTGCTACAAGGTCTCCCGACATTAAATCCCGGACAGCGTTTGTCAGGGGCACGCCGGGTACGAGAGGAATCAACGAGCCGATGATGACCTGGTTTAATTCTGTTCCAAATCCTCCGTTTACCATTATGAGAGCCAATATCCCGCCGGTTAACGCCGCCGCAAATTCAGCAAAAAACTTTACTTTCAACACTTTTTGTATCAGAACTAGAGTAATGGTAGTAACGGTTCCTCCAATAAACGCTGGAATCATATCAAAATAACTGCCCCCAATTAAATAGGAAAAAGCGCCGCCGCCAATACCGGAAGCTAAGTAAATAAACCAAAGTGGATAATGCATCGGTGCATCTTTTATCGCTTTTAAACGTTCCTGCGTTTCATCCAGGGTAATATCTCCGTATGTGAATTCCCGGGCCAGCTGGTTTACTTCCGTTACTTTTCCAAGGTCCTGGTACCGTTCTTTAATCCGAATCATCTGCATACTATCGTAATCTTCTTCAGTTTTGAACGAAAGAAATATACCGGTCGTGGTGACAAAGCTGTGGACATTATTCATTCCTGCGGCCTTCGCCATTCGTACCATTGTATCTTCTACTCGATATGTTTCTGCTCCATACCGAAGGAGCAGCCTGCCGCTTAACAGGCAGATGTCCATTGTTTTCTTTCCACGAACCACGTCGTTCCCTCCAGTTATTCCTTATTTTCTTGAAATACACTATACCCTATATACCAGCTGATGAATATACATTTAAACGACGTTGGATACAAAAAAAACTGCACCTTTAATGGGCACAGTTTCGGTATTAAATAGATACTCTTTTTTAAGAATACCATTTGTTTTGTTTTTGGTAGCGGCGGAGGGAGTCGAACCCCCGACCTCACGGGTATGAACCGTACGCTCTAGCCAGCTGAGCTACACCGCCAAATTAGCAACATCCGTAATTATAAACAATGCACCAGGCCCCGTCAACACTTTTCTTTTTACTGATTCTTAAAAGCATAAAAACCGCGCAGGCTTCTTTAACAAATGAAGCCCGCACGGTTTCAGCAGAAGCCTTTATTTCCGGGATTGTTTTCCTCGTTTATTATCTGTCTGCTTTCTCAATGCGGACAGACGCTCTTCACTATCTTTCATAAAGTTATTCATTTTATCTTCAAATGAAAGAGGTTTTGGCCTGCTAGTACCGGGAGATCCGTTCCGACGGCTGCTGTCTCTCGGCCGGGCGGGTGCAGGGCGGGTCGGCTTTGGTCGTTCATCGGCGGGGCGATCTATCGCTTTTCGAATAGACAGGCTGATTTTTCCGCCTGCTTCTACCTTTATGACTTTTACAGTAACGTCATCGCCAACATTCACAAAGTCTTTAATGTTGTCGACGTACTTATCTGCTATTTCACTAATATGAACCAGGCCGGTTTTCCCGTCAGCCAGTTCAATAAACGCACCAAAATGGGTAATACCTGATATTCTGCCCTTTACCTTATCGCCAGCTTTTATTGCCATGTAGAAATTGCTCCTCTTCAAATGTTAATAAAAACAGTAAAGCTGCCTGATTACGTTTATAACAGCATCATGTATTTACTTAATTGAACAAAGGGACACCACTTTGAATGTGTTTGTTATTCAGCAGACTCTTCCGGCATTTTGTACAGTGTTTCGTTTTGCTTTGTGAAGTAATAGTCACTTCTCGCTACTTCGGCAATGTAATCTAAATCGTGATAATTTTCTATGTCCTGCCTCAACTGTTCTTCTTCAGCCTGCATTTCCGTGTACTGTGTTTCTAAATTGGTTCTTTCTGTTTCCTTGGCATGAAGCGTCTGCCACTGTGTAATAAGAATAACAGCCAATACTACAGCAATAATGGATCCCGTGACAGCCATTGCCGTTAAGCGGCGGCGGAGTCCTTTTTTACGCTTCGATTGAATGGCATCCTGAAGCTGTTGTTCGCGTTCCTGCTGACGGACATAAGACTTGTTAATTTCTGTTACTTTTCTACTATTAGAACCCAAGACCTTCGTCCCTCCTTCTGTTACTATATTTATATATTATATTAGCCATGAGCTATATATTTTCAGAACTGTTATACAATAACCAATTATTAATATCATAACGAAGGAGGAAGGGTCTTTCAATATAAAATTGTATAAATTATGCAATTTTCTTTTATTTACTCTCCGGNATATTTTCAGAACTGTTATACAATAACCAATTATTAATATCATAACGAAGGAGGAAGGGTCTTTCAATATAAAATTGTATAAATTATGCAATTTTCTTTTATTTACTCTCCGGCGTCTCTTCTTTTAGAATAGTGTACATGCTTTCTGCAGCTTCTTTTTTGGTCGTATCTTTAATTTCATCCACCGAAAACGTAATCGTTTTGCTAGCAAAACGGATAGACACTTCGTCCCCGGGTTTTACCTCTGTTCCTGCCTTGGCCTGGTGGCCGTTTACTTTAATTCTTCCCTGGGCAGCTACTTCTTTAGCCAGGGTTCTACGCTTTATCAAGCGGGATACTTTTAAAAATTTGTCTATTCTCATCGTTTACTCTCCTTTATTGGCCGTTCTTCGCCTTGTACTGCTTCTCAAAATTCCGATTAGCGGTATGAAGCGATTCTTCCGGATGAAGCTTATAGCGGCCGGCTATAGTTACAAGAACAAAAAGCACGCTGCCAAACGCCTTTTTCTGCCGTTCTTTATCCGTTCCCTGTAGTACCGTTTTCCACTCCTGTAATTCTTTTTCAAAGATTCCCCAGAGCAGCGGTTCCTCTTTAACCGGCATACCCTGCTTGACTGCCTGCTTTTGAAGCTCGGCCGCTCTCATTAGGGAGGGGAAAGAAGCAGGAACGTCCAGACTGTCTGTTTCCCCTCCCGAATCCGCGCGCTCTGCCTGTTTAATCTTTCCCCAATTATAGTTTACTTCCTCACTCGTTTCCGCTTTTGTATCTCCAAACACATGAGGATGGCGGCGGATCATTTTCTCATTGAGTGTCCCTACAATATCTTCTATCGCAAAAAATCCTTCCTCTTCTGCGATCCGGGCATGAAGCATTACCTGCAAAAGCACATCGCCCAGCTCTTCCTGGAGATGCTCGTCATCCTTTTCGTCTACCGCGTCAATCACTTCATACGCTTCTTCAATCAGATACCGTTTCAATGAATCGTGTGTCTGCTTTTGGTCCCACGGACATCCGCCCGGTGCACGAAGCGTACCTATAATTTCTTTTAACTTTCCAAATTCACGATATAAAAGGGCCTCTTCTTTTACCGGGGGTACATACAGCGCCGTTAAATTGCTGAGAGCCGCACGCCGGTCCAGTTCAAAAAGCGGAAAGGTCTCCAGCTTTTCTGCGGACGTTCCGGCAGCCGTAACGAGCGTCACTTCATAGTCGTCCGGATACTTTTCCATTAGAGTGAGTTTTGTATTGGAGGCGCTCATCTGATCGTACACCTGCGAAATGATTATATGCTGGGTCATCATAAGCTGCCCGGGCACAAGAGAGGTCGCATCAAGCAGTTGAAACCCGTCATTCGGATCTATCCGCAGAGCGGAAAAAGCAGGATCCAGAAAGCTTTGGCCTCCTTGAATATGCAGCTGCACCACTCCTTTTTTTTCTTCCTCTATTAAACGCTGCACCGTTTCTTCCGCCACAAGCGGATGACCGGGCACAGCATAAATTAACGCCCCTTCTGCAGCTTCCAGCAGCGCTTCGACAATTTGGGCATATACCTCACCAAACTGGTCGTGGGCTTCGTAAATATGATCAAAACTCCGAAAAGAAATACCCTCTTTTTCGAGCATGGAAACGGCTGGATGCTCTCTTGTGCGCAGGTATACATAATCTGCCTGGCGCAGCTGTTTATATACGCCAAAGCTCATTTGATCCGCTTCCCCGGCGCCAAGGCCGATTATTGTTATTTGTTTCATGCTACTTGTTCCTCCTCTTTCGTAATGACTGTAGTTTTTTTATGCCGGGAAGCATTTTTTGTTCTTCTTTCGTAATTACCTGCAGAACCGCTGTAAGATATAAAAACAACATACCTCCTGCAGCACAGGTCATTAATGTAAAGCCAGCGGCAAGCAGCCGGTTTTCTCCGTGCATCAGATCTTCTCCAGCTGCCATCATCACTAAAAGAAGCAGACTCATGCCGGCAAGCGCGGCTGAAGCTTTTCCCAGCCAGCCTATAGTGAAAGCTTCCATCATGTCTTTTCGGTAAATCCAGTAAATGTTAACAGCTGCTGTTACCCCTAATCCAGCAACCGTCCCGATGGCTGCGCCGTGTGTGTCCAGCACAGGAATTAACAGTACATTACAGACAAGCTTCACGGCAAAACCGGCTGCCAGGGAAATCGCCGGTACTCTAAAAGAACCGTTTCCCTGCAGGACAGCCGCTGAAATCATTACCGTTCCGCTCATCACAAGGGCTGTCGACAGTGTGCGGAGGACATCGGTGCCGCTGTCATTTGTAAACAGCATAATATTAATCGGCTCCGTTAAAATAACCATGCCCGCCGCAGCCGCCACCCCCAATAAAAAGCTGACTTTCATCATAAGGGCAGCGTAATACCTGGAGGCCGCAAGCCTTCCTTTCATTCGTTCCTCCTGCAAAAGCGGAACGAGCACCATCGCGAAAGAAGACGCGATCACCGTACCAAATTGAAGCAGCGGCTGCCCCCGGTCAAACACCCCTTTAGCAATCATCGCTTCTTCTCCCACAGCACCGTTCATCTGCAGAAACCGTACGACGGTAAATGCATCAATCATTTGATACAAAATAAACAAAAGCGCTCCGAGGCACACAACAAGTCCCTGCGTAAGCAGCACTTTGGAGTGACCCGGCATTCTATGTACTGCGTTTCTATATGACATTGGCTGCAGCAGTGCTTTTTTCCTGTTTTTCTGCAGGAACCAGACCAGCACCAGTACGCTCATGGCACTTCCAAGCACGGAGCCTGCCGAAGCGCCTTCACCGGCATCATACGCTCCATTGCCCAGTGTTACAGCCAGCCAGGCAAACAATAGAATCCCTGCTACTCTAATGAACTTCTCGGCTACGTGGGAATACGCGGTAGGTTCCATTTGGTTCATTCCCTGAAAATATCCTCTCACTACAGACAAAATCGGCACAGTTAGAAGAACGTAGGACATCGTCCGGATTGCGCCGGTAAGTTCAGCATCTCCCATAAACAAAGCAACCGTCCCAGCGCCGGCATAAAACAATACAAAAAGAATAGTGAACAGCAGTGACAAAATAAAAAAAGCCGACCATGCTGTTTCTTTTGCTTCCTGAATCCCTTTATCTATTTTGGCATCTACAATCATTTTAGAGATAATAACGGGAAAGCCATACATGGCGATAACCATTGCCGCCCCGTACAAAGGATAAACCTGCTGATACACATAATACCCGAGGTCTCCTGTCATGTTTTGATAAGGCACTCTATATAATGAACTCAGTACTTTCCCTATAATCGTGGCTCCTGATATAAATAAAGCGCCTGCCCATATTTTTCGGCCCGGGCTTTTTTCTTCCATGGCATTCGCTCCTTTTCCGTCCCCAGTATAGCACACAGCGTTCCTATTCCTTCTGCTGCTGCATGAAAAAAGACCCCTGCTTTCCAACAGAGGGCCTTCTATTATTTGACTATCGCTTCGTCTTCTTTTTTCGTATAGGGAAGCTGTTTTAACAACGCTTCAAGCACATGCAGGAAAGATTTCCCGCCAAGGCGGTCCAGATAAACGGCCAGCTTTATTTTGGCTCCGCTTGTGCCGATACCAATCGCTTTGCCGTATTCGTTTACGACTGCGAACAGCTTGGCTCCATCAATCTGCCGGCTGATCTCTTCTGTAACGAGCAGATTGATTTTTTTACCTTCCTGCGTAATCGCTTCTGCTCCTTCTTTTGCTGCAAGAAGCTTAATACGGGAGATGGCAAACAAATCTTCTGTTTCCCTTGGATACTCGCCAAATCGGTCGATCATTTCGTCCTGCAGGTCCTGTAGGTCTTCTGGTGTTTCTATGCCTTTGAAACGTTTGTACATTTCAATTTTCTGCTTGGAGTCGCCAATATAGCTTTCCGGAATGTAGGCATCTACTTTTACGTCCATTTCAATTTCCGGAGGCTTTGGTTTCGGCGTACCGGATCTCCGCTCATCAATTGCTTCTTTAAGCATCTGCGAGTACAGATCAAACCCTACTGATTCAATATACCCGTGCTGCTGGGAACCAAGAAGGTTTCCGGCACCGCGGATAGAAAGGTCACGCATCGCAATTTTGAATCCCGAGCCAAGCTCGGTAAATTCTTTAATCGACTGCAGCCGCTTTTCGGCCACTTCTGTGAGCACTTTATCCCGCTGATACGTAAAGTAGGCATAGGCGACCCGGTTGGAGCGCCCGACCCGGCCCCTGATTTGATAGAGCTGGGAGAGTCCCATCCGGTCAGCGTCTGAAATAATCAGTGTGTTAACGTTTGGAATGTCTACACCTGTTTCAATAATCGTCGTCGTCACCAGCACATCTTTATTGCCTTCCAAAAAGTCGATCATGACCGACTCCAGCTCCTGCTCATTCATCTGCCCGTGCGCGTAAGCGACTTCTGCTTCCGGCACAAGCATCGAAATCTGCTCTGCCACCCGGCTGATATTTTCCACCCGATTGTGCAGAAAGTAGATCTGGCCGCCCCGGCTCAATTCCCGCTCCACAGCTTCTTTTACCAGTCCTGCGTTATATTCCAGTACATATGTCTGCACAGGGAAGCGGTTTTCCGGCGGTGTTTCGATAAGAGAAAGGTCCCGTACGCCAAGCATCGACATATGCAGCGTTCTTGGGATAGGCGTCGCGGTCAGCGTGAGCACATCTACGTTAGCTTTCAGCTGCTTGATTTTTTCTTTATGGGTTACGCCAAAACGCTGCTCCTCATCGACGATCAACAGACCTAGATCTTTGAAAACAACATCTTTGGACAGCACCCGGTGCGTTCCGATGATCATATCGACGCCGCCTTCTTTCAGCGACTTCAGGGCTTCGGCCTGCTGTTTTCTTGTCCGGAAGCGGCTTAAGAGACCTATATTTATTGGATGTTCCGCAAACCGCTCCGAAATGGTTTCATAGTGCTGCTGCGCCAGAATCGTCGTCGGCACTAAGAGCGCCACCTGCTTGCCATCGGCAATCGCTTTAAACGCGGCCCGGATGGCTACTTCCGTTTTACCATAGCCAACGTCTCCGCACAGCAGCCGGTCCATCGGCCGTTCGCGTTCCATATCTTCTTTAATTTCCTGAATGGCTTTTACCTGATCTTCGGTTTCCTGATAAGGGAACGAAGAAGCAAACAGCGTTTCTTCCTTTTCGCTCGGAGAAAAAGCATGCCCTTTGGAAGCTTCTCTTTCAGCATACAGCTTGATCAGGTCATCCGCGATGTCTTCAACGGAGGACTGGACTTTACGCTTTACTTTCTTCCAGTCACTGCCGCCGAGCGCATATATTTTTGGGTTTTTGTCTTCGGCGCCTACATACTTCTGCACCTGGTCAATCTGTTCGACAGGAACGTATAATTTGTCGTTGCCGGCGTACGCTACATTCAGGTAGTCCTTATGAATGCCCCCTACTTCCAGCGTTTCAATTCCAAGGTACTTCCCGATCCCGTGGTTTACGTGCACGACAAGATCACCGATTTTTAAATCGGAATAGCTTTTGATTCTTTCCGCGTTGGAAAGCTTCTGTCTTTTTTTGTGGCGGTTTACTTTTTTAGTGAAGGTTTCCTGTTCTGTGATAATAGCTATTTTTTCGGCAGGCAGTTCAAACCCGCTGCTCAGCTGACCGATGACGACAGAGGCCCGCTCTGTCGAAAACGGACCGTCAAACCCGCTTCTGTCTGTATCGACGTCGTAGTCGGATAAAATATTCTGAAGGCGCTGTGCCCGGTCTTCGTCGCTTGCCATAAAAACAACTTGATAATCTGCTTTAACCCAGCGGTCCACCTCTGTTTTCAACGCCGGCATCTGGCCATGAAATGGCTGCATCGGTTTACAGGAGATGCTGCTGGTGGAGCTTGGCTGGGAAGAAGGCAGCGATCGTAAGAATAAAGAAAAGTGAATGCGGGGCCAGGTTTTTTCTGCAAACAGTTGGTGAAAAGGCAGCGATAAAGAAAGGTCCAGCGGAAGCTCCCCCTGCTCGAGCACCGCTGTTTTCCATTCCGCCTCCTCCTGATCCAACCGTTCCGCCATT
Source organism: Sinobaca sp. TMA16-18 (assembly GCF_059510535.1). Lineage (NCBI taxonomy): Bacteria > Bacillati > Bacillota > Bacilli > Caryophanales > Sporolactobacillaceae > Sinobaca > Sinobaca sp. TMA16-18. The sequence continues at coordinate 20,591 of NZ_JCAKFM010000014.1, read as the reverse complement.
TCCTGAACCCGGCTGATTTCATCCAGAAAGACGACCGTGTTTTCCGGGAAATAAGAAAGCAGTGTCGCCGGATTATCGTAAAAATATTCCGTATATTTATAAATACCCTGAAAACGGCTGCCCTGCTCCAGCTGTTCTTTTTCGTAGGAAAGGTGTTCATAAAGCTTGTCTTTGACATCGTTGCTTTGTACCGTTTGAATGGCTTTTTGCATGCCCGTTTCCAGACGGGAGGCTGCTTTTTCAAAATGGTGGGCGTAAAGAATGGTTTCTTCAGCAGGACCTATCGTAATTTCCTCAATCTGATGCAGAGAACGCTGGTCTTCTGCATGGAAATAGCGCAGGGAATCTACTTCTGTATCAAACAACTCAATACGTACCGGATATTCTTCCGTTAACGAATAGGTGTCTATAATACCGCCCCGTACGCTGAATTCTCCCGGAGCCGATACCATCGTCGTCCGCTGATAACCGAGAGAAATAAGTCTTGCCACAAAGGAATCTATGTCTATTTCCTCTCCAGGACGAAGCGAAATGCTCGCTTCCTGCCATACATCCACCGGCGGAAGCAGCCGCTTGGCTCCTGAAACCGGTACAATAACTACGCCGGTAAAGGTGCTGGAAGCAAGCTTATTGAGTATGTCAATCCGCTGGGCACGCATTTCAGGACTGGCCGTAGCGATCTCAGAGGAAATCAGTTCGTTTACGGGGTACAAATAAACATCGGCATTCATCAGCTCCAGCAAGTCATCATATATCTTTTGTGCCTGCAGCAGGGTATGGGTAATAATCAGCTGCGGATAATCAATGGACTGTTTAATATAAGACATAGCAAAAGCCCGCGCTGAACCACTCAGCCCGGCTACCAGCTGTTCGCCGGCCCTGTCTTTAATTCCTTTTACGACCTTTTGTATTTCCTCATTTCCTGCGAGGGCATTAATTAATCCCTTCATAACATGTTTATCCTCCTTGTTTCGAACCCTGGTTCTGTATCAGCTGATGCATCGACTTTATCATGTATAGTTTACAATGTTTCCCGGAACGTTAACAGATAGTTGGCTTCAGGCTTTTTGATTAAATGTATTCATTACTTCTTTAAAACTGTGGGAGGTCCATGCTTCTGCTGCTTTAGCGGCCTGCTCGGCGGCCTCCTGGACTTTATCCTTTTCATCCGGGGCAAAGCGCCCGAGCACATGATTCACGACGGAGACCCCCGGTTCCGGCCTTCCTACGCCGATACGGATGCGGTTGAATTCTTTGGTACCTAAATGATCAATAATGGACCGAATGCCGTTATGGCCTCCGTGGCCCCCCTGTTGACGAAGGCGGAGAGTTCCCGGCTCCAGGTCAAGATCGTCGTAAAGCACGACCAGCTCGTCCGGCGATACGTCGAAATAGTTCATAATCGGCGCTATCGCTTCTCCTGATAAATTCATATATGTTAAAGGCTTTATAAGAATAATTTTTTCCCCATGGATGATCGTTTCACAGGAAAGAAATATTTTTTTGTTTTTCACCCACTGCAGACCAAGACGCGCGGCCAGTTTATCTACTGCATCAAATCCAATATTGTGCCTTGTCTGGTCATATGTTTTGCCCGGGTTTCCCAAGCCGGCTATAATCTTCATCTTTGGTTTCTTCCTTTCATCTCTGCGTCCAGAAAAGCGCAGACAGCGGCTAAGTTCTCTTAAACGCTGTCTGCACCTTTCTTATCCAAGCAAGTGGTAAAAAGGCATAACCTGTAACGGTTATACCTTTTTATTACTGCTTATTATTCTGATTTGTTCTCTTCGTCTGTTTCTTCGGAATCGTCGCTCTCTTCACCGATTACTTCCGGCTCCTGCTCTTCATCGTCTTCCTCAGGCTCTTCTTCGATATCCGGAGTTACTACTGTAACTACTGTTTCTGTCGGCTCATTCGTAATCTCAAAGTTGCCGGATGCTTTCACATCTTCTACAGATATAGAGTCACCGATATTAAGCTCGGAAATATCAACAGTGATTTCCTCAGGAATGTCAGCTGGCAATGCACTTACTGTCAAAGTAAACAATAGGTTTGATACAACGCCGCCGTCTTTTTCTCCAGGTGCTTCTCCAACAAGGTTAACGGAAACTTCTGCTTCCATTTCAGATTTCATATCAACTGCAAAGAAGTCGATGTGAAGAACCTGATCCTTGATGCGGTCTATTTGCACGTCATGTGCAATAACCTGATATTTCTTTCCGCCTTCTACTTCTAGATCGATGATACCGTTACGTCCTACTTCACGAATAGTTTTTATAAAACCAACACTATGCACTGAAACTGCTGTGCTTTCGGTTGTCTTTCCGTAAAGAACGGCCGGTACCTGCCCGTTGCGGCGCAATGATTTGTTCTCAGAAGTTCTGAGATCTGTGCGCTTCTCGGCTTTTAGTACTGTAGCCATGCTTCTTTCACCTCATTTAGATTGTCTTCGCAGGGGTTAATATTTTTTTACCCACTTGAGACGAGATTATACCAGTCTTTTTTATAAAAAGCAAGTCCTTCCCAAAGGAAGCTTATTCAAACAGTGTGCTGACAGATGCGTGTTCGTGCACACGGATAATGGCTTCACCCAGTAACGGGGCAACAGAAAGCTGTGTAATTTTAGCAATTTTCTTTTCTTCCGGAAGAACAATGGTATTTGTGACCACAAGTTCTTTTATCTGGGAGTTTTCAATCCGCTCAATAGCCGGGCCGGATAGTACCGGGTGTGTGCTGCATGCGTATACTTCTTTAGCTCCTGCTTCAATTAATGCATCTGCAGCAAGCGTCATGGTGCCGGCTGTATCAATAATATCGTCAATAATAATCGCTGTTTTTCCCTGAACTTCCCCTACAATATTCATTACTTCAGAGACGTTTGGTTTCGGACGCCTCTTATCAATAATCGCAATCGGTGCTTTCATACGGTCCGCCATTTTTCTGGCGCGGACTACGCCGCCATGATCGGGAGAAACAATGACAACATCCTCAAGGTTTTTTTGTTCAAAATGATTGGAGAGAATTGGTTCTCCAAGCAGTTGATCGACCGGGATATCAAAGAAACCCTGAATTTGGGTCGCGTGAAGATCCACACTTAATACGCGCGTCGCGCCGGCTGTTTCAAGTAGGTTTGCTACAAGTTTTGATGTGATTGGCTCTCTTGAGCGGGCTTTTCGGTCCTGGCGTGCATATCCATAATAGGGAATAACCACATTTATCGTATGCGCAGAAGCCCGTTTCATGGCATCAATCATAATCAACAGTTCCATAAGATGTTCATTGGCCGGGTCGGAAGTAGATTGAACAAGGAAAACATCGCAGCCGCGAATGCTCTCTTCAATATTCATCTGTACTTCTCCATCACTGAAGCGCTTAACAGAGCTTTTCCCCATCGGCACCCCTATTTTATTACTGATCTCTTCAGCAAGAGCAGGGTTGGAATTCAAGGTAAAAAGCTTTAAATATGGATCCTCATAGGTTGGCATTAGTAAATTTCCCTCCGTTAACATTTTAAAATCCAGGCCTGTAACCGGCTTTATTTATTTTATATAATTTTCTTTGTTTGTCTGACGCGAACGGGCAATGGAAAGAGACTGGCTCGGTACGTCTTCTGTAATAGTGGAACCTGCTGCTATTACAGCATTTTCACCGATTGTAACAGGGGCAATCAAGTTGGCGTTGCAACCTACAAACGCTCCATCTTTTACTTTAGTCAAGTATTTCTGCTTTCCATCATAATTGACCGTGATCGATCCGCAGCCAAGGTTTACATTGCTTCCTATTTCCGCATCCCCAATATAGCTTAAGTGGGAAGCTTTGCTTCCTTTGCCGAAAGAAGCTTTTTTCACTTCCACAAAATTGCCTACTTTCACTTCATCCTCAAGAACAGAGGCTGGACGAATATGGGCAAACGGGCCGATATTGACATTGCTGCCTACTTCACTTTCGGACACGACAGAATGCCTGATTACCGTTTCACTTCCAACCGCACTATCGGAAATCTCCGTATGAGGGCCGATTTTACATTTGCTTCCAATCGTTACATTTCCGTTTAGTATCGTTCCCGGATACAGCACGGTGTCACTTCCAATAACCGCATCTGCCGAAATATACGTCTGCGCATCATCAATAAACGTCACACCCTGACGCATCCAATAGGTATTAATTCGACGCTTCATTGTCTGTTCTGCTTCTGCAAGGGCGACTCTGTCATTAACACCGATCGTTTCCGAAAAGTCCGGTGTCTTCCAGGCGGAAACTGTTTCTCCTTCATCTTTTAAGATGCCGATAACATCGGGGAGGTAGTATTCACCCTGGGAATTATCATTGCCAACCTGCTTTAGAACGCGGAACAGCGTTTCGTTATCAAAGCAGTACGTGCCGGTATTAATTTCTCCAATCGCAAGCTCTGCTTTGGAAGCATCTTTTTGTTCCACGACACGCAGCACATTTCCTGTTTCCTGTTCACGTACAACACGCCCGTACCCGGAAGGATCTTCTGCTCCTGCTGTTAATACGGTCGCTTTTGCTCCGGTTTCCTGATGATGGGTAAACAACGCCTCCATTGTTTCCGAACTGATTAATGGCGTGTCTCCACAAAGGACGATCGTTACGCCTTCTTTGTCTCCTAAAAGCTCCTCCGCCTGCATGACAGCATGGCCTGTACCAAGCTGCTTTTCCTGAAGCACATAAGAAGAACGGCTTCCAAGATGTTCTTTTACCATTTCGGCTCCGTGACCTGTTACCGTGACAATACTTTCTGTACCTGTTTGGGCGACCTGGTCTACTACATGCTCGACCATCGGTTTCCCGCACACAGGGTGCAGCACTTTATATAATTCCGACTTCATCCGTGTACCTTTTCCAGCAGCTAAAATCACAGCATAGCGTTTATTCATTACTCATCCTCCAAGTATCCGATTTTCCATAACGAATATATCCTAAAAGGCACTTTATTTCAAGACAGGCGGAGAAAGTCACATTATTCTGCAATGCATTCTCTTTCCTGCTGTCTTATGGATAACGTACAAAAAACGACCCTGCCTGCTGCAGAGCCGTACATTCCATCTTTAAGTATACCATGTTACAGCGGGGTCTGCGCTTCTTTTTCCCACTCCGTTGAATCGATTTCTTTCTGTCGGCTGTACTCCTGCAGAACCGCGTGCTGAATTTTTTCTCTTGCCCCGGTAGAAATAGGATGGGCAATATCTCTAAATTCTCCATCGGGAGTACGCTTACTCGGCATCGCTACAAAATAGCCGTTATTGCCGTCGATGACCCGAATATCATGGATCACAAATTCCCCGTCCAGTGTTATAGATGCAATAGCGCGCATGCGCCCTTCTGTTTTCACACAGCGAAGTCTTACATCAGTTACTTCCATTTGCTCTACCCCCTTTTTGTTTAAGATGTATATCAGCTACATTCAACAAAAAAAGAGAGAGTCCTTCTAAAAAATTTAAATTTTTAGAAAATGATGGTAAAAAACCTTCTTTCTTTTTTCAAAGAGAGAAGGCTGATATGTGCTTAAATGTTATTTAGGCGTTCACTAAAGCAATGACTTCAATTTCGATCAAGACGTCTTTTGGAAGCCTTGCCACTTCTACACAGGAGCGTGCAGGCTGGTGAGCGCTGAAATATTCTCCGTACACTTCATTAATCAAAGGAAACTCATCCATATTCTTAATGAATACTGTAGCTTTGACGACCGTATCTAAAGAAGCACCAGCTTCAGCAAGAACCGCCTGGAGGTTTTTAAAAACCTGATGAGTCTGCTCCTGCACATTCCCTTCCAGCAGTTCACCGTCTGCCTTCAGGGGAATCTGGCCGGAGCTGTAAAATAAATTATTTACAATAATTCCCTGTGAATATGGCCCGATAGCTTCGGGAGCGTTTTTAGTAAATACTTTTTTCATGTATTATTCCTCCGCTGTTAATTTATTTATAATATTGCCGGGCTCCGCTTTTACCTGCTTCTGCTGGTTATTCACATCCGCAAGCCTTGCAATGGAGACGTAATCATCGACAAGACGCTCTTCTACGTCTTCGGCTTCTACTAACACGCCAATGCCGACAACCTCGGCTTTGAATTCACTTAAAAGGTCCATCATGCCCCGGGCGGTTCCGCCTGCTTTCATAAAATCATCTACGATCAAGACGCGGGCGCCCTCCTGCAGGCTTCTTCTCGCAAGAGACATCGTTTGTATACGTTTAGCCGAACCAGATACATAGTTAATACTTACCATAGAACCTTCCGTGACCCGGTGATCGCGCCTTACGACACTTACAGGCACATTTAAGTGCGAAGCTATCGCGTATGCCAAAGGGATTCCTTTCATCGCTACAGTCATCACAGAATCAATTTTCTGTCCTGCAAATACAGTAGCAAACAGGCGCCCAATTTCTTTCATAAGCTGGGGCTTTCCGAGAATATCCATCATATACAAATACCCGCCCGGCAGAAGACGCTCTTTATCTTCCAGTTTTTCACAGATATCCTGTACCAGCTCCGCTGCTTCTTTACCTTGTATTTTCGGTATGTATTTCACTCCGCCGCTCGCTCCGGCTACCGTCAACAGAGAACCGATGCCCTGTTCTTCAAACACTTCTTTTACAATCGTTAAGTCTTCACTGATAGAAGACTTGGCCGAATCATACCGCTCTGAAAAATAGCTCAACGATACGAGCTGATGAGGGTGTTCTTTTAAATAATGCGTCATATCTACAAGCCGTCCGCTTCGTTTCCATTTCTTCATGTAAACCTCCGTATTAAATCCGAATATTATATCCAAAATATATCATTAATATACGGATTTAATCAAGCCTATTCCTCATGTCGAATCATCCGCACAGCATAAACCTGATCACAGAATCCCCGGAGGGCGTTGTATACCCGGTGCACCTTGGCTTCTCGTTCAATCAGACCGAATACAGTCGGACCGCTGCCGCTCATCAGCGCAGCGTCTGCCCCCGAATCCAGCATCCGTTCTTTAATGCGGGTTACTTCCGGATACATCGGCAGCGTGACCTCTTCCAGTACATTGTATAAATTGGCACACATGTCGGGGAAACTTCCAGCTTCGAGCGCTTTTACAATGGAAGGACTGGCTGGCTTTCTTCGCTTTCCCGCGTCTACTTTTTTGTAAATATCTCCCGTTGATACACCAATTGGAGGTTTTGCTAAAATCACCCAGCACGGCGGAGGCGCCGGCAGGCGTTTGATTTTTTCACCGCGTCCTGTAGCAAGTGCTGTTCCGCCGTAAACACAGAATGCCACATCAGACCCAATTTCTGCAGCGTATACTGCAAGCTCTTCTATCGAGAGGCCGAGCCCCCACATTTCATTAGCGCCTTTCAGCGCCGCAGCTGCATCACTGCTTCCTCCTGCCAATCCTGCCGCTACAGGGATATACTTATGTATATAAATATGAAGGCCGCTTTTCACCTGATACTTCTTCTGCAGCAGCCGCGCCGCCTGATAAGCAAAATTCCGGTGGTCCACGGGAAGAAAGCCTTCGGACATTTCTACGGTAATCCTACCGTCGGCACGCAGCGTAAAATCCAGACGATCTGCTAAATCGACCTGGGCCATAACCATTTCTACTTCATGAAACCCGTCTTCGCGCTTATGAAGCACGTCCAGGCTCAAGTTAATTTTCGCAGGTGCTTTAATTGATCGTTTCACCTAACATTCTCCTTCTCTGTCTTCAGCCGCTGATAGCAGCCTTCGCATCTGCCGCCTCATTATCTCTGTATATTTTAGTTGAAAACTTCCAGTATGTACAGTTTACGCTTATAGACAGTCAGGAATGAGTTTGATTTTTGCCGCAGCATCATTTTCTGCAAAAAAAAAGCTCCAGCAGAGAATTCTCTTCTGCCGGGGCTTTATGGCGCACCCTGCTTTTATGGAGGGTGCACTCATCGTTCATATGTGGTTAAGGCTACAATTACATTTTTTCAACTAATGCTTCTTCTTCCGGAAGAAAAAGCTGTACGGTTTTCGTGAGTACATCTGTGTAACTGTAAGAAATTCTTTCCACGTGATGCTTTTCTTTGTCAAGCTTCACAATAAAAACAGAAGGATATGTTTCTTCCAGAAAACCGGATCGTTCAATCGTTTTCTTTCTTCCCCCATTAGCAATAACCGTGACTTTTTTACCGACCTTTGCATCTAGCGACTCTTTAATTTCTACCAGTGTTTTTCCCATTGTCTAAGATCCACCTCACTCATACAATAGTATACCACCAGTGAACGATGATGTCAAGTAAATTTATGATTATATCAAGTATGAACAGAGCATGTCAACGATTTAATTCAGGAAATCGGAAAGAGGAAAAAAAAGCTTCATTCCGCCGGGTAAAGCAGGGCTCATGCCCTCTATTCTGCTTTTTCCCGCATCTCTTTCCACATTGGATACATTCGGTTGCTCAATAGGGCAAACTCTTCTATAGAGAGTGTTTCTGCCCGTCTGACAGGATCAATATCAGTTTCAGAAAAAAGATTCTGCAGCTCTTCTTTGTACGTTTTATTCATGACACTGTTCTGTACATTATTCCAGAGCGTTTTCCGGCGCTGGGTAAACGCACCCCGCACCAGGGTAAAAAAGAAAACTTCGTCTCTCACTTCCACCGGTGGACCGCTTCGAACGTCCAGACGGAGAATAGCCGAGTCTACGTTAGGTTTTGGCATAAATACCGTTCTTGGCACAACAAGCTCCTGCGTCACCTCTGCATAATACTGAGCTGCAATAGAAAGGGACCCGTACGCTTTTGAACCGGGAGCCGCTGCAATCCTCTCTGCCACTTCTTTTTGGATCATAATGACAATTCGGTCCACCGGCAGCTTTTGTTCCAGCAGTCCCATCAAAATCGGCGTAGTGACATAATACGGCAGGTTACCGACTACCGCAGTTTTTCCGGAACTACGGAGCTCTTCCAGCAGCGGACGCAGATCAGCCTGCAGAATATCCTGGTGATGCACCGTTACGTGCGGATAATCTTTCAGTGTCTCTGCTAAAATCGGCAGCAGACGTCGGTCAATTTCAAATGCCTCCACTCTTCCCGCCGCTTTTGCGAGCTGCTCTGTGAGCGCGCCAATGCCAGGGCCTATTTCTATGACTGAGTCGTTTTCGCCCATTCCCGCGGCTTTTACGATATGCTGCAGAATATTTGTATCTATAAGGAAATTCTGGCCGAGACTCTTTTTAAATGAAAAGCCGTACTTTTCCAGTATTTCTTTTGTGCGCGTCGGTGTGGCAATATCTTTAGACACCTCGATCTTCCTCCTCTAATACTTCCTTCATTGCCTTGGCAAATTCTTCTTTTTGGATCTGAAAAATATCCAGTCTCTTTTGAAACTGTTTTCCATTTGCATAGCCTATTTTTAATTTTTCGCCCATCTTTTCCCGCCGCTTTTTCGCATGGGGGCCGGCAAGGAGCCCGGCAGCAATGAGATCTCCACGGGGAATATCAGAGCCCGGCCTGCTGCTTCCATAATCCTCCCGCACTGCTGCAAGTGCTGCCTGAATGTGTTCCGGAGAGGCGTGCTCAATGCCAAGGCTTCCTTTGAACTTGGATGCTGCCATTGTTTTGGTAATAAACGCATGTTTGCACCCGGGCACACGCTCGCTGACAATACGACGGATTCTTTCCCCCGGCGTATCCGGATCCGTAAAAATAATAACGCCGCGCCGTTCATTGGCCAGCTCAATCCGCTGCAGAACAGACTCTCCAATCGCCGAGCCGTTCGTTTCGATCGTATCCGCGTCTACTGCTCGTTTCACTGCAGCTGTATCATCTTTTCCTTCTACGACAATGCATTCTTTAATACGCAGCATTTAGTTATCTTCCAATTGAAACAAGCGCTTGGCATTAGCTGTAGTCTGGGCATAAAACGATTCAGGCTTCATCCCTTTGAGTTCAGCGATTTTATCTGCGACAAGCGTTACGTAGGATGGTTCATTTCGTTTGCCGCGGTAAGGATGAGGCGCTAGAAACGGACTGTCGGTTTCTACTAGAATCCGGTCCATTGGAACGCCTGCCGCCACTTCCTTTGGCAGTTTGGCGTTTTTGAACGTCACCGGCCCTCCAAAGGAAATATAAAAGTTCATCTCCAGACACTTGGCAGCCATTTCCGAATCGCCGCCGAAACAGTGCATGATGCCGCCGGTTTTTTCTGCTTCCTCTTCCTGCAGCACAGCTACAACGTCTTCATGGGCTTCCCGGTCATGAATAACGATCGGAAGATTTACTTTTTGAGCCAGTCGAATCTGCTTTCGAAATACTTCTTTTTGAACCTCCGCCGGTGATTTATCCCAGTGGTAATCAAGTCCCATTTCTCCAAGAGCAACTACTTTCGGATGCGAAGCGAGCTTTTCAATCCAGCGCAGATCTTCTTCAGTCATGTCTATCGCGTCTACTGGGTGCCAGCCGACGGTCGCATAAATAAACTCATAGCTTTCTGCCAGTTCGATCGCCCTTTTAATAGTAGGGCGGTCAAACCCAATCACATTCATCCATTCTACACCGGCCTTTTTTGCCCGTTCTATTACTTCTTCTACATCTTCATCAAATTGCTCTACATTTAAATGAACATGAGTATCAAACAGCATACATGTATCCTCCTTACGAAAAAGGCAGGCCGGAGCCTGCCCTTTTCTTTCTATTTAATTAACAATCGAGCCATTGGGCAGAGAATCCGCTACCGTGGCAAGCGTTAGTTCTTTTCCTTTGGATGCAGCAAGAATCATCCCTTGAGACCATTCGCCGCGGAGTTTCACAGGCTTTAGGTTGGTAACACAAATCACTTTTCGTCCTACAAGCTCTTCAGGTGAATAGTGCTGAGCAATGCCAGAGACAACCTGCCTTGACTCTCCACCCAGTTCCAGCTGGATTTTCAGGAGTTTATCGGCTTTTTTTACCGGTTCGGCAGCTGTCACTTCTGCTACTTTCAGCTCCACTTTATGAAATTCATCTATCGTAATTTCATTACTTTCGCTTTCCTGCACCTCTTCCTGCTGTGCCGGTTCCGTTTCTTCTTTTTTCGCCTCTCCTCCCATATCTTCGATAATATGGGTCACTTCTTCTTTATAATCGAGTCTAGGAAACACCGGCGTCCCTTTTTTCACAACCGTCGTTCCTGCTGGAAGTACCCCAAACGTATGCAGGGAATCCCAGACTGTATCTTCTTGTTGAATACCGAGCTGTTCCCACATTTTCTGCGGTGTTTTGGTCATGAAAGGCTGAATCATGATGGATATATGACGCAGGGCTTCCGCCAGATGATAAAGCACCGATCCCAGCTGCTCAGCATGCTCATCGCTTTTCGCGAGCACCCACGGCTGTGTTTCATCGATGTATTTATTCGTGCGGCTTACCAGCTGCCAAATAGCTGACAGGGCTACAGAAAATTCCATATCCTCCATCGCGTCTTCAACCTTTGCCACCGTAACTTCTACAAGCTCTACCAGGGAATCATCAAACGGCGTTCCGTCTTTCAAGTAAGCCGGAAGCGTTCCGCCTTTGTATTTATTCACCATTGCTACCGTACGGTTAAGCAGGTTTCCCAGGTCATTGGCCAGGTCGTAGTTGATACGGTCCACAAAACCTTCCGGCGTAAAGACACCGTCGGAGCCGAATGGTACTTCCCGAAGCAGGTAGTAGCGGAGGGCATCTAATCCATAGCGCTCTATGAGCGGAATCGGATCGACCACATTGCCTTTTGATTTCGACATTTTTCCATCTTTCATCAGAAGCCAGCCGTGGCCGAATACTTTCTTTGGCAGTGGCAGATCAAGAGCCATCAGCATGATCGGCCAGTATATTGTGTGGAAACGAACAATTTCTTTTCCAACAATATGCACGTCTGCCGGCCAGAATTTCTGGTAATCTTCATCCTGGTCCGTACTGTACCCAAGTGCCGTGATGTAATTGGACAATGCATCTATCCAAACGTAAACGACGTGCTCCGGATCGCTTTCTACCGGAATGCCCCATTTAAATGCGGTCCGGGAGACAGCAAGGTCTTCGAGCCCTGGTTTAATAAAGTTATTGATCATTTCATTTTTGCGGGATTCCGGCTGGATAAATTCAGGATTTTCCTCGTAATATTTTAACAGGCGGTCGGCATACCTGCTCATCCGGAAAAAGTACGAGCGCTCTCTTACCCACTCGACCGCATGGCCGCTGTCCGGGCTTTTGCCGCCGACTATTTTTTCGTTTTCGTAAATAGGGTCATCGAGCTGCCTTTCGGTATAAAATGTTTCATCCGGCACCGAATACCAGCCTTCATATTCATCTAAATAAATATCGCCGTTTTTCTTTAAGGTTTCAAAAATCTTCTGGACTACTTCTTTATGCCGTGATTCTGTCGTGCGGATAAAATCATCATAGGAAATATCAAGCTTTTCCCAGAGGTCTTTAATACCTGTAACCACCTCATCAACAAACTCCTGTGGAGACACACCTTTTTCTTCGGCCTTTCGCTCAATTTTCTGGCCGTGTTCGTCTGTGCCCGTTAAATAGCGCACATCGTATCCACGCAGGCGCTTATAGCGGGCCATAGCGTCACCGGCTACAGTCGTGTAGGCGTGGCCGATATGAAGCTTGGCGCTTGGATAGTATATGGGCGTTGTCAGGTAAAACGTCTTATCATTCTTTGTCATAATGGGGCCTCCTTAATAGAAAAAACTTCTTATATAAAATAAAATAAACCCTCGTCCTGCAAAGGGACGAGAGTTTCTACTCACGCGGTACCACCCAAATTTCCCCCGGTAAACGGCGGGGGCTCGGTGCGCTTCTTCTGAAAGCTCCATCAGAAAACAACGCTTATCTTTAACGCAGAAATACGTTTCTCTTTTATTTTTTTAAACTCAAGAGAAAGTTCCTCCCGGACCATTTTCGAAAATTCCAGCTGTACCGGTTTTCAGCAGTTCCCGGCTCTCTGTTACAGCGTCCTTTTGTACTTATCCTTTCATAGGAAAACAGTATTCATTTTATATTAGACATCAATAGTAAATATATCCGGGAAAGCCTTCACTGTCAATGTATTAGTCACTGTCTAACAGTTCGACTTTTTTCGACAAAAACACCTTTATTTTTTCTTATTCGTTCATTTATTGGATCGGCAAATGGAAATTACACCAGAGGCTAAAACATAATATACTTTCTATATACTTATTTAAATGCTGGTATAAAAGGGTTTTATTAATATGAAAAAATTTCTATATATTACAATGGTATGGAGTTAAAAATATTTGACTTGGTTTGGAAACATTGGTATTCTTAGGTTACAAATAGAGAAAAATGTCGAAAGATGACATAAATGATTTAAATCCTAGGAGGACGAATATTATGAAATCAACAGGTATTGTACGTAAGGTAGATGAACTGGGCCGGGTAGTTATTCCTATCGAACTTCGCCGCACATTGGAAATCGCTGAAAAGGATGCATTGGAAATTTATGTGGATCACGACCGCATTATTTTGAAAAAATACAAGCCGAACATGACCTGCCAGGTTACTGGTGAAGTATCGGACGATAACGTTTCTCTTGCCGGCGGCAAAATTATTCTTTCCCCAGAAGGCGCAGAGGAAATCTTGAAAGATCTTCAAAGCTACACAAGCAAGCACAAGACGAACGCCTAATCAAATAAGTAAGCGGCATCCTTTTGGATGCCGCCTTTTTTTGGGTACAGCGTAGTTTATTCACCTTTAATCTCGTGATAAGCCGCGTAAATTTCCCGTTTAGGAATATTCCGGTCCACGGCGGCCTGTTTAATTGCATCTTTTGATGTCATTCCTTCATTTATATAATAATGAACATGATCCTGAAGGCTGTATTCTTCCCACCAGTCGTTTTTTTGCGCCAGATCGCCGCTTCCTGCTTCCACTACAAGAGAACATTCCCCTTTTATTTGGTGAGAGCCTGCGTAATCGGCCAGCTCTGATATACGACCGCGCGTAAACTCCTCAAAACGTTTGGTCAGTTCTCTGCCAAGAGATGCCTGCCGGTCCCCCCACACGCTGCTCATATCTTTGAGCATATCTTTCAGCCGATGGGGAGCTTCATAGAAAATCATTGGTACGCCGATTTCAGAAAGCCGCGCCAGTTCCTCGAGCCGGTCTTTTTTCTTTCTTGGAAGAAATCCGTAAAAATAGAAACCCTGGGCGGCCAGCCCGGATGCAGCGAGAGCGGGAAGAACCGCATTCGCTCCCGGAAGGGGAATTACGGGGATATCCAGGTCGACACACTGTTTCACAATTTCAAGACCTGGGTCCGACACAAGCGGCATGCCGGCATCACTTACAAGCGCCACGGTTTTTTGGTCCTGCAGCGCCTGTAGAATAGCTTCTCCTTTATACTGCTTATTGTGCTCATGATAACTGTTCATGGGCGTATGAATATCAAAGTGTGAGCAAAGTTTTTTAGTTTGTCTGGTATCTTCTGCAAAAATGATATCTGCTTCTTTTAAAATCCGGACGGCCCGCCATGTCATATCTTCTAAATTCCCTATCGGCGTTGCAACCAAATACAGGCTTCCGCCTTCCTCGGCATAACTATGTTGTTGTTTCATGCCTGCCTCCTCTGTTGTGTTGAATCAACATTTCTTTTTTCTCCCGATTCCAGGATTTAATCTCCCGCTCCCGCTGCATTGCTTCCCATTTAGTGGAAAACATTTCTTGATGCATTAACACAAAAGGGCCGCGCCCTCTTGTATACTTTGCACCTTTTCCCGCTTCATGGACTGCGACTCTTCTTTCCACATTGTCAGTATACCCGGTATATAAGGTGTTGTCGGCACAGCAGAGAATATATACATAGTACCGTTTAGTCGCTTCCTTCATAATAATTCTGAAACTCCTTTGTATATTGCCTGTTTTCATCATATACAATCAAAGGCGGTTCTATCGTCAGACCAGGTCGGCCGTTTTTTATACCTTCCAGCAGCAGAATATTCGCTGGGCGGTCGGCCAGCGGATGAATCCATTTTGCCCGTTTCGGTTCAATACCGTACTGCTGATAAAGCTGCACCAGCTCCAGAAAACGTTCCGGACGAAGCACCATCGCTACTTTCCCCTTCTGCTTTACCATACGGGAAGCAGCCTTCACGATATCCTGCAAGGTGCCGTTTTGCTCATGCCTCGCTGCGGCAAAGTGGGGATTGTTATGATATTCCGCTTCGCCGGCTGCCGCGAAATATGGAGGATTGCACGTTACCAGATCTGCCTGTTCCAGAGAGAATGGTACTTCTCTCACATCTCCTTCTATGCATTGGATCCGGTCAGAGAGATCATTCAGGTGAATACTGCGGTCGGCCATCTCTTTCAAACGGGGCTGAATTTCCACCCCGGTCATGGAAACTTGGCTTCTTGTGGACAACACCAGCGGTATAACACCGTTTCCGCTGCACAGATCGATGATAGTACCCTTTGTAATAGGCACCCAGGCAAACCTTGCCAAAAGCACCGCATCCATAGAAAACGAGAATACGTCCTCGCTTTGAATAATCTGCAGGGTTTTTGTTATGTAATCAATACGTTCTTTTGAATCTGTCACGTGCTGCCACTCCTTTATTTCGATAAACGGCTTATTCCATTTTACACATAAAAAGACTGCCCAAAGAGTGAATATCACTTTTAGACAGCCTGTTTTTTATTTTTGCTGGAGGAAGGATAAGCAGAATAAACAATCGCCATCTGTACGAAGACTTCCATAATGCATGTTGCAAATGTGAAAGCCTTCATGATAAAGGCGCGCCAGGTTATCATACCCTTCGCCTACACTTGTACGCTTCGGTTTTTTGTTTACCTGAAGTTTTTCCATTTCCAGCCTGGCCTCTTCTTTTACATCCAACCGTTTACGCAGATGCTTGTTTTCCAGAGAAAGAGCCTGATTTTCTTCAATCAGCATAGCCAGCTGTTCTTTTAATTCTCCCAGTTCATCATGCAAAGCACCGATTCGTTCTTCCATATGAATGACCTGCGAAAATATTTCTCGTTTCTCCACGTTCCTCCCCACCCCAACTATCCGTATGCTATCAGCGAGTAATGAATCCCTGCTCCATTAATTCGTCAAGACTGTATTCCAGCACATTTTCACGCTCTGCAATATGAACCTGAACCAGCCGTTCGAGTATATTGATTCCTGCTACTTTTCCCCGGCCTTCCGGTGTTTCGATTTTCTGGCCGATATCAGGCAGGTCTTTTTTCGCCTGCTCATAATGATCGTTTTCATATTTAAGACAGCACATCAACCGTCCGCACAGCCCGGAAATCTTAGCCGGATTTAACGAGAGATTCTGGTCTTTGGCCATCTTAATAGAAACCGGCTCAAAATCGCCCAAAAAGGTGGAACAGCAGAGGACACGGCCGCAGGGGCCGATCCCGCCAAGCATTTTGGCTTCGTCTCTTACACCGATCTGGCGAAGTTCAATACGTGTCCGGAATACTGAAGCTAAATCTTTTACTAAATTCCTGAAGTCGATGCGTCCGTCCGCCGTAAAGTAAAAAAGCACTTTATTGCGGTCAAAAGTATATTCTACATTGACCAGCTTCATATCTAAGCTGTGTTCGGAAATTTTTGCAGCACAGGTAGCAAATGCTTTTTCCGACAACGTTTTGTTTTCTTCCATGGCTTTTTTATCTTTACTGTCTGCAATACGCAGCACTTTTTTTAAAGGCAGGACTACATCATCTTCATTTACCTGTTTGTTGCCAATGACTACTTTTCCGTATTCTACACCGCGGGCGGTTTCTACAACAATCCATTCCTCAGCGGGAATGGTCAACTCACCTGGTGAAAAGTAATATATCTTGCCTGCTTTCTTAAATCTGACTCCTACTACGTCATGCAAGGCTACGATCCCTCCTGTAAATGGAGCACTAACTGCTCCATCAGAAGCTGGTTATTTACATTAGCGCGAAGACGTCGTTTCGCGTCCAGGATAAACTGCATCGATGCAGCAATCTCTTGTTCTGTTATGGAAAGGGCCTGTGATTCAAGCTTTTCCATTTGATCAGGATAAGCAAATTCTCCGCCTGCTTTCTGAACAGAGAGTAGATCACGGTACCAAAAGAGCAGCAGATCCAAGCCAATGTCCAGCTCTTTTCTATCTTTAAAATGAACGAGCCACTTTTCCTGTAACGTCAATAATGCCTGCTGAGGTCTTTGGTTCACCTCGTTTACTAATTGTATCACTAGAGCCCGCCCCTGTACAATCCACTCTTTGCTCTCTTCCTCATAGTTGTCAAGGGTTTCATCAGGCAGCCGTGCCAGCAGGCCGGCATTGGCCGGACTCATCCCCTGCTCTTGAAAATAAGCCGTTCTTGTGGAAAGAAGCGGCGGCGCAAAGCTGATTCGCTGCGCTCTTGATTGAATAGTCGGAAGCAGAAAATGGGCATTTTCTGTAAGCAGTACCGCCATGGTCGGGCTGGCAGGTTCTTCTAAAAACTTCAGGAGGCTGTTTCCGGCACTGGCTGTCATCGTATCCGCTTTATGGACAAGGTACACCTTCGTGCCTGCTTCCATTCCTTTATAAGTGAATTCTTTTTGGAGGGCTTCCACCTGGGCTTTTTTAATGGAATCCCCGTCCGGATGCAGAAGCATCACGTCGGGGTGATTGCCGTGGGCAATGCGTTTGCATTCCACGCAGGTTTCACATGGCCTGCCTTCTGTCTGCCTGGCACAGAAAATGCTCTGGGCCATCAACAGGGCTACGTCTTCTTTTTTGCTGCCGTGCATGCCTTCAAAAATATAAGCATGCGACAGCCTATCTTTTTTGATAGCCTGCCGCAGCATGGTCATTACTGTGGGCTGCTCTACTTCCATATCCGTCCATTTCATTAATTAACGCCCGCCTTAAAACTTCTCAAATCGTTCCACATCCATAATAAACACAGTAGCTCCGCCTACCTGCACCTCAACCGGGTAAGGAACGTAGGAATCGGCATTTCCTCCCATAGGAGAAACAGGAGCCACAAGCTGCTCCCGTGACTTGCAGTGATTCTTTATTATTTCAAGGACAGCATCTGTCTCTTCATCTTTTATGCCTATGAGGAATGTCGTACTGCCTGCTTTTAAAAATCCACCGGTGCTGGCAAGTTTTGTCGCTTGAAAATCGCGTTCTACTAAGGCGTTGGAGAGTCTATTGCTGTCTTTGTCCTGAACTACGGCTACGATTAACTTCACGGCTGATCCCCCTCTTTCTATAGGATAATATGAGTATGTTTTCTTTAATATTACTGGAAATCCCAAAAATCGCAAGCAGGAAATCCCAAGCTGTTATGCTTTGCCAAGCAGCCTGGCTTGAATAATCTGCACAGCCTCTGCTATAACCTCTTCTCTGGGCTGATCAGCATCCACCCGTGCGATTCGTTCCGGAAATTTTTCCAGCAGCTGGTGATAGGCCTGATATACGGAATGATGAAACGACATAGCTTCGCCATCCAGGCGGTTAAACTCTCTATCCTGGTTCTCCAAAATGCGGGCCATTCCATTTTCCGGAGATATATCAAAAAACAAGGTCAGGTCCGGCAGACAATCCTCAATAGCAAAAGCGTTAATCCGGTACACAGCGTCTATTCCAAGACCGCGGGCGGCTCCCTGATAAGCAAGACTGCTGTCTACAAACCGGTCGCACAAGACGACACTCCCTTGTTTTAAAGCAGGAAGAACTTTCTCTACCAAATGCTGCCGTCTGGCCGCTGCATACAAAAGAGCTTCTGTTCTGGCATCCATCTCCTGATGATCGGGATCTAAAATCACCGCTCTGATTTTTTCAGCGATAGCGATGCCGCCCGGTTCTCTCGTTACCACTACTTCTTTGCCTGCCTTTTTTAAAAATTGTTCCAGCTCGTGCATTGCGGTTGTTTTCCCGGAGCCTTCTCCGCCTTCTAACGTAATAAACCAGCCTTTATAAGTCATATGTGTCCTCCGTCATTGTTTTAACCTTCCAGGTGCCCTGGTGGGGATATACTCCCTGCACCCGGCCTCCCTGATAAAGCCATTTATTTAGAAATTCCCATCGTTCTCCTTCCAGTACCTCTCCTTTAAAAAACAAAGGAATGCCTGGAGGATAAGGAATAATATCAGCTGCAGTCTTACATAATTTCGCTTCTGCCAATAGTTTTTCCCTCCGCTCTCCATGAAAAACAGCGGGGATCACTCGTCCTTCTATAATAGGCGTATCTACAAAAGGCGACAAAGGCATTTTAACATGAAGATCTTTCGCAGGACTCATTTGCTTTAATTTTTGCAGAGCTCGTGAAGCCCTGCCCTTCGTTTTTTCCGTCCATACCTTCCGCTCTAACGGAAGAATAAGAAGAACCGTGTCCATAGTGGAAAGTTCGGGATACAGTCCTTCCTCTTCCAGTAAAGAAGCAAGCTGCCAGCCGGTATAGCCTGTTGGCGTTTTAACAATACACTTTAATGGATCCTTCTGGTAGGGCGCTGGTGGAACGTACAGGTTAAAACCAATATTCTGCAGTATCTGCTCTGTTTCGGTAAAATGTTCATGCCACTGTTCTGCAGGAACCCGCTTTTGATCCACTGCAAACTGCCTGGCTGCATCCAGAGATGCCATAATAGGATAAGAAGGACTGCTGGACTGAAACACAGCACAAGCGGTCTGAACCGCCTCAAAGGAAAGACGACTGCTGGAACCAATATGTAAATAAGCACCCATTGTCATAGCAGGAAGCGTTTTGTGCGCAGAGTGCACTACAGCATCTGCTCCTTGCGCAAGACTCGAGGTTGGAAAGTATTCACTCACAGCAAAATGGGCACCATGAGCTTCATCAACTAACACTATCCCCTCTTTACAATGAACCAGAGAAATAATATCACGAAGAGAAGAGACAATGCCAAAGTAGGAAGGGGACGTTAAAATAACACCCTTGGCTTCTGGATAATGCTCATACGCCCGCTGCACGGTCTGCACGTTTAAACCTAAAGTAAGGCCTGTTAGTTCATCGACAGCCGGCATTAAAAAAATAGGCTTTAGGCCGGCCAGACGGATAGCATTTATAACAGACACATGCGCATCCCGCTGCACAAAAACAACAGCACCTTTTTCAAACGCCCCAAATATCATTGCCTGATTTCCAGAAGTGGATCCCCCGGTTAAAAAAAACGTATGGCTGGATTGATAGAAGGAAGAGGCCAGAATCTGCGCTTCTTCAATGATTCCTTCAGGTGCATGCAGATCATCCAGACCGGGAATTTCCGTGAAATCATAGCTCAGTATCGAAGCAAACACCGTTTCTTTCCCATAGGGAACAATACGACCATTTTTATGACCCGGCACATGAAACGAAACAGTCTCTTTGTGCTGGTGAGCGAGCAGCGCATCCAGTAAAGGAGTATAGGCAGCCATAGTAAACATCCTCTTTTCCTTTAAAATGTTTCACGTGAAACAGAAAAATAATAGAAAAAGCACCTTTTCCTCTATGGAAAAGGTGCTTGCATTAGCCCGGCAGCGTCCTACTTTCACAGGGGGTCGCCCCCCAATTATCATCAGCGCACAAGAGCTTAACTTCCGTGTTCGGCATGGGAACGGGTGGGACCTCTTGGCTATCGTCACCGGACGGGTGGT
>NZ_JCAKFM010000013.1:0-60631 GCF_059510535.1 Sinobaca sp. TMA16-18 | reverse complement strand
ACCACCCGTCCGGTGACGATAGCCAAGAGGTCCCACCCGTTCCCATGCCGAACACGGAAGTTAAGCTCTTGTGCGCTGATGATAATTGGGGGGCGACCCCCTGTGAAAGTAGGACGCTGCCGGGCCAATGCAAGCACTTTTCCCTTTTGGGAAGAGTGCTTTTTTTATATGTTCTTTTATACTATACTTTCATTTATATAGAGCTTTCATTGTTTTGCACATGCACAGCAGAGAACGGGGGACTTAGTATGGAGTCTATCTTCAATTATGATCTGGTTGTTATCTTTATCCGGCTTTTGGCAGCCGCCGCTTTAGCTGGTGTAATTGGAATAGAGCGAGAGATAAAGCGTCATCCCGCGGGCTTTCGAACGCATATGCTGGTGGGAACCGGTGCGTGCCTTGTTATGATTATGGCTCTGTTCGGCTTTCAGGATTATCTTCGTGTAAATGAAGATGTTGTCGCGTATGATCCGTCCAGGCTTGCGTCTTATGTGATTAGTGGGGTAGGTTTTTTGGGAGCTGGAACGATTATTGTACAGGGCGCCTCTATTAAGGGACTGACAACCGCTGCCTCCATTTGGGTGGTTGCGGCTATTGGTCTTGCAGCCGGTGCTGGTATGTACATTCCAGCCGCTTTTGCTACGCTGATCGTACTGCTCAGTCTTCTTTTATTAAATAAAGTGGACCGTATGTTTCGGCCATTTTCCGCATCGAATTCTATTACAGTCACTATGTATAAATATGCAGGTTCGTTGGGTGATATTATTCAAGCCCTTGAAAAGCAAAAAGTAGCGGTGACAAAAGTAAAAGAGCAAAAAATTGACGAGGGGAAATCGACGAGAATCTTTACCCTTCATGTAGAAGTCCCTCGTTCTGTAAAGCAGGCTGACCTATATGAGGCGCTCTATTCTCAGAGTGGAACGGTGGAAGTCGAAGTTACAATGACTATAACTTGAAATAGCTATGTATTTGTATTATATTAAAGTCAAAGATAGTCAAGGTCAATACCTTGTTATTGTTACGCGTTAGACCCTATAACGGCAGCGGACAGGAGGGTAAACCAGTGAAGAATATATCAGATATTATTGAGCACTACCTTAAACAAACGTTGACACAGAGCGAGAAAGATTTAATTGAAATAAAAAGAAGTGAACTGGCCAAGCAGTTTGAGTGCGTGCCTTCACAGATTAATTATGTTATTAGTACTCGTTTTACAATTGAAAAAGGATATGTTGTGGAGAGTAAACGAGGCGGCGGCGGGTATATCCGTATTATCCGTATTAAAGTAGATGACCATGTAGAATTGGTCGATCAGATTGTTGAACTGATTGGAAGCAAGGTGGATCAAGTATCTGCTGAAAGTATTTTAATGAGACTATTTGAAGAGGAAGCTATTTCCAAAAGAGAGGCTAATATTATGCTTTCTGCCGTAGACCGCACGGTACTTGCCTTAAAAGATCCGGAAGAAAGAGATTTTCTTAGAGCCCATTTATTAAAAGCCATGCTTCAAAGCCTTCGATATCGATAAGCTTACTACAGAAAGGAGGGCTCAGCCATGCTTTGTCAGGAATGCCAGCAGAGACAAGCCAGCCTTCATTTTACTAAAATAGTAAATGGTCAGAAAACAGAAGTTCATTTATGTGAAGAGTGCGCCCGGGAAAAAGGAGAAACAATTCATGGAACGAACAGCTATTCAATCCACGATCTGCTTTCTGGTATTTTAAAATTTGATAAACCATTAAAAAACGATAATTCAGCTCCCTACACTAAAGCCCCAAAGCCGCTGGTGTGTGATAACTGCGGCTTGTCTTATGAGCGGTTTGTAAAAACCGGGCGTTTCGGCTGCACGAACTGTTACGAAGCTTTTGAAGCAAAGCTGGATCCGATTTTTAAGAAAGTACACAGCGGAAACCTCCGCCACCACGGAAAAATACCTAAACGGTCCGGAGCTCAAATGCAGGTCCAGCGTGAAATCGATGAAGAGCGTCAAAAACTGAAAGACCTGGTGGCAAAAGAAGAATTTGAAAAAGCCGCCTCGATTCGCGACCACATTAAAGAGCTTGAACGGCAGATGAAACCGAAAGGAGAGGAAAGCTGATGTCTCTGGAACGGTTCATATCAAATGCGCTGAGCCCGTGGATGAAAGAAGAGAGCGGAGCAGAGAAGGATATTGTATTAAGTACAAGAATTCGGTTTGCCAGAAATCTTAATGATTATCCATTTCCTATTATTTCTTCCGAGCACTCGGCAGAAACGCTGAGAGGTTTTGTTTCCAAAGAACTAACCGAAAGCAGGGAAAGCTTTGCAGGCAGCCTGGAGCTGTTGAATATGGAAGAGCTTTCTAAAAATGAAAAAAAGATGCTGGTGGAAAAGCATCTAATCAGTCCTCATCTTGCAGAGCGCAGTACAGCTGGAGCGGTTCTTTTAAATGAAAAAGAATCGGTCAGCTTAATGGTGAATGAAGAAGACCACTTAAGAATACAGTGTTTGTTTCCAGGGTTTCAACCAGAAGAAGGCCTGCGCTTTGCCAATGAACTCGACGACTGGGTGGAAAGCAAAGTCACGTATGCGTTTGATGAAAAACGAGGCTTCCTGACGAGCTGCCCGACGAATGTCGGCACAGGGATGAGAGCATCGGTGATGATGCATCTGCCCGCGCTTGTGATGACGAAAGCTTTGAACCGGTTCCTGCCGGCTATTAACCAGCTTGGTTTTGTAGTCCGGGGTATTTACGGGGAAGGAAGCGAAGCGCTTGGAAACCTTTTTCAGATTTCCAACCAAACGACCCTCGGAAAATCAGAAGAAGACATTGTCGAGGATCTCCAGGGAATCGTACTCCAAATTATTGAACAGGAATACGAAGCAAGGCGTTCGGTTCTTAAGACGTCCCGTATTCAAATAGAAGACCGTATTTTCCGATCGTATGGAATATTATCAAACAGCCGGATTATAGAGACAAAAGAAGCCGCAAAACGCTTATCTGATGTGAAACTTGGTATTGACCTTGATTTAATAAACGATATAAAGGGTAATATTCTAAATGAGCTGATGATTCTTATGCAGCCTGGATTTCTGCAGCAATATGCGGATCGTCCACTCGAAGCTAAAGAGCGGGACGTGAGGCGGGCTTCTTTAATCAGGGAACGTATGAAAATAGAACCGCGTTAACCGGGTTCAGCTATTCTTCCTGCGTTTTTAATTCAAATAGAAGATTTATTTTTATATATTAGGTACAATCAACTAAAGAACTTAACTAACCTACGGAGGTGCATGGATATATGATGTTCGGACGATTTACAGAAAGGGCACAGAAAGTACTAGCCCTCGCGCAAGAAGAAGCCATTCGCCTTGGCCATAATAATATTGGCACAGAGCATATTTTACTGGGTTTGATTCGGGAAGGTGAAGGTATTGCCGCCAAAGCCCTTCAGGCTCTTAATCTGGGAACAGATCAAATACAAAAAGAAGTAGAAGCCTTAATTGGTTCAAGCCAGGAAGGTTCTAAAACCATTCATTACACGCCGCGTGCTAAAAAAGTTATTGAGCTGTCTATGGATGAGGCAAGAAAGCTTGGTCATTCCTATGTAGGGACAGAGCACATCCTGCTTGGATTAATCCGCGAAGGCGAAGGAGTAGCAGCCAGGGTCTTAAATAATCTTGGCGTCAGCCTTAATAAAGCCCGTCAGCAGGTGCTTCAGCTTCTTGGAAGCAATGACGGCTCAGGGAACCAGCAGCAGCCATCAGGCACCGGCGCATCCAATGCAAGCACGCCGACGCTTGACAGCCTCGCACGTGATCTTACAGCTGTAGCCAAAGAAGAAGGACTGGATCCGGTTATCGGCAGAAGCAAAGAAATTGAACGTGTTATTCAGGTATTGAGCCGGCGTACAAAAAACAACCCGGTCCTTATTGGGGAGCCGGGTGTTGGTAAGACAGCCATTGCAGAGGGTCTCGCCCAGTCTATTATTGCTAACGAAGTACCGGAAATTCTCCGCAACAAGCGGGTTATGACTCTGGATATGGGTACCGTTGTAGCTGGAACTAAATATAGAGGGGAATTTGAAGATCGTCTTAAAAAAGTAATGGAAGAAATCCGTCAGTCACAGAATGTTATTTTGTTCATTGACGAGCTGCACACTTTAATTGGTGCCGGTGGAGCGGAAGGTGCTATTGATGCATCGAACATCTTAAAGCCTTCTCTTGCACGTGGAGAACTGCAGTGTATCGGTGCAACCACTTTAGATGAATATAGAAAGTATATTGAAAAAGATGCGGCACTTGAACGTCGTTTCCAGCCTATTCAAGTAAATGAGCCGACTACAGACGAGTCCGTTCAGATCCTTGCCGGACTGCGCGACCGTTACGAAGCTCATCACCGCGTAAAAATCACCGATGATGCGATTGCAGAAGCTGTAAAGCTGTCTGACCGCTATATTCCGGATCGCTTCCTGCCGGACAAAGCGATCGACCTGATTGATGAAGCAGCTTCAAGAGTGAGGCTTCGCTCCTATACAGCTCCTCCAAACCTTAAAGAGCTGGAGCAGAACCTTGAAGAAACAAGAAAAGAAAAAGATGCGGCTGTCCAGAGCCAGGAGTTCGAAAAGGCAGCATCTCTTCGTGACAGCGAACAGCGCCTGCGTGAAGAAGTAGAAGACATGAAAAACAAATGGAAAGAAAAGCAGGGCCAGGAAAACACGGAAGTAACGACAGAAGATATTGCACAAATCGTTGCAAGCTGGACTGGTATTCCTGTTTCAAAAGTGGCAGAAGAAGAAACCGACCGCCTCTTAAGAATGGAAGAAATCCTCCACGGCCGTGTCATTGGCCAGGATGAAGCAGTAAAAGCTGTTTCCAAAGCGGTCAGAAGAGCAAGAGCCGGACTGAAAGATCCGAAACGCCCAATTGGTTCCTTTATTTTCCTTGGCCCTACCGGTGTTGGTAAAACTGAACTGGCCCGTGCCGTTTCTGAAACACTGTTCGGCGACGAGGAATCCGTTATTCGGATAGACATGTCCGAGTACATGGAACGCCACTCCACTTCACGTTTGGTCGGTTCTCCTCCAGGCTATGTAGGATATGAAGACGGCGGACAGCTTACAGAGAAAGTACGCCGCAATCCATACTCTGTTATCCTGCTGGATGAAATTGAGAAAGCCCACCCTGAAGTATTTAATATTCTGCTGCAGGTGCTTGAAGATGGTTTTCTTACCGATTCCAAGGGCCGCAGAGTCGATTTTAGAAACACGGCTATTATCATGACATCAAACGTCGGTGCGAGCATGCTGAAGAAGAACAAGTACGTTGGTTTTACTACGCACACAGATGAAAACAAAGATTATAATAATATGCGTGATAAGGTTATGGGAGAATTAAAAAATACATTCCGCCCGGAATTCTTAAACCGTATTGATGAAATTATTGTGTTCCACAGCCTGGAAAAAGAGCACATTGAAAAAATTATTGTCCTCATGGCTGCTGAACTGAAAAAGCGTGTTGCTGAACAAGGCATTGTTTTTGATCTTACTCAAAGCGCTCAGCAGAAAATTGCAGACGAAGGGTACGATCCGGAGTACGGAGCAAGACCACTGCGCCGCTCGCTTCAAAAGAACGTTGAAGACCGCCTCTCAGAGGAGCTTCTGCGTGGAACGATTGAAAAAGGAAGCACCGTTGTTATTGACGTACAAGACGGAGAATTCATCGTGGATACAAAATCAGGAGCGAAAGCATAAAACAGTTTTCCTGGAACAACTGTCCGGAAGTGCGTGTTCGCACTACGGACAGTTTTTTTCATCACAAAGCATGCTTAAGGTTATAAAAACGTACACCTAAGAGAACGGGAGAGTATATATGGCCAAAACAAAAACAAAATTCGTCTGTCAGGAATGTGGATACGAAACGACCAAATGGATGGGACGCTGTCCTTCTTGCAATCAGTGGAATACGCTCGTGGAAGAAATGGAGACTCCTTCTGCCGGCAAGGGAGAGCGTCGGTCATTTAATGAAAACAATAACCAGCAGCCTCAATCCATTACCAAAATAGCAGGAGATCAGGAGCCTCGTATTAAAACGTCCATGGAAGAATTAAACCGGGTGCTTGGAGGCGGAATTGTTCCAGGCTCGCTTGTGCTGGTAGGGGGAGATCCGGGTATTGGTAAATCGACCCTGCTGCTGCAGGTTTCTGCCATTTTGGCAGCCAGGCAGAAAAAAGTACTGTACATTTCAGGGGAAGAATCGATCAAACAGACAAAGCTCCGGGCTGACAGGCTTCACGTGACGTCAGATACGCTGTACGTATACGCGGAGACCGACATGGATTATATCGAAAAAGCGATAGATAATATCAAACCGGATCTGGTTATTATTGATTCCATTCAAACGGTTCATCAGCCGGCCGTCACCTCGGCGCCGGGGAGTGTGGCCCAGGTCAGAGAATCAACTTCTGCCTTTATGAGAATTGCCAAAAGCCGTAATATTGCAATATTTATTGTCGGACACGTTACAAAACAAGGTTCCATTGCCGGACCAAAGCTGCTTGAACACATGGTGGATTCAGTGTTGTATTTTGAAGGAGAACGGCATCATACGTTTCGGATTCTCCGGGCCGTAAAAAATAGATTTGGCTCTACAAATGAGATTGGTATTTTTGAAATGAAAGAAGCCGGGCTGGAAGAAGTGAAAAATCCGTCGGAGATTTTCCTGGAAGAACGCACGAATGGGATGGCAGGATCTGTCGTTGTTGCTTCGTTGGAAGGCACCCGGCCGATTCTAGTGGAAATGCAGGCTTTGATCGCGCCGTCGAGTTTTGCTTACCCAAGGCGTACCGCAACAGGCGTGGATCAGAATCGTATTGCTCTCTTAATGGCGGTGCTTGAAAAACGCCTCGGCATGCTGCTTCAAAATCAGGATGCATATATAAATGTTGCCGGCGGAGTAAAGCTGGACGAACCCGCAGTTGATCTCGGAATTGCGGTCAGCATTGCGTCGAGTTTTCGAAATCACGCTACGTATCCGGGAGATATTGTTATCGGCGAAATTGGCTTAACGGGTGAAATTCGTCGGGTATCGAGAATTGAAGAAAGAGTGCGGGAAGCCGCTAAGCTTGGTTTCACGAGAGCTATTATCCCCAAAAAAAATATGGACGGCTGGACGCCTCCTGCTAAAATAAAAGTCATAGGTGTCACGACATTAGAAGAAGCACTGGATACAGCCATATCCAGGTAATGTCTGCAGAAAAGGAAGAAACAGATCATGGAGGTCATAGAAATGGAAGAAAGCCGTCATACATTTATGAGAGAGGTGCTGCGCTATATTGCTCCAGGGACTGAATTAAGGCGTGGTATAGACAATGTGCTTAGAGCCAACACAGGAGGGCTTATAGTTTTAGGATATACAGATCAGCTGAAAGAAATGGTAGATGGCGGCTTTTACATTAACTGCGCGTTTTCCCCTGCGTATTTATATGAGCTTTCCAAAATGGACGGCGCGATTATTTTAACAGCGGACGGTGCTAAAATTTTATATGCCAATACTCAGCTTGTTCCCAATAATGATATCCCTTCGAGTGAAACCGGTATCCGCCACCGGACAGCCCAGCGTGTGGCAAAGCAGACCGGCAGCCTGGTCGTTTCCGTATCGCAGAGACGAAGGGTTATTACTCTTTATAAAGGGGAACACCGCTATTCCCTGCGCGAAATGGAAATGATTTTAACAAAAGCCAACCAGGGCATTCAAACCCTTGATAAATACAAATCGGCTTTGGATCAAAGCATCATTAATCTCGGGGCACTGGAATTTGAAGAAACTGTTTCGTTTCAGGATATCGCCCAGGTGCTCCACCGGGCAGAACTTGTGTTGCGCATTAAAGAGGAAATTCTTAATTATGTGCTCGAACTAGGTACGGAAGGTCGTCTGATTACAATGCAGCTTGATGAACTGCTGGCCGGTATGGAACAGGAAACAAATGACCTTATCAAAGATTATGTTAGAGATCCCCATACCAGTCCGGAAGCGGTATTAAAAGGACTTTCCAAATTGAACCGAAACGAACTGCTCAACGATAACGTAATAATGAGAGTACTAGGACACCCAGAGGCAGCTACTATACAAGATCAGTCGATATCCCCGCGCGGCTATCGCATTTTAAATAAAATTAAGCGCCTTCCTCCATATATTATTGAAAATGTCGTGCAGGGATATGGAAGCCTCTCGCTGATTACCGAATCAACCATTGAGGAACTGGACGAAATTGAAGGAATTGGAAGTGCCAGGGCGAAGAAGATTAAAGAGGGCCTGCAGCAGATCCAGGAACAGTTATTTTTAGAAAGACATGTATAAACTAGTAGTAAAACAAAGAAATTAGGGTATTTATTCTAATAAGGAGGTGGATGGCACGGTGTTACGACTTATTGTACAGCTTTTTTTGATTTTGGCTGGGGCTACGCTGGGATTTATTTTTATTCCTGATATTATATTTTTATTTAATCTTACATCGATTCCTACGTGGCTGGCCAGCCCGTATATTGGTGGTATAGTAGGGGCGGTTATTTTCTTTGGAGCTACTTTTTGGCTTGCGGACTACATTGTAAAATGGATGAAGCGGCTGGAAGAAGCTATCTTACGTGCGCCTATTACAGATGTTTTATTTGGAACACTTGGGCTGGTTTTTGGCTTATTTATTGCGTTTTTGGTTACGATTCAGCTGAACACCCTTCAGATTCCTGTAGTAAATTCGGTACTGCCTGGATTTATCAGCTTTTTTCTCGGGTATTTCGGCTTTCAGCTTGGATTTAAGAAAAAAGATGAGCTGATGGGTCTTTTTACTTCCACCCGTAACGCAGAGAAGGATAAAGAAAAACCGGAAGTTGCTGCTGGCTGGGGAAGCAAAGACAAAATTCTCGACACAAGCGTTATTATTGATGGACGAATTGCTGATATCTGCCAGACCGGATTTATTGAAGGGAAAATGGTTATTCCGGAATTTGTGCTCGAAGAGCTGCAGCATATTGCCGATTCTTCGGACGTGTTAAAGCGTAATCGCGGAAGACGCGGTCTTGATATTTTAAACCGCATCCAAAAAGAGCTTGATAATGAAGTGGAAATTTTCGAAGGAGACTTCGAGGACATACAGGAAGTCGACAGCAAGCTCGTGAAGCTGGCTAAAGTAAGAGAAGGCATCGTTGTGACAAATGATTTTAATTTAAATAAAGTCTGCGACCTGCAGGGCGTGGCGGTGCTCAATATTAATGATTTGGCCAACGCTGTAAAACCGGTGCTTCTGCCGGGCGAGGAATTAGCTGTGCAGGTGATTAAAGATGGAAAAGAACATAATCAAGGCGTGGCCTATTTAGACGATGGAACGATGATTGTCGTCGAAGGCGGGCGGGACTATATTGGAAAAACGCTGCAGGTGCTCGTAACCAGCGTGCTTCAAACGAGTGCCGGCCGGATGATTTTTGCAAAACCTAAATTAATAGAAAAAGCGTTATAACGCCCTTTCCTGCCATGCAGCCGCTGCGGCCGCCGGGCAGGATTTTTTTATACAGGCAGATAAACATACACTCCGTTCGGGCAGAGAGCATAGAGGACGGAGAAGATACACCATTGCTTTCCTGCCGCTAACAAGTGTATTATAATATGGGACTTTACGTAATGATAAAAGCATGTAATTGGAGAGGTTTTATGAAGTATGCGGTAGTAATTCCGGCAGCGGGACAAGGAAAACGAATGGGAGCAGGCCATAATAAGCAATTTTTGATGCTGGAGGACCGACCTCTTATTATTCACACGGTTTCTGTTTTTGAAAAGGATCCGAACTGTGTCAGAATAATTGTTGTAGCTAATCCATCAGAAATTACTGATATGCGCGTGTTATTTGAAAAATGGAACATAAAAAAAGTTACCGATGTGATTGCAGGGGGAAAAGAAAGACAGGACAGCGTCTACGAAGGACTCAAAGTGTTAAAAGATGAAGGCATTGTTCTCGTCCATGACGGGGCCCGTCCGTTCATTGAGGCTTCCCGCCTGAAAGACCTTGTCCAAAAAGCTTCGGAAACCGGTGCTGCCGTTTTAGGTGTACGCATGAAAGATACGGTCAAGCGTGCAGCGAACGGCCTGGTCATTGAAACGATTGACCGCAGCAGCCTCTGGGCTGTCCAGACGCCACAGGCTTTTCACCTTCCTATCGTACTGGAAGCCTACCGGAGAGCAGAGGAGCAGAAGATTGTTGGCACCGACGACACCAGCCTCGTAGAAAAAATGGGGCATCCGGTTCATATCGTGGAAGGGGGCTATGATAATATCAAGCTCACGACACCAGAAGATATGATCACGGCAATCGGCATTTTACAGAAAAGACGAGGGGAATAATACATGAGAATTGGACACGGATTTGATGTACACCAGCTGGATGCGTCTCGTCCACTTATTATAGGGGGCGTAACCGTTCCGCACAGCAAAGGGCTGATCGGGCACTCCGACGCGGACGTGCTGCTTCATGCGGTAACGGATGCTATATTGGGCGCGATTGGAGAAGGAGATATTGGTAAACACTTTCCCGACACCGATCAGGCGTTTAAAGATGCTGATTCTGCCGTACTGCTTGAAAAAGTGATGGAAACCGTCACAGAGCGCGGGTATCAGATTGGAAACATAGATGGCACGATATTAGCTGAAAAACCTAAAATGGCTCCTCATATTCAAAGCATGCGGGAACGGATTGCCCAAATTACAAAAGCAGACGTGTCCCAGGTGAATGTGAAAGCAACTACAACGGAAAAGCTTGGATTTACAGGCAGAGAAGAAGGCATTGCAGCCCATGCGGTAGTGTTGTTAAAAGAACAAGCGTAATAAGAGAGGGGATCATGGCATGAGCAGGGAAGTAAGAGTAAGATTTGCACCAAGCCCTACAGGACATCTTCATATCGGCGGAGCACGTTCGGCTTTATTTAATTATCTATATGCAAAAAGCCAGGGCGGGAAGTTTGTTATTCGGATTGAAGATACCGACCAGGCCCGCAATGTAGAAGATGCTACGGAAAAGTTAATGGAGAGCATGAAATGGCTCGGCATCGAGTGGGATGAAAGTATGGATATCGGCGGCCCGCACGAGCCCTACCGCTCCATGGAACGTTTGGATACGTATGAGAAGCACCTTCAGCAGCTGCTTGACGAAGGAAAAGCATACTATGACTATATGACAGAAGCAGATCTGGAAAAAGAAAGAGAAGCCCAGCTGGCTAAAGGAGAAGCTCCTAAATACAGCGGACGCGACCGCGACTTGACACCGGAACAGCAGAAAGCTTATGAGGACCAGGGCTTAAAGCCGGTTGTCCGTTTTAAAGTACCGCAGGGACGAAACGTAGTAGTAGAAGATGCCGTACGGGGAAATGTAACATTTGAAACGGATGGTATCGGTGATTTTGTTATAGCCAGACGGGACAGAATTCCCACCTACAACTTTGCTGTAGTCATTGATGACTATTTAATGGAAATCAGCCATGTGATCCGGGGAGAAGAGCACTTATCCAATGCTCCGCGCCAGGCATTATTATTTGAAGCTTTCGGCTGGGAAAAGCCGACGTTTGCTCACGCGTCTTTAATCTTAAATCCGGACCGCCAGAAAATGAGCAAGCGGGATGAATCAATCATTCAGTTTGTCGAGCAGTACAAAGATCTGGGATACCTCCCGGAAGCACTGGTAAACTTCCTCGCGCTTCTTGGCTGGTCGCCGGTAGGAGAAGAAGAATTGTTTGACCTGAAGGAACTTGAGAAGCAGTTCACGCTCGACCGTGTTTCCAAGGCGCCTGCCGTTTTTGATAAAGATAAGCTGGCATGGATGAACAATCAGTACGTGAAGAAAGCCGACGTAGATCGGCTGACTGTTCTGGCCCTCCCTCATCTGCAAAAAGCGGGCCGGGTATCGGAAAATCCTTCAAAAGAAGAATACGAATGGATTACGCAGCTCGTTGCTTTATATCAGGAGCAGATGCATTACGCAGCAGAACTGGTTGAGCTGACGGACTTGTTTTTTAAAGAAGAAATTTCGTATAATGAAGAAGCACAGACAGTGCTTAGTGGAGAAGCGGTGCCGGAAGTGCTGAAGCAGTTCTCTGAAGAACTTGAGGCGCTGGACACATTTGAGCCGCAGGAAATCAAAACTGCTATCAAAGCAACGCAGAAAGCAACAGGCCAAAAAGGTAAAAATTTATTTATGCCGATACGCATAGCAGTCACAGGCCAGGCCCACGGACCGGATCTGCCGAATACTATTGCACTGCTCGGAAAAGAAACCGTGCAGAAACGCTTGGAACAGGCGGTTCACGTATCGTAATTTTATAAGTAGAGCATAGATGGGAAAAAGTATGAAACGCTTTTCTATACAGAGAAAACCACACAGGCTGAGAGTGGTTTTGGAAAAAGTTTCTGAACATGCCTCCCGGAGCCTTCTGTTGAATAAAGTAGGCAGAAGCGGCAGCGATGCCGTTATGACATCATGAAGAAGAGCCGAAAACAGTGCTCTTAAAACAGAGTGGAACCACGCGAGAGCGTCTCTGTGCCGAGGGCACAGAGACGCTCTTTTTCATTAGTGGTGCAGCGCAAGAGGAAGGGAGACAGATTAGTATGTGGAGAACGTTTAAAAATGATATTGATGTTGTGTTCGATCAAGACCCGGCTGCAAGAGGCAGAATTGAAGTAGTGCTGACGTATTCCGGCGTCCATGCTATTTGGTTTCACCGAATCGCTCATTGGATGTGGAAGCGCAAGCTGTATTTTCTCGCCCGGCTGCTTTCCCAGTTCAGCCGTTTTATTACAGGAATTGAAATCCATCCGGGGGCAGTTATCGGTCAGCGTTTATTTATTGACCACGGAATGGGTGTAGTGATAGGTGAAACATGCGAAATCGGGGACAATGTGACAATTTATCAGGGAGTGACACTCGGTGGAACGGGAAAAGAAAAAGGAAAACGACATCCCACCATTGAAGATCATGTGTTAATCGCCACTGGAGCAAAAATTCTCGGTTCTATGACCATTGGCCAGCATTCCCGTATCGGTGCAGGGTCCGTTGTCTTAAAAGAAGTGCCGGCCAATTCCACCGTAGTAGGAATACCCGGCCGGGTCGTCGTACAAAATGGAATTAAAGTAGAGCAGGATGGACTTGATCATAGTAACCTTCCGGACCCGGTGGCTGACCGATTTAAAGAATTGGAACAGGAACTGACACAGCTGAAAAAAGAACTAGAAGCATATACGCAGACGGAAACGGTCCGTTCATCACAGGGGAGAGAAAGATAATGGCAATCCATTTATATAATACGCTGTCACGAAAAAAAGAAAAATTTGTTCCGCTCGAGGGGAACACAGTCAAAATGTATGTATGCGGCCCTACTGTATACAACTATATTCATATAGGCAATGCCCGGCCGGCTATTGTGTTTGATATGATCCGTCAGTATTTAACGTATTCCGGCTACGAAGTCCAGTATATGTCTAATTTTACGGATGTAGATGACAAAATTATTCGGGCAGCTAAAGAGCTGGGAGAAGAGGTTCCGGCGCTGGCAGAGAAATTTATTGAAGCGTATCATGAAGATACCGCAGCATTAGGGGTGAAAAAGGCAGATCTTCATCCGAGAGTGATGGACACAATGCCCGAAATCATTACGTTTATTGCCTTGCTGATTGAAAAAGGCTATGCCTACGAATCGCAGGGAGATGTATACTTTCATACACGTTCCTTTAAGAATTACGGCCAGCTTTCGACCCAGTCGATTGAAGACCTGCAGGCGGGAGCCCGTATTGAAGTAGGCGATAAAAAGAAAGATCCACTGGATTTTGCGCTGTGGAAAGCGGCAAAGCCTGATGAGATTTCCTGGAAAAGCCCATGGGGAGAAGGACGTCCCGGCTGGCATATTGAGTGTTCTGCCATGGTAAAGAAATACCTCGGGGATACGATTGATATTCATGCCGGAGGCCAGGATCTTTCTTTCCCCCACCATGAAAATGAACTGGCACAGTCGGAGGCATTGAATGAAAAAAAGATGGCCAACTACTGGATGCACAACGGCTATATTCAGATTGACAACGAAAAAATGTCCAAGTCCCTGGGCAACTTCATTCTGGTTCATGACTTAGTTAAGCACCACAAGCCGGAAGTGATCCGCTTTTTTATTCTGCAGTCTCATTACCGGAGCCCGCTTAATTTCAGTGAATCGCTGCTGGAAAGTGCAAAAAGCGGATTGGAGCGGATTCAGACTACGGTGCGCAACTTAAAGCACCGGATGAAAGAGAGCGCGGATCTGGGAGAAGCAAAGCCGTGGCTTGCGCTGGCTGCAGAAAAGAAGCAGGCTTTTCTTAAAGAGATGGATGATGATTTTAACACAGCCAATGCAGTGAGCGTTCTTTTTGACTTGGCGAAAGCGGCTAATCAGTATCTGCAGGAACCGCATTCTTCCAAGCTGGCTCTTGAAACGTTTATTTCCACCATTACTGAATTAGGAAAGATCCTGAGCGTGCCGATGGAAGCTGAAGAGCAGCTGTTGGATGAAGACATTGAACAATTAATAGAGGAAAGAACAACAGCCAGAAAATCCAAAGATTTCGCAAGAGCGGATGAGATACGGGATCAGTTGAAAAACATGGGGATTATACTGGAAGACACACCTCAGGGTATCCGTTGGAAAAGGGAGTAGGGCTATGCTGGAAACGTTACGCAAAAAAATAGATGCAAAGCAGCTCAATGCCCTCGCTCTTGCTTATATGGGCGATGCTGTTCTGGATTTGTACATTCGTCAGTATTTAATTGCCGAGGGGAAAGTGCGGCCGCACCGTCTTCATTCTCAGGCAGTTTCCTACGTCTCAGCCAACTCCCAGGCAAAAGTAATCCAGGAACTGTGGGACAACGAACAGCTGAGTGAGGAAGAAGACCGGATTTCAAAAAGAGGGAGAAACGCCAAATCGGGAAGTGTTCCTAAAAATGTTGACGTCTCTATCTACAAAAAGAGTACGGCATTTGAGGCGCTTCTCGGCTATTTGTATTTTCAGAATCAAACAGAACGAATGGAAGAAATTATTGCATTTGCTATTGAAATGTCAACAGCAGGTGGAGAGGCGGATAAATAATGGAAGAGTGGATTTCCGGAAAAAATGCAGTGCTGGAAGCTTTAAAAGCCGGCAGGGATATTAATAAAATATGGCTGGCCGAAGGGACGGGAAAAGCCCAGACCCTTGCTGTACAGGAAGCGGCAAAAGAAAAAGGCGTGCTCGTGCAAAGTGCCCCAAGAAAAAAGCTGGATGATCTCAGTGGAAATCAAAAGCATCAGGGAATAGTGGCCTCCGTAGCGGCCTACAGCTATGCAGAAATGGAAGATTTGTTTGCAAAAGCAGATAAAGCCGGAGAAGATCCGTTTTTTCTTATCCTTGATGAGATCGAAGACCCGCATAACTTAGGGTCTATTCTGAGGACAGCGGATGCTGCCGGCGTGCACGGGGTGATTATTCCAAAAAGACGGTCGGTCAGCCTCACTCAGACGGTAGCGAAAACATCAACCGGCGCGATTGAACATATCCCCGTAGCGAGAGTAACCAATCTGGTTCGAACGATGAAGGACTTAAAAGACAGAGGTGTATGGATAGCAGGGACCGATGCTTCAGCAAAAGAAGATTACCGGCAGATGCAGGCAGATATGCCGCTTGCTCTTGTGATCGGCAGTGAAGGAAAAGGGATCAGCAGGCTCGTAAAAGAAACGTGTGATTTCTTAGTGGAAATCCCTATGAAAGGGCATGTTACCTCCTTGAATGCCTCCGTGGCAGCCAGTCTTCTTATTTATGAAGTGTACCGAAGCCGCAATCCTAAAGGCAGCTCTGCCCGATGAAAGATATTCTGTTAGTGGACGGCTATAACGTTATCGGAGATTGGCCGGAACTCAAAGAACTGAAAGAATATGATCTGGCAGGAGCCAGAGATAAGCTGATTCAGGACATGGCGGAATATCAGGCATTTAAAGGCTGGACGGTTAAAGTAATCTTTGACGCGCATATGGTACCGGGACTGGGAAAGAAATATCATGACTTTCTTCTTGATATTATTTATACAAAAGAAAAAGAAACCGCTGACGAACGAATTGAACGTCTCGTCAGCGAACTAAAAAATGTGGAAACAAGAGTACATGTGGCTACTTCCGATTATGCCGAGCAGTCCCACATATTTGGAAGCGGAGCCCTCCGCAAGTCATCCAGGGAACTGCGCCTGGAAATGCAGGTCGTAAAAGAAGGAATTGCCAAACGGGTACGGGAACAACGAGAAGAAAATAAGCGGTCGGAACTGCCTTTGTCAGATGAATTGACAAAAATTTTTGATAAATGGCGGCGTGGAGACAGATGAAGTATTGACGCTTTTGTGAACATTACTATATACTGGATTTATATTAAATTTTGATAAGTGCAATTATTTAGAGAATTTCAATTGTCTTTTATGTCATAAGTTACAAGCTTAAAAAAGGAAAAAATTACTTTTTTTAAGCTCCTTTTGTATCACTTCGCTAAACACCAAGTATTGGAAACAAAGGTCCTGTACGGCAGGCCGGCTTTTTCTACACATATTTGATTTATGAAGGGCGGAGGGATTGTATTGGGTGCAGACCTCAAGGAATTAAAACATCGGTATTTTGAGACAAATGCAGACGAGATGCTGGTAGCGAAAGCAAAAATTGGTGACGTTGTATCCCAGGAACTGCTTATTAATAAGTACAAAGGTTTTGTACGGGCCAAGTCGAAATCCTACTTTCTTATCGGTGGAGATCATGATGATATCGTCCAGGAAGGCATGATTGGCTTATACAAAGCAATCCGGGATTTCAATAGTGAAAAGCTGTCCTCATTCAGGGCATTTGCAGAGCTTTGTGTGACAAGGCAGATTATTACCGCCATCAAGACAGCAACCAGGCAGAAACACGGACCTTTGAATTCGTATATATCACTTGATAAACCATTATACGACGAAGAATCCGAACGGACGCTGTTAGACGTCGTTTGTGTGTCCAAATTCAGCAACCCTGAAGAATTACTCATCAATCAGGAAGCATTTTCTGATATTGAAGAGAAGATTAACGAAATTTTAAGTGATTTTGAACAACGTGTGCTTGCTCTTTATCTGGACGGAAAATCCTATCAGGAAATATCGATGGAGCTTAACCGTCATATAAAGTCAATCGACAATGCGCTTCAGCGGGTGAAGCGGAAAATGGAAAAATATGTTGAAATGAAAAGCCTCATTTGTTGAAAATGGGCTGTTATTATTATTTCCATTGACAGCGCTTTCCTGCGTTGTTAAGATAAACCTACAAGTTAAACAGCGGATGGAGTCCATGATAACCGTACATTTCCTACTTTAGAGGAGTGTGCGGTTTTTTGCTCTATCCAATTTCCAAATTATAGAAACATAAGGCGGAAATGGATGTACGATAAACGAGGAGGCTAACGATGTTCGAATTCGTCGCCGAAGCATTCGGCACAATGATTTTAATTATTTTTGGAGGTGGTGTAGTAGCCAATGTAAACTTGAACAAATCTAAAGCACAGAACGGCGGATGGATAGTAGTCGCTATCGGCTGGGGTCTTGGGGTTATGCTGGCTGTGTACGCGGTTGGGCAGTTTACAGATGCTCACGTAAATCCTGCCGTAACATTAAGTTTCGCTCTGATTGGGGAATTTCCATGGAGTATGGTCGCTACTTATGTAGCCGGACAGCTTCTAGGAGCCTTTTTAGGCGGTGTTGTTGTTTATTTTCACTTTCTACAGCATTTTAAAGCAACGGATGATCCGAATGTGAAACTGGGTGTATTTGCTACAGACCCTGCTATTCCACACCCATTCTCCAACGTACTTAGTGAATTTATTGGAACCGCTGTCTTGATTGTCGGGCTGCTAACGATTGGTGCCAATGAATTCAGTGAGGGTTTAAATCCTTTAATTGTCGGACTTCTGATCGTAGCTATTGGTATTTCACTTGGCGGGCCGACAGGATATGCTATTAATCCGGCGCGTGACCTTGGACCGAGAATTGCTCACTTTCTGCTCCCTATTGAAGGCAAGCGCGATTCGAACTGGCAGTACGCCTGGATACCGATTGTCGGGCCAATAACCGGAGGCATGTTTGGAGCCTGTTTATATCAGGTAATATTTACAGAGGCCGGTACGGCTTTGTTTGTAGGTTATTCTATTTTCACCATCATTTTTCTCGCAGCTGTATACTTTATTGGGGCGCGCGCTCAGCGTTCTCAGCATGGCAATACGAAAACACAAAACTAAACTGAGGGGGACATAGAAATGGCAGACAAGTATATTATGGCAATTGATCAAGGGACGACGAGTTCGAGGGCTATTTTATTTAATAAAAAAGGATTAATTGTAGGAACGTCCCAGCGTGAATTTAAACAATATTTCCCAAAATCCGGCTGGGTGGAACATAACGCTCAGGAAATCTGGAGCTCAGTGCTTGCCTGCGTGGCGCAGGTCCTTTCGGAAAATGATATTTCTGCAGAGCAGGTGGCCGGTATTGGTATTACAAACCAGCGTGAAACAACCGTTGTCTGGGATAAGCATACAGGCAAGCCTGTTTACCACGCTATCGTATGGCAGTCCAGACAGACAATGGACATATGTAATGAGCTTAAAGAGCAGGGGCATAACGAGACCTTCCGCAACAAAACCGGCCTGTTAATTGATGCTTATTTTTCCGGTACGAAAATCAAATGGATTTTGGATAATGTAGAAGGAGCAAGAGAAAAAGCAGAAAACGGCGACCTTCTTTTTGGTACGATGGACACCTGGCTCATTTGGAAGCTGACCGGCGGCAAAGAGCACGTAACAGACTATACAAACGCGTCCAGAACATTAATTTATAACATTTACGATCTGCAGTGGGATGATGAACTATTGAAGATTTTGGACATTCCTAAGCAGATGCTGCCGGAAGTAAAGCCTTCTTCAGAAGTGTATGGCAAAACCATCGACTATCATTTCTTCGGCCAGGAAATTCCAATAGCCGGCGTAGCCGGGGATCAGCAGGCGGCATTATTTGGACAGGCCTGCTTTGAGAAAGGAATGGCGAAGAACACGTACGGCACCGGGTGCTTTATGTTGATGAATACAGGGGAAAAGGCAGTGTCTTCTGATCACGGCCTGCTGACAACGATTGCCTGGGGAATCGATGGAAAAGTCGAATATGCCCTGGAAGGAAGTATTTTCGTAGCAGGTTCCGCTATTCAATGGCTCCGCGATGGCCTTCGTATGTTCAGTGACGCTGCAGCCAGTGAGCGCTATGCAGAGCGGGTGGATTCCACAGAAGGCGTGTATGTTGTACCGGCTTTTGTTGGTCTGGGTACCCCGTATTGGGACAGTGAAATGCGCGGTGCAGTATTTGGCATCACAAGAGGCACGGAAAAAGAACACTTTGTACGAGCTACGCTTGAATCGCTTGCCTACCAGACGAAGGATGTTCTTGCCGCAATGGAAGCAGACTCCAATATTGAAGTAAGGACACTCCGTGTGGATGGAGGCGCTGTAACAAATGAATTCTTAATGCAGTTTCAAAGCGATATTCTTAATGTGCCGGTGGAACGTCCCGGCGTGAACGAAACAACGGCGCTTGGTGCAGCGTACCTTGCTGGACTTGCGATCGGGTTCTGGAAAGATAAGAGCGAAATTGCAGAGCAGTGGAATCAGGATAAACTCTTTAAACCTGCAATGACAACAGAAACTAGAGACAGTCTCTATAAAGGATGGAAGAAAGCGGTAGAAGCCGCCCAGGTATTTAAGCCTTAATGACTCTCCTGGTTAAAATAAGAAGAACCGGCGCGAAATACTTCGACCCGGTTCTTTTTTTATGTCAGGAAAAGAGAGGGGGGGTACCAGGCTGCATTGACAATGGCCTCCTGATATGATAAATTAACTGAGCGTATGCAATCCACGTGAAGAGATTCAAGGAGGCACTTAATGCGGGAGAAGGTAGGCTTAGCGTGTACGACTTGTTTATCTAGAAACCACATAACAGAAAAGAACAAACAAA
This sequence comes from Sinobaca sp. TMA16-18, assembly GCF_059510535.1. Classification (NCBI taxonomy): domain Bacteria; kingdom Bacillati; phylum Bacillota; class Bacilli; order Caryophanales; family Sporolactobacillaceae; genus Sinobaca; species Sinobaca sp. TMA16-18. Next base: position 40,566 of record NZ_JCAKFM010000013.1, on the reverse strand, counting down.
CGCAGACACACCGCATTGAGATGAAGAAGTTTTGCAAACACTGCAATGCGCACACTCTTCATCGAGAGACGAAATAAGCGGTTGTTTTTTTATTGACTAAAAACAGACGGAAACATGAATGTAATGGAAATTATCATATACAAGCAGGATACTTTACATGCTGGTTGAATATACAGGGAGGTGCCACTATGGCAGAAAGTACGAAAAACCCAGTGAGATTTCTAAAAGAAGTCGGCAGCGAGATGAAGCGTGTAACATGGCCGACCCGCAAAGAGCTGACAAAGTACACTATTGTCGTAATTATTACTATTATTTTCTTTGTTATCTTCTTTGCAATCATAGATCTTGGGCTGTCTGAATTGGTGCGTATTTTCCTATAATCACCTGTTACAAAGAGTGAAATGAATTGTTAGAAAAGGAGGTCGTCCGCGACCACATGGAAAAAAGCTGGTTTGTTGTTCATACTTATTCCGGATACGAGAATAAAGTAAAAACCAATTTGGAAAAGCGTGTAGAATCAATGGAGATGACAGACAAAATCTTCAGAGTGCTCGTTCCAGTTGAAGAAGAAACAGAAATAAAAGACGGAAAAAGTAAGTCTGTCACAAGAAAAGTGTTCCCCGGCTATGTTATCGTAGAGATGATTATGACCGACGATTCCTGGTATGTTGTACGAAACACGCCTGGCGTTACCGGATTTGTCGGATCTTCCGGAGCGGGCTCAAAACCAACTCCGCTTTTACCGGATGAAGTAGACCGCATTCTCAAACAAATGGGTGTGGCTGAGCCGAAGTCGGAAATCGACCTTGTGCTTAAAGAAACGGTAAAAGTAAAAGAAGGTCCGTTTGCAGACTTTACAGGAAGCATCGAAGACATTAACATGGAGAAACGCAAAGTGAAAGTCTTTGTAAACATGTTTGGAAGAGAGACTCCTGTAGAGCTTGAGTTTAACCAAGTGGAAAAGATTTAAAATCATCCCTTGCAGTTATTGACTACAGGTGGTAAGATTTTAATGTTTGGTAAGTATTTAAATTAAAATCGGCTGTAAAACAGCTGTTTTTTAAATGAGTGGGAGGACTTAAATGTCCGATGAACCACATCACGGACTAAGGAGGTGTGTCGCGTGGCTAAAAGAGTCGACAGAGTAGTTAAATTGCAAATTCCAGCTGGTAAAGCAAATCCAGCTCCGCCGGTAGGTCCAGCATTGGGTCAAGCAGGTGTGAATATTATGGGATTCTGTAAAGAGTTCAATGCTCGTACTCAGGACGAAGCTGGAATGATTATTCCGGTAGAAATCACTGTATATGAGGATCGTTCCTTTACATTTATTACGAAAACGCCGCCGGCTGCTATTTTGCTTAAAAAAGCAGCAGGAATCGAAAGTGGTTCTGGTGAACCGAATCGCAATAAAGTAGCAACGGTTAAGCGTGATCAAGTACGTGAAATCGCAGAAACGAAAATGCCCGATCTTAATGCTTCTGACGTAGATTCAGCGATGCTCATGATTGAGGGTACAGCTCGCAGCATGGGTATTACTGTAGAAGACTAAGAACTGACGATAGGCCTTGCGAAGGTTGCGACACTGTTGCCGGTATGGGACGGATAATGTTGCAACCTTTCATAGTGGGAGGTATAACCGCTAAAACCACAATCGAGGAGGAAAAATAAATTGGCTAAAAAAGGTAAAAAGTATCAAGACGCCATCAAGCTCGTTGACCGCGATCAGCAGTACAGCGCGGAGGAAGCAATCGAGCTTGTGAAAAAGACGTCCATTGCAAAATTCGATGAGACAGTAGAACTAGCTACTCGTCTTGGTGTAGACCCTCGTAAAAACGATCAGCAGATCCGCGGAGCAGTAGTCCTTCCACACGGAACGGGCAAGACGCAGCGCGTGCTTGTTTTTGCAAAAGGCGAAAAAGCTCAGGAAGCTGAAGCAGCAGGAGCAGATTTCGTTGGAGAAGATGATCTTGTTACTAAGATCCAGCAGGGATGGTTTGATTTTGACGTAGTTGTTGCTACTCCGGACATGATGGCACAGGTTGGTAAATTAGGACGTACGCTTGGACCAAAAGGTCTTATGCCAAACCCTAAAACTGGTACTGTAACAATGGACGTAACAAAAGCTATTGAAGAAATTAAAGCTGGTAAAGTGGAGTATCGCGTTGATAAATCCGGTAACATTCACGCACCAATCGGCAAAGTATCATTTGGTACAGAGCAGTTGGTCGAGAACCTGACTACGATTATTGACACGTTGATCAAAGCAAAGCCGGCAGCATCTAAAGGCACGTACGTAAAGAACGTAGCTGTTGCTTCTACAATGGGACCTGGTGTGAAAATCAGCAGGAGCACATTGAAAAACATCAGATAATGATTGACATTCGTCGTTATTGCCGCTATGCTAAGTAGCGTTATAAATATAACTGTATATGCCGCAGACAGCAGGAGCGATTCATTCGCTTAAAATATCCTGCCGAGGTGTTTTCTTCAATTTCATTCGAAATTGAATTATAGAGAACAAAGCCCTCCAGTCTGTGTTATGACGAAGGGGCTTTTTCTTATGGTATTTCCATAGGAAGTCTGGCTGTCATACATGTACGAAGATGAAAAAGCAGGAGGTGTAGCAGATGAGTAAAATGATTGAAAAGAAAGAAACGGTCGTTAATGAAATCGCTGAAAAGCTTGAAAGCAGTGTTTCAACTATCGTTGTCGATTACCGTGGGTTAAACGTTACGGAGGTTACTGAACTTCGCCAAAAGCTTCGTGAGGCTGGAGTAGATTTCAAAGTCTACAAAAACACGATGACGCGCCGTGCGACTGAAAAAACAAACCTTACTGACCTTGATGAGCATTTACTTGGCCCTACAGCCATTGCCACAAGCAAAGAAGATGTTATTGCACCGGCTAAAGTGTTGAGCAACTTCGCTAAAGATCATAATGCCCTGGAAATCAAAACGGGAATTATCGAAGGCCGTGTTGTTTCTCTTGAAGAAATTACGCAATTGGCTTCTCTTCCTTCCTACGATGGAATGGTATCTATGCTTCTTAGCGTACTTCAGGCTCCAATCCGCAACCTTGCTCTTGCAACAAAAGCAGTGGCAGAGCAAAAGGAAGAAAATGCATCGTAATCACCGAAAGGTGTCGTAACAAAAATACAAATTATATTGAAGGAGGATTAACAATGAGTAAAGAAACAATCATTGAAGAAGTAAAAGGAATGTCCGTTCTAGAACTAAACGACCTTGTAAAAGCAATCGAAGAAGAGTTTGGTGTAACAGCAGCAGCACCGGTAGCAGCAGGTGGCGGAGCAGCTGAAGTTGAAGAAGAGCAGACTGAATTCGACGTAATCCTTGAATCTCCAGGCGCTTCTAAAATCAACGTAATCAAAGTAGTCCGCGGACTTACTGGTCTTGGCTTGAAAGAAGCTAAAGCACTAGTTGATGGTGCTCCAGAAACAATCAAAGAAGGCGTAAGCAAAGAAGACGCTGAAGCAGTTAAAGCTCAGCTTGAAGAAGCTGGCGCAGCTGTAGAAGTTAAGTAATACCCAGAGACAAAGATAAAAGGAGTTTTCTCTGCTTAGCGCAGAGGAGGCTCCTTTTTTAACTTTCTGCTGAAACAGGTAATTAGTTGCCCAAATTCATGTAATTGATTATGATAAACTATACGCTATGTCATAAACCAGAATAAACGATAAAAATGGGGTGCAGCAGTGAGTGATCAATACTTTAAAGATCGGCCGCAGGTAAAAAGTGAAGAAATCACTATTACGAGTTACCTTCGGGGAGAAGAGAAAAAGTGGATCAGCGACCGAGGGGTATTTTCCCGAAAAGAAGTGGACTTCGGCACAAAAACCATGCTTGATGCTTTTGTATGGCCGGAAGCAGAAGGCAATCTGCTTGATATCGGATGCGGCTACGGCGTAGTTGGTATAACGCTTGCCGGGGAAACAGATCAAAACGTGTACCTGACTGATGTAAATGAGCGTGCGCTGGAGCTTGCCCGCAAAAATGCGGATAAGTACAGAGTAAATAATGTGCAGGTCCTGCAGAGTGATTTGTATCAAGAGCTGGAGACTCAGACTTTTGCTGCGATTTTAAGTAACCCTCCCATCCGTGCCGGGAAGAAAATCGTGCATGCGATTATCGAAGGGGGCTACAGCCGCCTAAAGGCCGGCGGTGAAATGTGGGTCGTTATCCAAAAGAAGCAAGGGGCGCCTTCGGCAAAAGAAAAAATGGAAGCTGTGTACGATGAAGTAGAATTAATAAAAAAAACTAAAGGCTATTACGTTCTCAAAGGAAAAAAATATTGACCTCTCTTGCTATTTGTGATATTATCATTTAATGCGTACATCTATATACTATGCTACAATGATCTAACGTAGATCAACTTCAATTTACTTCCACACGAGCCCTAAAAGAATAAAAACGTTAAGCATTCTTCGTTTCCCAGTTAATATAGTGGTTTTCCAAAAGAAACCATTATTTTTTGATGCGTGGAAATAGACACGGGCGCTTTCCATCCATCAGTGCACTACCAAATATTACTTAAACGAGTGATACCATATAAGACCTCTTGCCTTGGAATAGGGAACGGGTCTTCTATGTTTCTATAATATTTATCGCTAACCGACATGGGTCCATCATCTGGACAACCAGATGAACATTATGTGAGATTTGAGGGGTGAAGCAGTTGGCAGGTCAATTAATTCAATTTGGACGTCACCGCCAGAGAAGAAGCTATGCAAGAATCAATGAGGTACTGGAGCTTCCAAACCTTATCGAGATTCAAACTTCTTCCTATCAGTGGTTCCTTGATGTAGGAATCAGAGAGATGTTTCAGGATATCTCTCCAATTGAGGATTTCACTGGAAATCTGATTCTAGAATTCATCGATTACAGCTTAGGAGAACCTAAATATTCAATAGACGAGTCGAAAGAACGCGATGTAACTTACAACGCGCCGCTTCGTGTAAAGGTTCGCTTAATGAATAAAGAAACAGGCGAAGTAAAAGAACAAGAAGTATTTATGGGTGATTTCCCACTCATGACAGATACTGGTACGTTTATTATAAACGGGGCAGAGCGTGTTATTGTATCTCAGCTCGTTCGTTCCCCAAGCGTATATTATAACGAAAAAGTAGACAAAAACGGAAAGCGTGGCTATACGGCAACGGTTATTCCTAACCGCGGAGCATGGCTTGAACTGGAAACAGACGCTAAAGATATTGTCTACGTCCGTATTGACCGTACAAGAAAGATCCCAGTCACGGTTCTTCTTCGTGCGATTGGTTTTGGCTCCGATCAGGAGATTATAGATCTTCTGGGAGAAGACGAATACCTGCGCAACACGCTTGAAAAAGACAACACAGATGGCATTGATAAGGCGCTTTTGGAAATTTACGAGCGTCTTCGTCCTGGTGAGCCGCCTACTGTTGATAGTGCAAAAAGCCTGCTTAACACTCGTTTCTTCGATCCGAAGCGTTATGACCTCGCCAATGTAGGCCGTTATAAAATGAATAAAAAGCTTCACATTCAAAATAGATTATTTAACCAGCGCCTGGCGGAAACGCTGGCAGATCCGGAAACTGGCGAAATTATTGCCGAAGAAGGTGTTCTGCTTGATCGTCGTACGCTTGACCGCATTCTTCCTTACCTTGATAATGGCCTCGGCTTCAAGAAATTTTCTGTTGCCGGCGGTGTAATCGAGGACTCAGAGCTGGATGTGCAGTCCATTAAAATTTACTCTCCAACCGACCAGGAGCAGGAACAGGTAATTAACGTGATCAGCAACGGTAATATTGATACAAGCATTAAAAATATTACACCTGAAGATATCGTTGCTTCTATTAATCACTTCTTTAACCTGCTTCACAGAGTAGGAAGAACAGATGACATTGACCACTTAGGCAACAGACGTCTGCGTTCTGTAGGGGAGCTTCTTCAAAACCAATTCAGAATTGGTTTATCCCGTATGGAAAGAGTAGTACGGGAACGTATGTCTATTCAGGACCCAAGTGCGATTACGCCGCAGGCCCTTATTAACATTCGTCCTGTTATTGCATCCATTAAAGAGTTCTTCGGAAGTTCTCAGCTTTCCCAGTTTATGGATCAGACCAACCCTCTTGCAGAACTGACGCATAAGCGTCGTCTCTCTGCCTTAGGACCCGGCGGCCTGACAAGGGAACGTGCCGGCTTTGAAGTTCGTGACGTACATTACTCTCACTATGGAAGAATGTGTCCGATTGAAACGCCGGAAGGTCCAAACATCGGCTTGATCAACTCTTTATCCAGCTATGCCCGGGTAAACGAATTTGGATTTATTGAAACGGCCTACCGCCGCGTAGATCCGGAGACGGGCATTGTGACAGAACAGTGTGATTACCTGACAGCGGATGAAGAAGACAACTACGTTGTAGCACAGGCAAATGCAAAGCTTGCCGACGATGGACAATTTGCTGATGATAATATTATTGCCCGCTTCCGTGGAGAGAACACCATCGTGCCTAAAGCCAAAATTGATTACATGGACGTTTCACCAAAGCAGGTAGTATCTGCTGCGACCGCGTGTATTCCTTTCTTGGAAAACGATGACTCCAACCGTGCTCTTATGGGAGCAAACATGCAGAGGCAGGCAGTGCCGCTTCTTGAGCCGGAAGCCCCTATTGTCGGAACAGGCATGGAATATGTTTCGGCCCGTGACTCCGGAGCTGCAATCGTAGCCCGTACCAATGGTGTAGTTGAAAGAGTAACTGCCCGTGAAGTACAGCTGCGCAGAGTAGAGACGGTAGATGGAAAAGAAGTAAAAACAGACGTTGACCGCTATAAATTATCAAAATATATTCGTTCCAACCAGGGAACAAGCTATAACCAGCGCCCAATCGTAAGCGAAGGCGACGAGATTGAAAAAGGCGAAGTGCTTGCTGACGGCCCATCGATGGATAAAGGCGAAATGGCCCTTGGCCGTAACGTACTTGTAGGATTTATGACGTGGGACGGCTACAACTATGAGGATGCGATCATTTTGAGTGAGCGCCTTGTAAAAGATGACGTCTATACTTCTGTCCACATCGAGGAGTACGAATCAGAAGCGCGGGATACGAAGCTTGGACCTGAAGAAATCACCAGAGATATTCCTAACGTAAGTGAAGATGCTCTTAAAAATCTTGATGACCGCGGTATTATCCGTGTTGGTGCAGAAGTGAAAGATGGAGATATTCTTGTAGGTAAGGTAACACCTAAAGGTGTAACAGAACTTACGGCAGAAGAAAGACTTCTTCATGCTATCTTCGGGGAAAAAGCCCGTGAAGTGAGAGATACTTCCCTTCGAGTGCCACACGGTGCAGACGGTATCGTGCTGGATGTAAAAATATTTAACCGTGAAGACGGAGACGAATTGCCACCTGGTGTGAATCAGCTTGTACGTGCTTATATTGTACAAAAGCGGAAAATTCACGAAGGGGATAAAATGGCCGGGCGTCACGGAAATAAAGGTGTTATTTCCCGTATACTTCCAGAAGAAGATATGCCGTATCTTCCAGATGGAACGCCTATAGATATTATGCTTAACCCGCTTGGTGTACCTTCCCGTATGAACATTGGACAGGTACTTGAACTTCACTTGGGAATGGCGGCCCGTGCTTTAAACATGCACGTGGCAACACCGGTATTTGATGGTGCCAACGAGGATGACGTATGGGAAACAATTGAAGAAGCCGGTATGGCAAGAGACGGAAAAACAGTTCTCTATGACGGCAGAACAGGTGAACCATTTGATAATCGTGTCTCCGTTGGTGTCAGCTATATGATCAAGCTTGCCCACATGGTAGATGACAAACTTCACGCTCGTTCTACAGGGCCGTATTCACTTGTAACGCAGCAGCCACTGGGCGGTAAAGCGCAGTTCGGCGGCCAGCGTTTTGGTGAGATGGAAGTATGGGCACTTGAAGCATATGGTGCAGCTTACACGCTTCAGGAGATTCTGACTGTTAAATCAGATGACGTAGTGGGACGTGTAAAAACGTATGAAGCTATCGTTAAAGGGGAAAACGTACCGGAACCGGGCGTACCTGAGTCCTTTAAAGTATTAATAAAAGAACTTCAAAGTCTGGGAATGGATGTCAAAATGCTTTCCAGCAATGAAGAAGAGATCGAATTGAGAGATCTTGACGATGAAGATGAACAATCTGGAGATAAGCTGAACTTGAAAATGGAATCCAGTGAAAATGCTTAAAGACGGTTTTAGTCAAGAGAACGGAAAAGAGCAAGGGTCTGTCCCGGCTCTTTTTCCTGCCTTTTTGCCTGCACCGCCATCCCATAGTTCGAAAGGGAGGTCTACCTCTTGATAGATGTGAATAATTTCGAGTACATGAAAATTGGTCTTGCCTCACCGAATAAGATCCGCTCCTGGTCCCGCGGCGAAGTAAAAAAGCCGGAAACAATTAACTATAGAACGTTAAAACCAGAAAAAGACGGCTTATTCTGTGAGCGTATTTTTGGTCCTCAAAAAGACTGGGAATGCCACTGTGGAAAATATAAGCGTGTCCGTTATAAAGGTGTTGTCTGTGATCGCTGTGGAGTGGAAGTAACACGTTCAAAAGTTCGCCGCGAGCGTATGGGCCACATTGAACTAGCAGCGCCTGTTTCACATATCTGGTACTTCAAAGGTATTCCGAGCCGTATGGGCCTTGTGCTTGATATGTCTCCGCGTTCACTTGAAGAAGTCATTTATTTTGCTTCCTATATTGTGACAGAACCTGGAGAAACATCGCTTGAATACAAGCAGCTTCTCTCTGAAAAAGAATACCGTGCCTACTACGATAAGTACGGCCGCGGCTTCTCTGCACAAATGGGCGCAGAAGCGATCCGCAAACTATTGATGGATATCGATATGGATAAAGAAGTAAAGCTTCTGAAAGAAGAGCTGGAAACAGCTCAGGGCCAGCGTCGTACTCGTGCAATCAAGCGCCTGGAAGTGCTTGAAGCATTCCGTCATTCCGGAAACGATCCGTTCTGGATGATCCTGGATGTACTTCCGGTTATCCCTCCAGAACTTCGTCCAATGGTTCAATTAGACGGCGGACGTTTTGCAACATCTGATTTAAATGACTTGTACCGCCGGGTTATCAACAGAAATAACCGTTTGAAGCGCCTGCTTGATTTAGGAGCTCCAAACATCATCGTTCAAAACGAAAAGAGAATGCTGCAGGAAGCAGTAGATGCTCTTATCGATAACGGGCGCCGTGGACGTCCGGTTACCGGTCCTGGTAACCGTCCATTAAAGTCCCTTTCCCACATGCTGAAAGGAAAGCAGGGACGCTTCCGTCAGAACCTTCTTGGTAAGCGTGTCGACTATTCCGGACGTTCTGTTATTGTGGTAGGGCCTGCATTGAAGATGTATCAGTGCGGACTTCCTAAAGAAATGGCATTGGAGCTTTTCAAGCCATTTGTTATGAAAGAGCTAGTAGGCCGCGGCCTTGCTCACAACATTAAGAGTGCCAAGCGCAAAGTGGAAAGAGTGCATCCTGAAGTATGGGACGTTCTTGAAGAAGTAATCCGCGAGCACCCTGTATTGTTAAACCGTGCTCCAACGCTTCACCGTCTTGGTATTCAGGCTTTTGAACCGATCCTTGTAGAAGGACGCGCTATCAAACTGCACCCGCTTGTATGTACAGCATATAATGCCGACTTTGACGGGGACCAGATGGCTGTACACGTACCTTTATCAGCAGAAGCGCAGGCAGAAGCAAGAATTCTTATGCTTGCCGCCCAGAACATTCTGAATCCAAAAGACGGAAAGCCCGTTGTTACTCCTTCCCAGGATATGGTATTAGGTAACTATTACCTTACGCTGGAAAGAAAAGGGGCTATTGGAGAGGGCACGATTTTCAACGATACCGATGAAGCTATTACCGCGTATCAGAATGGATATGTCCATCTTCATACAAGAGTGGCACTTCCTGTTTCTTCATTAACAAAAACCAATTTTGCTGAAGAACAGAGAAGCAAGCTTCTTCTTACGACAGTAGGTAAGCTGATTTTTAACGAAATTCTTCCTCTGTCATTCCCGTATATTAATGAGCCGACTGCTTCTAACCTTGAAGTAGCTACGCCGAACAAATATATTGTTTCAAAAACAACAGATATCAAAAAGGCCTTTGAAGAGCGCGACTTAGTTCTTCCATTTAAAAAAGGATTCCTTGGAGATATCATTGCAGAAGTATTTAAGAGATTCCAGATTATTGAAACATCCAAAATGCTCGACCGTATGAAAGACCTCGGTTTTGCTTATTCTACAAAAGCAGGTATCACTGTTGGTATCTCTGATATCGTTGTTCTTCCGGAAAAGCAGGTTATTCTGGACGAAGCGGACAGCAAAGTGGACCGTGTGATGCAGCAGTTCCGCCGTGGTTTGATTACCGAAGAAGAGCGTTATGCAAAAGTTATTGCTATATGGAGTGAAGCAAAAGATATTATCCAGAATAAGCTTATGGGTACATTGGACCGCTCCAACCCTATCTTTATGATGAGTGACTCTGGTGCCCGTGGTAACGCCTCAAACTTTACGCAGCTTGCTGGTATGCGTGGCTTGATGGCTAACCCGTCCGGCCGTATCATTGAACTTCCAATCAAGTCCAGTTTCCGTGAAGGCCTGACAGTGCTTGAGTACTTTATTTCCACACACGGTGCCCGTAAAGGTCTGGCCGATACGGCTCTTAAAACAGCCGACTCTGGTTACCTTACACGCCGTCTGGTGGATGTGGCTCAGGATGTTATCGTACGTGAGGACGACTGCGGCACAGATAAAGGTCTTGAAGTATTTGCCCTTCGCGAAGGAAATGAATTGATTGAAAACCTTCATGATAGAGTACTTGGACGTGTAGCCTTTAAAACAGTCCGTCATCCGGAAACACAGGATGTTATTGTGAAAAAAGGTGAGCAGATTAATGAAGAGCTTACTAAAGCAATCGATGAATCCGGTGTGGAAATAGTAACGATCCGCTCTGCCTTTACGTGTGATACTAGACACGGGGTATGTAAGAAGTGCTACGGTAAAAACCTTGCTACTGGTGCAGACGTAGAAGTGGGAGAAGCAGTAGGAATCATTGCTGCCCAATCCATCGGTGAGCCGGGTACACAGCTTACAATGCGTACGTTCCACACAGGTGGTGTAGCCGGAGACGATATCACGCAGGGTCTTCCGCGTATCCAGGAACTATTTGAAGCAAGAAACCCTAAAGGTCAGGCTCTTATCTCTGAACTTATTGGAGAAGTAGTTGACATTAAAGACCTTCAGGACAAAAAAGAAGTTACGATTAAAGGCGAAAAAGAAACAAGAACCTATACAACAGCTTACGGTGCCCGTTTGAAAGTGGGACTGGGAGATAAAGTAATAGCCGGCTTCCCGCTGACTGAAGGTTCTATTGACCCTAAAGAACTTCTAAAAGTAACAGGCCTGCAGGAAGTACAGGAATACCTTCTAAAAGAAGTACAGAAAGTATACCGTATGCAGGGTGTAGAAATTGGAGACAAGCACGTAGAGGTAATGGTCCGCCAAATGCTTCGTAAAGTGCGTGTTGTTGATTCCGGTGACACAACTGTTCTTCCAGGAAGCCTTGTAGAAATTCACGCATTTGATCATGCAAATGAACAGGTGCTTGAAGACAACAAAATGCCTGCAGTTGGTAATCCGGTTATTCTCGGTATTACTAAAGCATCTCTCGAAACAGAATCTTTCCTTTCTGCAGCTTCGTTCCAGGAAACAACAAGAGTCCTGACTGATGCAGCGATTAAAGGAAAAAGAGATGAACTGCTCGGCCTGAAGGAAAATGTTATTATAGGTAAACTTGTTCCGGCAGGTACAGGAATGCATCGTTACCGTAATTTAAAGAGTGTCTATCCCGGTGCTTCAGCACCCGCTGAAACACCGAAAGAACAGGTTTTAACTAAAGAATAATAGGTGTTGACATCTCATTTTAGCGGTGATATGCTATCAAAGTGTGCTTGGCAACCTGTGCTTTGGAGGATAAAATGTCTTATGAAAAAGTAAAGCAGGCGGAAGATGTTCTTATAGGAACAAAACAGACGCTTAAAGCTCTTGAATCGAACATTGCTTTGGAAATTGTTTTAGCAGAAGATGCTGATCCGGTGATCAAAAGCCGAATTTTGCAGCATGCTGAAAGCAAAGAGGTATCGGTTCAAACAGTAGAATCAATGAAGCAGCTTGGAAAAGCCTGCGGCATTGATGTCGGAGCAGCCGTAGTAACATTAAAAAAGTAATAGGGTTTTTGCTGGAAGGCTTGGTCTTCCGGCAAAAACTTTCCTTTTGCTTTAAAATGAACCACCTGGAACGGTGGTCTTAAAAAAGCTATGGAAAGGAGGAAAAACATTGCCTACTATTAATCAATTAGTACGTAAAGGACGTCAAGTTAAAGGAAGAAAGTCTGACTCTCCTGCATTGAACAAAGGCTTTAACAGCTATAAAAAGTTCCAGACAGACCAGTCTTCTCCCCAGAAACGTGGAGTTTGTACTCGTGTAGGAACAATGACACCAAAGAAGCCGAACTCAGCACTTCGTAAATATGCTCGTGTGCGCTTGACCAACCAGATTGAGGTAACAGCCTACATTCCTGGTATCGGGCACAACCTGCAGGAGCACAGTGTGGTTCTTATTCGCGGAGGCCGTGTAAAAGACCTTCCGGGTGTGCGTTATCACATTGTTCGTGGAGCGCTTGATACAGCAGGAGTTCAAAACAGAAAGCAAAGCCGTTCTAAATACGGTACGAAGCGTTCGAAGTAATACAAACAAAAATATGATTTCTTTTTGAAAGGAGGAATTCACATGCCTCGTAAAGGACCAGTCCCACGCAGGGATGTACTGCCAGACCCAATTTACAAATCCAAGCTAATCACGCGTCTTATAAACCGCATTATGCTTGAAGGTAAAAAAGGAAAAGCTCAAAACATTTTGTATAATGCTTTTGACCTTATCCGTGAGCGTTCTGGACAGGATCCAATGGAAGTATTTGATCAAGCAATGAAAAACGTTATGCCGGTATTGGAAGTTAAAGCCCGCCGCGTTGGGGGAGCAAACTATCAGGTGCCGATCGAAGTAAAGCCTGAGCGCCGTACTACTCTTGCTCTACGTTGGGTCGTAAGCTACGCTAGACTCCGCGGAGAAAAGACAATGGAAGAGCGCCTTGCTAATGAAATTCTTGATGCTTCAAACAACACTGGATCAGCAGTGAAGAAGCGTGAAGATGTACACCGCATGGCTGAAGCGAACAAAGCTTTCGCTCACTATCGCTGGTAGAATGGTTATCCCTGCCTGTGAAAACAGGCAGTTATGGATTACCATAGAATGACAAACCCTTTTATAAATAAGGAAAGAAGAAAGGAGAAAGAGAGTCCATGCCAAGAGAGTTCTCCTTAGATAAAACTCGTAATATCGGTATCATGGCTCACATTGACGCTGGTAAGACTACGGCAACAGAACGTATTCTTTACTATACCGGACGTATTCATAAAATTGGCGAAACGCACGAAGGTGCATCGCAAATGGACTGGATGGCACAAGAGCAGGAGCGTGGAATTACAATCACCTCTGCTGCAACAACTGCCCAGTGGAAAGACCATAGAATTAATATTATTGATACACCAGGTCACGTGGATTTTACCGTGGAAGTGGAACGGTCCCTTCGTGTACTTGATGGAGCAGTAGCTGTACTTGACGCACAGTCAGGTGTGGAGCCGCAGACAGAAACTGTTTGGCGCCAGGCTACAACTTATCATGTACCGCGTATCGTTTTCATTAACAAAATGGATAAAATCGGTGCTGACTTTATTTACTCCTTGGGAACGTTGAAAGATCGCCTTGGTGCTAACGCCCATGCTGTTCAACTTCCAATTGGTGCAGAAGATGATTTTGAAGGCATTATTGATCTAATCAATATGGAAGCTTTCTTTTATCTAGATGACCTTGGTACTCGTACAGAAGCAAGAGAAATTCCTGAAGAGTACAAAGCACAGGCTGAAGAATACCACGAAAAATTAGTTGAAGCTGTATCAGAGCTTGATGAAGACCTAACAATGAAGTACCTTGAAGGGGAAGCATTAACTCCAGCTGAACTAAAAGAGGGTATCCGTAAGGGTACGCTTAACGTTGAATTCTATCCGGTTCTTTGCGGATCTGCTTTTAAAAACAAAGGTGTACAGCTTATGATTGATTCAGTCATAGACTACCTTCCGTCCCCGCTTGACGTGCCTGCTATCAAAGGTATCCTTCCGGATACTGAAGAAGAAGTAGAACGTCCAGCTGACGATAATGGCCCGTTTGCTGCACTTGCATTTAAAGTAGCAACAGACCCTTATGTTGGTAAGCTTACTTTCTTCCGCGTATATTCCGGTACACTTGATTCTGGTTCTTATGTTCGTAACACAACGAAAGAAAAGCGTGAGCGCGTTGGACGTATCCTTCAAATGCACGCTAACTCCAGAGAAGAGATTGCAACCGTATATGCAGGAGACATTGCTGCGGGTGTTGGTTTAAAAGATACTTCAACAGGGGATACGCTTTGTGATGACAAGAGTCGCGTTATTCTTGAATCCATGGACTTCCCTGAGCCGGTTATCTCTCTTTCTGTAGAGCCTAAGTCAAAAGCAGACCATGATAAAATGGGTATTGCTCTTGCCAAGCTTGCTGAAGAAGATCCAACATTCCAGACAGAAACAGACGAAGAAACGGGACAGACAATTATCAAAGGTATGGGTGAACTTCACCTTGATATCATCGTGGACCGGATGAAGCGCGAATTTAAGGTAGAGGCCACTGTTGGTGCGCCGCAGGTATCTTATCGTGAAACAATCCGTACCGATGCTAAATGTGAAGGTAAATTCGTACGTCAGTCCGGTGGACGCGGTCAGTACGGCCACGTATGGGTCGAGTTTGGTCCAAACGAAGAAGGTGCCGGATTTGAATTTACAAATGCTGTCGTTGGTGGATCTGTTCCCCGCGAATACATCGCTTCCGTTGAGCAGGGGATCAAAGAATCTCTTCAAAACGGACTTGTAGCAGGTTATCCTGTTATTGATGTAAAAGCAAAGCTGTATGATGGTTCTTACCACGATGTTGACTCTAACGAGATGGCATTTAAGGTAGCTGCATCTATGGCATTTAAGAAAGCAAAGGAAAAATGTTCACCAGTACTGCTTGAGCCTCTAATGAAGGTTGAAGTCGTTGTTCCAGAAGAGTATATGGGCGACGTAATGGGTGACATCACTTCCCGCCGTGGACGTGTAGACGGCATGGAAGCACGCGCTAATACACAAGCTATTAGAGCTTATGTACCGCTTGCTGAGATGTTCGGCTATGCCACAAACCTTCGTTCAAACACTCAGGGACGTGGAAACTACAGCATGTTCTTCGATCATTACGAAGAAGTTCCTAAGAGTGTTTCCGAAGAAATCATCAAGAAAAACGTTGGCTAAAATGCTTTTCTGATGATTGTTTGGTAGAATATTTTACTGTAAGCTAAAAGGTGATGACAGCACGATGCACATTGCCTTTTATAATAAATTAAATGACCTGATTTAAGGAGGAATTTCATAATGGGAAAAGAAAAATTCGACCGTTCAAAAGCGCATGCCAATATCGGAACTATCGGGCATGTCGACCACGGTAAAACAACATTAACTGCAGCAATCACAACAGTTCTTCACAAGAAATCCGGTAAAGGTACAGCCATGGCTTATGATGCTATCGATGGTGCTCCTGAAGAGCGCGAGCGCGGTATCACAATTTCCACGGCACACGTAGAGTACGAAACTGAAACTCGTCACTACGCACACGTGGATTGCCCAGGACACGCCGACTATGTTAAAAACATGATCACAGGTGCTGCACAGATGGATGGAGCTATCCTGGTTGTATCCGCAGCTGATGGCCCAATGCCACAGACTCGTGAGCACATCCTTCTTTCCCGTCAAGTAGGTGTACCAACTATGGTTGTTTTCTTAAACAAAGTAGATATGGTAGACGACGAGGAGCTTCTTGAGCTTGTAGAGATGGAAGTCCGCGACCTTCTTACAGAGTATGACTTCCCAGGTGATGATATTCCTATCATCAGCGGTTCTGCTCTTAAAGCACTTGAAGGAGTAGAAGAGTACGAAGAGAAAATCATCGAGCTTATGCAAGCTGTAGATGATTATATCCCAACTCCAGAGCGCGACAAAGACAAGCCATTCATGATGCCTGTTGAGGATGTATTCTCTATCACTGGACGCGGAACAGTAGCAACTGGCCGTGTTGAGCGTGGAGTTCTTAACGTAGGGGATGAAGTTGAAATCATCGGTATCGATGAGACAGCTAGAAAAACAACTGTAACTGGTGTTGAAATGTTCCGTAAGCTTCTTGACTATGCAGAAGCAGGCGACAACATTGGCGCACTTCTTCGTGGTGTAAGCCGCGACGACATCAAGCGTGGACAAGTACTTGCTAAGCCCGGTACAATTACTCCACACACAAACTTCAAAGCTGAAGTTTATGTTCTATCAAAAGAGGAGGGTGGACGTCACACTCCATTCTTCACTAACTATCGTCCACAGTTCTATTTCCGTACTACGGACGTTACTGGTATCTGCCATCTTCCAGAAGGCGTAGAAATGGTTATGCCTGGCGATAACGTTGAAATGACTGTAGAGCTTATTTCTCCTATCGCTATCGAAGAAGGTACAAAGTTCTCTATCCGCGAGGGTGGACGTACTGTTGGTGCCGGTGTTGTAGCAACTATCCAGAAGTAATAACTTATGAACTCCCCGGCTGTCTCAGCTGGGGAGTTTTTTGTTTTTCATCTCTCAGCATATTTTTGGAGAAGGCGAAAAAGAAGGGGAGATAAAGAAAAATTAAAGTATATAGCAAAATCGCTGTCCGGCAGCCTGGCCTTTAACCTGTGCTGTTCATGATGGAACTACTATACTAGAATGGCGGCCTGATTTCGTTTTAGCCCGTTCCCGGCTTCACTCAAGCCTTCTCAAGCAGTGGGGGCGATGAAAGCTGCCTGTCAGTATGCTTCTGTGTATAAAAAGACGAGCTGAATAATAGAGCAACAGCAGAAGGCGTAAGCTTTCTGCTGTTTTTTTGATTCGCCGGTTTTCTTGTTTCTTCTATTGTATAGCTGCAGTACAGCAAATAATTTTTTATCAAAAAACCCTTGCAATAAGTAGAACAAGTCCTTATAATAGATAAAGTGTGACCGCGGCCTGTAGAGAGTACGATAAGTATTCTTATGCGGCGGTTAAGGCGATGATGTGAAAGGTTACCGACACGCCAGGCCCCTTTGCCATGGCTGGGTGTTGGAAAATTTTCATGGAGTATGTCTGTACAAATTCGGGCGAAAAGGAGGGCTCAGCATGGCAAAAGAAAAGATTCGTATTCGTTTAAAGGCTTATGACCACCGTGTTTTAGATCAATCAGCAGAAAAGATCGTTGATACAGCGAAAAGATCAGGTGCAGGAATTTCCGGACCTATCCCGCTTCCTACTGAAAAATCTATCTACACAGTACTTCGTGCAACGCACAAGTATAAGGATGCACGTGAGCAGTTTGAAATGCGCACACATAAGCGTTTAATTGATATTGTAAGTCCAACACCACAGACGGTAGATGCGCTTATGCGTCTTGATTTACCATCCGGTGTCGACATTGAAATCAAATTATAATCAAAAATAAAAATATAAACTAATATAGGAGGTGTGACTGATGGCCAAAGGAATCTTGGGAAGAAAAGTAGGAATGACTCAATTGTTCAGTGAAAATGGAGAACTTGTACCGGTCACAGTTATCGAAGCAGCGCCGAACGTAGTGCTTCAAACAAAAACATCTGAATCGGATGGTTATGAAGCAGTTCAGCTGGGCTTTTTTGACAAAAAAGAATCACGCTCTAACAAACCGGAAAAAGGGAATGCCGCTAAAGCTGATACAAAGCCCAAGCGCTACGTTAAAGAGATCCTTGATGTTACATTAGAGGATTACACTGTTGGTCAGGAAGTCAAAGTTGACTCGTTCGCTGACGGAGATATCGTAGACGTGACAGGAACTTCAAAAGGTAAAGGATTCCAGGGTGCTATCAAGCGCCATAACCAATCCCGCGGACCTATGTCCCACGGTTCTCGTTATCACCGTCGTCCAGGTTCAATGGGTCCAACTGACCCGAACCACGTATTGAAGGGTAAAAAGCTTCCAGGACGTATGGGTGGCAAAAAAGTAACAGTTCAAAACCTTGAAATCGTAAAAGTGGATGCAGAACGCAACTTAATCCTCGTGAAGGGCAATGTGCCTGGACCAAATAAAAATCTTGTTACCATCAAATCTGCTGTTAAAGCAGCGAAATAAAAGTCACCAAGGAAGGAGGCCCTACTATGCCTAAAGTAGACGTATTGAATCAATCCGGATCGAAAGTCGGAGATGTAGAACTAGCCGAAGGGATTTTCGGCATTGAACCAAACCAGCATGTTCTTCATGAAGCAGTCGTGATGCAGCAAGCATCTATGCGTCAGGGAACACATGCTGTAAAGAACCGCTCTGACAGACGAGGCGGCGGTCGTAAGCCGTGGCGTCAAAAAGGAACAGGACGCGCGCGTCAAGGTACTATCCGTGCACCACAATGGGTAGGCGGCGGTGTCGTTTTTGGACCAACACCTAGAAGTTATGCTTATAAGCTTCCAAAGAAAGTACGCAGACTTGCTATTAAATCTGCTCTTTCCACTAGAGCAAAGGACGGGGACATCGTTGTTCTTGATAACCTTTCTTTAGAAGCACCAAAGACAAAAGAAATGATGACTGTACTATCAAGCCTTTCTGTTGATCGGAAAGCGTTAGTAGTAACAGCTGATTATAATGAGCAAGTAGCATTATCCATTGGAAACATTCCTGGAATCACCTTTGCAACTGTTAAAGACGTGAACGTACTTGAAGTGCTTAAGCACGACAAGCTCGTAATCACGAAAGAAGCGGTAGAAAAGGTAGAGGAGGTGCTCGCATAATGGAAGCACGCGACATTATTAAAAACCCCGTAATCACTGAACGTACTGCTGAATTAATGGAATTAAGACAGTATACTTTTGAAGTGAATGTAAAAGCTAACAAGATACAGATCAAAAAAGCTATCGAAGAAATTTTTGGAGTAAAAGTATCTAGAGTTAATACAATGAACTATAAAGGAAAATTCCGTCGTTTTGGCCGTTATACAGGATTTAAGCCTAACCGTAAAAAGGCGATAATCACGTTAACTGAAGACAGCCAGGAAATTGAGTTTTTCGAAGGAGCATAATTGCTAAGTAAAGGAGGGAAATAAGCATGCCTATTAAAAAGTTTAAGCCGATTACTAACGGTATTCGTCACATGACTGTAAGTGATTTCGGTGAAATAACAACAGACAAGCCGGAAAAATCTTTGACTGCACCACTTTATAAGAAAGCTGGTAGAAACAACCACGGCCGCATTACTATGCGTCACCAGGGTGGCGGACACAAGCGCCAATACCGCATTATTGATTTCAAGCGTGAAAAGGACGGAGTTCCAGGTAAAGTCGCTACTGTAGAGTACGATCCAAACCGTTCCGCAAACATCGCCCTCATCCATTACGTAGATGGAGAAAAGCGTTATATCCTTGCACCTAAAGGAATCAAAGTAGGACAGATGATCGAATCTGGTTCTGAAGCTGATATCAAAGTTGGGAACGCACTTCCATTGGTAAACATTCCAGTTGGTACAATCATTCACAACATTGAGCTGAAGCCAGGACGCGGAGGACAGCTTGTCCGTTCTGCTGGAGCAGAAGCACAGATTCTTGGTAAAGAAGGCAAGTACGTTCTTGTTCGTCTTAGATCAGGCGAAACACGCCTTATCCTTGCTACCTGCCGTGCAACGATAGGACAAGTAGGAAACGTTGAGCACGAGCTTATCAGCATTGGTAAAGCCGGACGCTCCCGTTGGTTGAACAGACGTCCAACTGTACGTGGTTCCGCAATGAACCCAAGTGATCACCCACACGGTGGTGGTGAAGGCCGCGCTCCAATCGGACGTGTTGCACCAGTATCTCCATGGGGTACACCGGCACTTGGTTACAAAACACGCAAGAAAAACAAAGACACTGATAAATATATCGTTCGTCGTCGTCGCAACAAAAAATAATCGTGTTGTTCTGCGGTTCGTTGGAATCGCAGCGCAATTGCGAAGGGAGGTACTCTCATGAGCAGAAGTTTGAAAAAAGGACCTTTCATTGATGATCATTTGATGAAAAAAGTCGAAGCACTTAATGAAACAGATGATAAAAAGGTAATCAGAACCTGGTCCAGACGTTCTACTATCTTTCCAAATTTCGTAGGCCATACTATTGCAGTCTATGACGGACGCAAGCACGTTCCGGTTTACGTTCAGGAAGATATGGTCGGTCATAAGCTTGGTGAGTTCGCGCCAACAAGAACATTTAAAGGTCACAGACAAGATGACAAGAAGACAAGACGCTAATAAGAGGGGAGGTTCTTTAAATGCAAGCTAAAGCAGTTGCTAAACAAATTCGCATTGCCCCTCGTAAGGCACGGTTAGTCATTGACCTCATTCGGGGCAAAAAGGCTGGAGAGGCCATTGGTATCCTTAAAAATACTACTAAAGGCGCTTCGCCAATTGTCGAAAAAGTACTAAATTCTGCCATCGCAAACGCAGAACACAACTACGAGCTGGAGCCGGAAGATCTTTACATCACGGAAGCATTCGTTGATGAAGGCGTAACGCTGAAAAGATTTCGTCCACGCGCACAAGGCCGTGCAACTAGAATCAACAAAAGAACAAGCCACATCACAATCGTGGTAGCAGAAAAGAAGGAGGGATAACACGTGGGTCAAAAAGTTAATCCTATAGGACTACGCGTTGGTGTCATTCGTGACTGGGATTCTAAATGGTACGCCGAAAAAGAATATGCAACCCTTTTACACGAAGACATTAAAGTGCGTGAGTACATTGAAAATAGACTAAAAGAAGCTTCTGTTTCTAAAATTGAAATTGAACGCGCAGCAAAGCGTGTAAACATTACGATTCACACTGCTAAGCCAGGTATGGTTATTGGTAAGGGTGGTTCTGAAGTGGAATCCCTTCGTAAAAACCTTAACAATCTAACTGGTAAAAGAGTTCATATCAACATCGCTGAAATTAAGCAGGCAGATATGGACGCTCGTCTTGTAGCAGAGAACATCGCTCGTCAATTGGAAAACCGTGTTTCTTTCCGTCGTGCAATGAAGCAGACAATTCAACGCACAATGCGCGCAGGCGCGAAAGGGATCAAAACACAGGTATCCGGACGTCTTGGCGGCGCTGATATCGCTCGTGATGAAAGCTATAACGAAGGAACGGTTCCTCTTCACACACTACGTGCCGACATTGATTACGGTACAGCGGAAGCAGATACAACCTACGGCAAGCTCGGAGTTAAGATCTGGATCTACCGTGGAGAAGTCCTTCCAACGAAAGGTACGAAAAAACAGGAAGGGGGCAATTAATAATGTTGTTACCAAAACGTGTTAAATATCGTCGCGAACACCGCGGCAAAATGAGAGGCCGTGCAAAAGGCGGCACAGAAGTAACATTTGGTGAATACGGTCTTCAGGCTATCGAAGCTTCCTGGATCACAAACCGCCAAATTGAATCAGCTCGTATTGCAATGACTCGTCACATGAAGCGTGGCGGTAAGGTTTGGATTAAAATCTTTCCAGATAAACCTTACACAGCTAAGCCTCTAGAAGTTCGGATGGGTTCCGGTAAAGGTGCTCCTGAAGGATGGGTAGCAGTTGTAAAACCAGGAAAAATTATGTTTGAAATCGCAGGTGTTTCTGAAGAGGTAGCTCGTGAAGCACTTAGACTTGCGTCTCATAAACTTCCAATCAAAACGAAGTTTGTTAAGCGCGAAGAATTGGGTGGTGAGGCAAATGAAAGTTAATGAATTCAGAAACTTAACCACAGCAGAAGTGGAAGCACAGACTGTTTCGTTAAAAGAAGAGTTGTTTAATCTTCGTTTCCAACTGGCGACTGGTCAGCTTGAAAATCCAGGTCGCATTCGCAATGTTCGTAAAGACATCGCTCGTGCCAAAACCGTTTTACGTGAACGTGAACTCGGTATAAATAAAGGTTAATAACGATCGAGAGGAGGCCCATTTACATGGCTGAACGCAATCAGCGCAAAGTATATACTGGACGTGTCGTTTCTGACAAAATGGATAAAACCATTACAGTTGTTGTTGAAACGTACAAAACAGATTCTCTATACGGCAAGCGCGTAAGATATTCCAAAAAATTAAAAGCACATGATGAAAATAATCAAGCCAAAAAAGGCGATGTTGTTAGTATTATGGAAACTCGTCCACTTTCTAAAGACAAGAGATTCCGTCTGTTGGAAGTAGTAGAGGAATCCGTAATTATCTAACATCTTTTCTGAGGAAGGGAGGTTACGTAACCTATGATACAACAAGAGAGTAGATTAAAAGTTGCTGATAATTCAGGTGCACGTCAAGTACAGTGCATTAAAGTTCTAGGCGGATCCGGACGTAAGACAGCTAATATCGGTGATATGATCGTTTGTTCTGTTAAACAAGCAACACCAGGTGGCGTTGTCAAAAAAGGTGAAGTAGTAAGAGCAGTAATCGTTCGTTCAAAAAGCGGAGCTCGTCGCAAAGATGGTTCTTATATCAGCTTTGACGAAAATGCAGCAGTAATTGTTCGTCCAGATAAAAGCCCAAGAGGAACTCGTATTTTTGGACCAGTTGCAAGAGAACTACGTGAAGAGCAGTACATGAAAATTGTATCGCTTGCTCCAGAAGTACTTTAATACTAGAAAACGAATAGATAGGCCTTGTTAAGGAGGTGCGATTATGTCTCAGAAAAGTCTTAATGTAAAAAAAGGCGACAAAGTGAAAGTAATTACCGGCAAAGATAAAGGTAAAGAGGGTGTTATTTTACAAGCTTTCCCTAAAAAAGAACGTGTTCTTGTTGAGGGGATTAATATTGTAAAAAAGCATGCTAAGCCTTCCCAGGATAACCCACAAGGTGGAATCCTAACTCAGGAAGCTGCTATTCACGTGTCCAATGTAATGCCTCTTGACCCGAAAACTGGAGAACCTACCCGTGTAGGATCCAAAGTGGTGGACGGCAAAAAAGTACGCATCGCTAAAAAATCCGGCGAAGCACTTGATAAATAAGTCATCTGACGAAAGGAGGCTAACAGTATGAACGCCTTGAAAGAGAAATACAAAGGAACGATTGTTCCTCACATGCATGAAAAGTTCGCTTATTCTTCTGTAATGGGAGTTCCTAAGCTAGATAAAATTGTTATTAACATGGGTGTCGGCGAAGCAGTTCAAAACCCAAAAGCATTGGATAAAGCAGTAGAAGAGCTTGGTGCCATCAGTGGTCAAAAGCCTCTTGTAACAAAAGCTAAAAAATCCATTGCTGGTTTCAAACTTCGTGAAGGTATGCCAATCGGTACAAAAGTTACTCTTAGAGGAGACCGCATGTATGACTTCCTTGAGAAGCTAATCAATGTATCTCTTCCACGTGTACGTGACTTCCGTGGTGTATCAAGTAAGTCTTTTGACGGCCGTGGAAACTACACTCTTGGAGTAAGAGAGCAGCTTATTTTCCCGGAAGTTGATTATGATAAAGTAGACAAAGTTCGTGGAATGGATATTGTCATCGTTACAACAGCTAATTCCGACGAGGAATCCAGAGAGCTGCTAACACAGATGGGAATGCCTTTCAAAAAGTAGTACAAATAATAATTTGAAGAGGAGGCATCGACCTTGGCAAAGAAATCGATGATAGCCAAACAGCAGCGTACTCCCAAGTACAATGTGCAAGCATATACAAGATGTGAACGTTGCGGACGTCCTCATTCCGTAATCCGTAAATTTAAGTTGTGCAGAATTTGTTTCCGCGAACTCGCGTATAAAGGACAAATTCCAGGCGTTAGAAAAGCAAGCTGGTAAGCCCGAGATAAGGGAAGGAGGTAAAACATTATGGTCATGACAGATCCAATTGCAGATATGCTGACTCGCATTCGTAACTCGAACATCGTTCGTCACGAAAAGCTGGAGATGCCTGCATCTAACATTAAAAAAGAAATAGCTGAAATTCTAAAGAACGAAGGTTTTGTTCGCGACGTAGAATTTGTTGATGATAAAAAGCAAGGTCTTATCCGTATCTTCCTTAAGTACGGTGCAGAGAACCAACGCGTTATCACTGGATTGAAGAGAATCAGTAAGCCTGGACTTCGTGTATACGCTAAGTCTGATGAAGTTCCTCGTGTACTTGGCGGTCTTGGAATCGCAGTTATCTCTACATCACACGGTGTGATGAGCGATAAGCAGGCACGTAAAATGGAAATCGGCGGCGAAGTACTCGCTTACGTTTGGTAAGAATAATAAATAAGAACGGAGGTGGAAACATATGTCTCGTATTGGTCTAAAGCCTATAGAAATTCCTGAAGGAGTTACAGTCAGCTTGAACGGTCGACACGTAACGGTAAAAGGCCCTAAGGGTGAATTAAGCCGTGAGCTTCATCCGGATATTAAAGTTAATGTTGGTGATGCAGAAGTTACCTTCGAGCGCCCTTCTGACCACAAAGAGCACCGCTCTTTGCATGGAACAACCAGAAGTGTTGTAAACAACATGGTGGAAGGTGTAACAAAAGGTTATGAGAAAGGCTTGGAGCTTGTTGGTGTTGGTTATCGTGCCAGCAAACAAGGTACAAAACTTATCCTTAACGTTGGTTATTCCCACCCTATAGAAATGGTACCAGAAGATGGTATCGAGATTGATGTTCCATCAAACACAAAGGTAATTGTAAAAGGAATCGATAAAGAGCGCGTTGGAGCTGTTGCTTCAAACATCCGTGCCACTAGAAAACCAGAACCTTACAAAGGCAAAGGCGTTCGTTATGAAGGCGAATTTGTTAGACGTAAAGAAGGTAAAACTGGTAAATAACGCTTAATGTAAGGTTAAGAGAGGAGGAGCGTTTCATGATTACTAAATCTACGAAATACGCCAAGCGTAAGAAGCGCCATATGAGCATTCGCAGAAAAATCAAAGGCACTTCTGAACGTCCGCGTCTGAACGTATTCCGTTCTTCCAAGCATATTTATGTACAGCTTATCGACGATGTAAAAGGAGCTACACTAGTGGCTGCCTCTACAACTGAGAAAGAATTAAATATCGAGAACGGTGGAAATGTGGAAGCTGCAAAAACGATCGGTGAACTTGTAGCAAAACGCGCGAAAGACAAAGGCTACGAAAGTGTAGTATTTGACCGCGGCGGATTTATCTATCACGGACGTGTACAGGCATTAGCTGACGCGGCACGTGAAAATGGACTGAAATTTTAAGAGTAAGGAGGGGACAGTATGCAAATTGATGCTAGCAAGCTTGAACTAGAAGAAAGAGTAGTTACAATCAACCGCGTTGCCAAGGTTGTTAAAGGTGGACGTCGTTTCCGTTTTGCAGCGCTTGTAGTCGTTGGGGATCGTAACGGACACGTAGGTTTTGGCATGGGGAAAGCACTTGAAGTTCCTGAAGCTATCCGCAAAGCGGTAGAAGCTGCCAAGAAAAACCTTGTGGAAGTGCCAATCGTAAGAACAACTATTCCTCACGTAATCGTAGGACATTTCGGAGCTGGTAACGTACTATTGAAGCCTGCTTCTGAAGGTACTGGAGTTATCGCGGGCGGACCTGTACGTGCTGTACTTGAGCTTTCCGGCGTTCAGGATATTCTCTCTAAATCACTGGGTTCTAATAACCCAATTAACATGGTTCGCGC
Organism: Sinobaca sp. TMA16-18; assembly: GCF_059510535.1. NCBI lineage: Bacteria > Bacillati > Bacillota > Bacilli > Caryophanales > Sporolactobacillaceae > Sinobaca > Sinobaca sp. TMA16-18. The sequence continues at coordinate 14,717 of NZ_JCAKFM010000013.1, read as the reverse complement.
AACCATCCAAGGGCTAACTGAGCTGAAAACAGCTGAAGAAGTTGCCAAATTACGTGGAAAAAGCGTGCAAGAATTGTTAGGATAAGGAGGGAAACAACATGGCCAAAAAAGTGGAAATTACCCTCAGCCGTAGTTTAATTGGTCGTCCCAAGGATCAGCGTGTGACGGTTAATACTCTGGGTCTTCGTCAAATGCACCACACTGTGGTGCACGAAGACAACGCTGCTATTCGTGGAATGATTAACAAAGTATCTCATCTATTAACTGTAAAAGAACTAGACGCATAATACGATTTCTAAAGGACAGGGAGGTGTCAACATGAAACTTCATGAGTTGAAGCCTGCAAAAGGATCTACGAAAACACGCAATCGCGTTGGACGTGGAGTCGCAACCGGAAATGGAAAAACTTCCGGTCGCGGTCAAAAAGGGCAGAATTCTCGTTCTGGCGGCGGTGTACGTCTTGGATTTGAGGGTGGTCAAAACCCAATTTTCAAACGCCTTCCAAAACGTGGATTCACTAACTATACAAGAAAAGAGTACGCAATCGTTAACATCGAAACATTAAACCGTTTTGATTCCGGTACAGAAGTTACACCGGAGCTTCTTATTAAAGAAGGTGTCGTAAGCAAAACTAAAAATGGTGTGAAAATCCTTGGGGATGGAAACGTCATTAAAGATCTAACGGTGAAAGCGAACAAGTTCTCAGCTTCTGCTAAAAGTGCAATTGAAGCGGCTGGTGGAAAAACAGAGGTGATCTAATGTTTCGCGCGCTCTCTAACATTTTTCGTGTGAGTGATTTAAGAAATAAGATTTTCTTTACTCTTCTCATGCTAGTAGTATTTCGAATAGGAAGCTTTATACCAGTTCCTGGATCTAATCAAGATGTCTTGAATTTCCAGGACCAAGCAAATGCTTTCGGGTTCCTTAACACTTTTGGTGGTGGAGCCCTTTCGAATTACTCTATCTTTGCTATGGGCGTTATGCCCTACATTACTGCATCTATTGTAGTTCAGCTTTTAAGAATGGATGTTGTGCCAAAGTTTACAGAGTGGGCGAAAGAAGGGGAAGCAGGAAGAAGGAAGCTGGCGCAGTTTACGCGCTACTTTACCGTTATTCTTGCCTTTATCCAAGGGCTTGGAATGTCTATTGGATTTAATAACTTATTTCCAGGACTTATTCCGAATCCAAGTGTTCCCCAATACATTTTTATAGCACTAATTATGACCACTGGAACAGCATTTTTGATGTGGCTGGGTGAGCAGATTACGGCAAAAGGAGTAGGGAATGGTATATCCATCCTTATTTTTGCTGGAATCGCGGCCGGGATCCCCGGCGGGTTAAACCAGATCTATGCCACACAAATCGAAGATGCCGGCCAGCAGTTGTTTATGGGAATTGTTACGCTTGCGCTTTTGGCATTAGCGGTACTCATTATTATCGTGGGTGTTATTTTCGTGCAGCAGGCAATTCGCAAAGTGGCGATTCAGTATGCTAAACGTTTAACAGGACGCAGCCAGGTAGGCGGCCAATCAACGCATATTCCGTTGAAAGTTAACTCTGCCGGTGTTATTCCCGTTATTTTTGCGTTATCTCTCTTTATTTTCCCACCAACGGTAGCCGGGTTAATTGGAGAAGACAACGCAGTGGCAAACTGGATTGTGCAAAACTTTGATTATACGCAGCCATTTGGCATGATTATATATGCAGCTTTAATTATCGGGTTCACGTACTTCTATACATTTGTCCAGGTTAATCCTGAGCAGATGGCAGAGAACCTGAAAAAACAAGGCGGTTACGTGCCGGGAATCCGCCCGGGCAAAACCACTGAAACGTATATCCGTCGTATTTTGTATCGTTTAACGTTTGTAGGGGCTTTGTTCCTTACGGCGGTATCTCTTATTCCTGTGTTTTTCACAGCACAGATGGGACTTCCACAGACGATTCAAATTGGCGGTACTGGCCTTCTCATCGTTGTTGGTGTGGCATTAGATACAATGAAACAGATCGAGAGCCAGCTTATTAAGAGAAGTTATAAAGGGTTTATCAAATAGATAAGCCGCGCATTAGGGGATGAGGAAGAAAGCCGCCTTGCCCCTCACGAAATCGTAAAGATGGAGGAGATATCGTGAATTTGATATTAATGGGGCTTCCAGGTGCCGGTAAAGGTACACAAGCCGAAAAGATTGTAGCAAAGTACAACATTCCTCATATTTCAACAGGTGACATGTTTCGTGCAGCCATTAAAGACGGTACCGAACTTGGTAAAGAAGCAAAGTCTTATATGGATGCAGGGAACCTTGTCCCAGATGAGGTAACGATCGGCATTGTGCGGGAGCGGCTAAGTAAAAGCGACTGCGAAAGCGGCTTTCTTCTCGATGGTTTCCCCCGTACTGTGGCTCAAGCAGAGGCCTTGGAAGATATACTAAGCTCTTTAGGCAAAAATCTTGATTATGTTCTTAACGTTGACGTTCCTAAGGAAAAGCTGGAAGAGCGCCTGACGGGACGCCGTGTATCGCCGACTTCAGGCAAAACGTACCATGTAACTTATAATCCTCCTAAACAGGAAGGCATTTGTGATGTTGATGGAAGTGAGCTTGTGCAGCGCGATGATGATAAGCCGGAAACGGTCAGAAAACGCCTTGAAGTGAATATCGAACAACAGCAGCCTCTTATTGATTTCTATACAGACAAAGGCTACATCCGTAATGTCAGGGGCGACCAGGATATTAATGTAGTATTTGATGAAATAGATGCTTTGTTGAAAGGAATTCATGAATGATCATTTGTAAAACAGAACGAGAGCTTGATATTATGCGCGAGGCTGGCAAAATCGTTGCGTTGACGCATCAAGAGCTGCAAAAGCACATTAAGCCCGGGGTTACTACCCGGGAACTTGATGGCATTGCCGATAAAAAAATACGTCAGCATGACGCGATTCCATCCTTTAAAGGGTATAATGGATTCTCCGGAAGTATCTGTGTATCAGTCAATGAAGAATTGGTGCATGGCATACCGGGTAAAAAAGTATTAAAAGATGGCGACATCATTTCTATAGATATCGGAGCCGAATATAAGGGCTATCATGGTGATTCTGCCTGGACTTATGCGGTAGGAACGATTACGGACGCTGATCAGCAGCTGCTTGATGTAACGGAACAAGCGTTATACGAAGGGCTGAAGGAAGCGAAGCCGGGAGAGCGCCTTACTAACATGTCCCACGCGATTCAAGCATATGCAGAGAAGCACGGCTTTTCAGTTGTGCGTGAATACGTGGGTCATGGGGTTGGGCAGAATCTGCATGAAGACCCGCAGATCCCTCATTATGGTCCTCCAGGAAAAGGGCCGCGCTTAAAGCCTGGCATGGTACTTGCCGTTGAACCAATGATCAATGCGGGAGAACGTTATGTTCATACTCTTTCTGACAACTGGACAGTCGTAACGACTGACGGGAAAAACTGTGCTCACTTTGAGCATACTATTGCCATTACCAATGAAGGATATGAGATACTAACAAAAGCCTGATTAACAATAAAGGTGATGATGAATGACAGAATCAGAGTCGCTGCCCGGGATCGGCCAGATTGTCCGGATTCGCAAAGGGCGGGAAGCCGGTAATTTTGCCGTAGTCATTGGTTTAGTAGATGATCGTTTTATTTTAGTAGCAGATGGAGAAAAGCGGAAATCCGACCGTGGGAAAAAGAAAAACAAAAACCACGTAGAGTTTCTGCCGCACATTTCTGAAGAGGTAAAGCGAAGTTTAATGGAAACCGGACGTGTGACCAATGCTAAGTTGAGATATGCTCTGATAATCTATAAAACAAAGCATAGCACAGAGTTACTGAAGGAAGGAGAATACATGCATGGCCAAAGATGATGTTATTGAAATGGAAGGCACTGTTCTTGAACCTCTTCCAAACGCAATGTTTCGCGTAGAGCTTGAGAATGGGCATAAAATTCTAGCGCACGTTTCTGGTAAGATCCGGATGCACTTTATCCGCATACTCCCAGGAGACAAAGTAACCGTTGAAATTTCCCCATATGATTTGTCACGCGGACGTATTACGTACCGCTATAAATAAAAACCGGCAGGATGAGTCGTAGCACGTTTACTCTCGCATGTACTCCAAGCGGTTAAGGAGGTAAATAAACATGAAGGTGAGACCGTCAGTCAAACCAATGTGTGAAAAATGTAAAGTAATCCGCCGTAAAGGTACGGTTATGGTTATTTGCTCCAATCCAAAGCACAAGCAAAAACAAGGCTAAATAAAAAGGAGGTGCTCAAATGGCACGTATTGCAGGTATAGATGTTCCACGCGATAAGCGTATTGTAATTTCTTTAACGTATGTTTATGGTATCGGTAAATCCGCGGCACAAAAGATTCTTAAAGAAGCTAACATTGATGAAAGCACGCGTACTCGCGATCTTACAGAAGATGAACTTGCTAACATTCGTACTGTAGTTGAAAACTTTACAGTGGAAGGTGACCTTCGTCGTGAAAAGTCACTAAACATTAAGCGTCTTATTGAAATCGGAAGCTATCGTGGCATTCGTCATCGCCGTGGTCTTCCTGTAAGAGGACAGAACACGAAGAACAACGCCCGTGGCCGTAAAGGTGCACGTCGTACAGTAGCAAACAAGAAAAAATAATCATTTACGAAAAGGAGGTTAACTTACTATGGCTAAGCCAAAAACAAACAACCGTAAACGCCGTCAACGTAAGAATATAGAGACTGGAATCGCGCACATCCGTTCAACATTCAACAACACGATCGTGACGATTACAGACACACAGGGAAATGCTTTATCCTGGGCAAGTGCTGGAGCATTAGGTTTTAGAGGCTCACGTAAATCTACTCCTTTCGCTGCACAGATGGCTGCTGAAACAGCTACTAAAGCTGCAATGGAGCACGGTCTTAAAAGCGTAGAAGTAGCTGTTAAAGGACCAGGTTCCGGACGCGAAGCTGCTATTCGTTCTTTACAGGCAACTGGACTTGAGGTAAACATGATTCGTGATGTAACCCCAGTTCCTCATAACGGATGCCGTCCGCCAAAACGCCGTAGAGTATAATTTTCAGAAGTTGGTGCAACGCCTAGCTTTATGATGGATACAGATTTCCTTGTAAAAGCTTATGCATTATAAAGAAACAGGTTCGTCGCTTAATCGGAAGCTGACTAAATGAAAATGCCCGAATCGCTTACCTATGTAAGCCGATGACAGGAAATTCTACGTTTTGAAGGAGGGTATATTGTTAAATGATCGAAATCGAGAAGCCTAATATCGAAACGGTTGAAGTAAGCGAGGATGCCAAATATGGCAAGTTTGTTGTAGAACCACTAGAGCGTGGGTATGGAACAACACTTGGAAACTCCTTACGCCGCATCCTTTTATCCTCTCTTCCAGGTTCAGCTGTCACAACAGTACAGATTGACAGCGTCCTGCATGAGTTCTCCACTATTGAAGGTGTGGTAGAGGATGTTACAACCATCATATTAAACCTAAAAAAGCTGGCTCTGAAGATTTATTCAGATGAAGAAAAAGTATTGGAAATTGAACAAACGGGCGACGGCATTATCAAGGCGAAAGATATTACCCATGATAGTGACGTAGACATTTTAAACCCGGATCTTCATATCGCTACTCTTACAGAAGGAGCCAATCTTCACATGCGTTTAACTGCTAAACGCGGAAGAGGGTATGTTCCAGCTGAAGGAAACAATGCGGATGACCTTCCAATTGGTGTTCTTCCTATCGATTCCATCTACACTCCGGTATCACGTGTGAACTACCAGGTAGAAAACACACGTGTCGGGCAGATCACTAACTATGATAAGCTCACTATGGATGTATGGACAGACGGTAGTATTCGCCCTGAAGAAGCTGTTTCGCTTGGAGCGAAGATTCTTAACGAACATTTAAATATCTTCATCGGATTAACAGACCAGGCTCAAAACGCAGAAATTATGGTGGAAAAAGAAGAAGATCAGAAAGAAAAAGTGCTTGAGATGACTATCGAAGAGCTTGATCTATCTGTTCGTTCTTATAACTGCCTGAAGCGTGCCGGCATTAACACCGTGCAGGAGCTTACCCAGAAATCCGAAGATGATATGATGAAAGTTCGTAACCTTGGACGTAAATCATTAGAGGAAGTTCAAGAAAAACTAGCGGAACTTGGTTTAGGTCTTCGTAAAGAAGAATAGAACAAGCCACGCAATATTTATGAAGGAGGGAATTAAATGACTGCATATGCAAAGCTTGGACGTGACAGTTCAGCAAGAAAAGCACTATTTCGTGACTTGGCTACAGACTTGATCATCAATGAAAGAATTGAGACAACTGTATCTAAAGCAAAAGTATTGCGCCCTATTATCGAGAAGATGGTAACCCTTGGCAAGCGCGGAGATCTTCACGCACGCCGTCAGGTTGCTGCTTATATTCGTAAAGAGGTAGCTAACGAAGAAACAGGACAGGATGCTATTCAAAAGTTATTCGATGAGATTGCTCCTCGTTTTGAAGACCGCCAAGGCGGATACACTCGCGTGCTTAAAGCAGGTCCCCGCCGCGGAGACGCAGCTGAACTTGCTATTATCGAGTTCGTATAAGTAATTTTTCACGGGCTGATAAAAAAGGGCTGGACGGATCTTTAGAGGATTGCGTCTACGCCCTTTTTTAAAAACCGAAAAGACATTTAATCAAGAGACCAGGTTCTTTCTTTCAGAAAGGCCTGGAGCCTCTCTTTTTTTCTAAAAAAGCAGGCTCCTTTAAAACCTGGATGCAAATGTGCTGTATGGTGAAAAGGACGATGCATGTTTGAGAAAAGAGGACTAATCAATGAAGGCAGTAACGTTAAAAAATGTTCATTTTCAATATGAAGAAGACGGCCCCGTCGTACTATCTGACGTAAGTGCCTCTGTTCAACATGGAGAATGGATTGCTGTTATTGGCCCGAATGGTTCAGGGAAATCTACGTTGTCACGATTATTTAACGGATTGCTTCTTCCCCAGTCAGGAGATATTCATATTAATGGAAAATCCATTTTTTCCGATGAAGACCTGCCTGTTATTCGAAGAGAAGTGGGAATGGTCTTTCAAAATCCGGATCATCAATTTGTAGCACCTACTGTTAGGGATGATATCGCATTTGGAATGGAAAATGCCGGTGTACCTAGAGAAGACATGCTTCAACGTATTGAAACAGTAGCCCGTCAGACGGGAGTAGAAGATATTTTAGATAAAGAACCACATCGGTTATCCGGTGGACAGAAACAGCGTGTTGCTATCGCTGGGGTATTAGCTCTTTATCCATCCATCATGGTATTGGATGAAGCAACCTCTATGCTGGATCCAAATGGAAAACAAGAAGTCTTACATACTATTCGTTCTCTGCATGCCTCAAGTGATGTGACGATCTTATCCGTTACGCACCAGCTGCATGAAGCCCTCATGGCGGACCGCGTATGGTATATGGAAAACGGACGCATTATTCATGATGTTACAGCAGAAGAGCTGCTGAACAATTTAGATTGGCTGCAAGAGAAGAACATCCCATTGCCTTATGCTGCATCCTTGTATCAGTCTCTAGCACACAAAGGGATTTCCTCCCGGTCATTAGAAGCATTTCTTTGGAGGGAAAAAAGCAGATGAAGGTATCATTAAAAAACATAGAGCACACTTATATGAAAAAGACGCCGTTTGAAAAACAGGCATTAGCGAACGTTAATGTTGATTTCGAAAAGGGGTCTTTTACTGCTATCATCGGGCATACCGGTTCAGGAAAATCCACCCTTGTCCAGCACATAAACGGTCTTTTAAAACCCCACAGCGGACAGGTAACGGTAGGAAGCCGGACAATTGATGCCAAATCCAGGCGCAGACAGATTAAAGCACTGCGCGAGCATACGGGCATGGTGTTTCAATACCCGGAGCATCAGCTGTTTGAAGAAACAGTAGAAAAGGATTTATTGTTTGGTCCCCGTAATGCGGGCAAAGAAGAAGCCCGGACGAAAAAAAGACTTCCGGAACTGCTGGAGCTGGTTGGATTGGATAAAAGCTTTCTGGGCCGGTCTCCTTTTGAGCTGAGCGGGGGACAGATGCGGCGTGTGGCAATAGCGGGGGTGCTGGCCGTGGAGCCGCAAGTGCTCATTCTGGATGAGCCGACTGCCGGCCTGGATCCGCAGGGACAGGAGGAAATCCTTTCCTTGTTCAAAACCTGGCAGGAGCAGTATCAGACAACGACTATTATGATCACGCATCAAATGGAAGAAGCTGCGCGTCTGGCAGACCGGATTATTGTTATGAGCGAAGGGCGGATTACGATGGAAGGGGCTCCTTCTGTCATTTATGAAAAACAGGCCGAACTGAAGGCTCTTCATTTAGATGTGCCGGAACAGGTCAAAGTATTAAAGCAGATCGAGCAGGAAATGGGAGTAGCATTTTCCAGCTACCACTTGAGACCGGAAGAAGCAGCCCGGGAATTGGAAGAGAAACTTCAACAGAAAAAAGGCGATACCCATGTTTGAACACGTGATTATAGGCCAGTATCTCCCGGGCCGCTCCATTCTTCACCGAATGGATGCGAGAGCGAAGCTGGCTTCTATCTTTCTATTGATCGCGGCAATTTTCCTGACTAATTCCTGGAGCGGCTATGCCGTATTAGGCGGCACAGCTGCAGCAATATATCTTTCGTCCGGCGTGCCGTTTCGTTATATACGAAAAGGGATGGCTCCTATTTTTCTGCTGGTGCTGTTCACCTTTTTTATTCATGCCCTGTTTACGAGGGAAGGAGAGGTGCTCTTTTCACTCGGAGCTTTTCAGTTTTATGAAGATGGAGTGATCCAAGGATTGTTTATTGCTCTTCGACTGCTGCTGCTGGTGTTTCTGACCTCGCTGTTGACCTTGACGACGAGTCCGATTGAGTTAACAGATGCGATGGAGCAGTTTTTATCGCCCCTGCGTCGTTTTCGCTTCCCGGCCCACGACGTAGCAATGATGATGTCTATTGCAATCCGATTTATTCCAACACTGATGCAGGAAACCGAAAAAATTATCAAAGCACAGACTGCACGCGGCGCTGATTTTAACAAAGGGTCTCTAAAAGACAGGGCCCAGGCGTTCGTTGCCCTGCTGGTGCCGTTATTTGTACGCTCTTTTAAACGAGCGGAGGATTTAGCGTATGCAATGGAAGCAAGAGGCTATAACAGCGGAGCGGAGCGTACAAAGCTTCGTCAGCTGATTTGGAAAACAAGAGATACGGCTGCCTGCGTGCTGGTCGTGGTGCTGGTGGCAGCATTATTTTTATTAAGGGAGTAACAAAAGGATGAAGTACAGAGTAAAAGCGGTGATCGCTTATGATGGAACGAATTATTCCGGCTGGCAGATGCAGCAAAACAGCAAAACCCTTCAAGAAGTCATAGAAAAAGGTCTGACTAAAATGCACCGGGGCAGAAAAGTAACGATTTTTGCTTCCGGACGGACCGATGCCGGTGTTCATGCCAATGGACAGACCATTCATTTCGACACCGACTATTATGTTCCGGAAGAGCGGTGGCCGATTACCTCCTCCGGCTTATTTCCATCTGATATCCAAATACTGTCGGCAGAATACGTGGATCCTTCTTTTCATGCCCGTTACGACGCCCTTGGTAAAGAGTACCGCTACCGGGTGCTCACGGGAAGAACAAGAGATGTGTTCCGACGCCATTATACGTATTTTTATCCCAAGCCGGTGGAAGTGGAGAAAATGAGAGAGGCGCTGCCTTTTATCGAAGGAACGCATAACTTTTCCTCTTTCTGTTCTACCGGGACGGGCGTAACAAGCATGGTGCGGACCATTTATGAGGCACGTATTGAAACACATGGGGATGAACTGCATTTTGTTTTTAAGGGCAGCGGCTTTTTGTATAATATGGTACGTATCTTAGTAGGTACGTTTCTGTTAGTCGGCAATGGCCGTATCGAACCAGGAAAAATCAAGTCTATTCTGGAAGCAGAAGACCGGTCCAAAGCAGGACAAACCGCACCGGGGCATGGTCTTTATCTGGAACGTGTAGTATACGAGGAAGGCCCGTTCTAACAGTGATTAAGCGGATAGTGAAAAATCTTTTAAAAAACAACGATTCCTGGTGTACATTGCATTGACATTAAGGAAGGCATGTTATATGATAGTTGTTGGCATTTCAAAGTCCCACAGCCCCGGGATACGGAATGATAATGGACGATGACAACTGACAAAAACCAATAAAAAAAGAACTAATTAGGAGGGAAAAAATAATGCGTACAACATACATGGCAAAGCCAAAAGAAATTGAACAAAAATGGCACGTTGTAGATGCTGACGGACAAACTCTTGGACGTCTTTCCAGCGAAGTAGCATCCATCCTTCGCGGCAAGAACAAGCCTCAGTTTACTCCTCACGTTGATATGGGAGACCACGTTATTATTATTAATGCAAGCAAGATTCACCTTACAGGAAAGAAGCTCCGTGATAAGATTTACTACAAGCACAGCGGACATCCAGGCGGCCTGAAAGAAACAACTGCCGGAGACATGCGTGCAAACAAGCCGGAGAGAATGCTTGAGCTTGCTATCAAAGGCATGCTTCCAAAGACATCTCTTGGACGCGTACAATCTAGAAAACTTCACGTATTCGCAGGTTCTGAACACAATCATCAAGCACAACAGCCAGAGAAGTACGAACTTCGCGGCTAAATTAGAAGGAGGGAAATTATATTATGGCACAAGTGCAATACTACGGTACCGGACGTCGTAAAAATTCTGTTGCTCGTGTTTTTGTCGTACCAGGCGATGGCCGTGTGACGATAAACAACCGCGACATTGATGAATACTTCAACTTTGAAACACTTAAGCTTATTGTAAACCAACCACTCGTAGAAACGGGAACTGAAGGTCAGTATGACCTTAAAGTGAACGTAAACGGCGGTGGATTCACAGGACAGGCCGGTGCTATCCGCCACGGTGTAGCCCGTGCGCTTTTAGACGTTGACCCTGATTTCCGTAAGTCTCTTAAGGCTGCCGGATTCCTTACTCGTGACCCACGTATGAAAGAACGTAAGAAGCCCGGTCTTAAATCAGCCCGTCGCGCTCCTCAGTTCTCGAAGCGTTAATCATTTCAATGCAAAACCTTTCGGCCCTATTGGCTGGAAGGTTTTTTTGCGGTCAGACAATGTAGTTGACTTTCTGGAGAGTTCGGGATAAATTACGAACATAACCTACTAGGAGGGAAACGCCATGATCAGCGGACAGTTAGAAAAGTGTGTACGAAAAGCTCTGCACTGTAATGAAGGCAGTACGTACGGGGGAAATGTGACGGCTTCGTTTATAGAAGGCAGAGGAGGCGTTTTCACAGCGGCTTCGATCGCACTGGCTCATTATTACAGAGTAGGCAGTGAAGCTTCTAAGAAAAAGATAGAAGATATTTTAAATAAAGCTTCTTTTTTTCAAGAACATCCATTGGAAGATAATAAGGAGCTCGCCGAAGAAATTTTAAACGAAATTAAGCTGATTCAGGAAGAAATTTTTATTGACCGCTATCAGGTTGATTAAAAGCCAGGCACCGGTAAGGTGTCTTTTTTACGACTGTTTGTAAGAGAGTCTTAATCTTTTATATTAATACACATACTTTAGTTGTAATACTAAGTAATCATAATATATACTTAATATGTAAATAATTGATCGTAATATAGTGCGTTGCAGGGCGGTGTTTACTGGACGTTATGCAGCTGCCATATGAGCAGGAGGAAAAATATGAGCAACCAAAGGCGGGATGTCCGTTTTAATTTTGAATCTCACCCTATTGAAGGAATGTTTTCTATATATAAAATGCAGGAAAAGATTATCGAAAGCAAACCGGCCCGTATGTATCTTCAGGATTTATCAGCCGGCGGTCTGCGGTTTTCCACCAGGCTGGATATTCCCTTAGCAGAGGAAGTAATGTACTGTTTTACTTTTCAGGTGCTGCAGACGCCTTTTAAACTGTATGGCACAATCGAGCGTAAAGAAAAAGAGGGAAGCCGCTATTACTACGGGGTGAAGCTTGTACACAGTGACCGGCAGATGCGTCTGAAAATCATTCAGATTGTTAACCGGCTTGCTATTAACAGAAGAAAGAGAGAGCGGCTGATTAAAGGCAGATAGGATTTATTTTGCCTGTTTGTATAGCAAACGTTTGAAAAGAACCTAGAAAACAATGTATGCTAGGAGCAGAACAAATTGCTGCTAAAAGGATGGTGTCCGTTTTGATCACAGAAGAGCAGGTCCTCGAGGCCTTAAAAAGCATAGAGGATCCCGATTTAAATAAAAGCGTTACGGAAACAGGTGGAGTAAGAAGCGTTCGAATTAAAAATGGCAATGTAAGCGTTAAGATTGCCCTTGCCCGCACAGGTACGCCTGAACAAATGAAAGTACAGCAGGACGTAGTTAAATTGTTAAAAGATGCCGGAGCGGAGTCCGTTGGTCTTCGTTTTGAAGCATTAGAGGAAGAGGAAATAGAAAAGCACGGCGGCGGGTCTCCTGCTTCTGCGTCTCTATTATCCAAAGACAATAAAACTGAGTTTATCGCAGTAACAAGTGGTAAAGGCGGCGTAGGGAAATCAACCGTTTCTGTTAACCTTGCAGTGGCGCTGGCCAGAGCAGGGAAAAAAGTTGGTATTATTGATGCAGACATATATGGCTTCAGTGTGCCGGACATGATGGGCATCGATACGCGTCCAAAGGTAGAAAACGACCGTATCTTCCCAGTAGAGCGATTCGGTGTGAAAGTAATGTCGATGGGCTTTTTCGTAGAAGACAATGCTCCAGTTATCTGGAGAGGTCCGATGCTTGGAAAAATGTTAAATAACTTCTTTAACGAAGTAGAGTGGGGCGAGTTGGACTACATCGTGCTGGATCTTCCGCCGGGTACCGGGGATGTGGCTCTTGATATCCACACGATGCTTCCGGAATGTAAAGAAATCGTTGTAACCACCCCTCACGCAACAGCAGCATTTGTCGCAGCGCGTGCAGGTGCAATGGCTATTCGTACCCACCATGAAATTCTGGGTATTGTTGAAAACATGGCCTACTTTGAAAGCAAGGTTACCGGTGAGAAAGAGTACGTGTTTGGTGAAGGCGGCGGGGAACGCCTGAAGGATGAGCTGAAAACAGAAATACTCGGCCGTATCCCACTCGGCCAGCCGACAGAAAATAAAGACATCTTTGCTCCTTCCGTATATGAAGAAGAGCATCAAATTGGATCTATCTATAAAGATATGGCCCAGCGGGTAGTGGAGAAAATCGGCAAATAATACAACAAAGCACTTCTTTTCTTTTACATAAAGAAAGGAAGTGTTTTTTTCTATTTGAATGAAGCGGTTTCAAATACCAGGTAGCTTTTTTAATGCCTGCTTGATAGAATTTACAAGAAGCCACATGTGAAGACATAAGGGGTGCAGCAATAGTGAATGCGAGGAAAGTAGTTTATTTGTTTTTTTCTACACTGCTTATAGGGGCGCTTAGCGGAGCAGTGGTAGGGATAGTAATAGACCCCTCTACATATTTCAACGGCGGGTTTTTAAATTTCCTGTTTGGATTGATCTGGATTCTAGGAATCAGCGCAGCGATCAGCCTGGTGGCCCAGATGGGGTACTTTGCGTATTTAACTCTTCATCGTTTTGCGCTGAGCCTGTTTAAAACGACAAAGCTTTGGAACCGGGTGCAGATGGTGCTGATTGCTTTTGTGTTTTTTGATCTCGTTTACTTTCGTTATATTGCTTTTGCAGAAGGAAACGAAACGATTCTCGACTATATGGTGATGCCGATTGTCTTTTTGGTCCTTGCAGGAGCGGTTGCTTATCGAAAGAAATTAGAAACGAACAGTCAGGCCTTCATTCCTGCTTTCTTCTTTATGTTTGTAGTCACGACGATAGAATGGCTTCCGGCTCTTACAGTAGGAACGGTAAACGACTCCAAATGGCTTTGGATTTATATTACCCCGCTGTTTGTCTCCAACGCCTGGCAGCTTCTTCTTCTTCACCGACTGACGAAAGCCAGCGGTTCGACAGTCAAAGGGAAGCCTCTTCGATCCTAAAGAAGAGGCTTCTTTTCTTTTAAACAAGAGAGAAACAGAAAAAAAGAAAAATACTGAATACAATGATTTTGGGAGAATATGAAAAAATAACGCATAACATGTTGACGTTTATTAATTGACCGTGGTACATTACTTCTTGCGCCACAAAAAGCGAAACAGTAAAGAAAAGTTGGAAAACAAAAAAACAAAAATAAAGTATTGACTTACTTTGACCAACTTGATATACTAATAAAGTCGCTAAATTGAGGCGAAGCAGCAACACCACGTGTCCTTTGAAAATGGAATGAAAACAACGCGCGAAATATCAAGTCGCGGCAGGCAAGGCCTGCTGCGCAATGTAAGACCAGCACGATCTAAGCATCAACTTTCATGGAGAGNTATACTAATAAAGTCGCTAAATTGAGGCGAAGCAGCAACACCACGTGTCCTTTGAAAATGGAATGAAAACAACGCGCGAAATATCAAGTCGCGGCAGGCAAGGCCTGCTGCGCAATGTAAGACCAGCACGATCTAAGCATCAACTTTCATGGAGAGTTTGATCTTGGCTCAGGACGAACGCTGGCGGCGTGCCTAATACATGCAAGTCGAGCGCACGAACCCGGCGGACCTCTTCGGAGCGAAACCGGGGGAGTGAG
>NZ_JCAKFM010000012.1:0-62560 GCF_059510535.1 Sinobaca sp. TMA16-18 | reverse complement strand
CGATGGTTTTTGGCTTTGCCAAGCATCTTAGGATCGCCCCTTTTCTTTTCAGTATACGACCATTCCAGCCCTTTGCCCACAAAAAAACTGCCGAGAAAAAAACTTTCTCGACAGCCTGAAAAAAACACCTTTCTAAATGAAAGGTGTTTTTAATTATATTGTTATAAACTTTTCTGTAAAGAATGGCTGGTTGTCATCATTAAACTCTACGCCAACGCCAAGCTCCGTGAAACTATCGTGCAGAATATTCTCCCGATGGCCCATTGAATTCATCAATCCCTGATGGGCAAACACGCTGCTGAATTGTCCATACGCCAGATTTTCCCCCGCCCGGGTAAAAGTAATCCCGTCTTCTTCCAGCCTTTCAAAAGGAGACTGTCCCTGCTGGTTCGTATGGCTGAAAAATTGATTTTCCGACATATCGGTACTGTGCTCACGGGCTGAGTCTCTTACTTCCTCGTTCCACTCCAGAACAGGAAGGCCATGACGAACACGAGCTGCATTTGTCAGGTCGAATAATTGATATTCAAACCCTTCTTTTAATGTTTCACTACTGCTCGTGTAAAAACTTTCTTTCGTCGTTTCCAGATTTTCGTCAATGATCTGAACAGCCGTTACTTCATCCGACTCATGAACATCGTAAAACATAGTTACATAGCTCCCATCCAGATGGTGAACGCCGTATTCTCCTTCACTGTTGACCTGATAGGTAAATCCGCCATTTCGCATCATGTCCTCGGATTCACCCAACGTTTCATTTACATAGGATTTTGAGTCGCCCAATGTAATATCATATTGGGAGGAAAGTAAATTCTGGTTTGTGTAAAGCCCTTGAACGATACCTTCTTCATTGTACGAAACCATCATAAAGTTATGATAGTTTTCATGATAGGTTAACCAGTTTACCCCGTATTCATTCTCGCTTTCACGCATAGACTCTCCATACATATCTTCCACTTCCTGCCTGGTATCCCCCAGTTCCACATTACCTACGGAAAAAGATTGATCCTCCGGCGTGGTCAGTTCCGGTTCTTCTACTTCCACTGCTTCCTGCTCAGGTTCTTGTACAGAACCTATCAAAGCATTAAAAAGGGTGACCGCCTCTTCTGTCATCTCCTCAAAGTCAAAGCCATTGTTTATCGTATCGTTTAATGGTTCAGGCATTACGTCGCCGGCGCGCTCCTCCCATAACGGTTTCGTCCAAATGATAACCAGCACAGCAGACACCAATAAAAACAATCTTCTCAAAATACGAACCACCCTCATCTATTCAATACTCCCGGCCGTTTCCGGCGGGAGGCACTGTTCTACTAATTATCTTCGCCCATCATTGTATCATTCTCATGAGGCACCATTCTATTAATTGGACTCCTAAGTCCGCCCTGTATGTCAGTTGTAAATACTACGGGGGAAAACCCTGGTTCCATAAAAAAACAACCTGCTTGCGGCTGGACGGCAGGTTGTTTACGGTTTGTGTGCAAGGGTTCTTATATTCATTTCATGCCCTTCAGTAGAATATACCGGTTGGTGATCTATGCCGGCTGCGCCCCATTCAGGATGGCATGCGGCTGCCGCTAATACGGAAGCATCCAGAATATCATCACGGGTGCATACGCTGCGGGGATATAGGCTTAGTGTTTTAGAAAATAGATTAGCCATATCAGAATCAAGCAGTTGGATCAGATCGAGGCGCTGTGAGAGACCCGGATTCGTTTTCTTTGATTCCAACAGCGGCTCTCCGTTCAGATCTGCGAATACGACTTCCGGATGTGCTTCATTCACAGGCACCAGACGAGCAAAAACATCTACTTCTTTTATTTTCGGAAATAAAAACCAGGACTGCTTTTGCAGGCCTGCACCTGTTAACTGTTTGTGTAACACATTTGCTTCCTGGTAGCTGCTGCAGGCAAGTACTTCCCTGCAAGGCACCGGAAATACGCTGGAACGCCGTTTTCCGAGTTTCCGGCGCGCCAGCGCCTCCACCCGCCGCGGGTACTCGCTGGCAGCCGGCAGGCCGATCGGCATATCTATCCATATAGAAGTATCCGGTTCAGGCCGGAGCTGATTCAAGCCGGGTATTACCTCTATATGATGTACCTTTCCGTCTTCGGCGAAAGCCGCGAGCCATCCACCTCTGCATCCATCCAGTCCAATTGCTTTCACCACGGCTCCTCCTTTCATCTATACAGGTAATGGGAACGTATGGCTTTTCATTACCCAGGTATTTGCTTTGCTTTTTTATATGTCAGTGTCTTAGGTAAAATAAAGCTTGTTACTACTAATAATATTAACATTTATTGAATAATCTTTTTTAGACACAATTAGAATATTATTATGACAAAGCTATTATCCACACCTATACTATGGGGCGATGCAATAAATGAACAAAACAGTTGATTTAAATGCTCTAGAACGTCATAAAAAGATCCATTTCAAGAGGATTTGTATATTATTTATCGAAGTAAACTATATATTATTCGTCCCCTCTTATCCCTTCCTTCGTCCAGCCTGTATAAAGGAGAACGTTCATGGAAAAACTGAAGCTGCACATTGAATTAATCGCTGCTCTTACTTCCGGCGTTTTGATCCTTTTTGCTTATACCCTTGAACTTTTTGAAGCTGGCAGCTTGTCGGTCATCACTTATATACTGGCCTTTGTTATCGGCGGTTATGCGAAAGCGAAATACGGAGTCAAAAAAACCATCCAGGACCGAAAGCCTAATGTGGAAACGTTAATGATTCTCGCTGCAGTAGGCGCTTCGATTATTGGTTATTGGACTGAAGGAGCTATCTTAATCTTTATTTTTTCCCTCAGCGGCGCATTGGAAACCTATACGATGAACAAAAGCCGGAAAGAGCTGTCGGCGCTGATGAAAATCCAGCCCGAAGAAGCATGGCTGTTAAAAAACGACGTAACCACCCGTGTGGCTGTGGCTTCCTTAACCTCCGGAGATATGCTAATCGTTAAACCCGGAGAGCGGGTGCCTGCTGATGGCAAACTAGTGAAAGGTCATACTGTCGTAGACGAATCTGCGATCAGTGGGGAATCCATCCCTGTTTCTAAAGATATAAATGATGATTTATATGCCTCTACTGTAAATTTAAGCGGTGCGGTTACGATGGAAATGACCAAGCCAAATTCCGAAACGCTCGTCCAGAAAATTATTGACCTTGTTCAATCGGCCCAAAGCGAAAAACCACCTTCCCAGCAGTTTGTGGAACGATTCGAAGGACGATATGTCATTGTCGTATTAATAGTCTTTTCGTTTATGTTGTTTCTTCCACACTATATAATCGGCTGGGACTGGAATACGACGTTTTACCGGGCGATTCTTCTTCTCGTTGTTGCTTCCCCGTGCGCCCTCGTCGCTTCCATCATGCCGGCTGCGCTTGCAGCTATATCCAATGGAGCAAGAAATGGCGTTATTTTTAAAGGGGGCGTACATTTAGAAAACTTAAGCTCTATTCAAGCTGTGGCTATGGATAAAACGGGCACGCTCACCCAGGGGCGGCCTCAAGTAACGGATTTTGTGTTCCGGGAAGATATCGATCGTGAGGCGCTGATGGCAATAATTGCAGGGATTGAATCACAGTCCAATCACCCGCTGGCTAAAGCAATCATGAAGTTTATTGAAGCCAAAGGAATCAGTCCGTTACCCAATATCCAGGTAACGGATGTGCCGGGAAACGGTTTGAAAGCGACTATTCAAAATGAAGACATTTTAATTGGAAAGCCTGCATTTGTGGATGAAAAAGAGGCAGAACTATTTCAAGGGGGAGTGTTGAGCCGACTGGCTCTTGAAGGAAAGACCGTAACGTTTGTCAGGGACGGAAAAGGAATAGCGGCAGCCATTGCCTTAAAGGATATTGTTCGGGAAAATACCAAATCCACTATTCAAGAACTTCAGCAGTTAGGAATTCACTGCATTATGCTTACAGGCGATAATCAAAAAACAGCCGAAGTCATCGCTGCAGAAAGCGGCGTCGATGCTTATATAGGCAGTTGTATGCCGGGGGACAAAGTGAACGAAATAAAAAAATTAACGGAAACCTACCGGTACGTTGCTATGATTGGAGACGGCATTAACGACGCTCCGGCACTTGCGGCAGCTTCCACCGGCGTTGCGATGGGGGAAGGTACCGATGTTGCACTTGAGACGGCGGATGTTATTTTAATGAAAAATGATTTATCGCGTATTACCTATTCGATTAACCTGGCGCGGAAGATGGAACGGATTATTAAACAGAACATGTACTTTTCTGTCAGTGTCATTCTCATGTTAGTTATTTTAAATTTTGCGCAGTCCATTACGATTCCTTTTGGTGTCATCGGTCATGAAGGCAGTACCATTCTCGTCATTTTAAATGGCCTGCGCATGTTGAAACCATAGACCGGTATTAACTGGGCTTATCCCGGATAATTAACACATCACAGGTGGCTCTCCGGACAATTCCTTCTGAGACGCTTCCTAAATGTATCCCTTTCTCCATTCCCGCTCCCGTGGCACCGGCAACAATAAGATCAGCACGATAAAGCCAGGCGGTTTCCTTCGGCAGAATATATTTAGGGGCCCCGTATTCCATCGAAATCGGCATATCCTGCATTCCATTGTCAGCCGCTATTATTTGATACCTTTCTAAAAGCAATTGTCCATTCTTCATGTAGATGTCTTGAATGTCATCGCGAAACTGTTCTACTGAATGCGCCAGCGGCGTATACAAAACGTGCACAGCGGATATGTCTGATTCCTGTTCCCGGGCGATAGTAATCGCCGTCTCGAATGCTTTCATCGAAATGGCCGATTCATCTATAGCGACTAAGATACGGTGATAATTTTCAGTAAATGTTTTGTTCTTCACTACCAGGACATCGCAGCCAGCGAGATGAACCGTTCCAGCAGATACACTTCCTAATAGATAACTTTCGATAAGACCTAATCCGGAGGCGCCTGTAATCACTAAATCAATATTGTATAAAGGAACGATTTCTTTAGCGATCTTTTTTTGGGGCGAAATACCCTGTTTCAGGATAGTAACTACTTCTTTAACCCCGGATCCTTCCGCTGCCTTTTCACAGTCTTTTAATATTTCCGTTCCATTCTCTACGGCTGCCTGCTTGATTTCTTCCTGGTAGACAGGCACCCTGCTGTATTCTTTGCTTTCTACTACATGACAGATGAACAGATGACTATCGTATCGTTTGGCTAGACTAATGCCCCGCTGCAATGCTTTGTCCGCTTCTTTCGAACCATCTACAGCCACTAAAATACGCTTGTACCGATTCATCTTTTTCACCAGCTTTTTCTCATATTTAATGATACTAGTATACTCAAAATTGCCAGCCTTTAAAGTGATACATCTCACACTTATCCAACTATTCCAATGTATGAAGGTTTTATAGGTTTTAGGAATCAATAAGAAATTCAGAGGAATAACTGTAGACACAACGGGGAAATAAAAAAATAAAACAACGGTATCATCAGCATCGTACTTTTTAAGATCAATCTGCTTGTACCACAGCCCGCATGGGCATTGCTTCAAAAAAAGATGCTGCTTTATGTTAATTTATTAAGTCCCTTTATTCACACTAAACGACAAAGGTGGTTGACATACTCCTAATTTATCCTATAATTCGTTATATAGGCATTAATATGTATTTCAAATGCATTTTTAAGAATATGTTGATTTATTGATGTTAATCATGTAATAAATTCTTATCAGTCTACGGTTGAACATTTCATTAAAAATAAAAACGTTTAAATATGTGCAGACATTTTTTTGAATATTTAAATTCATTACCCCACTTCCTCTCCACTTCATCATTTAAGTACCTATTTTCCTACTACAAATATCCCATTTCAATAAACTCCATTCCTGCTAACAGCCTTTCCATAGAAGCAGCCATCCTGTAACTTTTTTACAGATTAATCTTTTTGAAACGTTGAGAGATGACCCGTCAATTGAATTTCTTCAGAGAGGATTTTTATGATGAGATATTCTATGCGTTACGCTGTATATGAAGAGATGATGGCGGCACTGAAACGTCCGCCAAATGGGATGGAGGATCTTCTATTCCAGGCTTCCCAAAATGTAGAAGTAGCAAGAATTGCTCCGTTTTACGGTTTCTACCTTTATCCGCATGAATGGCTTCATTATTCCCTGCAGAACAAAGACCCCCTTGTGACTGAACTGAACCTGGCTATGTTGATTGCCCTTGATGCCCCTACGCTGGATGCAGACCCTAAAATGTTTCTTTACTTTTCCATCGCTGCCTCCCCGGGCAATAGTGACGTGAACGAACAGAGTTTATCCGTTGCATTTAAAACAACCATGCTTTTTCAAACGTTTATTTATCTGCAGAATAAAGTCTCTCATTTGGAACAAGACGACCAGTTCTCCATGCGCAAATACAAAAATCGGCTGAAACAATCAGATACAAGCGAATAGACAATCTTTACGCCCGGCTCCTTATCTCTTTTATATTATTGAATCCTTTAGGTGAAAATACTATAAGATTGCGGGGTAAGAAAAATGAAAACAGAATATAAAAAAATTCTTGTTGCAGTTGACGGCTCAGATGATTCGGAAAAAGCGCTTGAAAAGGGAATTGAATTAGCGTTAGAGTATAGCAGTACGTTAATAATAGGACATGTAGTCGATTACAAAAACTACAGCCGCGCCTCTATATTTTCTCCTGTTCTTATCCCGGCTGCTGAGGAAACCGGACAAAATATCCTGGACAAAAGCAAACGCAGAGCACAGCAGGCCGGCGTAGCTGATATTATTGCTACCCTGCAGAGCGGAAATCCGCAGAAATTGGTTTCTCATCTTTTAGCTGAGAGTTATGAAGCGGATTTAATCGTTACGGGGGCTTCCGGAGCGGGAACTTTTGATAAATACGTCATGGGGAGCGTATCGCTGAGCACCGTGCGACAGGCCCATTGTGATGTGTTAATCGTGCGCAATGAGACAGCCCCATCAGTGTATCGCACGATTTTGGTAGCCGCTGACGGATCTGATGAATCCATCGCCGCATTTAGGAAAACTATTGATTTAGCGAAAATCAGCAACAGTGCCGTCGTTGTCGCGCATGTGCTCCATACCCCTGCCATTTCATCATTTGATATGCATACCGAAGAAATTCTCACTATGTTTAAGAAGAGCGCAGAAAGTATTATCGATCAGTATAAAGAAATAGCGGAGCAGGAGAACGCAGAAAATATTGAATATATCATTGAACGCGGTTCTCCTAAAACCGCTCTTCCGATAAGTATCGCGGAGGCATACAAAGCAGACCTGATTGTCGCAGGGGCCTCTGGATTAAACCGGGTGGAACGACGCTTTCTCGGCAGTGTAGCCGAAAGTATTGTGCGCAGATCAGCCTGTGATGTGTTAATTGTTCATCCTTTTGATTAAATCACGACATACACGAAGCCCCCTGCACAATGCAGAGGGCTTCGTGTATGATAATCAACAGCAAATGTTTACACGCTCATAGGAGGAATCGTTTCTCCACTGACCACTTTCACATTACACTTTGATATTTTTTGGATTTTTTTCGCTTTGTCTCCCAGCATCAAACGATCTATTCGTGTGCCTCCGGATTTTCCTATGATAATTAGATCAACCTCGTGTTTTTGGCATAAATCCTGCACGAGCATTTTTGTTGGATCTCCTATTTCCAAAACAGTCTGGACGTTAGTCAATCCTTTTTGAATCGCATCGTCTTCATACTCTTTCAATTTCATCCGGGCTTCATTCTTTAATTGGTCAAAACCGCGTGGATCCATTCTTTCGAGCATTGCATAGCCTTTCTTATCTATCACAAAAGCAATAATAAGTCCGGCATTGTGAGCTTCTGCAACTGCATAGGCCTCCTCGAAAGCATCATGGCTTGCTCCCTCAAGAGCTTCCACTCCAACCAAAATTCGTTTATATTGTTCCATATTTCATCTCCCTTTCGAATAGTTATTTTCTTTCGTTTACTTATAGACGACAAAAAGCCAGAAAAAGAATAAAGATTCTTTTTCCGGCTTATGGTATGGCTTTATATCCATTCATTACTGCCTGCTATATAATTGTCTTTAGGAACATTGTTGAAAATTACCTCTTATGCATATATTACCCTTTCTATTTATAGGTAAAACGTTCTGATCACACTTTTTTTTACAAAGTTAATTGCAGGCTTTATTTTTATATATAATTTTTTAAAGGAGTGAATTGTATATGCCGGATATGAGTTCTTTAGGTTTACTTGTCTTGTCTTTTATCGTCACGTTTGCAATTGTGTACACGGTTCGTATGTTTCTTTCATCCAGGAAAAAATAAATTTCTGCCAATAGACCTTTTAATAATCAAAACGTACATAGAACCCGTTACTCCTTCTCTACTTTGCAGAATATAAAGAGCAGGCCAATGAGCGAAAAAGTAATAAACGCAAACGGATACGATATTTTTTCAATGACTAGCCCCCCAGCTCCTGATCCCAGTGCCTGCCCAATGCCGAGCGATAAAAACGACATACTGACTCCCAGCGATGGATAATCTGGGAAAACCCGTGTAGCCCATACAATAAAGAGCCCCGTCATAAAAATGTAGGAGACGCCAAATAACACAGCTGATAGATAAACAGCCGGCTGGCCGGGCATGGTCAGTCCAATAATGGATGCTGCGGTGACAAATACTCCGACCCTAAATGCTAAAGGCAGCCCTATCTTTTGAATAATTCCTCCCGCGGTTCCGCCCATAATACCGGCAGTTCCCATTACAATCCAGAAAACAATGCTCTGATTCATGGAAAAATCATGAATTACAGAAACGTAACTTCTTGAAAATGTCCAATACACAGACGAGCTGAATCCTATTCCAAGCGAAGCTGCTATTAAAAAACGGCCTTGTTTAAACGAGCTGCCCCACGGTACCTTTTGTTCAACCGCCCGCATCGGCCTTTCCTCTTTTTCCAGTACCGCGGCATTCCACCACCAAACGATCACAGTAATAGCAGCAAACAACAGGTAGCTCCAGCGCCACTGCTCTGTAAATAGTAAAACGATGGGGCCTGTTACGATTAATCCAAAACTAGTGCCGGTATTAATCCACGTGTTACCTCTATTTTGAAGAGAAGATTGCAAAGACTGACTGATCACCTGGCTGAATGCGGGAGAGGCCCAGCCGCTTCCTAAACCAGCAGCAAAAGCACTGATCGCAAGGGTGTAAAAGCCTGTTGAAAATGCGATGCCCCCCATTCCCAGAAAAGCTGTCGCCCCGGCCAGTAATACAATACGGCGGGCAGTAAACGTACGAATAAAAATATAAGCGGAACAGAGAGCCGCCGTGTAGGCCATATATGCTGCAGAACCGACAATTCCCCCCTGACTTTCTGACAGTCCCAATGATTCACTAATATCCGGAAGAAATAAACCAAAACTGAACCTCGCAAAAGCATACACAATACCAATCATCGCAATGCCGGGAAATACTATTTTCCACATATCCATCCTCCTTTTGATAGAACGATCACTCTATTAATAAGTAAAAAAAACAGACTATCTACTGTTTTTTTATATGTTGGATCAATCCATTCAGCGTTTTTTCAATGTCGTCAGCACTCAGCGTTTCAGCTAACGATGTACTTCCTTCGAGCAGTAAAGCCAATTGAATGGCGTTTATTCTCGTCAAGCCGTGAGATTCAAAAAACTGAATCATTCTTTCTTTGTGGGCAAGAACGTTTTTGACAAGCATATGGTCAGGCGTGCCCGAAAACTCCTCTTTTGCCCGCAGAAACATACAGCCGTTGGAAGCACTGTTTTTTAACCACTGTATATGACCAAAAGCCAGCCTTTGTTCGACTGATCCTTCTTCGTTACGCACAGCATCGGCAAGTAGAGAAAAATACATTTTTTCCCTTCTATTTAAAATCTCCAAAATCAAATCTTCTTTGGAATCAAAATGGTTATATAACGTCATCAGCGCTACTCCTGCGTCCTGAACGACAGCTTTCAGCCCTATCGCATGAAAGCCATGCTGATAAAATAATTTCTCTGCATGAACAAGCAGGTCCTCCCGTTTCCGGCTCATAAGCGCCTCCTTTTATATTAGATATAACGATCACTCTATTAAATTATCATACCCATAACCTGCAGGCAAGTTTTTGCTCTTAGAAATTTTTAAATATACATTATGAGTCTATTCCACCATAGTATTCATTGAACTTTTGCTTATTTAAATTAGAGATGGGTTAACCCGCCATCACCTTTAATGGCTGCATACATGTAGACGTCATGGAATGCACCAAAGTTGTATTCATAGTGCCTTAACAGGCCCTCTCTTCTAAACCCTTGCTTTTCCAGAACTTTCTGCGACGGCTTGTTGAGAGGATCGATGATGGCTTCGATTCGTTCAAGCTGCAAATGATGATACCCATACCGCACTATAGCTTCAATTGCCTCACTTGCGATTCCTTGTCTCCAATACGCTGGATGCAGTTCGTACCCGATTTCTGCCCGCCTATGTTTAAGTTCCCTATTTAAAAATCCACAGCTGCCTATCACAGTATCCGCCTGTTTCAGCGTGATTCCCCACCTAATCCCGGTACTTTTTTCCCGAATCGCTGTATACCAGTTGATTTCCCCATTCACACTGTCAGTCGATAGGTATGGCTTCATTCCCATCTGCTGCACTACTTTTTCATCCGATAGATAGGCAAACATATCGGAAGCATCCTCCGTTGTTACTTCCCTTAACCTCAAGCGTTTTGTTTCTATAGTTGGAAATACTCTCATAATGCCTCCACTCCCGAGTCGTTATATGTCAGTCTGCTTTTTTACATACAAAATTCTACTCTATCGTTCCTTTTAATAGTAAACTTAATGAACCTATCATTTTGTGACCTAAAATTAAATAAGGAGGGTGTGTAATGTTTCCGAATGAAATGGTCTGGGAAAATATAGAAACATTCGGCTGCGAATATTTATATGTTTCCAGAACAGAACACATGATTCAAGTGGAAAGCACGGTTATTTCCCTGGAAACCGGATTCCCCGTACAAATATGGTACCAAGTGATCCTCGACAACTCGTGGAAAACCAACAGTGTTCATATTAAAGACAAAAATGGGCCGAACCTGCACCTTACGTCTACAGGAAACGGTGTATGGTATGATCATCACGGAACTGTACTGGAGCATTTAAACGGAGCCATCGATATCGATATATCCGTCACACCTTTTTCCAATTCGCTTCCTATCAAACGGTACACATGGGATCCCGGCCAAAAAAGAGAGATAGAGATGATCTATATCTCTGTTCCCTCCCTGGACGTACAGAAAGTAAAACAAATCTACACGTATATTGAACGCGAAGGCGAAGATAGAGTGTTTCACTTCCAACACAGAGAGTTTGCTTCCTTTATCTCGGTCGACGAGAACGGCTATGTGACTGAATATCCCGGGTTGTTCACCAGACGGTATTAGCTGCGTCCAATGTGATTTAGAGTACTTTATAATACAGCTGAACAAACTGGTTAAACGTTTTTACTTCTTTCAGCGAAAGATTTACGCGATAGTCTCCTTGGCTGAAAAGAGGAATGCCGGCTCCAATCAGGGTGGGAGCAATCGTTAAAATGATTTGATCAATCAGTTGTTTTTCGATAAAAGAATGGATTAACTGTCCTCCCCCCAGCAGCCAGATATGTTTACCGGGTTTGTTCTTCAGCTCCTGTACTACGCTTACCGGATCCGCATTTACAAACCGGGTATAAGTATTGTCTTCCATTTCCGTGCTCGTAAATACGATGTTATCTCTATCCTGGTACGGGTATTCACTCATATTACCGGTATCATTTATCCACTCATATGACCTTCTTCCCATCAACACCGTATCGATCGTTTGATAAAAGTCAGCGATGCCGTTGTCGCCCTCTCCTTCTACGTCGAACAGCCAATCCAGCTTATCCTCTTCGGTCGCAATATACCCGTCCAGACTTGCCGCAATAAATAACACTACCTGCCGGCTCTCACTCATACCATTCTCCCCCTTAATTATGTTTTTAAATCACAGATAAAACTTGTAAATAGTTTATCATGTTCTGCCGGGTGCATCCGATCTAGCTTGTTTCAATTTTATAAATAAGCATGCTAAAATACTTCTAGCATGCTTATTTTGTTTATTCGAATTCCAATCCCGAGAAATGGAGATGATCATTCTGAAGACTATTGAAAAATGGCAGACGGTCATTCTCTTATCCGCTATTGGCACGGGATTGGTACTCGGTCAATTGCGGTTTATTGAAGCACATGCCGATTTGTTTGTACTCCCGTTTCTATTTTGCATGCTGTACGGATTATTTTTAACTATTCCTCTTCGGCACCTGCAGAAAGCCTTTACACACATTCGATTTTTCAGCATAAGTGCCGCCATCAATTTTATATGGACGCCTGTGTTGGTGTTTGGTCTTGGAGCAGTGTTTTTATCTGAGCATCCGGCGCTGTGGCTGGGATTTCTTATTCTGATGGTGACTCCCTGCACAGACTGGTATTTGATTTTTACCTCCATTGCCAGAGGAAATGTGCCGTTATCGGCTTCTATTCTGCCGGTTAACCTGATGCTGCAGCTTTTATTACTGCCGGTTTATCTTTTTTTATTCGCCGGTACGGTTGAAGGCATTGATCTTTCTGCAATTGGCACCAGCATTTTGCTCGTATTAGTCCTGCCTTTTACTCTAGCGTATGTGACAAGATACATATTCAAAAGAAAAAAGTTTATTCTGGAACAGCGGCTCGTTCCGTTTTTCTCCAAAGCCCAGGGACTGTTTCTCGCTTTAGCCATTCTGGCTATGTTTGCCTCTCAAGGCACAGTATTATTAAATAACCTGGGGGTTATCTATCTTCTGCTGATTCCGCTTTTCTTGTTCTATGTGATTAACTTCTTCGCAGCCCGGCTGGCCGGAAAGTGGCTGCGCTTTTCGTACGAAGACACCGTCAGTCTGCACTTATCAACATTAGCCCGGAATTCGCCGGCAGCCCTCGCTGTTGCTGTAACCGCCTTTCCGGATCAGCCTTTAATCGCACTTGTCCTCGTTATTGGCCCGCTGATCGAATTACCGGTGCTGGCCGTGGTCTCCCAGATTCTTCTCCTTCTACGGCGTGCCTCGATTTAAAGAAAATAATTTTGAGTTTAAACTATAAAGAAAAGAGCCCACTCATCTGTGAGTTGGCTCTATATTTGTATTAGGTGCATATATTTTTGTAGAACTGTAATAGCGCACGCTGCTCTGTTCACCCTCAACAGAAATTTTATGCGCAGAAAGATGGAACAGTAATTAAAAAGACAAGAGTTCGCATGTGGAACTCTTGTCTAATAGCTATCTAATAATAAAGTTTAGTAATATTTAAATCATATACTCAACTTGAGTGTTTTTATCTCATATGGCTCAAAATGTAGAGAAAGCGTGGAACCGCCTGTTAACTCTCTTTCCGGTTCTTCGAGAAGATTACACTCCGTACACGTGGAAAAATGCTGATCGCTCGTAAACGTAACCTCTCTCCGTGCTCCACCGTGTTCATGTATCCTAACGATGATTTCTGAATCTTCCTCTGCCTGCTTTACTGCATCAACTGTTACATTGGAAGCATTGGTAGACAGGAAGCTGTATTCACTGGAATTCGCTTCTCCTTTAGCAACATAAGCAGGTAAATTCAAGTCCATAGCTTCCTGGACTGTTCTTCCTTCATACCAATCTCCTTTATGGGGAAATAAACTGTAGGTAAACGAGTGTTTTCCCTGATCCTGCATAGCATCGGGCTCTATAGCTGATTTAAGCAGTGTCAGTTTCATAATATGGTCTTTAATATCATATCCGTACTTACAGTCATTCATAAGACTTACCCCATAATCTCTTTCTGAGAGGTCAGCCCATTGATGTCCGACTGTTTCAAACATCGCCATATCCCAGCTTGTATTCCAATGGGTCGGCCGTGTGACATTTCCGTATTGGATATCATATGTTGCTTTTGTAGAACGTACCTTTACTGGAAATGCAGCTTTCAGCAGCTGTTGATGTTCATGCCAATCGACTACGGTTTCGAAATCAATCCGTTTGGAATGATGATACACGATCATTTTTTGATAAATGGTGGAAGATTGATAGGACCACTGCAAAGCAATGACTGCACGTAACGGTCCATTTTCCACCAGCTCTTTTTTATCCAGCTGATCTACAATATATCGTTTCTCTTTATAAAAAATATCAATATCCCAGGCATCATAATGCAGAGGCTTGTCTTCGAATACTTCCAGAACGTTTGCCTCATGTTCAATAACTTCGCGATTGTTTTCCTTATCAAATATACTGCTAATATGACCATTTTCATTCAATTGAATAAGGTAAAATGGCGTCTCCCACATGTTTCCGTCAAGTTGTGTTAATTGTTCTTCAGACATTATAGAAGTGTCGGATGGATAAATTACTTTGTAACCTAGAGAAGGAACTCCCGGCACATGTACAATGTCTATTCCATCTTGACGCCTTTGAAGTTTTAACTGCCGGCCGGATTGATCTTCCCATCCCAATACGGAATCAGGTAAAGCTGCAAGTACGTCTCTCGAATGAGAACTTGAATTAAATATAGTAAAGCCTTCTGTATTATTATTTTGACCAATTAGTGCTTCTGCTGCCTGCTTCTCGTTCTCTTTCACTAAAGAAAATGCTTCTTGATATTCAGCGGCACTGTCTGCATATACTTCTTTAATAGAGGAACCGGGGATAATATCATGAAATTGATTACGAAGAATAATTTTCCAGCCCTGTTGAAAGTTCTTCTGGCGTTCAGATGACCAATTCCCATCCTTTAAATAAACCAGCGTATCCAACCACTCTGCCTGGCGGTAACGAAGCTCTGCCTGGCGATTCATTTTTTTATTATGCGCCTGACTCGTATACGTCCCTCGATGATATTCCAGATAAAGCTCTCCATCCCAAGTATGAATATATTGCTCCGTTGTATTCATCCGTTCATGCAGGCCATCTAAATACTTATCTACTCTACTCGTTTTAACGTTAGGAAGGCCTGGCATTTTATCAAACCGACGAATTTTTTCCAGCATGTCGCGATTTACCCCGCCTCCGCCGTCTCCGTAACCATAGGCAAGCAATAATTCATCATTAAAAGAACGGTCGCGGTATTGATCCCAAATCCCCTGGATACTAGTCGCAGTGATTTCTCCATTGTATGTGTATTTTTTGGATCCATCTGGCGTAGTGATAAAGTGGGCCACTATTTCCGTACCGTCTATTCCTCTCCATTTAAAGCTGTCGTGCGGCATACGATTATATTGATTCCAGCTGATTTTTGTCGTAATAAATGTATCGATTCCTGATTTTTTTAAAATCTGCGGCAGTGCCCATGAATAACCAAATACATCCGGAAGCCATAAGTAGCGGCAACGCTCCACTCCCAATTCCTTTTCCAAAAAACGCTGGCCATATAATAGCTGGCGGGTAAGGGATTCCCCGGATGGAATATTACAGTCGGCTTCAAGCCACATCGCACCACCTGCCTCCCATCGGCCTTCAGCAATTTTTTCCTGCATTTGTTTAAATAGCTCCGGATAATCTTTTTTTACATAATCATATAACTGCGGCTGAGTTTGAAGAAATTCATACTCCGGGTATTGCTCCATAAGCTTTAACACGGTAGAAAATGATCGACCTGCTTTTTCTCTCGTATGCTTTAATCGCCAAAGCCAGGCAACATCTATATGAGTATGACCTACAGCTTGAACCGTTAAGGGATGAGTTTCCTGTAAGCTGTCAATATCCTGCTGCAGTTGATCATTAGCCTTTTGGAGAGACTCATAAAAACCGCCATTGCCAGGTGTCCTCCAGTCAATATGCTGAAAAGCACGATTCAGCGCTTGAAGAAGTCGCTCTTTTTTTATATTTCGTTCGTCTAATACATTAACGGTTTCCAACGCTGCTTCCGCTGTATAGTATAAATCATCAGCAATACCATCCAAACAGGCTGTAAATGCAGTCTGCAGCTGGTGCTCTTGTATTTCCTGGTTTCCTTTAAGCCCTTCCAATCCGGACCAAAGACGAAATTCCAATACGAGAGGAATACCAATTAAATGTTTTGGAAAGAAAAATTCTTTGTGATTTCCATCTATCGCCTGGACAGCTTCCCCATTGATGTAAAGTAAAGATTCAAAACCTGAATTATGGCCGTGGCCTGTTTTTCCAAAATCAAATACACCGACTGGCGTGTGCTGCTCCCAACTGCTCGGAATAGTCAGCTTTGTTTTTAACCATATATAACGATCCCGACCTTCCCAGCGGTCCCCCAGCTTCATTTCTTTTGTTTCCTGTTTAGGCATCAACTGAGTAATTTCCTCACTGGCCGCCTCTTCCACTGTATCGAAACTTTCTATTATTTGTATGTCTTTATACCTGTAATTTTTTAATTCGTTGATTCTCTGCTCAAGCTTTTCTTCTGTCCAGAACATTTATTTCATCCTTTCTATTTATATATTTATTATCCTTTTACAGCTCCGCTTGTGAGTGCACCTACGATATAACGTTGAAGCAGCACAAATAATATAATGACTGGCACAATGGACATGATGCTTCCGGCGGCTAACAAATGAGTGGTGATTTGGGTCTGCGTTGATTGAAGATTCACCACTCCGACAGAGACCGGGTACAAAGAGGCATCATCAATGAGAATAAACGGAATAACAAATTGAGACCAGCTTTGTACGGCCACAATGATAACCACAGAAACAATTCCAGGCATACATACGGGAAAAAGCACCTTTGTCAGCATCTGCCATCTGCTGCATCCATCTATAATGGCCGCTTCATCCATATCTTTCGGAATGGTGTCCAGATAATTTTTTAAAAACCATGTAGTAAACGGAAGTACGACTGCTACATAAACAATGATTACCAGCCAAAGTTGATTTATTAAGCCCCAACTTGCAAATAGTCTGTAAATAGGAATAGTAATAACGACAGCTGAAACCATCTGCGTCATTAAAATAGCAACCATAAAGTGATTTTTTAATTTCATCTTATACCTAGATAATGCAAAAGCAGCAGGAACCGCTATAATAAGGGTCAGAATCACGGTTGAAACGACTATTCGAAAGGAATTCCATAAATATTGAAGAACCGGCGCCGTATCAAGCACTTCTACGTAATTTTCGAAAGCAAAACTTGTTGGAATAATGTTTGGCGGAACTTGAAGCACTTCAAACCTTGTCTGCAATGAGAGGGAAAGTACCCATAATAATGGAAACAAAAACCCCAGCACGACTAAAACAAAGCTTATATACAAACCAATTCTTGTCCATTTTGCTTTTTGTAAGTTTGTCATGATTCCACCACACCCTTTCGCCCGAGTACTTTTAAATAAACCATTGTCATCCCCACATTGATGATCAGCAGCACGACAGCCGTAGCTGCTCCTTCTCCTAAATTGAACTCTCTAAAAATAGCTGTATATATACTTAATGCAATAACTTCAGTGCTGTTACCGGGCCCTCCTCCAGTCAATGCCATCACCATATCAAACGTATTGAACGTATCAATAGATATAATAATAAGATTAACCAGGATAATAGGCGCAATAGCTGGAAGAATAACACTTTTCATTCTCTGCCAGGCATTAGCCCCATCTATAATAGCCGCTTCCAACACATCTTTTGAAACCGTTTTCAATCCTGCGTACATTAAAATCATGCTGAACGCTGTTCCTCTCCAAATATTTGCGAGCGTCACCGACAAGAGAGCCATCGTTGGGTCTGATAAAAAGGAGATAGGACCAAGTCCTATAGTGCTTAACGCATAATTAATAATTCCAGCATCCGTTTCGTTATATAGCATGCCCCAAATAACGCCAATGACAACACCAGGAATCGCCCATGCTACCAGTACGGATGTGCGGACAATAACCGTTCCTCTTATTTTCATCTTTTCTCCCTGAACGATCAACAATGCTACAATAAATCCTGCCACCAACTGAAAAATAACACTGAAGAAAACAAAAAAAGCAGTAGTCCCAATCATCGGCAGAAAACCTGGAAGAGTAAAAAGACGAAGATAAGACTCAATCGTATAGTTATATCCGAGCTGAATCATATTTGCGTTCGTGAAGCTTAAATGAATAATTTGAAAAATGGGATATACGAAAACAGCAATCAGGACGATTAACAAAGGAATCAGCCATGGGTAGGGAGTATCTGAAAACTTTTGCTTTTGTGTTGCTACTTTTTTCGTTTGCTGACGATCTAATGCTTTTTCGTTTACATTCATTCTTCAGCCCTCTCCTCTCCGAATGTTACAATTTCCCACGCGTCATCGACTGCCTGCTCCGGCTCTTTGCTTCCTGAAATCACCTGGGAAATTGCGGTTTGGAGCTGAACTGATATTTCATTGTATCTTGCAGCTCCGGGACGTACCTCCGCTTCTGTTTCTAATGAGGCTAGAAACTCATCGCTGAACGGCCCTGCTTCATAGTATTCAGAATCATATACAGACTCCCTTGCCGGCAGAGATCCTTGAATGGATGTAAATTCCCCCATGCCTTCTTCACTAATAAACGAATCAACCAGAAAATCAAAAGCCGCTTCCTGCTTCTCCGAATCCTCTGCAAAAATTCCCCATGTCCAGCCACCTGCACTTGAAACAGGGGCATCTGCTTCATTTAGTATAGGAAGAGAAGTTACTTCCCAATTATCAAAATCATCTCCTAATATTTCTTGGATCGTAGCTGCCTGCCAGCTGCCTCCCAGAAACATAGCTGTATTACCAGCTGCCACTTCTCCATTGGCATCATTTTCTACTCCAGCGCTTGCCATGCGTTTTGCTATAGCTCCTTCTTCTTGTGCTTGATCAAGCGTTTCAAATGTACGGATCATCGCCTCTCTATTTTTTCCTTCTCCAAAAACAGGTCTTCCATTCTCATCCACCAATTCTCCGCCCTGGGACCAAAAAATAGGCCATAACGAGGTAACAGATGTACCTTCCCCAATACCAACCGGAAGCACCAGACCCTGATAACCCTGCGTTTGGATCTCATTTGACACTTCGATTACTTCGTCCCAGGTAACAGGTGGTTCCTCAATAACCTCTGCATCATAGTAAAGCATTCTTGTATCGGTACTCATATACAAACCATAAATCTTGCCGTCGTCACCGCGAATTACTTCTTCCGCAAAGGGTAAAAAATCGTCTGGATCTATCCCTCGCTCCTCCATCATTTCATCTAACGGCTGAAGATATTCCATATAACGTTCGAGCATATATCCATCAATAGCTGCCATGTCCGGTGCCCGTCCTGTGTTTGCTTGTTCGAGGAGCCTAGCCATCGCTTCATCGGTGTTACTTGATTGAAGACTAATTTGTATGTCCATATCTGGGTTCGTATTATTAAACTCTTCTATCTGGCCGGTAATATATTCTCCAGTTGCTGCAGATGGCGCTTCCGGCGAATATCCGGCTGTAGTAGACCAGGTTAATGTACTTTGTTCTTCTGCTTCAGAATTACCAATACTGCATCCGGTCACACTCAATAATAGAAAAAAAGAAAGTCCTAAAGGCATAGTTTTTTTCATTTATTCCGCCTCCTACTTAACATATTGCTTTATCTTCACTTTTTAAAATGATTTTAATATGTTTCTAAAAAGGAAGGTCTGCACTTACTTAATGCAGAACCCGTTTTATCATTAAAGCAGACGCTCCCACTGCTTCTGCTTCTCGTCCAAACGAAGAAGGAATGAACGTAACAGCGTTAGCCATTTCGGTATATATACAACCTTTAATTACCTCTTGAGCTTTAGTGGAAAAGTCCGGTAAAGCAGTAATTAACCTCCCTCCAATCACTACAAGCTCTGGATTTAGGAAATTCACCTTGTCTGCAATAGCCTGCCCAACGTCTTCAATGCTTTCATTTATGATGCGCACTGCTAATGCATCTTCCTTTGCATATTCCTTTAAAATTTCTTCTATAGTCTTTATATGAGCCGGCAGAGATGTTTCAAAGCCCTGATGTATTTTTTCATTTGTCTCTTCTATGATAGGCAGTATAGAGTATAAAGGTTTTCCTGTTATGTTATCTTTATGCCATGACCTTTGGCCATTAAATCCTACTTCTCCTGCTAAGTGCGTAGAACCTCGTATAAGACGACTGTTTATCATATAGCTGCTTCCAATTCCAAAATCAATCATAAAATAGAGAACATGGTCAGATTTTCTCGCTCTTCCGTAATGCCACTCACCTAACAACATGCAGTTTGCATCTTTTTCCAAACTCACAGTCGTTTGAAATTGTTCTTTAAAAACAGATACAACATCTATATTTTTCCATAATGGAAGATGCGGCGGTGACAAAATAATTCCTTCTTTTGCATTTATAGGTCCTGGTGAACTTATACCAAGCCCAATCATATTAGAAAATGTAAACTTCGGATCTTCAATTACCTTTTTAATCTGGTGAATTACCCTCTTTAAAACAATGTTGGGATTCTCAGATAACGAAAAAGTATTCTCTCCCTGATATATTATCTCCCCCTTTAACGTAGTAATGACGAAAATCACTTCTTTAACGGATATACTTACACCAACTAAATAATGCCATTCGTTATCCAATGTATATAGTGTAGGCTTACGCCCCCCATTGGAAACAGCCTGTCCAGCTTCCTGCAAAAGCTGGGCTTTTTCAAGGTCTATTAAAATATTTCCTATTGAAGCAACAGTCAGGCCTGTTTTTTTTGCCATTTCCTGCTGCGTCATTGGCATTTCATTTTGATGCAGCAGTTCAAAAATTCTAATTCGATTCGCTGTTTTCATCATATTTGCGTTAGTTATAGTCACGGCTTCCACCTATTCTTAAAATTGTTTTAATAAGTACATTAATGATAGCGCTTACATTAATTTAAGTCAATGTATTTTTGTTTTCTTATTTTGGAAATCATTTTCTTTCATGTATGCATTGCTGGATTGAACAGGGTTTTATTATTTAAGATTATCAATATATTGTTTTCCTTCGATTAAAGATAGTCCCAATTTTTCTCTGGCTGTTTTTATCGCTTTAATGTCATTTCCTTCTTTTATCAAACGGCGCAGTTCATCATCCAATGGATCTTCAGAAATTCCTACTTTCTCGCCAACTCTATTTAATATACTCTGCATCTGTTTTATACGCCTTTCTAACGTATTCATACGGGTTAACAAGTAAATAATAACTGCAAACAAAAGAACTATAATGACATTTTCCATACAAAGCTCTCCTTCATCGAATAAGTTCCACCCGGTTTCATTTCCATTCTTAATAAATAATCAGTCGTCATGCCATATAAAAACCCTTCAATCCAAGAATAAATATCATCTTGAGATGGGAGGGTTTTTTGCGGGTTTATTTACCGCATGCGGTACTCTATTTCTTCTTTCCAGCTCGTCCGTCCGTCAAGCACGTACTTCACTTTACTGCCGTCTTTAAGATGAATGGACAGCCCATTAGGCACAAAAAATAAAGAATTCGACAGCGTAACATAATCTATCTGTAACAGGTCTACCTTATGTACTTCCTTTTGTATATTTATTTTGTGGGGAACATGAACAAGTTGATCCGGAGTTGCGTATAACGTCCCGCCCACTGCTTCTCTTCCTTTCCATACATTTGCTTTTCCTTTTTTTGTATAGTGTTCTATCATAACGGCCTCCCCGCCTATGTCTTGTTTTCTTTCATTTCTTACTCTCCGCCTAACCGATGTTTACCAAACCACGAATATGTTAATAGTACTAGTAATAATGATATAAGTTCACGATAAAGAAAACCTGTAAAGCAGTTTTTGAAAAATACACCATTATTATAAAAAGGGAGTTTTTCTATGACACAGACCTCATTATCAAAATTCATCAGTAACTATGAAGGAGAAGTAAAGTTAGCTAATTTACTGGAACGGTATTTAAAAGAAATTTTTCCGGATAATTCATTAGAAGGCGTGCAGACAAGCTTTCTTATTAATACACATGAGGAATCCAAAGTAACTGCATTCCTATATGACACATTAACCGACCAGTTCTCTATTAAAGATATCGAAGAAAAAGACAATGAAGTAAAAGTAGCCATCGATACCGTGATAAGTACGAGAACAAACGGTAAAATAATAGAAGATATTACTGGCGCAGATGATAAAAAAATAAAAAAAAGACAAGGGAGGTTTGTGTATGATCACCACGTTCCTTTAAGCATTGAGCTCATATTTGACCCAGCTGTGTATCTAAAAAAACACAACCTTCCTCCGGCTTTATTGTCCTACCGGAATTTATCACTAAATAATGGAAATGACGTTAAAGTAGATGTGGAAAAAATAACCTCCACTTCTATCGTATGGGAAGATATCTAAATTTTGCTTCTTCTGCGGCAGCGCATATTCATATGTGCTGCTTTTTTTGTCGTCCACCGTCTTAGGGACAGCAGAATTCACTCATCGTGATCACCCTGTTTACTTTCCCAATTATAAACTATTATTGAAATAAAAAGAAGGAGTTGTCTTTAGGACAGTTCCTTCTTCGGGCTGTTCATTTATACTTTTCGATACCTTTTTAATCCAATAATATTCAACGTAGTAAAACCAACAATAAACAGAAATAAGATACTTGCATCAAACCATATATATTCAAAACCCTGCCCCTTAATGATGATATTTGTAAGAGCATCTCCTGCGTATCTCAGTGGGAGCAAATAGCCAATGACACTGATCCAGTCTGCAAGATTATCCAAAGGAATAATTCCTGAGAAAAAAATCTGTGGTATCACCACCAGTGGAATAAACTGTACCATTTGAAATTCTGAATTAGCAAACGTTGATATGAATATCCCTATCGTTAAGCTGCCAGTGCAAGCAGGATATTGATTAACAGCACCCACAAAATATTTCCTGCTATTTCTATTTGGAGTAAATAGATAGAATAAAAAACTATAATTAGAGTTTGTAGAACAGCGAATACTCCGTAGCCCGTTAAATAACCAAATACTATTTCATTCCGTCTAACAGACGTCGCTAACAATCGTTCCAGAGTTCCTTTGGTTCGTTCTCTTAACAAAGCGATGCCTGAAATAAGAAAAACAAAGAAGAAAACAAAAAATCCAATTAGTATGGGGAAAATTTTATCAAAAAATGTGCTGTTTACATTTCCATATAAATAATTATTATCAATATTCAACTCGTTCTCTGGAACAGTCCGTTCGGTATTAGGCGGTACCTGCTGACCCGTTTCCGATAATTCTTTTACCTTCATTTCTTGAATTGCACTGTTTAATACCTGCTTGGCAGCGGCCGTCTTACCCGGATCTTCATTTGGATATGTCACTACCAATGTGGACTCATTCATTCCAATAAAAACGTCTAATTGATTCTCTTCAATGACATCTTTTTTGGTCACACTATCGTCGTACGTGTGAATATGAACCTCGTCAGAAGGCAGGGCATTGATAATACTCTGCGGAACATCGTCTTCAAATCCTACAACAAGATTAGTTTCATTGCTCGTATCAAAGATCAAATACATTAAGGTAGATACAATAAGCGGAGCCAAAAACATAAGTGCGAGTGTACGCTTGTCTCTTAACAACTCTTTAACCACTCTTATACTTATAGCTCTGTATCTTATTATTTCTTACTCACCTCCGCTTTTATGAATACGTCTTCGATAGAATCTGCATTAAACTTTGTTTTTAACTCTTCTGGCGTGCCTATTGCAAACAGCCGGCCCTCGATAATCAATCCTACATAATCACACTTTTCGGCTTCATCCATAATATGCGTAGTCATAATAATCGATTTGCCTTGGTTTGATAGGACTTTTAACTGCGTCCACACATCAACTTTTAATACAGGATCAATTCCTACTGTAGGCTCATCTAAAATGATAATATCCGGATCAGATAGAAGGGTCACCGCCAGGGATAACCGTCGTTTCATTCCGCTTGAAAAAGTAGAGACGATTGTATTGATTTTCTCTTCCAACTGAACAAGTTTCATCTTCTCAGAAATGGAGGCTTCTAATTTCTCACCTGACAGCCCCATTAGATTGCCAAAAAATATGAGGTTTTCGCGCGCGCTTAATCCTTCATATAGGGCAGTATTCTGACCCATATAGCCAATCCTATTTAATACTTGACGGTTGGGGACTCGCCTATTAAATAAAGATGCTTCTCCCTTATCCAAACGCTCTATGCCAATCCAACATCTTATTAACGTCGTTTTTCCCGATCCGCTTGGTCCAATAAGTCCTAATATAGAACCTTCTTCCAGATTAAGATTGATATCACTCAAAACATTTTGCTTATCAAATGACTTATATGCCCCTTTTAAATAAGCAATAACATTTTTCATGCGCTGCCTCCGTATATAAAAATAGAATCTATTATAGATAGTATTTAGATTATACATTCTTAGTTTGGTAATTCAAGTATAAAATGGATCTTTTATACAAATAGATAATAAAAAAACCTTCTACATCATAATGAATGGAGCGCCGGCAGTGCGGCATCATTATCATNAGTATTTAGATTATACATTCTTAGTTTGGTAATTCAAGTATAAAATGGATCTTTTATACAAATAGATAATAAAAAAACCTTCTACATCATAATGAATGGAGCGCCGGCAGTGCGGCATCATTATCATAGAAGGAAAATCTGACAGAGGTAACCCTAAAACATGATTTTTAACTCATTAAAAAAAGTAACTAACAATAATATACACTACGATAAAAACAAGTAAATAGACCAAAATATTCCGTATCACTTAGTTCCTCCCGGCTGGATAATCACAAATCCATCTCCTGCAAATTTCATTTGAATGGATTCCCCGCTGCCTCTTCCGAGAAAAGTGCGGTAGTTCATATCAGTATGGAATTCCGGTTTTACATTGCCGGACCATGCGACCGTAGCAGATGGATCAGTATATACCGGTTCACCTTCATAGACCGGGAGCGTCATTGGCTCAAAATACGTAGTAATCGCAATTTTCCCCTGGCCGTGCAGCGTAATATTAAACAGCCCGCTTGACATCATCCCGGCGGCTTTTTTCATCATTTCAATGTTCCATTCCACAGACGGTTCAAATGCGAGCAGATCATTTCCATTTACAGTTAGACGCTGGTTGTTTAAATCCAGAATCGTAATACGTTTCCCCTGATCTGCCAAGAATAGACGCCCGCGCCCTGAGGCTTTCATCAGATCCTGGCCTTCTGCAGTGAATGTTTTTTTGAGTGCCCGCTCCATGCCGTGCTCAAATGCCCGTTCCCGCTCAAATACTATATTACCGGTATAACCGGCCATCGCACCAATTTTCGCCCAGACATCACCTGCCAGATTTACTTCCAATACCCGCTCCGACTGCATGCCAAATACCTCTGTCGGCCTCGATTTAGGCTGTGTTTTATTTATGAATTCATCTATCGAATAGCTGTTCATCCTGTCCGCTCCTTTAAATAGTTAAAATCGGATACGCATGCTCCCGGCCTGAATGATTTACAATCACTATGTAATTTATGTTGTATGCATCCTCATGCCACTATAATCCTCTACTTTTTTTGAAATAGAATGAATATTTGTCGTAAAGAGGAGATAGGTCCGCTTTTCTGTGTGAATAACCAATCGGTCTGTTGTTCCATACGGCGTACCGATGCGCACCGCTTCTTTGTTTTCACCGCCATACGTATCATCTTGTGTGATGGATGTGATTTCATGAATCGGAATAGTCGTTTTGGACAACTGCCACTTAATCACTAAATCGCTGTCTTTTTTGCTGACGCTGATCCCCATCATAACAGACACCCTTTCCTGCTTGTTCCCCTTATAAATTACCATATTTTACAGTATAAATCCAAAACTATCATAATTCATCCATTATCTGTTTGGTAATCCATTTACATTTCCCTCTACTTTACGTTATCCTTCTAACCAAAGATCTTGTTTATCTATTAGACTATACTGACTAAAAGGGTGAGAATAATCTCTGCAAAAAAACCAGAGCACCAGCGGGAAGAATTGAAGCATAAAGAAAGAACGGGAAATGCGGGTGGGAATTTCAAGGATGCATCCGATCACACGCAGGTCGGCGGATTCG
Organism: Sinobaca sp. TMA16-18; assembly: GCF_059510535.1. NCBI lineage: Bacteria > Bacillati > Bacillota > Bacilli > Caryophanales > Sporolactobacillaceae > Sinobaca > Sinobaca sp. TMA16-18. The sequence continues at coordinate 36,425 of NZ_JCAKFM010000012.1, read as the reverse complement.
GCAGGGTGGCGAACAGCCCGGGGTGGAAAAGTACCGCTTTTTTACTTGTGGTTATCATTGTTGGCTTTTTGCTTTACAGCATTTTTTATTGAAAAATATCGGCAGTCCTGCAAAGGTGCCATTCTTAATAAATAATCCCGATAAAATAAAAAAGCTGTTATCCAGCTAACAGCTTTCCTATTTATAGTATTGGCTCTTTTTCAGGAAAACATAGTACACACCCTTATTGGTATGTCCGTTACTCTGCCTATTCATTATAGTTTTACCTATTTTTACAACCGTAGGGTTTCTTTAATCCATAACAAATAAAAAATCACCCACACTATTTATTCATCTATCCACTGGTAGACGTGGTCCCGCAGCTCCTGCTCCGTTTCGCCTCCAACGGGCGGATGTTCTGTTTCCGCCATCGGCACGACAATAAATTTATCTTCGGGCCCCTCTATGACCTGGGTAAACTCCATATTCGGCTCTGATATGACTACCTCGTCTTCCGCTTTTTCTACTTGGAAGGTCGCGACACCGCCGGTATCTGTATATTCAAAGTTCTGCCCGGAATAGAAATTGCCGAGAGAATAATAGACGAGCATCTCCTGCCCATCTTCTCCTTCGACCCATTCCATCGGCTGCAGCACATGCGGGTGATGGCCGATGACTACATCTACTCCTTCATCTGCAAGAAAGGCAGCTAATTCTTTCTGCTCGTCATTAGGCAGTCTTTCGTATTCGGCTCCCCAGTGCATATTCACCATTAGAACATCCACCTCGTCTTTTATTTCGCTGACATCTTCTTGTATCACTTCCTGGTCAATCACCTGCACGGCATACTCATGGCCATCTGGCACGGTATAACCGTTCAACCCATAAGTATAGGAAAGCATGCCTATATCAATACCATCCACCGACACAATTCTCGGTGCCGCGGCGTCTTCCTCATCTTTATATACGCCCACATAATCCATTCCGGCTTCTTCATAATAGCTGGTTGCGTTATGGATCGCTTCCATCCCCCGGTCCATTGTATGATTGTTAGCACCTGAAACCATATCCACTCCTGCTTCCTGCAGTGCATCTACAATAGCGTATGGACTGTTAAAAGACGGATACGTTGATAACCCCATTTCTTCTCCCCCGGGAATGGATTCCTGATTGATGATCGTAAAGTCTGGTTCTTCCAGCAGCGGAGTAACGTTCTCCAAAGCCGGCGTAAAATCATATTCGCCGTTTTCTTCCATTCTTTCATACACCCTGCCATGCAGCAGCACATCTCCGGCAGCTCCGATCGTAATAATAGAGGTTTCATTTGTTTCTGCCTGCACCTGCTCCTCCTGAGCAATACTCGTCTCCTGATCCTCCTCCTGTACTTCCTCATTCGCACAGCCCGAAACCAAAATAACAGCACCAATACACCCAACAGTCACTAAGCGCATGACATCCCCCTTTATTTAAATGGTAGTTGTATAATAAATATACCATAATATTACTAATATTCTAACAATAAATTAGCTTATCCATTATTTTCAACACAAAAAAGCCCCGTCATGCGGATGCATAACGGGAACTTCTTTATTATATAACTTGCTGCGTACTGCCAAACTGCAGGGAGACCTGCTTAATTTGATGATGGTCTGTGTCCAGTATTTTCCATCGTCTTCCGTCCCGCTCCACGACTTTATTCGGTTCGAGCGGTATATTGTTCATTTGAAGCCAGCCGCCGATAGTGTCAATATCTTCTTCATTCGAAAAAGTTATACCCAGCTGCTTTTCAATATCATCCAGCAGGGTCCGCCCATTAATATGGTACAGTCCTTCTTCGACTTTTTGGATATCGGAAACTTCTTCTGTATCAAATTCGTCGCGGATTTCACCGACAATTTCTTCTAATATATCTTCCATGGTTACAAGGCCGGCACTTCCTCCGTATTCATCAAGAAGCAGGGCCATGTGTACCCGTTCTTTTTTCATATGCACAAGTACGTCCTGTATAGCAGCGTGCTCCGGCATGACCGGGAGGCTCTGCATGTAATCTTTCAAAATAATACGCCGTCCTGCTACATAATCAATTAGGATTTTCTTGACGTTTACAAAGCCGATCACATTATCTTTGTCACCATCTTTGGTTACCGGATAACGGGTGTGCTCGTGTTCATGAAAAATTTCCAGCATTTCTTCCTGATTCATATCAACCCGAAGCGTGTTCATGTCGGTTCGGGGAATCATAATATCCCGGGCGGAACGTTCATCAAATGCAAATATATTTTCCATATACTGCAGTTCCGTTTTGTTAATTTCCCCGCTCTGAAAGCTCTGGGTCATAATAATTTTAAGCTCTTCTTCCGAGTGGGCCTGATCATGGCCTGCCGGTTCCACTCCAAACATGCGCAGAAACAAGCGTGCTGAACCGTTTAACGTCCAGATAAATGGGAACATCAGCTTACCAAACCAATACAGCGGCGGAGCGAGCAGGAGTGTCATCTTCTCAGCGTATTGAATCGCCAGCGTTTTCGGTGCCAGCTCTCCAATTACCACGTGCAGGAAGGTCACAACAGAAAAGGCGATGATAAAAGAAATGATCGTAGCCAATGCCTGTGCAGTTCCCAGGCTGTCAAATAAAGGGTACAGCAGACGTTCTACAGTCGGCTTCCCAAGCCAACCGAGTCCAAGGGCCGTTACGGTAATGCCAAGCTGACAGGCTGACAAATAATAGTCGAGCTTTTCCGCTACTTTTTTAGCCTTGTCTGCTTTCTTATTTCCTTCGGCAACGAGCTGATCCAGCCGCGACATCCGTACTTTAACCACTGCAAATTCCGAGCCTACAAAAAAGGCGGTCAAACCTATCAATATAACCACTAACAACAAATTCATAATCAGTATAATGTCCAAATAGTCCCTTTAAAAAAGGGATTCACCTCCGTATTTTTTCCACCGGTTCCGTCCCCGGCGGGATGAATCAGTTTATCTCCGATGCAGGAGCCAGCCTCTTTTTATGGAAAAAGAGAAAACACATAATCTTCGAACGTACTGTTATTCGAGGATATTTTACATGTCAGCCAATCCCTGCCTTTTCATAAAGTAGATTAAATATACCACATCTATAGGAAAAAGAAAGATAAACGTTTGTAAATATTGTATGACATTATAATGTCACTGGTTTTCAAGGGGCATGATAAACCTTGGACGGACGACCAGGATATCGCAGCCGGCTCTGCGGACGATGCCTTCTGAAACACTTCCGAGGCGGATTCCTCTTTCTTCCCCGGCTCCAAGAGCACCGGCAATTATCAGGTCCGCTTGAAAGCGCGGAGCCAATTCTTTCGGAATAATATGCTTCGGGGAACCATATTCCAGCGTAATCGTCATATCTTCTACTCCTTTAGCAGCCGCCAGCTGCTTATACTTTTCCAGCAGCAGTTCCCCGTTTCTCATGTACACATCCTGAATATTTTCTTGAAGCTGCTCGAGAGAATGCACTAAAGGGGTATGAAGCACATGCACTGCTGTTATATCCGCTCCATGTTTCTCCGCGAGGTCCAGACCTGCTGTGAATGCATTAACAGCCATCGATGATTCATCTATGGCGATAAGAATGCGCTGATATTTTTTAGCTGTCTCTTTATTTTTGACGACCAGTACATCGCAGTCGGCATGGTGCACGAGACCGGCTGAAACGCTTCCAAGTACATAACTTTCCAAAGGACCCAGGCCGGAGGCGCCTGTTACTGCGAGATCCACGCTGTACAGCGGCAGTATTTCTTTTGCTATCTTTTTATGTGGGGAGACCCCCTGTTTCATGATCGTTATTATATTTTTCAGACCGGCGGCTTCTGCCTGTTTTTCGCTTTCCCTTAAAATGTCCAATCCAGTTTCCACAGCAGCCTGTTTCATTTCTTCGCGGTAGACAGGTACCCTGCTGTATTCTTTGCTTTCCACTACGTGGCAGATGTGCAGCCGGCTGTCGTACTGAGCTGCTAAATAAATTGCACGTTTTAGAGCCGTCTCCGCCTGGCTTGAACCGTCTGTTGCAACCAGAATTCGTTTATATCGTTCCACCTTTCTCACCAGCTTTACCCATATTTGTTACTCCTATTATAATAAGAATAGTGCTTTTTCAATGTGATGTGTCTCACACCGGAAGCCTATTTTTATGGGCACAGCAAAAAAGCCCTGAAGATGTCCTTCAAGGCTTTGTCTGGATTGTCTGGAAATCGTTTTGTCTAGTTTATCTATGCATTCCACCGTTTCCTTTTCAAGAGAACACATGGAATAAAGAAATAAACAGCCATAGGTAAAGATATAGACGGCGTCTCGCCCTATGGAAAACGAGCCCTGTACAAGCTTTTTTATTAAAATATATGGTTTTTGTCTTTTTCTTTTGCTGCTATTCAATGCCCAGGGTTTTTTTATATCCTTCCAGATACGTTTTTTCGGAAGGCGACGCCTGTTCAAAAGCACTCATCGCGCGGTGCCACAATGGATATATCGGGGCCGGCCGCGCGGCTGCTTCAATTTTTTCTGCTTCTTCTTTGGACAGCACAATGTCGAAAGAAGCGATATTTTCGCGCAGCTGCTTTTCGTTTCTAGCAGCAATAACGATCGGACCGACATTGGGCCGATCCCTTACCCAGGAAAGAGCAATCTGCGGCACGCTCGCATTATGATGGTCAGCTGCTTCCTGCAGGGTATCAATCACGTTATACAACCGTTCCTGATCCATAACCCACGGCTCCGGCCAGCCTTCTCCCTGTCTTGTGTTTTTGGGAGCTTCTTGGTGACGGCTGATCTTACCATTAAGCAGGCCTTCCCCGAGCGGACTCCAGATCATCGAACCTACGCCGAGTTCACTGCCGGCCGGAAGCAGTTCATATTCGGCTTCCCTGGCTTCCGGACTGTAGTATATCTGCTGGCAGACCGGCGGAATAAGCCCTGCCTGTTCCGCATAGGTGACCGTTTTCGCCAACGCCCAGCCGCTGTAATTGGAAACACCCCAGTACCTGATTTTCCCGGATTTCACCAGGTCCGTCATTGCCTGAACCGTTTCTTCTATCGGCGTTTGTCCGTCCCAGAGATGTACGAAATAAAGGTCCAGGTAATCCGTTCCCAGACGCTGCAGGGATTGGTCAATAGATGCTTCCAGATTTATTCTCGATGCGCCGCGTGCGTTCGGGTTATCTTCAAAATGAAAACCCGTTTTAGAAGTAAGGACAACATCTTTCCGGCGTCCTTTAATCGCCGCGCCGAGCACCCGCTCCGCATCTCCTTTCGAATACAGATTTGCTGTATCAAAGGCATTAATGCCGGCTTCCAGCGAGATATCCACCATTCGCCTTGCTTCTTCTTCTTTAATATTTCCGGTGGCTTCAAACCCATTCGTGCCGCTGAAAGGCACGGTTCCCAATATATATTTCGGAACGCGCAGCCCAGATTTTCCTAATGTAATGTATTCCATATTATTCCTCCATCGATCGTTTTATTTTTCGTGGGAAATAACTATCTTCCCAAAGAAATTCTGGCTTTTTAGGTGATGGTACGCTTCCTGTGCCTGTTCGAATGGATAGACGGTATCAATAACCGGCTTTAGCTTGTGGGCAGTGATGACTTTATTCATGGCTTCAAACATATCACGGCTGCCGACCATAATCGTTCTTGTCGATGCTTTTCCAAATAAATCGTAATAATCAATATTATCGCCTGTTTTACTCAATACACCGATGAGTGCTATTTCATCTCCCGGGGCCACAGATTGAATAGACTGCGGAAACGTAGCTGACCCCACGACTTCGACGACACGGTTTACGCCGCCTGGTATCATTTCTTTTACTTTCTTTCCCCATTCAGGCGTATCGGTATAGTTAATAATATGATCAGACCCCATTTCCTGCAGTTTTTCTTCTTTCCAACTGCTGGAGGTCGTGGACACGACCTGTATTCCCAGGGCTTTGGCCAGTTGAACCGTAAAAACGGACACGCCGCCGGTTCCGAGTGTCAGCACTGTGTCTCCAGGATCAAGCGGAGAAGGGCCGTTCAAGGCATTCCATGCCGTTACGGCTGCACATGGAAGTGCCGCCCCCTGCTCATAAGTCAGGTGATCCGGCAGTTTAACAAGCTCTTCCGGATGAATCGCTTTGTAGTCCATCAGCCAGCCGTCACTATGGGACCCGTATGGTTCTATATAGCCGGGCATTCGTTTCCCGCTGAACCACTCTCTTGTAAAGTTACCTGCTACACGGTCACCCGCTTTAAAACGGCGCACATCCGGTCCGGCTTCTATAATTTCACCGGCGCCGTCGGACAGCTGAACCGTATTCTCGTTCAACGTACCGGGATAGTTCCCTTCAACTAATGCTAAATCACGATAGTTCAGCGATGTCGCTTTTACACGAACGAGTACTTCGTTGCGGCTTATTTCAGGAAGGCTTTCTTCCGTCATTTTTAGTTGATTAATGCTTCCGGACTGCTGCAGCCGAAACGCACGATTTGTAGATTCTGTCATAGTCTGCCTCCTCTTTGTTGTTACCCTTTCCATATTCCCAACTTGGAAGGCAGTTGAAACGAAAGCATTATTTGCTGATAAACAGGCCTTTAAAAAAAACCGGTATTATTATACGCTTACATGACTGCAATTTATCTTTTATGTTAGGAGTTTACTATGACCCAGTCCTCTTCTTCTACGTTCACTGCTGAAGAAAAACGAAAGTATTATGTCTGGATGCCGCTGTTTATGAGTCTTTCTGCGATTATGCTGACCTCTTTATGGCTCGTATCGATCCCCCCTCTTCCACACCTCATTGGGTTAGCCGCCGGTTTTCATATCGGATCTTTCCTTACAGCAAAACGTTTTATTAAACAGGACCGTGCGCAGCTGGCGAAAGCGGGAACTTCCGCTCAGAAGAGAAATACTATTCTGCTGGCAATACTGCTTAGTATCATTTTCGCAGTCACTATAATCCGATTTTTTATTCTCATTTGAATTCTATTTATTTGAAACCCCGGAATTTCCTTAAAAATAAAGAAAGCTGAGAGATGAAAAGGAAGCGTTCTCTTTGTTATACTGTTTTTTTACTAATCTATTGAAAAGGGGTATGAACATGGCGAAATATAGACTTGAGATCACGAATACGAACACTAATGAGGAACACAGCTGGTACTTTTACGAGTTTGAGCCGGCCAAAGATCATTTTGATAATATCAGCAATGCATTTGACCATGTAAAAGAGTACACCGGAGAAAGCAGTGTAAAGGTGGAAGTGCTGAAAGAACCGGCAGAAATAAATGTCGCTGATATATCATCGATTGCGAATATGAATGCAGACATGCCGAAGCGTTCTTTTCATATAGACAGCTTTACAGACATTCAGTCTTACATGCATGAGAAACTAGGTTCTCCCGACGTATAATTTACCAGGAACCGTCCATTGCGGATGGTTTCTTTTTTTATATCCAGTTCTTGATATATTTTGCTGATTTAAAAAATTCTGTTTAATAGTGATCCAATTGTTCACTAGATTCGTTCCCTATATGAATCGATCATTTTATTCTTTTAAAATCGAAAGGGGAACGAACAAATGAAGAAAAGAATTGTACTTCCATTAACATCCGTATTTGCTTTTACTGCTTTTGCAGGAACTGCTGCCGCTGATCACGAGGGCCGGGAATTCATGGTCGAATTAACACCTGATGAAGAAACAATGAATGTAGAAAGCGATGCAATGGGTCAGGCCCATTTTGAAGTAAGCGAAGATGGGGATTCACTAATGTATTCAATACATGCCGAACATCTGGATGACGCGGCAGCCGGGCACCTCCACAGCGGTGCTCAAGGAGAGGATGGACCTGTTGAACTGTTATTATTTGAAAATGACGAACCAATGGATTATAACGGCGAGGTAGCAGCCGGTACGCTGACTGAAGATGACCTAGTTGGCGATATGACATGGGAGGAAGTGTCCATGGGGCTTGTAGCTGGAGAAATTTATGCTAATCTGCACACAGAAGACTACCCGGACGGTGAACTTCGCGGCCAGCTTAACGAAGAGGCGCAGGACGCAGCGATGATGCCGGAGGAAATGCCGCAGACAGGAATGGGCGGCACCGGTAACGATGGCTGGATGACCGCTTTCCTTGCGAGTATGACGGCTTTAGCCGGCGGGGCTGTTGCACTATTTATCCGTAGAAAAAAACAGGCATAATGCAAAAAAGGAAAGAGCAGCAATCTGCTCTTTCCTTTTTTCTGTATAAGATTAAATATGGACGGTTACATCTCCGTCTTCACGAAGCTCGTCTATGAGCTCCTGGGCACGTTCTCCCTGTTTTTGTGTCACTAACTGCTCTTCTACCTGTTCACGGTCAGGTTCCGGCATTTCAGGTGCTTCCTCGCCGCCCTGTTCCGCCATAGCAGCCTGTTGTTCTTCAGCCTGTGCGACAGCTTCATCTATCTCTTCATCCGTCACTTCCAGATCCTGTGATTCCTCTTCAATTAACTGTTCCACTTTAATGGACTGTTCGACCTCGGCACGGAATTCATCTTCCGTATACCCTTGTTCCTCTAAAGCCTGCTGGTACTGGTCTTCTGATTCAAACTGCTCTTTCTGCTCGGCAATTAAATCATCAACTTCCTGTTCGTCTGTGCTGTATTCCCGCTCATCTGCTTCCTGAATGAGCAGTTCCTGTCCAACGAGCTGATCGGCCGCCGCTTGTTTCATTTCGGCTTCCATTTCCCCGTTTTCATCCTGCTCTTCGAGGTTCATGCCCTGCATGGAATACATAGATAGTGCTGAAGTATAAGCCACTTCAAATTCGTCTTTTGTCACTTCTTCTCCGTTTACCTCAGCTACAACGTCTGGTACATCATCTAAATTAGGTTCCGGTTGTTCCGGTTGTTCCGGCTGCTCAGTCTGCTCTGCCTCTTCGCCGTTTTCCGCTGCCTGTTCTTCCTGGGCAGCCTCTTCATTTTCTGAGCCGGCTTCTTCTTCAGACTCTCCGCCGCAGGCTGTAATTAATGATAATGAAACGGCTGCAAATGCCGTAAGTATCCATTTTTTACTCATGTGTATATCCCCTTTATTAATCAGTCTCACACGGAGTGTGACATTCCTTTATGTTGAGACTGTGTCAGAGCTGTATTTTTTTCACCTGTCTGGTATATGCTTTAACAGCCCGGGTAGTAAAGTCAAGCACACTTCCTGGTTCTATGAAAGCAAAAAAGCCCCTTCTGCAGGACAGAAGAGACTTCGACATTACTTATTTTTTTTAAAATCCAGAATGAAACGCTGAAACATTTCTTTTGTCATCCCATCTTCAATTAATTCCTGCATCACATCAAGCCATTCCTGTTCAATCTCAACGGTATGCCCGGGGCTGCGTTCACCTGTGTTCTGACGGGGGATATTCATCATGAAATGTTTAACTGTATTGTTTCCCATTTGCAAGTCCTTTCTTTTCATCCATTATCGCCTTTAATGTAATAAACAAGTATGTAAAATGCATATTTTAGGAACAGTTACGATTTATTACTATTTTAGTGTAATCTGTGGTTTTTGTCAAAAATCGAAAAGCCATTATAGAAACCTGTTTTTAATTGTTTTTTGTTTACTGCTTTAATCCATTTAATTACACGCTTAAATTGTCAGGTGAAGCCAATTCGATTTAAAATTTTTGTTTTTTGATAATGAAATATCGATGTAGAAACTTCAAAAATAGTTCCATTGGTTAAGCACACCGTGTTTTCAATAATAAGAGCAGGATCTGCTGTAGTGAGTTGTAATAAATCCGCTTCGTAATGATCTATTTTGTCACAATTGATCACTTTGTCAGCAAAGCCGATATTCAACCGAAGGTCATCAATCAAATAGCGGTAAATCGATTGTGCCGCAATTTCCTCATTCAAATACGGTACTATATTTTTTCTGAAATAGCTTATTTCAATTGAAAACGGCTCGTCATCGACCAAACGAAGTCTTTTTACGTAATAAATATATTCTTCTGTCTGCAGGTGCATCCTTTCCATCACCTGTTTTTCTGCTTTTATCACCTTCAGTTCCAGTACTTCTGCCCGAACCGTTTTATCCGCTAAATTCTCGGTTAACCCTCTAAGACTGCCTAACTGGATATAATCAGCTGATGATTGATCTCTTAAAAAAAGGCCGCTTCCCTGTACTTGATACACATAGCCCCGGCCGGTCAACAATTCGATGGCTTTTCGTATCGTATTTCTACTCACCTTATATGCCTGCAGTAATTCTTCCTCTGTAGGAAGTTTTTTCGCCTGGTCATAAGTCCCTTTTATAATGTCTGCTTCTAATTTATCTGCTATCTCTCTATATTTTGCAGCCATAAGGTCTCCTTTTTCAGTTTAATTATACAACAAAACGCCTCAGCTCTACGTTAAGGCGCTTTGTTGTGTGACTTATAATTCTTCTCCTCTGGTTTTAATAACATGCTGGTACCAATAATAGGACAGTTTCTTTTGGCGGTTTAAATCGTTCTCATGATCTATATAAATGAACCCGTACTGTTTTTCAAAACCATTAAGCCAGCTTAAAAGATCTGTAGCCGACCAGGCGTAATAGCCTTTTAGATAAATGCCTTCTTGAATAGCTTGTTTAATCACTTTTAAGTGGGCTTCAATAAACTTAATTCTTGAAACGTCGGCTACTTCTCCTTCAATGATAGGATCTTTATCCCCAAGCCCATTTTCGGTCACGTACATTTTAATGTTACCATAACGCTCTTTGAGCATGTGAAGACCCGTTAAAAATCCTTCAGGAGATATTTCCCATCCCCATTTTGTATACGTCTTATCTTCCATCTTAACCGTTTGATAATACCCGTCAAACGAAGGATGTCCAGGCACCAATGTAGATGTCTCTCTAGTATGGTTTTGGATTGTTTTTACCTCTTCGTTTTTTTTCACACGAATTGGCTGATAGTAATTAAGGCCAATAAAGTCATTTTTGGCAGCGTTTCGTTGAATACACGATAATTCCTCTTCTGTCCATTCAGGAGTCCAGTTGTTTTCGTCCAATTGGGCTTTCACATATGGCGGGTATTCTCCTTTAAGTACCGGATCATAGAAAAAATACGTTTCATATTCGTTGGCATGCCTGGCTGCCTGTATATTTACTTCTTTATCGTCTACGCTGTAGGCAGGAAGAAAAACATGTGTAATACCTATTTCCCCGTACTGTTTTAACTCCTTATATACCTCCACTGCTTTAGCATGGGCATAATAAACGTAATGAGCTGCCTGGAAATATTTTTTCTTGTCATTTTGAATGCCGGGCGGGTGGGCTCCTTTTAAATACCCCAATCCACAGAACATCTGCATTTCGTTAAACGTAATCCAATGCTTAACCCGGTCGCCAAATGATTGAAAACAGGTTTTGGCATAATCAACAAAAGCTTCTGCGGTTCTTTTGTTTGTCCATCCTCCCACTTCCTCAAGTGCCTGGGGAAGATCCCAATGATAAAGGGTAACAAAAGGTACTATACCGTGAGAAAGGCATTCGTCGATCACCTTATTATAAAATTCCAGCCCCTTTTTGTTTATTTCCCCGTCTCCATTCGGAAAAATCCGCGGCCAGGATATAGAAAAACGGTAAGACTCCAATCCCATATCAGCCATTAGCTGAATATCTTCTTTATACCGGTGATAATGGTCAACGGCTGTATTCCCATTAGTCCCTTTAAATGTTTTCCCGGGAATTTTTGAAAAAACATCCCAGTTGGAAAGACCTTTTCCATCTTCGTCCCATGCTCCTTCCACTTGATAAGAAGCTGAAGCTGCTCCAAACAAAAAATCATGCGGGAATTTCATACATTTCCTCCATTAGTAATATAGTTTATTTATAAGTATCTATTTAATTTGTAGGTACAAATATAATATTAGTATATATCTTCTCCATTTATCTGGCTAGATATAAATATGATTTTCTTCTGTTTGGATGTTTTACGTTATAAGAATAAGGTTCTTATAACGAATAAAAAAGCACTCCTCTGTAATAGAGAAGTGCTTTTCGTCACGTTTCCGGATAAAACAACACTTTAATATGATTGCCCTTTCGTTGAATCAAATCATCAAACACACGCGGGCCTTCGTCCAGGGAATAGCGGTGGTGGACCATCGCCCCACTTGTTATCTGTCCGGTTCCCATGTAATACATCGCTGTATCCCACTCCTGTCCTGGGAAAGGAGACGATACACCATTCCAGGAACCATACACACTTAATTCATTTCGGACAATCTTTTCAAAATAAAAGCGTTCAATCGTAATGTCTGCATAAGGAATTCCCAAAAAGACAACTTCCCCGCCTTTTTTAGGAAGAGCGAAAATCTGTGCCGAGGTAATAGGAGACCCTGCTGACTCAACAGCAAGACTTACCCCCATGCCATCCGTGTGTTCCAGCACCTTTTCATGAGGAGGCCCCTCAAGAGAATTAACGAGGACATCTGCGCCGAGTTCTTTTGCAGCCTGCAGTTTAGCCTCATCAATATCAATCGCAAAAATAGTTTTGGCTCCGAAAATACGCGCCCACTGTACAGCCAAAAGCCCAATGCTTCCACACCCCATGACAGCCACCGTATCGCCCGGTTTTATGCTTGTTTTATAAAACCCGTGCGCTACAACGGCCGCCGGTTCCAATAGAGCGGCCGTGTCAAAATCAACATTCTCAGAAATTCTAATGACATTTTCCTCCGGCAGTTTTACTTTTTCCGCATAGGATCCGGGGTGCCTGGCTCCAATAACTGTGAGCTTTTCGCACTGGGAGAATTCTCCTTTTTGACAGCTGATGCACACACCGCAGTAAAAAGCGGGGCAGCCGGCGACTTTATCGCCTTTAACTACCCGCTTTACACTGGAGCCGACTTCAACGACCTCGCCTGCGAATTCGTGTCCAAATGTCATTCCATCTATATATGGCCCGAGTTTATTGAATCTTGAGATATCAGAGCCGCAGATTCCAGCAGCCTTAACTTTAATAATTACATCTTCCGGAGCCGTAATGACAGGCTCACTGGTCTCTTCACAGCGAATATCCTGGACACCATATAAATTTAATGCCTTCATTTTTTATTCCTCCTTCTCAGCTTGTGGATTCATCTTGTTTTTTATGGAAAAAGAGCTGATAAAGGAAAAATAAAACGATGATGGTATTAAAAATGATCTGGTATTCAAAGTAAAATTCGCTGATGCCTCTGAAGGATCCCAACATATATTCAAGAAATGTATCGGCCATATTTATCTTCCTTTCTTATTTCATATTAATCGTTTATAGGAGTAAGCAGTACTTTAATGGCTTCTCCGCTTTTAATAGCATCGTAGGCTTCTTTCCACTGTGTAATTGGAAATTCATGCGTCACCATCGACTTGGCATCTACGCTTCCATTGTTCATCAGTTCAAGAGAAGGCTCCCAGTCTTCCGGCTTTTGGCTTCTGCTGCCAACTACCCGTATTTCTTTTTGGATAATTTTCTCCAGATCAAAGGACACTTCTGGGTTTGCGAAGATACCAACCTGGCCGTACTGGCCTTTTTTGCGAAGCAGATCAAGTCCCTGCTTGGCGGCCGGCGCGGCACCGGAGCATTCAAATACAACGTCTGCGCCGTATCCATTAGTTAATTCGTTAACCAGCTGCTTAATATCCTGTTTCTGGGTGTCTACCGCATAGTCTATGCCAAGTTCACTTGCTTTATCCAATCTTACTTTATCTTTTGTAAGTCCGGTAATAAGTACCGTGGCGCCACGGCTTTTCGCTACCTGAGCTGTGAAAAGACCGATGGGTCCGGGTCCAATAACTACTACGATATCTCCCTGGTTTATCTCTGTTTTTGCTACCGCATGGTGGGTGCAGGCTAGCGGTTCAGTCATAGCGGCTGATTTATCATCTACTCCATCTGGAATATGATGCACACTGTCTTTGCGCGCTACTAAAAATTCAGCGAAACCGCCGTCCTGCTGCGTGCCGAGTCCTTTCCGGTGATTGCAGAGGTTGTAATCCCCGGACTGGCAGTACTCACACTCTCCGCAGATATAAAAGGTGGTTTCCGATGTCACACGGTCGCCGGCTGAGAATTCCGTCACACCTTCGCCCACCTCCACGACTTCGCCGGAAAATTCATGCCCGAGCGTCACGGGCACAGCTACTTTATAATGACCTTCATACGTATGAATATCCGAACCGCATACACCGGCATAGTGCACTTTGATTTTTACTTCGCCGGGGCCTGCCTGTGGTTCATCTCTATCCTGAATTTCGAGGTTTCCGAATCCCAGTTCTGTTTTTACTAATGATTTCATAGATATTTTCCACTCCTTTTCTCTGTGCTTAATTAATTAAATAAACCGAAGAAGCGATAGATGATCCAGTTAATAATGTTACCGCCCTGGTCAATACTTGAAATCTGCGTAGTGCCTTCCGGCATATTGAAATCTGCGTTTTCTGCCATCATTGTAAATGTAGTAGCAACATCTGTAGCGACATATAAAGAGATGCCGATCATAATGCTTCCTACAATAACAGAGTGAACGATATTTCCTTTAGCCGCACCGACAATAAAGGCTACAATGAATGGAATCGTCGCTAAATCTCCAAAAGGAAGCAGCGCGTTTCCTGGTAAAATAACAGCCAATAGTACGGTGATTGGTACGAGAATTAACGCTGTCGCAATAACGGATGGATGACCGAGAAGAACGGCTGCGTCCAGACCGATAAGAATATCTCTGTCACCAAAGCGCTTGTTGAGCCATTCGCGGGCTGACTCTGAAACAGGCATAAGGCCTTCCATCAGGATCTTAACCATTCGCGGCATTAATACCATTACGGCGGCCATTGCCATACCGATTTCGATCACATCGCCGACACCGTAACCGGCCAGGATTCCGATAAGAGAACCGAGTGCCAGGCCGATAAAGATCGACTCACCGAAAATTCCAAATCTTCTTTGAATAGATTCCGGATCCGCATTTAAATTTTTAATGCCGGGGATCTTCTGCAGTCCTTTTACAAGAAAAATACCAGGGGCATAAGAAATCGTGCTTCCTGTTGCTACCGACACACCGGGCATTTCGTAAAAATCGCTTACCATTGGTGCCGTCCAGTCTGCTACTTTAAGTGCAACAATCTGGAACAATACTGCAGCAATTAAACTTTGGATAATGCTTCCGGAGATGGCATAAACCATCGCTGCCATAAACGTGTAGTGCCAAAAGTTCCAAATATCCACGTTCATCGTTTTTGTTGTTTTTGTTACGAGCATTAATACGTTGACCAAAAGGCCTAACGGAATGATAAAGGCGGCAATAGATGATGCCCATGCAATAGATGAAGATGCCGGCCAGCCGACGTCAATGACAGTAAGCTCTACTCCCAGACGTTCCACCATGCCCTGTGC
Organism: Sinobaca sp. TMA16-18; assembly: GCF_059510535.1. Classification (NCBI taxonomy): domain Bacteria; kingdom Bacillati; phylum Bacillota; class Bacilli; order Caryophanales; family Sporolactobacillaceae; genus Sinobaca; species Sinobaca sp. TMA16-18. Next base: position 21,038 of record NZ_JCAKFM010000012.1, on the reverse strand, counting down.
GGCCGGTCCTAAGTTTAATACGAGCAGGTCAATAACAAGAAAAATACCTACAAAAGCGACCCCTAATGTAAGAGCGGACCGGAAGGCTTTTCCTATTTTCTGACCGAAAAATAACCCCAGGAAAAATATAGCTACGGGTAGAATAACGGTAGCCCCTAAATCTAGAAAACCTTGTAAAAAATCAACAAACCCCTGCATCGTGACTCCTCCTCTATGTGTGAAAAAGAGCACGCCCGACTCTATTCCTCAGCAGTTGGAACAGCGCGCTCTTCATTTAATTATTTTTTCAGTTCATCCAGGATCTGCTGCTTTGTATCCTCTTTGCCGATTCCTGTTAGAAAGGCTCTTGCGTTAATAACTGGAAACGGATATTCTTTCTTTGTCATTGCTGTTGTAACTAACAGATCAGCCGTATCTACATAAGAACCGACTTCCGTAATTTTAATCTGGATCAGATCTACTTTAATGTTGTGCTCTTTAGCCATTTCCTCAATTGCTCCGTTTACCACTGTTGATGTTGCTACTCCTGCTCCACATGCTACCAATACCTGCTTCTTTTTCATTTATTCCATCTCCTTATATTGTAGTAAAATCGATTTGCTGTTCTATTGTTTCTTTAATGCGGGTGGCATTTGTTTCTTTCATTAAATACTTCAGTGTTTCTTCGTTTTGGAATATTTCCATCAGCTTCTGCAGGAGAGCAAGCTGGGAGTGGGTTTCGTTCATGGCAAGCATAAACACAAGCTCCACCTCTACGGTTTCTTCGTCTTCTCCCATAATGCCGAATGCGACCGGTTTTTGAAGCACCCCTACACTGATCGTTTTTGTATTAACGTGTTCGACGTCAGTATGCGGGATCGCCACAGCTACACCGGCTGTCGGAAGCCCTGTTGCAAATTCTTTCTCTCTTGCAATCACTGCTTTTACAAAGCTTTCTTTTACCAGCCCTTTTTGAACTAGATTATGTCCCATTTCTTCAAGAACAGCTTCTTTAGTCTCTCCTTTTACTTCCAGTAAGATGACTGATTCATCAAAAAATAGTTTCGTCACTTTTTCCTACCCCATTACTATGTTGGTTTGAACGCATGGTTTTTAGTCGTGTGAATATAAATCAATCATCCGGCGGATGTCGGTAATCGTTTGTGCCGCTATCGTCTGGTTCCGGTCTGTTTCGGCGTGTGCAAATCGCATCAGCTGCATGAGGGCATGAATGTGTTTTTTCTTGTCCACTGCTGCAATGATGACAATCAAATGAATTCTGTAGCCTTCTGTAAAATCCACTCCATCTTCGATCCGCAGAAGGCTCATTCCTACGTCCATTACTCCTTCTTCCGGAGCGGCATGAGGAATCGCAATATTAGGTCCAATAATTATATAGGGATCTTTATCGCTCTGGCGGATCATCGCTTCAATATAACGCTGCTCGATTTTACCGCTTTTCACTAATGGGCCTGCGGCAATACGTACAGCGTCGTTCCAGGAAGCCACTGATTTTTTCAAAGTGATATGCTCAGGCACAATCAACTCATTTAAAGGCAGGTTTCTGTTTTTTGCATACGTTTTAACAGCTTCGTCTTTGTCTTTTGACATATAGCGGTGTAAATCTTTTTTCAGCGCTTCTTCATCTGGAAGCGATGTATGGGTTTTAATAATGTCCATAATATGGTCAATGTCTATTTCATTTGGTACAAACCCATGCATATCCATCATGACCTGCTTGCGGAACCGCTGCTTTTCTTCCTGGCTTAAAAACGCTTTCGATAAAAACAGCTTTTTGTCGGTAGCAAGAGACGATGTGGAAAACACAATATCGTAATCCAGCCCGTAATGAAGGAACTCTCTGATAGACAGGGAATCCAGAAATACAAATTCCGGGAAAAGTTCTTTTAAATCATGAAACATCAGCCTGGATATAGAGACCCCCTGCGGACAGACAACAATCGCTTTGACCTTTTTCTCGATGCTTTCTCCCTGCTTTACCATCCAGCCGCTGATAAGCATCGTAATAAACGTTGATTCGTTATCGGGCACCGGCCGGCCGATCAGCTCTTCAAGCGGACCCATCGACTGCTTTACCAAATGGTGAATTTCTTTAAATTCTTTGCTCACATCCTGCTGCAGAAACACCGTTTCCGTCAGATTGAACTTGATTCGATAGTAGGCCGGTTTAATATGCTGAATCAGCTGTTCGAGCAGTTTGTCCCGCTCCTGCAGATATATGCAGGCACTTTTTTCAAAAAGCCTCAGCATATTGTCTATTTCCGGCAGCAGATCCGGAATGGCATCTTCTTCTATCGTAAACTCGGCCCGGTAGACGTTCGTTGTTAGCAGGTGAAGGGTGATGAACAGTCGCTCTTCCCTCGGGATGCTGTCTGTTTCCCGGAATATTTCCTCGGTTGCCTGGTATTCCTTTGTATCGGACAGTTCCTCATATGGGATGGAGGATTCTGTAATGTTGTTTCCCTTTTGTACTCTGCGGAGAATAAACAACAGAATATAAGGCATCATAGCTAATTTCTCATCTGTGAACTTCAATTGCAGCTTGTTTTCTACTTTTTCAATTTTGGAGCGGAATTCGTCAATTTCTTTTTCATCTACCTGAGCGGCAGCTGCTATTTTCTTTTCACCGTCTGCCATTTGAAAAATCCGGTAGGTAACATGAATAAGTAATTTCCGGACTTGAAATTCTTTTCCTTCCAGCAGGTATCCGGCTTTCCTTGAATACCGAAAAGATAAATCGTATTTTTCAAGATATGCCTGAACCTGCTTTAAATCGTGCAGCACTGTGTTTTTGCTTACATCGAGTTCTGCAGTGAAATGATACAGAGACAGTTCCTCTTTCGTCCCAAGAAGCATGAGCATGATGATATAGATCCGCTGTTTTTCTGATAAAACAGAGACAGCTGCCAAGTCATTTTCCTGACTCGTCAGATCCGTAAACACCGATTGATCAATAATGAAATGGCCCTGCCTGGTACGTTCAATAACCGGGAGATGTTTCGCCATCAGCCATTCATTAATCTTGTTCATACTGTAGCCAAACTGTCGGCGTGTTAAGTTATATTTTTTCTCCAACACGACACTGGCCACATTTGGATTGTGTATGAGTTCGTCTAGAATCTGCTTGCTTCGGTCATCCATCGACAACTGCCCCCCTTTCAATAGTTAGTGTAGCATCGGCCTGCATTCAGATGTATACGTTTTCATCCCAAATGAACGAACAGTTTATGTACAACGTTGTGATTTACATTATTAATCAAATTTTAATGTATATCGTTTTTTGCGCAAGGTCAGGAGGTCCCTGCTTAAAAATAATCGGTTTTTCACGCAAAAAAACAGCCGGTTTGAAATCAAACCAGCTGCAGCCCGATTACTGCTACGTGCTCTTTTTTGTTCGCCTCAGCCTTTCTTTTGCAGTATTTGTTGACGTATTTACAGATTCGGTCCCGAGCGCTTTTCCTAAACCAAAGGCGGGCATATTGACATAAATGGATTCGTACGAATTTTTAGGAATAGTGTACGTTTCATGATAGAGGCCTACCGCATGATTTCCTTTCGCTCTTCTATTGAACGTTTTCCAGGCTTTCGAGTGCTTTTCTCCTCTGGCATAAGCAAGCAGCTGTTCTTCAGACTCCCAGTACTGAATCATCATCGTCGTCGGCAGCTGGACATAGCTGTGCAGATTTAAGCAGCCCAGTTCTTTTCGCATGGACAGCTCTTTTATCATAGGGGGCATGGCAAGCAGGACGGGCAGCCACTTCCGGATAGACCGGAACCGGTTAATGCGCATCCCGATAACAAATACGACCAGCTCTTCCTCATTTTGTGTCGTGTACCGGCCTTCCTGCAGATCTGCTTTCATTTTATTCCCTCCCCGTTTTAGTTTCATTATGTGCCGCGGCGGATGGTTTTCTTTCTTATATTGTAGCGCTTTATCCAAAAAATAACAGCATTCTCTAATATGGAGAATACTGTTATTTTCTATTTTCTTTTGATACCAATGGAACGGCCCGCCATTTCCGGACGTGAGCCGGCATCTGTATGCGGTAGAGCAGCAATTCCTTCCGCAAGTGCAGACGGGAAGGGAGCCGGCCGTCCCGCTGTTTGATCAATTCCCATGATCATCTGTTCACTTGCCGCCAGAAGTTCCTGAGCTTCATTTTTCATTTCCAGCCACAAGTGCAGTCGTTTTTCATCTTTATCCAACACTTGGACGTACACATCTAATTTTTCATCCAACAACGCTTCTTTCCTATACAGGACGTGTGTTTCAAGTGTATACACTGTGTATTGGTGCTGCTTCCGGAACGCTTCGTCCAGCCCTATTTTCTCAAGCATGCCATCCAGCGCCCTGCTGAACACAATCGCGTAGGCGGCATCATTCATGTGATCGTTATAATCGACCCACGCTGCGTCCACCCGCCCTTCCCAGATGTGTTGGTTTTCAGACATTGTTCTCCACCTTCTCTGCCGGCCAGTAATTTTCTTCCTGCAGCAGCTGCAACAGCTTCAGCAGAAACTGGTCACGTCGTTCTTCCAGCTCAGCGACGCTTTGTGTGCCGGACTGGTCTTTCGTGCCATTAATTACTTTCTCGCTTAATTCAGGGGTCAGCTCCGGCGCTACCAATTTTGTCCACGGTGCCTTTAAGGCGGGGCCGAACTGTTCAAGCATATGAGCCATTCCCTTTTCCCCGCCGGCCAGGTGAAAGGTTAAAAATGGACCCATCAGCGCCCAGCGCAGTCCTGCGCCGTAAACAATGGCTTTATCTACTTCTTCTGTTGTGGCATGTCCGTCATTTACGATATGAAGCGCCTCTCTCCAGAGTGCTTCCATCAGGCGGTCTGCGATATGGCCATCTACTTCCCCCTTCATGACCAGGGGTTTCATTCCTGCGGATTCGTATAAACGGCGGGCTCTTTCCAATGCTTCCTGACTTGTAGCTGCTCCTCCAGAAATTTCTACAAGAGGAAGCAGATAGACCGGATTAAATGGATGAGCTACCATCACTCTTTCCGGATGGGCCGTGCACTGCTCCTGCAGGGTCGTTGGTTTATAACCTGATGTACTGGATGCGATGATGCTTGCTGCCGGGGCATGTACATCGATCTGTGAAAGTACGCTTTTCTTCAGCTCCTCGCGCTCAGGAATATTTTCCTGAATCAGCACCGCTCCGCAGGCTGCCCTTTCAATGTTATCGGTAAAGGTCAGACGGTCCATGGAGGCCGTAGGATGCATGCCGTGCTCTTGAAGAGACGGCCAGAGCTTTTCGATCGCTTTACGCGTTTTTTGTTCGGCTTCTGGAGCCGGATCGCACGCAATCACGTCGAATCCGTTTGCTAAAAAGCGGGCAATCCATCCGTTTCCGATTACGCCTGTACCAATCACTGCTATTGTTTGATTTGTCATTAGTTTATCCTTTCTATAATAACTGTTTAGTTAAACCCAGGGTATCCCGCGCTTCTTCCGGCGTCATTGGTTCTATATCGAGCCCCTGAAGAAGGGTGGTTGTTTTATCAACAAGCTGGGCATTTGTGCCGAGCACGCCTTTTTCGAGATACAAATTGTCTTCCAGACCAACGCGTACGTTTCCACCTAATAAGGCTGCCTGAACTGCCGTTGGAATCTGCATACGCCCGATGCCAAATGCTGACCAGTTGGCACGGTCCGGCAGATGATGAACCATATGAAGCATTGTTTCGGCATCTGCTTCCGCTCCCCATGGAATGCCAAGACAAAATTGATACAACGGATCGCCGTCAATCAGTCCTTCTTTTACGAGCTGGTTGGCAAACCGGAGGTGTCCGGTATCAAAACATTCCATTTCTGCTTTCACTCCGCTGCTTTTTATAAGCGTAGCCTGTTCCCGCAGCCATTCTGTCGGTGCCATGTAGAGCTGGTCGCCGAAGTTCAGGCTGCCGCAGTCAAGGGTGCATATTTCCGGAAGCAGGTTTCCTACCGGGAGATGACGCTCCCCGGGAGTTTGAATAAAGGTTCCTTCCCCTCCGGTTGCGGGATGAGTAAGGCTCGGAACAAAGTCGCCGCCGCCGCCCGCAGTTAAATTTAAAATCACATCTATTTCTTTTTCACGAACTCGTTCCACCACTTCTTGAAAAAGGGCTGGATCAAAGCTGTATTCCCCTGTTTTAGGGTCTCTTACATGAATATGTGCCACGGCAGCTCCAGCTTTAGCTGCTTCTATCGAAGCTTCCGCTATTTCTTTTGGGGTAATCGGCACGTGCGGGCTCTTGTGAAATGTATTTCCGGCTCCGGTTACTGCACATGTAATAATTGTTTTCTTTCCCATTATTTATCCTCACCTTTTTTTTCTGCAGACGTATCCACAGGTACTGAATCAAAAATAGCGCCGCTCTCAAAAAATTCCACCAGGTTATTGATCCAATTGTAATAGGCTACCCATTTGGTTAATTCTCTACGGAGTTCCTGCACCTTGGCTTCCACAGCGGGAGAGCCATCATTGATCTTTTCTATCTCGTTTATTTCCTGCTGCAGCTTTTTGGCGAACATGCGGTTTTTGCTGATCACTTCCCGCCAGTTGGTCGTAAAAAGAGAAATAAACGTTTGAACGTAATCGTTTTCGACATTGTAATGCTCTTTCCGGCTTCCTTTGATATGTTCTTTTTCAGCAATGTTTAAGGCAATCATTTCACGCATTACCTGGCTCATTCTTGTTTTGCTCATACCCGTTGCTTCTGCCAGGTCATCGAGCGTCATTGGCTCACGGTTCATATAAATGATTCCCAGCAGCCTTCCTATAGTAGAAGACACGCCGAAGGTGCTCATGTTATCGGAAATTCTGTCCCCTATCTGCCGTTCCGTTTCGCTTAACTGTGAGAGCAGTTCCGCTTCTCTTTCTATAGCCATTGTATATACTCTCCCTCATCTGCATATGTAGTAGTATCGGCTCATAGTTGTTACTGTATCATTTTTCTAAAAAAAGTAAAAAGCAGCTCTTCTATCTTATCTGAGCGATAAACCGAGTATTGATAAGATAGAACTCTATAAACTCTGTACAATAAAAATTGCATAGATTTTATAGACTATACGCTGTTATACGCCTTTTTCTTTTTTAAGTTCACTTCCATATACTTAAACGAGGCTATTAAAGAGAGTAGCGCAAGTCTAATAAAGGAGGACATTTTTTTATGTCAAGGTTCACGACGGTCTTAAAAGTATCAGTGGTACTTATTCTTTCTTTTCTATTATTCGGGGTATTTTTTACAGAACAGCTTGAAGCAGGAATCACTGTCACCCAGGCTTTTGTATTTGCCCACTTTGGCTGGTATTTTCAAATACTCGTAACAGCCTTATTGATTTTTGCCATCTATTTAGGCTTTAGTAAGTATGGACACATACGACTCGGAAAACCGGACGAAAAACCGGAATTCAGCAGGCTTACCTGGTTTACGATGCTGTTTTCCGCCGGCATAGGAATCGGCCTGTTATTTTACGGAGTCAGCGAGCCGATCAGCCATTTCGCGAGCCCGCCTATTGGGGATGGTGGAACAGAAGCGGATGCGGTAACCGGGGTTTCTTCTACATGGCTGCATTGGGGTCTTCATGCCTGGGCCATATATGCACTGGTTGCTTTAGCGCTTGCCCTGCAGCAGTTCCGCTATCAGGCACCCGGTTTAATGAGTACAACACTTCGGCCGGTACTTGGTAAATATGCATATGGACCCATCGCAACTGTTGTAGATATTATTGCTGTATTTGCTACACTATTTGGCGTTGCTGCCTCGCTTGGTCTTGGATCCCAGCAGATTAACTCCGGTCTGCAGACCGTGTTTGGAGTGCCTTATAATCTTGGTGTTCAATTTATTATTATGGCTCTTATCACCGTCATTTTCGTTACATCCGCAAGCACCGGTATCCATCGCGGCATTAAATACTTAAGTAATATCAACCTATCGATTACCGGATTATTTCTATTATTTATGTTCATCGCCGGTCCAACTTTATTTCTTCTTAACATGTTCGCTTCCGGACTGTCCGCTTACGTTCAAAACTTTATCGGCTGGGGTCTTCGCATGAGCCCGGTTGATGCGCAGGAAGCGGACTGGACGCAGGCTTGGACCGTCTTTTACTGGGCATGGTGGATTTCCTGGACACCATTTGTCGGGATGTTTGTCGCACGAATTTCCAGGGGACGAACCATTCGTGAATTTATAGCAGGCGTTCTTCTTCTTCCATCTGTTGTATCGTTTTTCTGGTTCAGCACGTTGGGCGGCTCTGCTATTTTCATGGAACTGTATGAAGGACGCGACGTTTCTTCGCAGTCACTGGAGGGCGCCTTGTTTTATGTAATTGAATCCTATCCTATGAGCGGCCTGATCTCTGTGTTAGCTATTTTCGTTATTACCATCTTCTTTGTCACCACAGCCGACTCGGCTACGTTTGTTCTGGGAATGCAGACAACAGGTGGCAGCTTGAATCCGCCAACATCTATTAAAATTATGTGGGGTGTGTTCTTTGTTACCATCACAGCAGTTCTATTGGTTGTTGGAGGATTGAATGCGTTTCAGACGTCCATTGTCGTCAGTGCCCTGCCACTTTCGATTATTATTATTCTAATGTGTATTGGCATTATGAAAACATTAATTAGTGAACACAAGCAGAACTAATAAAAGTCCCTTTTTTCCAGAACGGAAAAAAAGGGACTTTTATTATGATTTACAGAGCTTGCCTGCGGTACTGCTGCAAAAACTGCTCCATCTCCAGAACAGGGAGCGGCTTCGAGATTAGGTAGCCCTGGGCTGTCTCGCATTCGTAGGCTGCAAGGGCATCCAGCTGTACTTCCTCTTCCACTCCTTCTGCAACCACTTCAAGCTGCAGATGACGTCCAATATCGATAATTGCTTTTACGAGCGACTGCTCTTTCAAGCCGCTTAGGTCATCGATAAACGATTTATCAATTTTTATCGTATCGATTGGAAGTTTCTTCAACACGTGAAACGATGAATACCCGGTTCCAAAATCATCCAGAGCTACCCGGACACCAAGAGACCGTATGTCATCTAAAATTATGGAGGTTACCGCTACATCCTGCATAATTGACTCAGTGATTTCAATTTCCAGTTTTGTAGGGTTTAGGCTGGAGTCTTCCAGCGCTTCCTGGATTAACCTTAATATGTCTCCATATTTTACTTGATGCACCGATACGTTAACAGCCATCGTTCCATGAAACAATCCTGTTCGTTTCCATTGTTCCGCCTGGTGACAAGCTTCTTTTATTACCCAGCTGCCTAACACTTTAATAAAACCTGATTCTTCTGCTAATGGTATAAACTCAAAAGGAGAGATCTCTCCCAACTTTCGATTATTCCAACGCAGTAATGCTTCCATTCCAGTGACTTCGAGCGTTTGGACATTAATCTTAGGCTGATAGTGAAGCGAAAACTCCTGCCTGATGAGTCCCTGCTTCATTTCACTTTCAATAGTCATTTTGCGGTCAAGCTTTTGGTGCAGCACCTCATCATAAAAAACAAAGCTGTTTCTCCCATTTTCTTTTGCTGCATACATCGCAGCATCAGCATTTTTCAGCAGAGACTCGCTGTCCCTGCTCGTAGCTGGATAGCAGCTGATGCCAATACTCGGCGTGAGCAATATACGCTGGCCTGCTATTAAATATGGTTTGCTGAACGCTTTTTTGACTTGAAGGGCTGCCTCTAACGCGCTGTTTTTATCAGCATTATCTACTATGATCACAAATTCATCTCCACCTAACCGATAAATATCGTAAGGAAGATCTTTTTTCAGCCGATACGCGCTTTCCATTAATACTTCGTCCCCCACATGGTGACCAAGAGAGTCATTAATCACTTTGAAACGATCAATATCAAATAGTATTAGAACTAATTCTTTATTATCTTTTTTACAAGCCGTCACAGCTTTATCTATATTTATTTTAAAACTTGTGCGGTTATAAATTCCTGTAAGAGAATCATAATACGCCAGATGCCTGTATTCTTGTATAAGCTTCGTATTTTTTTTGGTCATAATATAATTTCTGCCCGCAAATAGTAAGAGAACGACGCCAACCGAAACACTGAGGATGTTTATATGCCGATCATAACTGTTCCAGGTGAAAAAAATGAGCAGGGCAATGCCGGCAGCAGGAAAAAGGATAAACGGTTGTTTTATATCTTCCCGGATCATCCACGTGTTCTCCTGTGCCCCTGTCCTTTCATATATTGACGCTGTACCAATCATAATAATCCCAAGCAGCCAAAACACTTCATTGACATTGACCGGACCTGCAGCAGCACCTGTTAATTCCAGGTAGGCCGTACGAAAATCACCGATATTCTGAAAAACAAATGCAGCAATCAGTATGTACATCACCGTAATATCACGTTTTATTTTTAAAAGATATACCAGATAGCCTGCAGCAAACAGCAGAATGATATCAACTAATAAAAAAGAAAGGTTGATGACGCTGTTTACAAAAGAATAATCAAACACCTCCAAAGCAAAGGCCGTAAAAAAATGCCCCATTACCGCTGTCGAAACAATCATAAAGACGCTGACGTTAAATACATGAATAGATATAACAGGCTCTCGGCTTGCGATAAAAAGCTGGTACAACAGCGCACTTAGAAACAAAAAGTATGAAATCAGCCAGGCAAGGCTGGATATCGAAGGAGGGATAGAAGATATTCCTAATAGCGCAGCGGCCAGCCAGATACTATAACCTGCTCCGTTAGCCACAATCCCTCTTCTTATCCATTTCCAAAACATACGGCGGTGTCCGTACGAGCCGGTAATGGTCCTGTTTATGTGAATAAAAGCCCATATGGCTCCTCCAACAGCAAAAAGGCTCGTACCGGCTGCTTTCCTATAGTCAGGCCCTTCATAAAAGAGCACCCAGAAAACCAAAGCAGCCACCCATAAAATAATAAGCATTGTATTTTTTCTATTATGTATTTTCATTAATCACCCTCCGACCTGTTAAGTAGCCCTATTGAACTATTTATACTTTCTACTATACAATATCTGCGGGCATTTCGTATGAACAATTTTTTACGAGGTCCCCATACATTGTAAAGAAAACAGCTTTTCTCCTCTTTTCTTTACCGGTCAAAATAGAGCTTTCAGATTCGTACTCTCTTTTCCCTTTTTTGTTGATTTTTTGTTATACTATGCTTCTGTGTCAAATTGAGATATGAAAGGAGCTTGTGCTCATGAAAAATATAGCATTTATTGTTATTGGAACTTTGCTGTTTGCAGTTTCTGTCACACAGCTGGCTATGCCTAACTCCATTGCGGAAGGAGGCATTATCGGCGCCGCACTGTTGATTTACTTTGGAACCGGGTTAACACCGAGTATATCGACTCCTGTCATTTTTCTGCTGCTTCTTGGGGTCAGCTTCAAATACCTCCCCCGCCATATGATATACAAGACCATATTTAACGTGTTTTTGCTGTCCTTTTTCATTTGGCTGCTGGAAGGGGTCTATGCGGTACCAATGGAAGACACGCTGCTTGCGGCGATTTTTGCAGGTATCATTACAGGCGTTGGCTTTGGATTCATTTTCCAGGCTGGCAGCTCGGTAGGCGGAACTTCTATTATTGCCCGGGTTCTTCATCACCAGCGAGGCTGGGACCTGACAGGTACAACGCTGGTACTCGATGCCGCTGTTGTTATTATCGGTATTTTTGTTATCGGCCCTGTATTTACGATGTACACGCTGATTGCGCTTTATATCGGCAAAGTGGTAACCGACTATGTATTGGGCGGCTTTGACTCCAAAAAAGCCATTAATATTATTTCTCCACACTCAGAAGAAATATCCCGCCGTATTACAACAGAACTTGGTGCGAGCGCTACCGTTTTTGATGCGTACGGCGAATACTCCAAAGAACAGCGCCGGGCGCTTTATGTTGTTATTCCAACTCATCGGCTGCTCCGGTTCAAACGGACCATTAAAGAAATTGACCCGAATGCGTTCATTGTCGTTCATAATGTCAAGGATGTATCCGGAGGCACATTTTCTCTTCCACATGAATCTTCATTTTCTAATCGTGGGTAGATAATAGATAAAACGAGAACGGCGCCGGCCGTTCTCGTTTTTTATTATGACTCTTTTAAGCCCTGCCGTCCTGACTTTTTGTGAAGATACATATTAGTATCCGCAGCTTTATAAAGCTCCCGAAACGTTTGACTGTTTGAAGAAATGAGAAGCATCCCTAAAGAGGCTGATAAAGGAATCCCTGCTTTTTTTCCTGCCCCGGCTATGATCGACTCTATCTGCTGCTGAGCGGCCTGCAGATTTTCGGCAAAAGGCAGATATAAAATAAACTCATCTCCTCCAATCCGTCCGATAACAGAGGAGTCCGGCAGTTCTTTTTTTAATTTCCGGCCCACATGCTGTAGTACTTTATCTCCTGCATCATGACCCAAATTATCGTTAATCTGCTTAAATTGATTTAAATCCATCACCGCAAAAATCCCTTTGTTCAGACGATTATTGCTCCATTCCATTAAAAATCCTTCACGATTATAGAGACCGGTTAAATAATCCGTATATACTTTTTTCTGCAGATGGGTGAATGAACGCTCATAATGATGAAGAGCATAGGAAATCAGAAAACCGCCGGCAATCGTTAATGCATTAACACCAATGATGCTAAGCGGCAGAATAAAACTGCCCGAAGCAGGAAACAAAAAAACCCCGCTGAATAATATAGTTGCTCCATATAAGACCGCTCCTGCTGCATTTAATAGCAGAGACCCGGATAAAGCGTATAAAATCAGCAGGATACCGGCAAAATAGAAGATAGGACTGTCCCATCCCCCCGTATACAAAACCGTCACCCCCCACCAGAAAAAAGAGATGATTAAATAAATGCTCAACAGCCGCGTACTCTGATGAACAATCATATGTTTAATAACGAAAGCTCCTGCACAGATAAAGATTGTCCATAGTGCCATTACCAGAGGAGGAAACGCAATAAGATAAATGCTGTCCCAAATAAGAAGCAGGCCAAACAATATATACATACCGTAAAACGACCTGATATGCCCCTTTTTCTGAAAAAGCTTTATGCTGTACAGCGCTCCCGGGGCCTCCAGGTTAAACTTCGGCATGATATATTCCATCTACCTGTTCAACAGGTACTTCATTCGGCCTGGCAAAGTAATATCCCTGAAAGAGTTCATATCCCATATTGGAAAGGTATTCAATATCTTCAATATGCTCGACACCTTCAGCGAGCGGCTTCGCTTGTAAATGATGGGCAATATGGAGCACGGAAAGGGCCACGTTTTGTTTTGCCGGATCCCGGCTCACTCCATCGGCAAATTCTCTTGCTAATTTGACAAAGTCTGGTTCCAGGCTGGCCAGTTTTTTTAAGTCATTGGCTCCGGTTCCGACATCGTCGAGCGCATATTTAAAACCGTGCCTGCGGTAAAAGTTCAGGATATTTTTTAAATGATTTATATCTTTCACTTCATCGCTTTCCACTACTTCAAATACTACCTGCTCCGGCTCTACTCCAATCTGCTTAATTAATTCAAACGTTGTAGCAAGGCAGTGCTCCGGTACATAAATTGCCGTTGGAATAAAATTAATAAAAATAAGCTGATTGGTTTTTACAGCGGATGCATTTTTTACTGCTTCTATCCGGCAGGCTCTATCCAGAGCAAACAGCCGGTTTCGGGAACGTGCTGCTTCGAAGAGTTTAAATGGGGGAATAATGCTTCCTTCTATATCTACTCCCCGTGACAGCAGTTCGTGCCCTACGATAGAGGCCGTTTTGTTTTTTAATTCTACTATAGGCTGAAAATGAGTGCGGATGGCTTTTTTTTCAATTACCTCATCCACCCAGATCGTTAATTGCTGCGCACGAAGTTCTGCTATCGTTATCCCTGTCTCATGGTCCTCCGGCAGCGCCGCTTCCTTTTTGAGGACAAATTGGACAGTTCCTTCGGGGTAATGAGCCTCTAAATAATCAAGCAGTTCAAACAGAATCGTTTCCTGCGTCCAGAAAGCATGATTGTTTATGATAATCCACTCGGTTTCCGGATAGGATAAAAAGTATGGTTTTATTGCTTCTATATTTTGTCCGTTTTCAAATACAGCTATGTACCCTTTTTCTCTTATAACGCAGATATCGCATGATGGTGTCATGTCTTTCCCCCCCTGGCATAGTATCTTTGTCTATATCGGTATCTTTCCTTCCTTTTTGCAGTCCGTTTTCGAACAATTTATATGAACAAAGGTGGATCCAGGCACAAAAAAACTCCTTTCCTTACAGAGAATACAAACATCTCTGTCGGAAAGGAGTATATGATGGTGTTTTGCTTAGCGGAAATCCTTCGTGTCATCCATGCTGTCACTAATAAGTCTATATCCTACTAGAGAAGCTATAACAAGAAAAATACTAATAAGTGTGCAGTTTTTCATTGAAGCGTCCCTCCTTCTCTATTAAAATGCGGATTCTTTTATTTAAAACGGGCGGACTTTTCCTTTTTTCAATACTAGCTTTACGCCGCCAACAAGATAAAGGGAGCGGTTGTCAATTACCTTTTTCATAGTTGCTGCTTTTTTACCGGTTAATTTATACCCGTCGAAAATGCTTCCAATTCCATCGGAATGGCCAAGAGATGCGACCGTTCCTTTGTTATCAAAAACAAAGTCTTTAAGCGGTTCTTTTTTCATTAAGGCGATAATGTTGTCAGCTACATAATCAGCTTCCTGCATGGCCAGCTGCGCTGTTGGAGCATAAGGGCGGTCGCCTTCATTATCCCAAACCCATGAACAGTCCCCGATAACGAATAATTCTTCTTCGCCTTTCATACGCAGGTCGGCGTTTACATTCACTTTACCTTTTACCATATCAAAGCCGGATTTTTCAAGGATTGGACTTCCTTTTACTCCGCCTGTCCAGACAATAGTGCCTGCTTTTACAAGTTCATTATCTTCACCAATAATGAAGCCATCCGGCGTACATTCTTTAATTGGTGCTGCCATTCTAATTTCTACTCCACGCTCTTCCAGTGCTTTTCTGGCATACGTAGAGAGGTCCTGTTCAAACATAGGCAGTATAGAAGGTGCTGCTTCCACGTTAATGATTTTCACCTTGCTGCGGTCAATATCATATTTTCTGCAGAGTTGCGGTACTTTATCAGCCAGTTCCCCAACAAATTCAATACCTGTAAAACCAGCACCGCCGACAAGGATATTCAGGCTTTCTTTTTCTGCATTTTCCTCATTATTAAATTTGGCAAACTGATACTCAATATGCTCGCTGATCAGACGGCTTGAATCGATATCTTCGATAGCAAACGCATTTTCAGCCATGCCTTTGATTCCAAAATCGTTTGATTTCCAGCCGAGAGCTACGACTAGATAATCATACGTAATATCTCCATTTTCCAGAACGACACGCTTTTCATCTTTTTTGATTTCCACTACTGTATCGTAAACGAGTGTGGCCTTGTTTGGGCTGATTACATCGCTGATCATGACGCGGGCATCGTTGGGAGAGATAGTCCCTGCCGCTACTTCATGAAGCCATGTTGCTTCATAGTGATAGTTATGCTTATTTACCAGAACGACTTCCGCCTGTTCGGGAGACAGTTTTTGGATTAATTTTTTTGCAGTTGTGAGTCCAGCGTGGCCGGCTCCAAGAACGACTATTTTCGGTTTCGTACTCATTATTCCATTCCACCCTTCATTTTTCACGATAAAAAAAAGCATATAACATTGCTGTATGCTTTCTACACAAAGGCCATCGTGCTATGTGAAAATATTAACATGAATAAGAATCAAAAGCACTCTTTATTGCAACATTCCCTTGTGCTTACCCTTTATTTTCATAAATTAAGGAAAAAGACCGGCTGCCGGACCGGTCTTTTTCCCTATTATTTGAGTTCGTTCATAACTATAGTATGCATCTTGCAGTGTCACCTTTTCTGCTTCCATAATAAAAACTGATGGCCTTATTCAAAGAAGCGTTCAATATATGTTTCGTCCCCTTGTCCTAACAGATCGACTCCTGCATAAGCTAAGATAGAAAATACAATACTCCAGAGAGCAATACTTGCCGTCACCCAGTAAAATGTCTGTTTTTTGGAGCCGCCTAGAGATATTCCCATAAAAGCTGTTAAATGACTCCCGACAAATAACGGCCCAATGACAGCCAGTCCAGGGAGACCATATTTCTCCCACAGCCGCTGCGCCCGCTGCGATCTTTTCCCTACTTCCTTATCTGTATGTTTCTTTTTTCTCCGTGATGCCACCCATTCCTGCACCCGGGCAATAAAAACGATCAGAAGCAGAACGGTCATAACGTTGCCGATCCATCCAATAAGAAACGCCGGCACAGCAGCAATTCCTGCAATGACTGCAATCGGAATAACCCCATACGCTTCAAAAAAAGGAACAGCAGATAAGATAAAAATCAGAACGTATATTCCCAGTAATTCAATAAAACCCATTATGTACCTCCATTTTGTTCAGTTGTATGGTCATTTTACCATTTTATGGTCCGTATTAATAAATGGTTTATTAAAAACATTATGGTAATTGAAATTATTTTACGTTTTGTTTACCTCTTTTATTGAAGGGTACATTATATTATGATGAACTTTCTTTATTTCAGCGAAAAATCATTTTTATACGGATATGTTATTTTACTTATGTCAGGAGAATGCTCATGAACTACTTATTATATGGAAGCCTTGCCGGCCTGGTCCTGTCGCTTCTCGTCTTTTTTTCCGTTGTTTTCTTCTTCTCTATGGAAGCCGCTCTGCTCGTTTTACTTATATTAAGTGTGCTGCTGTGCCTGCCTTTAATTTTCAAAGCACTTATGAAAAATCAGGTGCCCCGTCCGGGTCTGTTTGGATCCCGCGCTCCTGGACCTTTAACGACGGTCGAAACAAAAAAAGGCTACACCCCTTTAAAGAAAACCCTTTTTTCAGCAGGTGCCGGTATTGGCATTCTCGTTGTTTTTCTTATCAGCGCTCTGCTGATTATGTAAACGAAGCGCCCGGAACAACAGCCGGACGCTTCGTTTTTATTAGGTACCGCAGTACGTGCGGTACGGTTGGGAGTCTGCTTCTCCAGGGTCTGTATAGGTTTCCTGTTCATGAGAATAGGCAAATGGATTGGATAGAACGGTAAGCAGCCTTTGCATGACCGAATAGTCCCCTTCCTTTTCTGCGGCCGTTAATGCCTCTTCCACTCTATGGTTGCGGGGAATTACCGCTGGATTATTTTCTTTCATCATTTCCTGCACGGTTTCTGCAGAATCCCCCTGGCGCTCGAGTCTTTCAACCCAGCGTCCGTACCATTCTGTAAACGAAGCGTCAGTAAACAGCTCTCCTTCACCGAGCTGGCCGAGCGTAAGCGCCCGAAATGTATTCGTATAATCGGCGCGGTGTTCCTGCATAAGCTCAAGCAGATCTTCGACCAGCTTTTCATCTTCGATTTCTTCCGTTTTTAAACCGAGCTTTGCTCTCATTCCTTTCATCCATTCGAACTGGAATAGCGTAATGTAACGGGAGATTTCATTCTGCGCAGTTTCAACAGCTTCTTTGGGATCGTCGTGAAGCAGTGGAAGCAGCGTTTCTGCAAAACGAGCCAGGTTCCAGCCGGCAGCCGCCGGCTGATTTTGGTAACTGTAGCGCCCCTGCATATCAATCGAGCTGAATACAGTTTTCGGGTTATAGGTATCCATAAAAGCACACGGTCCGTAATCAATCGTTTCCCCGCTGATGCTCATATTATCTGTGTTCATTACACCGTGAATAAAGCCCGTGAGCTGCCATTTAGCGATTAATGCAGCCTGGCGTTTGATAACGTCCTGAAGAAAAGCCAGATACTTATCCTTTTTTTCATGCAGCTCCGGAAAATGCCGCTCGATTGTATAATCGGCCAGTGCCTGAACGTCTTCTGTTGTCCCCCAGCGTGCGCCGTATTCAAATGTCCCCACCCGAATATGGCTTGAAGCCGTGCGGGTCATTACTGAACCGGTTAAGACACCTTCCCGAAGTACTCTTTCTCCGGTAGTGGTCACCGCCAGGCTTCTTGTTGTCTCTATGCCAAGACCGTGCATTGCTTCACTGATAATAAATTCGCGAAGCATCGGTCCGAGCGCCGCGCGTCCATCACCTCCCCGGGAGTATTTTGTTTTTCCCGAGCCTTTCAGCTGGATATCCACCCTTTTGCCATCGGGTGTTATTTGTTCTCCGTATAATAGGGCACGGCCGTCTCCAAGCATAGTGAAATTACCGAATTGATGTCCGGCATAAGCCTGCGCCAACGGGTATCCGCCTTCTGGTGTTTTGTTTCCGGCCAGAACCTCCACTCCTTCTTTTTCCTTTAAAGCATCTTTATCAAGACCGAGTGAATCAGCCAGCCTCTCATTTAAAATGACCAGCTTCGGTGCTGGTACTGGATTAACTGCAAACGCCGTATGAAATAAAGATGGCAGCTCTGTGTAGCTGTGTTCCAGCTTCCATCCTGTTTTATTTTTATGGTCCTGCATGACATTCATCCTTTCTTTTTTTATATCTATATGACTGCAGCATGTGCCTGGTATTGAAAATATCTGTAACAGCTTCTATTATACGCTTCTCTTCTGCTGCTTTAAATCAATACGCCATATAAGCGCGACAACTCAAAAAGGACCCCGCCTTTTCAGCGGAGCCCTCTCGGGCAGAAATCAATTAGTCAATGGATTTATCTTTATTCTGTAAGCTCCAGCAGATTCTTTTCCGGATCTTCTATGACACTTTCGTAATACCCATCCCCTGTGGTACGCGGTCCGCTCACTACGGTATACCCGTCTTTACCAAGCTTTGCGGTGATGGCATCAACCGCTTGTTTTGAGCCAAGGGAAAAGGCTACGTGCGCCCATCCAATGCTGTTTTCTTTAGGACGCTCCCCAATACCGGTTTTTCTCATTAATTCAAGGCGTGCGCCTTCATCAAACTTTAAGAAATACGACTCAAACTGTTTTTGTTCATTTACATACTTATCGTTTGCTGCTCCCCCGAAGTATGTTTCATAAAAGTCTCTCATAATCTCCAAATCTTTTACCCAAACTGCTGCATGTTCTATTTTCATGGCCACGCTCCTTTTACATGTTAACTATGTGTCCACTAAGTATAGCATGATGTTCACTTATTTATTGTTTTTTCAGTGGAAGCCCGCGTCGTGCCTATGCAAAGAAAGAAAGCCTGTTCCGGTTTTCCTTCCTGTAGAGGTTGTATATCGTCATTTTCTCGCTTCAGAATAGCCGGGTTTGCCATCAAAACTGTATAAATTCTCCACTTGAATCCAATCCAGCCCTGCCTCTTCTATCTGTCCCAGCAGCTCCTGAATGTCTTTGTGGGTGATTTCCTCTTTTCCTCTCGGCATAAAACGGCACCTCCAATGATCGGTAGTAAAAATATCCGCTGCTCCTTTAGGGTACGCATTCGCTCCTCTGTTTGTAATAACAGAAAGCTCCAGTGCTTTCCCTGACAAACGTTTTAGAGTCTCAGCTGTCTGCTCGACCGGCCGTCTATTTTCAAATAAAAATACATCGACACCTTCCAGGCGCCTGTTGACAGGAGAAGCTCTGTCTTCAGCTTTTAAGGAAACAGAGGAAGTATTCTTCTTTCTGCCTCTGCCTGTTTCATAATTCATTGGTTCGATCGTGTCCGGCTTTTGGCCGAGCCGCTCAATTACAGCTTCAGCAAATTCGTTCGTTCCGACGGACGGCGAGCCTTTTGCAATGTCACCGGTGTAGATTCCGTCTTCCAGCGTTTTAAACCAGGCGTTGTGAATACGCGAAGCTGTCTCAGGCTGATCTATATGCACGAGCATTTGAATCGCACCGTGCAGCAGTCCGGAAGGATTTGCAAGTCCCTGTCCAGCAATATCAGGAGCACTGCCGTGAATTGCTTCAAACATAGCATTTTCATCCCCGATATTTGCAGAGCCGCCAAGACCGACGCTTCCTGAAATCTGCGAAGCAATATCTGATCCGATATCTCCATATAAATTAGGCATAACTACAACATCGAACTGTTCCGGAGAATCCGCAATTTTGGCCAGACCGATGTCGACAATCCAATGATCGGTTTCCATTTCTTTATATTCTTCCGCTACTTCATTGAACACTTGATGAAACAATCCATCCGAGCGCTTCATAATGTTATCTTTTGTTACACACGTTACTTTACTGCGGTTATGTTCTTTGGCGTATTCAAACGCATGCCGAATCAGGCGTTCCGAGCCTGGCCGGGTAATTATCTTTAAGCTTTGCACGACCTCAGGGGTCTGCTGGTATTCAATTCCCGTATATAAATCTTCTTCATTTTCCCGAACAATAACCAGATCCATCTCCGGATGATTTGTTTTTACGTAAGGGGCGTAAGAGATCGTCGGCCGTATATTGGCGTACAATCCCAGGGAGGAGCGGATCGTGACGTTTAAACTTTTATACCCTCCCCCCTGCGGAGTCGTAATAGGCGCTTTTAAAAACACGTTTGTCCGCAGCAGGGATTCCCACGCGCTGTCCGGCACTCCCGTAGACCAGCCTTCCAGATAGGCGTCTTTTCCAATCTCAATAAATTCCGGTTCTACAGCAGCATCTGCTTTTGTTAAAATGTTCAGAACCGCGTCCATAATTTCCGGACCAATTCCATCTCCTCTGGCTACCGTAATAGGTATTTTTTTCATAAAAAAACCTCCTGTGTACGAATATTCCAACTATTCTATAACATATCCCTATATATAGCTATTCACTACTTAAAGCTGCTTAAAACACAGGATTTCCATAATACACTGTATCTACGTTAATAGCCCTGCCAGTTCTGTTTCTGTAACCTAAAAGCGCTGGAAGAAAGCTTATAAGAACAAAAACAAAAAAAATCCCGGCATGCATAGCTGCCGGGATTTTTTTCAGGCTGTCGAGAAAGTTTTTTTCTCGGCAGTTTTTTTGTGGGCAAAGGGCTGGAATGGTCGTATACTGAAAAGAAAAGGGGCGATCCTAAGATGCTTGGCAAAGCCAAAAACCATCG
>NZ_JCAKFM010000011.1:0-68210 GCF_059510535.1 Sinobaca sp. TMA16-18 | reverse complement strand
TCTACATCATTATAACGAAGAACGAATTCAACAAAAATTAGACTACCTTTCTCCCATGGAATATGGGAGAAAGGCAGCCTAAGAAGGTGTTTTATTAGTGTCTCATTTCGCTAGGTCAGTTCAGTGCGAGGGTCTTTTGATACAAACTATAGAACGGATCCTCCATCAATTACCGTTTCATCTCCGGTGACAAAGCGGGATTCTTCGGAAGCGTAATAGAGAGCAGCATAGGCAATGTCACTTGCTTCTCCATAGTGCGGCGGAAGTGGAACGACATCTTTGTTATCTTCCTCAATCGTTGCCTGCCTCTTTCCCATAATTGGTGTTTTAATAGGACCGGGGAAAATGCTGTTGGCACGAATATGTTCTTCTGCAAAATGAGCAGCTACGTGTTTGGTTAAAGAACGCACGGCGCCCTTTGAGGCACTGTATGCTGTTCCATTTCCCCCGGCTGCTCCGGCCGCTGTTAATGCGGAAATCGATGCTATATTAATAATAGATCCCCGGCCACCTTTTTGCATTTCCGGAATCACCTCGCGCATCCCCAGGAAATAGCCTGTCCCATTTATATTCATGACCTGGTGCCACTCATCCAATGATGTTTCCAATATCTTATTTGGCAGATGAATGCCTGCGTTGTTTACGAGGATATCAATACGACCGTAAATCGTTATCGTTTTCTCCACGACTTCTTTCCAGCTGTCTTCCGAAGCAGTATCTAAATAAAGAGGCGTAATGTCGCCTCCCTGCTTCTGAATCTTTGCTGCTTCTTCTGTTAACAGATCGAATTGAACATCTGCTGCGATAACTTTTGCTCCTTGTTCGGCAAAAAGTTTAGCCGTTCCTAAACCAATACCTCCGGCTGCTCCGGTTACAATCGCTACTTTATCTTGTAAACGTGTCATTGTATGACTCCTCCTTCAGCTATATAGGCTTTTCCAGCCTGCAGCACTTATTGTATCAATAGAATGCGGTATCCGTCCCACAGGCAGGCCTGAGGAGATTCTTTATCGAGGTTTAAAAATAATTAATACCGTGAAAAGTAGAAGAAAGAGGGGGATTCCATGGCCTACATCGGTACAGAACTATATGACCATTTTTTTCACAACATCGACCAAGCGATTGGCCGTATTGTCACCACTACATCTCAGAACCTTCAGCACGAGCTCTCACAACGAGAATATGACCTGCACCACGATTTACTCCATAACTTGTTTCTAAAGATCAAAGAGGAACTTGATGAACAGCATTCAACGACCGCTGCCAACCTGGATTACGACCCCGCGGACGTATTGAGTGAGCAGGGATATAACTTGACCTATATTGTCATGCTCCTTTCTCAATTCCGCTTAAACGTAGTAAAAGAAATTGAAGAAGAATTTCAAAAGCATGGCGTAGGAATCTTAGGGGATGCCTTTTATTTCATGCGCCGGATGAGTGATATTTTCGATCAATCTATAAAAAATTCTACAGAATATTTCAATAACCAATACCAATTAAACCTGCAAAAGCTGGAGGAAGAACTGCTGTTGCTTTCGGCACCCGTTGTACCAGTGAAAAAAGACGTATCTATACTGCCGGTTGTGGGCTCTTTAAATGAAGAACGCGCTGATCATATTATCCAAAGTGTGATACCGGAAATCGTAGAAAGCAATATCACTATCCTGATTATTGATTTTTCAGGCATCCATCAGTTTGATTCGTATGTCGCTTCCCGCTTGTTAGCGATTACGAACACATTGCATCTGCTTGGTATTCGCACTGTTATCACAGGAGTTCGTCCAGACATGGCACGTACGATAATAAACCTTGGCAGTGCTGTAGATGATATCGAGACCTATCGAGACGTCAAAGAAGCGTTAGAGCAAATTGTGCCCTCTTAGAAGAGGATTTGGAATGAAGAGCGGCCCCGTTTTACGATGTCCGCTCTGGTTAATAAGTACCTTTAGTTCAATCTACATATTTTCCATAAATAGTTAAAAACAAAGCATAGACATTTTAGTCTAATGCTTTGTTTGTCTTTACATAACGGTAATACGCTTAACGTTATAAACAGTCGGGTTGTAGTATTTTTTCTTTTTTTAAACCAATCTTCAGTAGTATCTCCGCAAGCATCAGCGTTACTATGCCTTTACATGTTTTTTCAGCTTCTTTACTGGCAGCTACACTAGCCGTAACTTTATTTTTTAATGACGTTTCCTTTTCTGACGTAAAACAAAACCGATGGCGTTTATGATAATTCCCGCTGGTATGATAATAGCTGCACTTATAAAAGACATTATAAATATTTGCTCCAACCTGTATGATCCATCCGCAAAATTCATATTTGAAAGTATAATGACACCTACAATGAAATATATCGCTCCAGCTGTAAGCAGCCCTGTACCCGAGTAAATAATTTTCAAGGGCTCTGACTTAAAATGAACAGCCAATCCAATGGCGAGCACTATAAGAAATACAGTAATCAACAAAGTGAACCCCCACTTTCATTTCAAAAAAAGTTTTGTTCCGTACGTCCCGATTGCGGTATAACTCTAAAGCAGCAGAATATCCCTTTAAAAAGTATACGCTTTTTCATTCCTAAACGTTTAGAGAAAATAAAAAACGACCGTAAGGGGATTTAAACCTTTTGCGGTCGTTCATAACAATTCATCTCAATCCTATTTTAACGTTCCTAAAAGTTCTACTTTTAGGAACGCAATAGACGCAGACGTTAGTTTTAATATTTTAGAATTCACTTTATTCACATGTGAAATATATGAAAAATCTGATTTTGTTTTAATTGTAGAGGGAAATTTTATTGAAGTAATGTTAAACCTGCGAATTTATAATGATGGACCCCATTTCTGAACCTTACTCTAGATAAACAGTCTATAGTAGAATTTTTTTAATAAACACATTTTAAAAGTACGAATCAACAATACATGATAAAAACTAATGCTATCTTTTTGGTCTTTTACAACTTGAAATGATCCCAGTACAATACTGGGATCATCATGTAGCGTTTTGAGATTTTTTTACATTGTATATACTATGGTTCAAAATTCAATTAGAACAAGTTTTTTATTAAAGAGACTGGCCGTTATTAGCAATTACATCTTTATACCAGAAAAAACTATCTTTTTTATATCTTTTTAACTCTTTTTCGCTCTCTTCGTCCCGATCTACATATACAAAGCCGTAGCGCTTTTGATAACCGTTCAGCCAGCTTAGAAGATCTGTAAAAGACCAAACACAATAACCAATAACATCAACACCATCTGTGATGGCCTGTTGGATTTCTTCAATATGACTTTTAATATAATCAATGCGGTACTGATCGTGAATCCTACCATCTTCTTCGAGCTTATCAAATTCACCAAGTCCATTTTCACTGATCAAGATTGGAAGATTATAGCGGTCTCTAATCCGCCTCATGCCAATACGAAGCCCCACAGGATCAATTTCCCAGTCCCAGTTAGTAGCTTCCAGGTTTTCATTACGAACCGTTTTATACAAACCAGGCCAACCGGTTTCCGGAGTAGTACCTTTCTTGCCAGTCGTATTAAAACCTCCGGACCCTACGCCGTTTAAAGGATTACTTTCATAGGTCTGGGTTTTATAGTAATTAACACCCATAAAATCAGGAGAGCCTGCTTTAAGAATAGCTTCATCTCCTGGCTCTATATCCGGTGCCAGTCCTTTAGACTGTAAATATTCAAAAGCCATCTTCGGATACGTGCCAAATACATATACATCCATCCACCAATGATTTACGAATTCTTCTGCATTATCGGCAGCGATAATGTCTTCTGGTTTTGATGTCGCTGGATACGCAGGAACTAAGGCAAAACTAGGTCCTATCTTTCCATTTGGAACAATCTTACGAAATGCAGCGATTGCCTTTGCGTTGGCAAGGCTTGCTATGTGATTCGCCTGGTACATCACTTTAGTATCTTTTTCTCCCGGAGGATGAAGAGCAAGCTGGTATCCTAAATTAATAAAGATATTCTGTTCATTCAGCGTGACCCAGTGTTTGACTCGGTCCCCATACTGCTTAAAAAGCGTCTCGCTATAATGAAGAAAATCTTCTATAATTTCTCTGGACGCCCAGCCACCATACTTATCCTGCAAAGCCTTAGGCAGATCCCAATGATAAACCGTAACAATTGGCTCTATTTCATATTTCAGTAATTCATCAATTAACTGATCATAAAAAGCCAGACCTTTTTCATTTGGTTTTCCAGAGCCTTCCGGAAAAATACGAGCCCAAGCTATTGAAAAACGATACGTTTTCATCCCCATTTCAGCCATTAACGCAACATCTTCTTTCCAGTGATGGTAATGACCGACAGCGACGTCACCGTTTGTACCTTTGTATGTTTTTCCTGGAATCCGAACAAATTCATCCCATATAGAGAGTCCTTTTCCATCTTCTTTCCAGGCTCCTTCTATTTGATAAGAAGCCGAAGCGGCTCCCCATAAAAAATCTTCGGGAAAAGGACGTGCTGTTTCGTGTATCATAGATAGCCTCCTAAATAGATTAATTAAACAATCTCAGCCGTAAAAGAAAAAAAGGAGGACTTCCTTAAATCTCAAAATAATAGCATGTAAAAGCCATCCCAGAAATTTGCGAAAGCCCTGATACTTTTCTGTAACTCTACTTTATTCTTTTTGAGATCTGTTTATTGGTAACAATAAACAGATCTTGGATTGATTAGAACAGCCATATTCTTTATGGCAAACTGCTTATAGATTTGGATTACATTATTGACTCTTCACCATTTTCCTGTTTCACCAGCTTTTGATCGTACAATTTAATAAATGGCAGCCAAATTAAAAATGCTACAAGAGCACAAACCACTGCGAGAATTACTGCCGTAAACGCTCCACCTGTACTAATAAAAGCACCTGCACCAAGCGGAGTAGGCCAAGGCATCTGTGCAATGATTGGCGCAACCATTCCGAGATTAATCGCCCAATAAGCGATGGATGCTGAAACCATCGGTGCTATAAAGAACGGGATAGCTAAAAATGGATTATAAACAATCGGTAATCCAAATATTAATGGCTCATTAATATTAAATATACCAGGAGCAAGAGATGCTTTTCCTAACACACTTAATTGTTTTGATTTAGCTAAAAACGCAAGGAATATAACCAAACCCAATGTTGCCCCAGAACCGCCTACTATTGCGAAAGCGTTATTAAATTCTCCTGCCAAAGGCATTGTTGCTCCACCTATATTAGATTCTAAATTCGCAAGAATGATTGGCGTTAAAAAGCCTAAATAAATAATATTTGATCCATGGATACCAACAATCCATAGAGCATGAATAAGGAAGTAAATAACCAGAATACCTAACCAGCTATCTGTTAAATACACAACAAAACTAAAAGGGATAGATACTATTTGAAATATATCCGTGCCCAGCGCCACTAAAGTACCGTTAATTAATAAAACAGCAAACGCAACAATAAATGTTGGAACTAATGCGGTAAATGCTCTAGCTACACCTTCCGGTACTGCTTCCGGCATTCGTATAATCCAATTTCGTTTTACACACAATCTATACAATTGTACAGATACTACTGCCATAATGATTGCCGTGAATATGCCCGAAGACCCTAAACGGCTCACACCACCTTCGACCATTCCCCATCCATAAACAATGGTATTTTCATCATTAATTTGATTTACTAAAGACATTTCTCCATCAGATAGAACCAATTGAGGAATAGTCATAAAAAAAGCAAACATGGATAATAAAGCACCATTTAAAGGATTTAGATTTAATTCTTCTTCTTCGGCATATATTTTTGTATATTCATAGCCAAGAACAAGGCCAAAATATAAAGCTAGTATGCCCATTGTTGCTTGGTTTGCCAGCATATATAAGTCACTGACTCTAAAGAATGTACTATTAAAAACTCCTTCTAAGAATGGAAATGTCTGAGGAAGCACATTAAATACCAAAAACATTGAACCGACAATGACAAATGGAATAGTAGCCATCCCTGCAGCCATTATTGCACGAACAAAACGTAAGGAAGCGACTTTGTTCATCGGGCCCAATAAATATTTTTCCATAAAAGCGAATAATTTGCTTTCTGATCCCACGGGTAATCTTCCCTTCTCCTATAAATTAATAGCCTTTTCATATTTTTTAATCCGTTTATAATGCTTATCTTCATTATTTCTAATTTGGGATAAACGATTGAGAATAAATAAACTTAATAATATCCCGATAACCAAAATGCTTAAAATCAGTATCCTGGAATTTATTTCATCTGTAAGAAATGGATATAATTGAGTGAAAGACGATGAAAAAAAAGTCGGTAATAATAAGAGGATATTTGTCCAAAATAATATTAAAAAGAAATATCTTGTTTTTTTAGCATTATTTATATGTTCACTGTATGCCTTTACTAGTTCAGCAATATGAAACAACGAAGCTATAAGTATGAACAATGGGATAAAATATAGTGATGAACTGCTCATTAATAATAAAATCAGCCAGTATAAATTTGTAAAAAAGAATAATGCAGTAACATATCTAATTAATAAGTACCGATTAAAGTACATAGCTTTCATGCTGAACTCTTTTCGATTTCTTTCTATTGCCCTTTCGTTATTTTTCATATTCAGATCCCTCATTTATTTCTCTTCGAGTTTTTTATATAGATGTAACATTTCCAGCGCAACTTCTCTTAATGTCATCGTGGTCATTAAATGATCCTGTGCATGAACCATTATTATATCTATATTGATGTGTTCTCCAGACGAATATTGTGTCATCAAATCTGTTTGAGATTGATGCCCTAATAATATTTTTTCATTGGCCTCGTCTAACGTATTTACAGCATCTTTGAATTTATTATTTCTCATCATTTCGAATGCTTCGTGTATAAGTGTTCTTGAAGATCCACTATGCAGGATTATTTCAAAAGCCACGCCTTGAATTTGTTCTTGTTCCATCTCTTTTCATTCTTCCTTTCTTAACATCTAAAATGGAGCTGCTAAAAATACATTAAATGATTAAAAATTCACAAGGCAGCATTTTTATTTTCCCAATTAATGCCATTGGAAACGCTGCCTTATTTTTATAAACAATTATTATTTTTGAAGCTCTTCTAGGATTAAATTCCCTAATTTTTCAATACCCATAGGAATAGGGACATACATTTGTGGTGGAATATTTACTACGGGTTTACCAGCACGGTCTCCTGTTTCTTTAAGGCTTTTGTAGTACATTTTTGTTTGAGGACTTATTAGAAATAACGCAAAATCACTTGATTTAACCATTTTGCTGCCTTCATTAGCCGAAGTAGCATCTACTTCAATATCATGGCCTTTTTCTTTTAGAAAGTTTGTCGTTTTCTTGGCCATTAAAGAAGATGACATCCCACCTGCACAAATAATTAAGACTTTTTCCATTTTGCATTCCTCCATTGTATTTACTTATTAAGACTCCATACTTCTGTTGCAAATTGTCTCTATTAAAACAACAGTTTCTTAATACCAGTAGAAAGAATCTTTATGGTGATGTTCTAAATCACCATTATCTTTGCTGCAATTTCATTCTATTATGAAAGCGCCATCAACTGTAGAGGACGTTTTTCCATTGCCAAAGGAAATTAAATACTAGACATAAAAAAACAGATACAGGATGAACCTGCATCTGTTTTAAGCCTTGNCAATTTCATTCTATTATGAAAGCGCCATCAACTGTAGAGGACGTTTTTCCATTGCCAAAGGAAATTAAATACTAGACATAAAAAAACAGATACAGGATGAACCTGCATCTGTTTTAAGCCTTGTTTAACGATCGTGTAAATTCAGCAAAGGTTTTACTCTGTAACAATTTTTGCAGTAAGAAACGATTATCCAGCAATTTCATTAATACATCATACATTGGTTTTAAATCATCCATCATTTGTTTTTGTTTATTAATATTGAGTAAGCAGACAATTTGCACAGGTTTATTCCCCCATTGAATTGGCTTTTTCAATGTGACAATGGACCAAAATGTATCATTTGTTTGTGGTTCCATTGGATGTGGAATAGCAACCAAATTACCAAAACTAGTAGATGAATAACTTTCACGCTCTAAAACAGAACTGACAAAGTCAGTATTCACCTTCCCCGCTTCTATCAATTGATCACCTAAAAATTGAATAACTTCTTCCTTTGTGGAAAAATCCATTTGTAAGTATGTGAATTGTTCCCACATATATTTCATCACAATATCGATATCGTTATGAATCAATTTTTTAATTTTATCTACATCCTGATCACCAAGCAATGTGCTTACTTGAATAACTGGAATAGGTAATGTTTCAGGAATCGGGATCGTGCTGATAACAAAGTCTAAATCATGAATTGGTTGGCTGTCTAAATTATAATACTCTGTTGTTCCTAAAATATCTAACTCATCATAAAATCGATCTTTTAACTTAATTAAAAGTAATTGTGATGTTCCTAATCCAGAAGCACAAACAATTATACAGCGTTTTTTGTCTTTACTACTCTGCTTTTGCCTTTCCAATGCAGCCTCTAAATGAAGGGCCATATAACCAATTTCACTCTCATCAATAGACATCCCTAATTCCTCTCTAATAACTTCAGCTCCAGTGAGTGCGGCTTCAAAAGAAAAGGGATATTTATTTTTAATTTCCTCTAACATTGGATTTCTATGGTTCATTTGGTAAGTATGTCTGCTAATTGCCGGTTTTAAGTGTAAGCTCAAATTTAATATTAATTCTTTATCATTATAAAGATTTAATGAGTAAGCCTTATCTATTCGATCAAGAATATTTCTAGTTAATTGTTGGATATCATCATCCAGAATAGAGTTGACTTCTTCTATTTCTAATTCAGAGTATACTTTTTTGGAGCCTTGTAAATGAATAGATAAGTAAGCGGTCTCATTTATAGAAAAAGATACTTTTAGTTTTTGTTCTATTTCTTCTACTATTTCTTTTGCTATCGCATATTCTTTCGTATCAGTGATCTTATTGAGCTCTTCTTGATAGATTTCGATCACTTTCTCCTCCCGAATACGCCTGCAGGCAATCGCGAGATGCGTGATTAAGTTATGTAGACTAATATCATTGATAACCGTTTTATATTTCCTTAATTTAGAAATAATACTATTTCGAATCCATTCTATTTCTTTCTTTGGCAATATTTCTAAACACTCCGCTGATGGCTCCACCATTTTCGGCTTCTGATTAAATATATGTTCGGAGATAAAAAAACGCATTTTCATTTCTTCTCCGTAGACTTTAATTCCATGATTTGGTTTCTGATCAAGAAATAAGTCATAAATTTCCAGAGTTTTTCGAATACTTTTCAAATCACCTTGCAAGGTTGATCGACTAATAAACAGTTCTTCCGCCAGGATATCCATCTTGATGTATGAAGACTGCAGTAAAAGCTTTTCCAGCAAAAATTGTATGCGATCTTCTGGTTCCGTTGGTACAACGTGATTATTTTCCTGGATAACATCTCGCAAAAAATGTTTGAACTTATCATCACTTATGATATTAATTCGGTATCCTTTTCCACGATAGGATTCAATATAGGCAATATCATCATTTAACAGCAGATTCAATTCTTTTATATGATTTTGAATCGTTTTTGAACTAACTTGCAAATTAGTCGCAATCTCAGTGCTTGTTTGTAGATCATCGGATGTTAATAACTGTTGAATAATTTGCTTTAGACGCGTTTTCATCTCATTAGTGCCCCTTATATGTAGTAGTTCTTATTTGCTACTATAGAATATATAGTTTGAAAAAACAACTTTAGGCAGCTTAAGGAGAAGTTAAACATCATCAATAATTATTTGTAAATAGAGTAATCTTCTAACAATAAAAACGTTATTATTTATTTCTATATAACTCTTCAACCTTTAACCAAACTAAATAAAATCTAATATAATAGCACTTAGGAATTTCTAGTTATATTCATCAAATTGATCGGGAAAAATGGACTGCTTTTCATTACAGTCCATTTTTAATTCAAGTATTTATATTCATCTACATGTATGAGCCCATCTACTTATATCTATCTTACTCTGAAGGTGTCATTTAATTCATTCTTATTTTACTCTACGAAATTAAGATGAAAGTGAACTGTGTCCACACATTTAATATCTTTCATCCCAATGATCAGCTGATTCAGACAATTGTCGATTTAGTATATCTCTTAGTTTTCTTTGTTACTTCACTACAGCTGCCTTAGTATCTCATAGAGTTCAAGCTGCACACTGTATCCGAATAACATTTTCTTCTCAAGATGATCGATTAACAACGTGTAAAACAAAGATTCTACAAATCAGCCAGTACGTTCGAAATATCTACAGTTGCTGGATGATGCGAGGTAATTAAACATTTTGTGATTTTCATCTCTTTATTATTCTTTGTTTATGCAAATATTGTATTCCCTCAATTGCAGATCGATATAACAGCTTTATTCAATTACATAAAACGGCTTTTAATACTTTTTGAGTCATGCTTTTTTCAAAGGCTTCTTCCGCTTCGCCCAGCGGAAAAAAAGAAACCATATTCCGTAAAACATCTTTATAGTGAATCAATATTTTACCAGCATCATTATAGTCTTCTGGATCACAACCATAACTTGCAATCAAAGGCCATTCATTACGGACCAGGTCTGTTAAAAATAAAGTGGTTTCTTGTTCATAGAGCGCAACCACTACCACACTTCCACCTTTTTTTAGATGTTGATAGCCACTTTTTAAAGCAGCAGATGAACCAGAACACTCAAAAATATAATCAACTTTTATATCCAGCTCTTCTTTATCTGCAATATGAGGTTTTATACCAAAACCTGACGCTTTAGCTAAACGATGCGTATAATCACTTTCCAAACCTGATAAAATAACATCTGCTTTCTTATGAGCACATACAATGCTTGTAAAAAAACCTATTATACCCGGCCCTTGAACAAGAACTTTTTTCCCTTTTTCTAAACCATGTAATTTTTTCACTGCATGAACCGCGATAGCCATCGGTTCAATGAGAGAAGCAATATCCATTGGTAACTCTTCTTCTATTTCCTGCACATACAATGCCTTTACTTTTGCATACTGAGCCATGCCGCCATTCAAATGCAGACCCATAACCTTAATTTTAGAACAAATAGAATGTCGATTTAATTTACAATTTTCACACTCTCCACAATAATGCATAGATTCTACAATCACTTTTTTATTAAGCAGTTTCTGATTGTATTCACCATGGATTTTTACTACTTTCCCTGAAATTTCATGTCCTAATATTGTACTCTGTTTGACATGTTCGTATCCTTTGGATTGTTTAACAGCATGGATATCACTTCCGCAAACTCCACAATAAGCTACCTCTATTAACACTTCGTCTTCTGACAAAATCGGCATTTCTTTTTCTGTCAGTTGAATTTGACCAGGCACTTGTGATCTTAAAATTGCTTTCATTTAGTAGTCTCCTTTACTTTATGAAGCTGTCCATCCACCATCCACATAAATCGTCTGACCTGTGATATAGTCTGAAGCTCCTGACGATAAGAAAACGGCAAGACCATCTAAATCTTCCGGATAACCAGTTCTTCCAGCAGGTATACGTGAAAGAGTTTTATTTTTCCACTCCTCATCTTTAAATAAGACTTCTGTTAGTTCTGTATTAAAATAGCCTGGAGCGATCGTATTCACCTGGATATATGGAGCCCATTCGAGAGCCATGGCTTTTGTAAGTTGATTGATTCCACCTTTAGAGGCACAATAAGGGCCCATATCGGGAAGCGCAATTCCACTGGTTAAAGAACCCATATTAATAATTTTCCCTTTTTTTCTTTTCAGCATTTGAATGGCGACAAACTTAGAAGTGAAGAAACTTCCTTTTAAATTAATGTCGATAACTTTATTCCAATCCTGTTCATTAATATCTACCATTGGTTTACGAACGTTAATACCTGCACAGTTGATCAAAATTCCAATATCCTCATATTTATTTACGACTGTTTCAATTTGTTGAATATCAGAAACATCAAGGTATTCAAACGTCATAGAAAGATTTTCTTTCTTAAATTCCTCATGTAACATTGTTATTTTTTCTTCACTTTCAATTCCACATATTACAACGTTAGCCCCTGATCTTGCGAGAGCAAGAGCCATACTTTTACCAAGATTTCCCGCTCCCCCTGTAATAAAAGCTGTTTCATTTTTTAAGTCCAGTAACATTTAAGCATCACCTCTCCGTTTAAATGCAGGTTAATTCTTTTCCTTTTTATTAGTATTTCTTTTTCACTCTTCATATTCTGCAAAAAATGTATACTCCCCATTTGTTTGAATCATTTGTTTTACCATTCTAATCAAGTAAAACGACAATAAACCAAATGCTATAGTTACTAGAAAAAACATGGGATAAAGCGGATAACTGTTCACTCCTGCCAAAAAAGTTATATTGGTCGTCCATCCTCGGATGCCGTATAAAAAGCTATAAATTGTTATTGCAATATAGGCTGCTATTTCAACAATCAAGATAATAACAATTATTTTCAGGCGATTCGTTATTTTCCATTTACTTACAAACATATCAAGTCGCGGGAAAATACCAGAGAAGAATGCGTAGGGCATGCCGCAAAAAAAGGCGAGCGGCATTAAATAATTTTGAACATATAAATAACTTCCCGAAATAGACACTTCAAATATATTTTTCAGTATAATATCTACGACTGTCAAAAGCATCATAAATAGAATACTCGCTCCACTTATATACATGCCGATTGTTAATATCTTAGGCTGCTTGTATTTTGTTTCCAATCACTTCACCCCTTTTACTCTTAAAAATAATTTACATCCTATTCGGTAACCAGGTAACAAGTTCAGGAAACCATAGCAAGATTGGAATGACGAATACAGTAATGATCAATGCATAAATAGTTCCGTAATAAAATACTTTTTGTACAGGAAGTTTCGCTACCCCCGCCACGCTGTAAACGCTTAACCCTACAGGTGGTGTCAGTAATCCAGCAGCACAAACAATTGTCAGTAATACACCAAATATAATGGGATCAAATCCTGCTTCTGTCACAATAGGAAGAGAGATACTGACCGTAATTAAAATAACTGCTGTGCCTTCTATGATCATAAACAAAAAGAAGTAAATAGTAAGCAAAACTAACATCAATAAAATAGGAGTATCAAGCAAAGGATCAATCCAATTAATAATATGTGTTGGTACAAGAGTTAAAGTAACAAATTTTCCAAATATACTTGCACCGAGGATAATGAATAGCACCATTGCGGTAATGTTAATAGTTCCTTCGATAGCTTCTTTAAAGAAACTAAGACTAATACGCTTTAAAAGAGCTACCATGATTAAGCTTAAAAATGCTCCAACCGCGCCTGCTTCTGTCGGTGTGAAGATTCCAAAAAAGATACCTAGAAAAATAGCTGCGATGATGATCACTAAACTTCCCACTGAAATTACATAATTCTTTACA
Source organism: Sinobaca sp. TMA16-18 (assembly GCF_059510535.1). Taxonomy (NCBI): domain Bacteria; kingdom Bacillati; phylum Bacillota; class Bacilli; order Caryophanales; family Sporolactobacillaceae; genus Sinobaca; species Sinobaca sp. TMA16-18. Next base: position 54,724 of record NZ_JCAKFM010000011.1, on the reverse strand, counting down.
TTGGCTTCTACTTCAGGCTCTATACTTTCGCCTAGTTGGGAATATTCTTCTTTAACCTCTTCTGCATCATCATTGGATGTGAAATGGAAAAGCACGAAGATGGAAATAAATAAAAGTATCACAACTATAAAAACGGGGACAGTCATCGCGATAAATAGTTCGCCAATAGAAGTTTGTGTAGCTGCACCATATACAATCAAAATAATAGATGGTGGAATAATCGTGGATAAAGAACCTGCCATCGCTACAGTCGCTGCCCCAAAATATTTATTAAATCCATGTTTTCTGAGTTCTGGAAGAGAAATTTGAGCCAAAGCAGCACTAATGGCTGTAGGAGATCCGGATAAAGCTCCAAGAAATCCACCTAAAAGCATAGTGAAAGCTCCCAATACACTCCCTCTTTCTTTTGATAACCGAAACACAAGTTGATATAAAAGCCCAATTATCTTCGCTCGAACAATAAACTGAGCCATTAAGATAAATAAAGGGATTGTCGTTAATGAATAAGTTGCGATGCTATAAAAACTAGAATCTTGTATAACTGCTGGAAAAGAGGCAAAGCCGTCTAATAATATAATACCTGCTATCCCGGAAATAATTAACACCGTTCCTATGTGCATTCCGAGTACTAGTAATATAATAAACAGTGCGAGTATAACAAAAAAAGTCAAAGTACCGTCCATAGTTCCACCCCATTTATAGTGCGATTCAACTACTCTTTTAAATACCTACTCATTCCATTTCTTCAATTTCATCAGGAACACTGCCGCCGTGTTTTATGATCAAATCTCTCCATAATAAAGCTGTTTCTCTACCTGGAAAACCTTTTTCTTCATTTATTTCTATCCAATCTTCCCAGGTTTTTACGATAGCATCATCAACAGCTTCCTGTATTTCTTCCGGTTGTTCTTCCATTGCTTCTACCATTCCACCGTTTTCTTCCATACTACTTAACGCGTCCTCTCTTCGAACATCGTAAATATCATATGTTTCTTCTGCAGCCAGAAGCTTACTTGCTTGTTCATCCATAACATTTTGTACATCTTCAGGCAGTTCCTGCCATGTTTGTTGAGTCATCCCGAACGTATGGCTGTAATGGCCCAAGTTCACTCCTTCAGTCACCGTATAATTAAATAAGCCTCCAATTCCGTAACTTGGCCAATCTGGAATAGAAAAATATAAGCCATCAATTGATCCACGCGATAACGCATCATAAATTTCAGTGGCAGGAATTGAAACACTATTAATGCCTAAATTTTCAGAGAATATTTCTGATACACGACCCGAACTTCTAAATGTTACATTGGTAAATTCCCCTACTGTTTCGGGTTGACTAATGTCTGCATAACTGAACTTATAGCCTTCCGTAGTAGGACTTGTCCATTGTTTTAGATCTTTGCTTCCATGTTCCATTTCGTAGAAACTTTTTCCATTTTCAAAGGTATAATCCCCTAATACCAATTCTTCATATGCTTTTGTTGCGATGTTGACATCCGATTCTAGTAAAGGGAGCATGCTTACTTCTGATAGGGGAAATCGAATAGGGTCATAAAGTTGGAACATAGGAAGCGCAATATCGACTAAACCAGAGTCTAATGCTTCATACTCACGTCCTGCACTAACAAGACTACCTCCATAATGAGTTTCAAATTCTACCTGTCCATTCGTTTCTTCTTCTACTGCTTCCATCCAAGGTTTAAAATAAGCTTCATTAATTATGTGTGTACTTCCCACCCCGGAACCTACACGAAGCGTAATCGGTTCTTCTTCGGCCGGATTTTCAGAGGACGCTGGATTTGCTGAACTACAACCTGCCACAAATATCATTGCACCTGGTATAGCTATTAGGCATTTCCATGTAGAAAATTTCATGGGATCACCTTCCTTCAATATATAGTAACCGCTTACATGTAATAAAAATGCAGGAGATAGGCAGAACCTAAGCTCCTGCTGATTAAATAACTAATAAAATATTCTAATCCTATGCTAAATCTTTTAGAATGTTAAATCTTTAACTGGTATATTATGCTCTTCACAGTATTCATAATACTTTTTCATCCGGTGAAACATGTCATCTTGAAGAGTAATGTTTCCCTCTTCATCGTAGTATTCAATGACTCCACTTAGGTGAAAAAGGGTAATCATATCTTCATCCTCACCAACTGTTAATGTGTGAATATCACCTGGAGGTTCATAAATGAGGGATCCTTTCTCAGCCACCCAATCTCGTTCAAGGTACCACCATTTCCCCTGCAGGGTATAGGCCAGTACAGTCCCTCCGGTATGCTTATGACGAGCATTACCTTTACCTGCAGCAAATTTAGAAATGTGAATCCAATGTCCGGTTGTTAAGTCAAAGCGAAGAGGTTTGAACCATACTCCATCTTCTTCTTTGAAAGTTGGGACCCAAGGAATATCATTCGTATCGATAGCTTGATCCTCTAAATTATACTTCTCTGTAAACGTATTCAAATCCATGTTTATCCCTCCAAATTAATTTAGAAAAATTTGATAATGCGCTTTTATGAACGCATTACTTATATACATTTGCAACTTCCGTGCCAAAATGAAATCATCTATTAAATTATTAATTATAGAGTTCTTCTATACATTGATACATCAGGGTTTTTTTAATTATTTCATTATGATTTATTCTAAAACGAGAACCTAATTCTTTTTTTATTATAATAATCGGGTAATTAAAAACAAAAAAAGTAGTGCAAAAATGCACTACTGGTGCATTTTTGCACTTATCGAAATGCAATATTAAAATGAACAAAACACGCTTCTTTTGGATATTTATACTATGATATAAACACATTATTTAAATTTTAAGCAAAAATTAAAAATTCAGTTCGTAAATAAATGTGCGTTTTTGCACTTTTTAATCAGAAGGTATATTTAGTTTTTTCATCTTCCTCATAAGTGTGGTTCGATGAATATTTAAGCTTTCAGCCACTAGATTTTTATTACCGAGTTCGTCCCATTTTCTTTGAATAACTTCTTTTTCAAGCCTATCCACAAGCCCTTGAAGACCTTGGTCTTTTGGAATGACTTGCATAGTATGTTGTTTGATACTTTCAGGTAAAAAATCGCTTGTAATCCATTGATTTTCAGATAGTATAACCATTTGTTCGATTAAATGCTGCAGCTCTCTAACATTTCCCGGCCAATGATAGCTTTCTAAATAATAGTAAGCGTCGTTAGAAAAAACAATAGTGCGGTTATACTGCCTGTTATACTTCAATAAGTAATGTTCAATAAGAGGCTTAATATCTTCTTTTGATTCGCGAAGAGGCGGAATAGTAATCGGTACAACTGACAAACGATAATACAGGTCTTCTCTGAATAAATTTTGTTCTACTAATTGTTCTATTTTTTTATTCGATGCTGCGATCACGCGAACATCGACATGTTTATAGTCTACATCCCCCACACGCCTCACTTTTTTGTCTTGTAAAAAAGTGAGAATTTTAACCTGAAGCTGCAAAGGTAATTCACTAATTTCATCCAAAAAAATCATACCTTTATCCGCAGACTCAATTAACCCTGCTTTTCCACCTTTTGAGGCCCCAGTAAAAGATCCATGAGCATAACCAAAGAGTTCCGATTCAATAAGGCTTTCAGGTATCGCTCCACAGTTCACTTCAACATAGGGGCCGCTACGCTCAGTGTTTAGTTCATAAATTGCTTTAGCTACTAAGTTTTTTCCACTTCCAGTTTCTCCTGTAATCAGCACCGTTGAATTAATATTAGCCACGCGGACTATTCTTTTTTTAGTATCTTGCATAAGTGGACTATTACCAATCAAGTAAGGAACGTCAAGTATTCTGGATCGGAGTCGATTTAACTCCTTTTTTTGATCATCATTAATTTTTTCTTGTTCTTTCAAGGAAGTTTTTAATTGGTTCAAATCAGTCATATCATACACAGAATTAATTACCATCGTAATATTTCCTACGTTATTATAAAAAGGATTACCGGTTACCAACCATGTACTTTTTTGTTCTTTCGTTTTTTGTAATACCGATTGTTTTGTTCGATTAATCAACACTTCTAATGTGACGGAACTATCAAAGTAACCCTCAAAAACTAATTCTGAAATGTGTCTCCCTTCTACTTCTTCTTTTTGAATTCCTGTCATTTCAGAGTATTTATCGTTCACAAATAAAGTAAATCCTTTCCCATCTGAAATATAAATACCATCATTAATAGTACTGACAATAGCTGCAAATTCTTTAGAATAAATGGGCTCAAATATGTTACCATTTTCTGTTTTTGATTCAATTGTTTCGAATATGTAATACGAACTGCCAAATTGAAGTTTTTTTATTTTTCTATTGAATGATTGACCTTCTTTTAGCAGGTTACATTGTTTAAAATTTACACCCTCTTGCAATATTTCATTTACAAAAGAAAAAACTTCAGGTGAATTGGACCCTTTACTTATATTAAAAAGCCGGTCGGCTTCTTGGTTATACGAAACTAATTGACCGTCTATATTAAAAAGCATAACAGCATCTTCGATATGATCGATAAATACATTTAACTTTGTAACTTCAAAAACCTTTTTTAATTTCAATATTTATCCCCCTCCTTCATTTGTTTCACAAGTTTATAATATGGATCTATAGTAATAATGTTCCATACGTATTCCCTCTCATTTTCTATTCCTTTTAAAAAGTATACCGTCTCTGTTCGTAAAAATGTAGGCAAAACAAAAAACGCCTGTAAAGTTATTTATAACCTTTATGAACGTTCATAACAATTCATCTCAATCCTATTTTAACGTTCCTAAAAGTGTCTTTTAAGAATAGTTTTATGTATTTGATTTATCTTAGTTTTAACTCGGCCAGTTTAACAAGAAGTTTCTTTTATCGAATAACCTACCGTCGCAAGCTTTCTATTCATTAATGCTTGCGACTCTCAGCGAGACCTATGTCTTCTCGAATGTTTAAGACGAGCTGTCTACAAAAGAATGTGTGGCACCGGACTGGACAGAAAGATAAATTATCATTTTCTTTTGTTACTTTGATTTACAACACATCCTGATTGGCGAGCAATCGATTGACAGCACCTAAACCCGGTATTCCCGCATCCGCCAAAATTGTAAAAGTGATATTTTGAATTCGATTCAAATAATTTAGAGCTTATTTTCATTTCACCACATAATTAAAATGCGGAATATTCAGATAATATTATAGAAATCAGCTGACAAAAGGAGTATAATAAATGCGAATTAAAAAATTATAAGGAGATGTAGAAAATGGCTAGTTCTGGTTTGCTATTTGACGCAGCGGCAACCAATGTCGGCGGTCCGGAGGGAATTAGTTATTTAGCAGATGGTTCATTTTCAACTAAAGTATCCCCTCCATCAAAACTAGGCGGAACAGGGGAAGGATATACTCCTGCTCACTTTTTGGCGCTTGGTTACAGTACTAGTTTCAATTTTACCTTAGTCAGAATAATGGGGATGGAGGAAGTCACTGGAGAGCCAATGACCACTACGACTGTTGAACTTCATCCGGATCCAACAGACAATGGCTACAAAGTGGCATTTCGATTGGATGTAGCGATTAAAGGAATGGAAAAGGCGGAAGTGCAAGCCCTGGCAGACAAAACGTATGCAGTGTGTCCTTTTTCAAAAGCGATGAAAAACAATGTTGAAGTAACTGTAAACGCGGTTGTCTACGAATCCCTTACGTAAACAAATAGCACCTCATGAAAATTGCTCAGAAAGATTGTGAGGGTGTTCAGTAATTCCTATTCGATACTTGCAAAACATGAATTAGGATGGCCAAATTATTTGATTTAATTAATTGGCAGGCAAGAAAGAAGACCAGTAACTGAATAATGCTTTTGCGTAAATATAGTCTTGAAGGGCTGCTGGAATAATTGAAGGTGTTCAGTAAACCCTTTTACTTTATGGGTGAAGTGTTTTATATATTACACCTCGAAAGTTAGAATTAAAAATCTAACTTTTGGGGTGTTTTTTATGGATAAATATAGCGAAGAATTTAAATGGGACATTGTTAACGAGTATTTGGCTGGCTGCTATCCCACGACCAGCTAAAAATGCGGAATTCCCGGTCATTCGCAAATTGAACGCTTAGTCCCTCCTTTAAAGTTAAGAAAGCTCTCTAGCTGCGGTCTTTTTTTAAAAGGAAGATCAATACACACTGGACGACGAAAAGGTACATTTAAAAGGATTAAAATCAATGACTGCGGCAATAAAAGAACAACATTTAAAATTATCTATGTTGGATTCTGTCCATGTGTATAAAGGAAGTAATCCTGGAGAAAGTCTACAAAACTCAACAGAGATTAAAACTACTTATTTTTTAGTTCCCCTTCACTTAAACAATTTAGGATACGTAATCTCGGTTATCCGAACCTCTTCCTATACAAAGGGAAAGAAGATGTGCTTTCATCAGCCTCTTCTCTCCCTTTTTAATTTTTTAAAAAAATGAGCGAAATACCGCTTCACTTTCTTCCAACTTATTCGGGCACATGACCCGTATAGTGCGTCTGGGGCCGGTAAATGCGATTGTTCTCAGCCTGCTCCAGAACATTAGCACTCCAACCAACTATTCTGCTGGCAGTAAAAGTTGCAGTAAATAGTTCATCCGGCAGCTGCACAGCCCGGAGTACAGCTGCTGCGTAAAATTCTACATTTGTATAGAGCTTTCTTCCTGGTTTGTATTCTTCCAGCAAACGGATCGCTTTTTCTTCCACTTCGTGTGCAAGCTCCAGCCATGCATCCTCTTGGACGAGAGAAGAGGTTACTTCTTTCAAAGCTTCTGCACGTGGATCCTGCGTTTTATAAACACGGTGCCCAAATCCCATTAATTTATTTCCCTGCTCCAACTGTGCCCGCAGCCAGGATTCTACATTACTTTTCCCCCCTATTTTACTGAGCATTTCTGTGACTTCGCTCGGGGCTCCACCATGCAGAGGACCTTTCATCGCTCCCACTGCCCCGGTAATCGCAGACACCATATCCGATTCTGTGGAGGTGATCACCCGGGAAGTAAAGGTGGAAGCATTCATGCCGTGCTCCATCGTTAAAATTAAATAGGCATTCATGGCTTGAATATGGGTTTCCTCCGGGATCCTGCCATGCAGCATGTATAGATAATTTGCAGTATGCCCCAGCGTTTCTTTCGGTTCAATAATTTGACCGTCTTTCAGCCAGCGATAGCGTGTTGCGATAATTACAGGCACTGCCGCCGTTAACTTTACTGCCTGTGCAGCTGTTGGGGGCCATGTAAAAGAGGCGTCTCCCAAAAAAGAAATACATGTACGAATGACGCTCATCATCGGCATATTTGCAGGAAGCAGCTGAATTAATTCGATCAAACTGTGGGATAGCTTTCGCTGCTGTTGAAACTCTGCTTTTAAAGCTTCTGTTTCTTCTTTCTTTGGCAGTATGCCCTGCCACAAAAGATAAGCGATATCTTCAAACTCGTAATGCAGGCAAAGTTCCCGAATATCATAGCCTCTGTAAATAAGCCGCCCGCTCTCTCCGTCAACAAGACTAATGGCCGTATCTGCCGTTACTACTCCTTCTAATCCTTGATTTTTGACATCCATTTTATTACACTCCTTTTCCTGCTTCTATCTTTAGTGTAAAGAGTATTTACAATTAATAAAAATAAGTATTTTTGCGATTATTGATAACATATTATAATTAATAAAAGGAGTGATAATCTGGTGAATATACAATGGCTGCGTACCTTTTTAACTGCTGCAAAAGAAGAAAATTACCATCAAACCGCGGAATTGCTGTTTATGTCCCAACCAGCCGTGTCCATGCAAATGAAACAACTGGAGAAAGAACTCGGTGTTTTCTTATTTGAAAGAACGGGCAGAAATGTCCGCCTCACTTCGTATGGCAGGTATTTTTATCCGAAAGCCGTACAGATTATTAAAGAACTGGACGAGGGATTTTTGCAAATGCAGCGAATCAAGCAGGGTTATCATCAAACGCTTACAGTTGCTGTATCTCCGCTTGTCGCAACAACTTATCTTCCTTATTGGCTGAAGGTTTATGTTAAAAAGGAAAAGCAGGTAGAAGTGGTGATTCGCGTTATGGAATCGGAATTTATTGCAGAAGAAATAAATAAAGGACTGTCAGATATCGGTTTATCCAGAATGGACAGTCACTTTAAAGAGGTAACCGCATCGCGGATTTCTGAGGAGCCACTAAAAATCGTAGCGCCGCATGACGGCGGTGAAGAAGAAAGCAGTCCGCCAATTGAATTTGGATCGCTGATCGAAGAAAAGGTGCTGCTTACAGATAATCATCCAGAATACTGGGAACCAATTCTCAGGCAGCTCCATTTTGCGTATCCTGCCTTAAGAACGATGCAGGTTTCTCAGGTCCATGTGGCAAAGCGATTTATCGAAGAAGACATTGGATTTTCTATTTTACCTCGGTCAGCAGTGAGGCGGGAGCTGGCAGAAGGAAGGATGCTTGAAATCGATGCACCGGAATTAGTGCTGCCAAAGGTCTTCAACTATATTCTTACCAAATACCCGCAGGAACAGGCAATTACGTTCCACGAAACAATTAAAAGGCTGGTGTAGTGTAATCTTTCTTCGACGATAAAGCTTAAGAAATAATTGTCCTATGTCTACTGAATTTTATAATAAAAATATAAAGACTGTCCCTTTTGAAAAGGAACAGTCTTTTTTATGCTTTCTGGGAAGTAGGAAACAGCCCGGAAAGGGTATCTAATTTCTTCGACGTGTATTCTCCGTAGGACTGAATATAGGAAATCGGGTCTTTCGGGTTGGCAAATCGCGTGATGCGTCCGGTTTCCGGATCCACCCATTTGCTTGCCGCGCCGCAGCCGAGTCCGATGATGGTCTGCAGCTCTTCCATAATAATAATATTGTACAGGCTCTCTTTTCCTTTAAAGGAATACCCGACGTTTTCCAGGTTGCCCAGGATATTCTTCTGCCGGTACAAGTAGTACGGCTCGTAGCTGTGCTCAGCCATCCACTGCGAAGACAGATTCATCATCTGCTCCACTTCCGCCGGCTCCGCTACTTTGTATTTGTTTTTCTGGCGCGTCATTTCCGATGCTTTTTTAAAGGAAAGCGTATGAACGGTCACAGATTCCGGCAGCAGCTTTTCTGTCTCTGCGAGGCTGTGGGCCATCTCTTCCATGCCTTCATTCGGAAGGCCGATAATTAAGTCCATATTAATATTATTCATGCCGTGGACTTTAGCCAGTTTATATTTATCAATTGTCTCTTCCACCGAATGATGGCGGCCGATCGCTTTAAGCGTTTCATTAGTAAAAGACTGCGGATTAATGCTGATCCGGTCAATGTTCCACTTTTTTAATACGTCCAGTTTTTCCGGAGTGATCGTGTCCGGCCGGCCCGCTTCTACCGTAATTTCCCTAATGTTCTCAATATCCGGGATTACTTCATACATATGGCCATACAATGCATCCATCTCTTCAGCAGAAATGCTTGTTGGCGTACCGCCGCCAAAATAAATCGTGTCGACCGGTACATTATTCTCCTTAAGCCATCTGCCCGTTTCCTCCATTTCATAATGGAGTCCTTCCAGAAAGGTAACAACCGATCCGTTTCGGCCATTCATCGCATAGGCGGGAAAGGTACAGTACGCACATTTTGTCGGACAAAACGGAATGCCTATATAAATACTGACGCCTTTGGAAAGCTCATAAATATCCGGGAGCACTTCCTGCTGCTTGAGCGCAATATTGGTTAAAAGCTCCGCCTTCTCCAGCGTAACGATATAGTCTTTTAACAGCCAGTGCTTAATATCTTCCGGTCCCGCTCCCCCCTGATGCCACTGATGCCAGAGTTTGGTAGGCCGCATTCCGGTTAACAGTCCCCACGGCTGTTCGGTGCAGTACCAATTATTTAAAAGCTGAACCGTCACATGAAGCTTTCTTCGTTTCATTTCTTTACTGTCGGGAGCCTCCTGCGTGAAAGCAGACGATGGATAATAAGTATAGGAGGCCTCTGTGCCTTCCCCGCTGAGGGTTCCTCTCATCTGATTCCGTCCCGAAGAAAAAGACAGCGTCATCGCCGTATCTTCATTCTGCTCTTCAGTCACCTTGAGCTGTTTGCCGTAAAGATCTACGGTGTGTTGGAAATTCTGTTTTTCTTTTTCTTCCACACCTTTAATATATAGTAGCACCATACTGTTCTGCTCCTTTGTTAACCAATTTGCCCGGCATGGTTGTAATGTCTGATTTTTTATTTGAAAAAAACCCCTCCGAAAAGGGGTTTTTCTTTCATACTATTGAACGTTTTCTGGATCGTCCGGGTTTCCGTAAAGCTCTTCCAACGGCTCTGTAATAATTTTGTTTACATCTCCGATGACTGTGCTTACTTTCTGCTCCTGCTCCATCAACAATGAGATAACCTCATGCTGCTGAACCATTTCAAACTGCTTTTGAGCCTGCGTGATCTCTTCTTCAGTTGGCTGCTGGCCCTGCATCTGCTTTTGCTGCAGTTCAAGCTGAACGTTTCTGAAGTTATCAAGCATACGCTTGGCTACTTCATCTTCTTCTACCTGAACATGAAGATTTTTAAGCTGTTGAAATTCGTCACTATCACGCAAAGAACGGGATAGTTCGTGTGCTTTATCATAAACATTTGACATAACTAATGACCTCCTTTAAAACAATCTTGTACGAGCATAACAGAATCACCTGGGAAATTCACGCATTTCGCCTACATTTATGAAAAAAATAACACGAATAATCCCTGAAATGCACCGATAAACCCGCCAAGCAGGGCTCCCAGATACGTAATCATTTTAAATTCTTTTCCCGATATAGACAGCACCATTGCTTCGAGGCGGCCGACCGAGAAGGTATCAACCCGCTCCCGGATCACATCTTCAAGCTCCAGGTAATCAAATACGCTCAGCAGTTTGTTGGATAATACCGGCTGAATCTGATTCCACAGATCTGGAATCCATTGGTTAATGATCTGCTCTTCATAGGAAGGCCCCCATTCTGCTATCGGCACCTCGAGTCGATCCAGCACGGTCAGCTCACGATTTAACGCTTTGACTGTATAGCGCGCCACCGATTTCGTATTCATCTGGGCTCCTGCCTTCCAAACAGGCTGGTCGAGCAGCTTTTCCCATTCTTTAATAATAAACCCTTTGAAAAACACGGCCGAAGAAGGATCCCGGAAAAACCGGACCAGTTCCGGCTGAAGTTTATCGAGGATTTTATCATTGCCAAACATGGAACTGAGGAAGTTAAATACCGATCCTTTTCCCTGCAGAAATTTCTCAAGCAGCGTTTCCAGCTGCACTCTTCCCGCATCGCTTTCAAAATAACGGGCGCCTTTATCTGCAATTCTGGCGGCAAACGAATCAAAGTAGGACTCCGCTGAAATCTTCCACTCCGGCGGCAGCATCTCATCAATTGACTTCTCCTGGTTGTCATAAATAAACATCTGCAGCTTTTTATCTATCCATTCTTCCGAATAAACAGCCATTTTCCCGCGGGGATCGGTGACTCCGGCGTATTGTTCTAATACGTCCGCGACCGAACGTTCCGAATGCAGCCACCCTTTCGCTTCACGCTGGACAATGCTGATAACCTGCTTTTGAAATCCACTCTCATTGAATTTATCCTGCATGCCTTCCGGGGTCAGAAGATGATCAACCACCATCCGTCCCATCTGCTCGGCCATGTCTTTTCTTCGTTTTGGAATCAATCCCGGTGTAAATGGCACCCGCCAGCTTTTTATATATACAGCCTGATACGGCCGAAACAACATCTTTATTGCCAGGGAGTTGGTAAATCCACCGATGACCGCTCCCATGATAATCATAATAATTAGTAATAGTACTGCATTCATATTTTGTATCTCCTTTGTTTCACTCGCATTACGGGTCAATCATACTTTACCAATCCGCTGCTTTCCAGGCAAGCAATTGCTGTGTATTATGGCGCTGAAAAAGAATATGCTACCATACTAGTATAACGCAGCAAAGGAGAGATACGAATGATCAGCCACTTTCAATGGAAAGAAATAAAAAACAACTGGATTAACCGTGAATGGGCCGTCTCCTTCTATTATAAGGGAGAACACATTAACGGAGCGTATTTTAAAGACGGCAGTATCGATCTTCCCCTCGATTCTTTTCCCCTGGAAGAACAGGATCGAATAAAATCGCAGATTCATGACCTGATGCTGTACCACGTATATGAGGATCACCATCCCGAAATGTAAAAAAGCCCTCCGTACGGCTCTGCCGTTTGGAGGGCTTTTCTGCTGTATTATAAGGAAGCCTGCAGAATAGCTTTTACATCATCCTGCTGAAGGGATTTAAAATTACCAAATTCACCGTTAATCATTGCTTTACCGGTGATAACATCCAGCTTGGAGTCATCAATATCATAGTAGGATAACCGCTCCGGTGCTCCGATACTGCTCCAGAATTCACGAAGCTTTTGAATACCTTCCATAGCAGTCTCTTCATCCGTTTTACCGGATGGGTCTACATCGAATACCCTGACGGCAAGCTGGCTGAACCTGGCGGGATTAACCTGTACATTATGCTTCATCCAGTTGGGGAACAAAATAGCCAGTCCTCCCGCATGTGGAATGTCGTACACGGCAGAAACGGCATGCTCTATATTGTGCGACGCCCAGTCTCCGTTGTAGCCCATCTGCAGCATACCGTTCAGCGCTATCGTACCGGAATAAAGAATGGTTTCGCGGTGCTCATAGCTCTGCAGATCTTTCATTAACTGCGGTGCTGCCTCTTTCACTGTTATGAGGACAGATTCACACATTCTGTCCTGAAGCGGCGTATGCGACGCATTATTGAAATACTGCTCCATAACATGCGTCATCATATCTACAATGCCGTATACGGTCTGATCTTCCGGTACGCTCTTTGTGTAAGTCGGATCGAGTATCGAGAAATCAGGGAACACAGCCGGGCTGCCCCATCCATACTTTTCCTGGGTTTCCCAGTTGGTAATAACGGAGCCTGCATTCATTTCTGAGCCTGTCGCAGCAAGCGTCAGAACAGTACCGAATGGAAGAGCTTCTTTAGCGTAGGCTTTCTTTGTTACAAGATCCCATGCCGGGCCATCATATTTTGTACCGGCTGCAATCAGCTTCGTACAGTCAATAACACTTCCTCCGCCGGCGGCAAGAAGGACATCTATGCCTTCCCGTTTGCAGATCTCAATCCCTTTTTCAGCTGTTGTGAGCTTCGGATTTGGCTCTACTCCGGATAATTCGAAAATTTCAGCGCTCATTTGATGCAGCTCTTGAACAATTTCATCGTACAAACCGCTTTTCTTTATACTTCCTCCGCCATATACAAGCAGCACCTTTTTTCCATGCTTAGGCAGCTCGGTCTGCAGCTTCTCCAGCTGGTTCTTGCCAAAAATTAATTTAGTTGGGTTGTAAAAAGAAAAATTATTCATAAAATCCTCCTCTAAGTTAGTAAGACTTACTTATTATAACCAGCATTACCTGAAAAAAGACAGGAAGCAGACTTCCTGTCTTTACTAAACCGGCAAAAGAAGCAGGGTAATTATTCTGCTGATGTGGAAAGACCGGCTTTTAATGCATCTCTTTTTTGGAACAAATAGTAGCCTGCCAATGCAGATTCATAAACCGCGCCTAGATTGTTTCTTGATTCTACATCTGTTCCCTGAGCACTTCCGCCTTTTAAAGACATGGTCATATCTACTAAAGAGGAAGATTCATTTCTGGCTCTTTCACCAGCGTTTGCCACAATATAAACGATCGGGGCATACGAGGCAATCTGCTTGTTTACTTCCGTTAATGCATCATTAGCCTGGTTGAAAATGTCATTAACCTGCGCCCCGCCCTGTTCAACCTGTTCAGGCAGCTTATTCACACTTTCGTTAATGCCTTTCAAAGTCGATGCCACATTCAGCAGTACTTTCATAAGTACTAAAACTAAAATAGCAAAGACAATACCAACTATTAATACGATAATTCCTGCTATATTCATTGCTCATTCCTCCTTTATGTATTTTTATATACTCTATTATATGTACCACCAAACAGGGGCGGATAAAACACTAATCTGCTCCGGTACATTTATATAGAAGAAAAACGACCCTGTTCCAGCGATTGAGCGCTGAGACAGAGCCGTTTTTATTTTGCTTTCCCTGTAAAAGGAAAAGCTTCCGTTCACTAAAGTAACCTTTCCGTGTGCAGAAGTCCCCCGACTGCTCAACACGGACATAAAGAGTGGTCATTTCACCTTTTCAGGTCCCGCAACCTGTAAAAGATGATTTCATTTTCACAGATATAATAATGTAGTACGCTGCGGATAATGAAATTTGCGCATGGTCCCGCAACCTTGCAGCAAATTACAAATATGATCCGGCTGAAAGTATACCGATATACTTCATCAAGCCCGAAAAATATTCACTGCAGCGTGTTCTCTCTTATTGTACCCCGTTTCTAATGCTTTTACATCCCTCTTTTTCATTATTTCTCATATTATTTTTATATTATGTCTCTCGAGATGAAGTCCTAGCGGCAAGAGTCGTTATGCCTGCAAAACAATAGCGGAATTATTACCCTTTTATGAGTCAATACTAACAAAAAAACTCGTTTTTTTTGTAACATCAACCAATTTTTCGTCTCAAAACATGTTATTTATTGATTTTTCTAAATATATCATTACGATTACAAGATTTTTTTATTTTTTGTAAACTATCTTTGAAAAACCCTATTCTTGAGCATATAGGGAGAATAGTATGAGTCATTTATAATGATGACAGGAATTTAACATTTATTTCAGTTGTATTTCATTATCGAAAAACGTATTGTAACCTGTGCTTTTTTTAGATATATTCGAACTCGGCAAGTAACCCAAACAAAACATAAGGAGTGTTTCGATGAAATTTTCAAGTCCCCGTTTAAAAACAGGTATAGTAACAGCAGCAGTAGGTACTCTATTATTTATTTCTTCTCCCGCAGACAGTGAGGCCGCTTCAACAAATTCTTACATTCAGCAAGGGCAGTCCAATGAAGCCGTTGTAGAACTTCAGGAAGACCTTCAGAGCCTTGGATTGTATGACTATAAAGTAGATGGCATTTTTGGTTCTATTACTGCTAACGGCGTAAAAGAACTTCAGTCAAGCGCTGACATCAACGTTGATGGAGTAGTTGGACCTGACACACGCTCTGCTTTAGAAAGCTCTCTTGGATCTGGATCTGACGTTGTCGCTCCCGCAAGCACAACTAAGTCCAGCGAAGCAGAAGCTCCTAAAGAAGAAGCCCCTAAAAAAGAAGAAGCTCCTTCCGAGTCCACTTCAAGTGAATCCGCTCCTAAAGAAAAAGAAGCTGTAGCATCAGCTAACACTTCTTCTGAGCAGACTTCTTCTCCTGAAGGCCAGTCTATGACTATGGAAGCTACTGCTTACACTGCAGGCTGCGCAGGATGCTCCGGTATTACTGCTAACGGCACAGACCTTCGTAACAGCCCTAACAAAAAAGTTATCGCTGTAGATCCTAGCGTTATCCCACTTGGTTCTAAAGTACACGTTGAAGGCTACGGAACAGCTATCGCAGCTGACACCGGCGGCGCTATCAAAGGCAACCGCATTGACCTTCACGTACCAACTAAGTCTGATGCATTTTCATTCGGCCGTCAGAGCGTTAAGGTAACAGTATTGAACTAATAAAGATTTAGATAAAAAGCACCAGCCTCCCGGGAGGCTGGTGCTTTTTTTAGATTGTTTTGCAATGTCGGTTCACCTATGGCTGGTCTGTCGAACACATCTACCGATATCACTTTTTTGAATAAGCATACGTATTTATTGTCTTCTTCAATAGCTTGAAAAAAGCACCAGCCTCCTGAGAGACTGATGCTTTTTTTTCATTATGGCAGTTCATTTCCTGCAGCCAGATAGATATCGTACCATTCCTGTCTCGTAAGCATGACCTCTGAGGCCTCCGCTATGCCGGTGAGACGTTCTGTATTCATCGTGCCCGCAATTGTCTGTATTTGCGCCGGATGTCTTAAAATCCATGCTACAGCCGCAGCTGACGGAGTAATGCTGTAACGCTCTCCTATTTTCTGAAGAGTTTTGTTCAGTTCAGGAAATTTATCATTATCTACAAAGACGCCTTCCATCATCCCATATTGAAATGGAGACCATGCCTGGATGGTCATATCATGTAATCTGCTGTAATCAAGAACACTATTATCATGGGAAATAGATGCCGGATTAGTCATATTTACATTCAGTCCCGCATCGATGATGCCCGAATGCATAATACTAAACTGAAGCTGATTTGCAATTAAATCCTGTTTTACATATTTTTTTAATAGTTCAATCTGCATCGGATTTTGATTACTCACGCCGAAATAGTTTACTTTTCCGCTTTGCTCCAATTCATCAAACGCCTCTGCCACTTCCTCCGGCTCCACTAAAGCGTCCGGCCGGTGCAGCATCAGAACGTCTATATAATCGGTTTTTAACCGGGTTAAACTTTGTTCTACTGACTCAATAATATGTTCTTTGGAAAAATCAAAGGAACGTCCGCGGATGCCGCATTTTGTCTGAATAATCATCTTTTCACGCAGGTCGTCCTTCATTCCTGCTGCTTCTGCAAAAACGGCGTCCGACTTCCTATCTTCATCTCCGTATATATCTGCATGATCAAAAAAATTAATCCCCGCTTCCATTGCGTTCTTGATCACTTTTTCTGCATCATGTATGGACAATTCTTTCATGCGCATACATCCTAAACCGATGTTAGGTACTTCCAGGCTGCTCGTTCCAAGATTAAATCGTTTCATTCATAAAAACCCCTTTGTCATTTACCTGCCGTTTGTCTTATTCCCTTTAACCGAAAAATCAACCCTCTCTTAAAAAGGGCTGCCGTTATGCAGAACGCCCTCACCAGTTAGCGGTAAGGGCGTTCCTGTTTAATAAATATTCCGCTGTTGCATGTTACCGGTGAAAATTCGTACCGGAAGTTACTTCTTCCACATATCCGGCGCGAATAACAAAATCGCCGAAATGTTCGTTGTCTTCACGCTCTTTGGCATACTGTTCAAACAGTGGACGAAGACTATCCAGAATTTCTTCTTCGCCGATATTTTCTTTATACATTTTGCTCAGACGTTCTCCGGAAAAGCCCGCGCCGAGATACATATTATATTTTCCCGGTGCTTTTCCGATAAAGCCGATTTCTCCAAGGGCTGCGCGTGAACAGCCGTTAGGACAGCCGGCCATACGGATAATGATTTCTTTTTCACTGAGGCCGGACTGATCAAGCAGTTCTTCGAGCTTATCCACCAATGAAGGCAGGTAGCGCTCTGATTCAGCCATTGCCAGTCCACACGTAGGAAACGCTACACACGCCATCGAGTTTCTGCGCAGGGCGGACTGATTCTCCCCGTCTGTCAAACCGTATTTTTCTACGATTTCCAGCACTTTCTTTTTCTTTTGGGTGGTAATGTTGCTGATAATTAAATTTTGGTTGGCACTCAGCCTGAATTCTCCTGCCCGAAGCTCGGCAATTTCCCGGAGTCCTGTCATTAACTTATAGTCTTCGGTATCTTTAATACGGCCATTTTGAATAAATAAATTCAAATGCCATCTGCCATTATGGCCTTTGCTCCAGCCATAACGATCTCCGCTGCTTTCAAATTCGTAAGAACGGGCTTCTTCGAGTTCCCAGCCGAGACGGTTGTGAAGCTCTTCTACGATGTTTTCCAGCCCGAGGCGGTCAATTGTATATTTAAACCGTGCATATTTTCTTACGCTTCGGTCGCCGTAATCCCTTTGAATCGTGATTACTTTCTCGGCGAGATCAACAACCTTTTCCGGCGTACAGAAACCAACGACTCTTCCAAGCTGCGGATACGTTGCTGTATCGCCGTGTGTCATTCCCATGCCGCCGCCTAAAGCAACATTAAAGCCGGCAAGCGCGCCGTTTTCAATGACGGCAATCAGGCCGATATCCTGCGAAAAGACGTCTACATCGTTTGATGGTGGAACTGCAATTCCGATTTTAAACTTACGGGGAAGATATGTTTCGCCATACATAGGCTCTGCATTTTCTTCTGAATCACTGTCCATAATTTTTTCTTCATCCAGCCACATTTCATAATACGCCCTGGTTTTTGGAAGCAGATCATCACTCAGGCGTTTGGACCATTCATACACTTCCTCGTGAACCTGGGACTGAAATGGATTCGGGGTGCACATTACATTTCTGTTCACGTCTCCACAGGCTGCCACCGTATCCATTAATGATTCATTAATCGACTGGATCGTTTTTTTCATGTTCCACTTTAAAATGCCATGAATCTGAAACGTCTGACGTGTTGTCAGCTTAAGAGTCTCATTTCCATATTGATAGGCAAGCTTATCCATCATCAGCCACTGCTCAGGTGTCGCTACTCCACCAGGCAGGCGGACCCGGAGCATAAATTGATATGCCGCTTCCAGTTTTGAACGCTGGCGCTCTTTTCGAAGATCACGGTCATCCTGAAGATAACTGCCGTGAAATTTCATCAGGCGGTTGTCATCGTCTGGAATCCCTGCACTGATTCTGTCCTCCAGCGTTTCTACGAGCGTTCCGCGCAGGTAATTACTTTCGGTCTTTATTCGTTCTACATCACTCGGCGGACCATCAACCGGAGCTAATTTATTGTTAGCCATGAATTATAACTCTCCTTTATATGCCTTAATACACGTCACGCTGGTATCTTTTTTGCTGCTGCATTTCTGCAACATATTCATCGGCCTGCATTTCACTCATGCCGCCTTCCTGCTTAAGAATCTGCAGAAGGGTCTGATGAACGTCGTGAGCCATGTTTTTTTCGTCTCCACAAATATATAACACTGCACCCTGGTCTATCCACTCATAGAACTCTTTACTTTTTTCAAGCATACGGTGCTGCACATAGATTTTCTCCTCTGTATCGCGGGAAAAAGCTACATCCATTTTGGCAAGCGTGCCGTTTTTCAGCCATTTCTGCCAGTCGGTCTGGTAGAGGAAATCACTGACAAAATACTGTTCGCCAAAAAACATCCAGCTGTTTCCTTCGATGCCCAGCTCTTCCCGCTCTTCCATAAAGGAACGAAACGGAGCAGCTCCTGTACCGGGTCCTACCATTATGATAGGTGTATCGGTGCTTTCCGGAAGCTTGAAATTCGGATTGCGCTGAACATACACAGAGAATTCATCGCCCAGATCGGAGCGCTCGGCCGTCTGGCCGGAGCAGACCCCGGTGCGGTCTCTGCCGTGAGAATCGTAGCAGACTTTACCAATCGTTAAATGCACTTCCTCCGGATTTGCAGAAGGACCGCTTGCGATCGAATACAGACGCGGCGGAATTTTACGCAGAATAGCTGCAAATTCCGAAGCTGACGCCTCCCATGGTGCAAAATCACGAAGCAGGTCAAGAAGATCCCTGCCGTAAATATACTCTTTCAGCTTGCTTTCGTTCCCTTCCTGCGTAAGTTTCTGCAGTTCAGGATTGCTGGAAAGGCCGGCAATTTTTTCTACCATCGGCTTTGTAAGCACTGTAATTTCGTAATAAGTAATAAGCGCATCCCGGAGCGAACTGACTTTTCCCTGCTTGTTCAGCTGAATGGTTTCATCCGGATTCCATCCCATTTCCTGTATAACCTGATCGGCAAGCACCGGATCATTTTCAGGGAAAATACCGAGGCTGTCGCCGGGTTCATATTCAAGATTGGACCCCTCAAGCGACAGCTCAAGATGGCGGGTTTCCTTATTGGACCCGCGGCCGTTTAAATTCAGGCTTTCAAGAAGCTCTGCTTTAAATGGATTTGTGCGGGAATAGGCTGTCTGCTCCGTTCCAGCAGGACTTTCCTGAGTTTGTACAGCTGTCGGCTCAGATGCTGCCGCCTGGTTTTCATTCAAAGCGGTGATGACACCTTCCATCCACTCGGCGGCCTGTTCATCAAAATCAACATCACAGTCTACACGCTCAATAAGCTGCTTGCCCCCAAGCTCGGCCAGTTTCGTATCAAACTCTTTTCCAGTCTGGCAGAAAAATTCATATGAGCTGTCTCCAAGAGACAGGACTGAATACTGCAGATCCTGAAGCTGAGGCGCCTTCCGTCCATTTAGAAATTCATAGAAGGAAACGGCGTTATCAGGCGGATCGCCTTCTCCATGCGTACTTACAATCACAAGAAGATTTTTCACTTTTTTCAACGTGTTGGCTTTAAAGTCATTCATTGAAGAAAGTGTAACTTCATATTGCTGGTTTTCTAATTTTTTAGACATTTCTTCTGCTAAAGATTGTCCATTTCCTGTCTGGGAACCAAATAAGATGGTTACTTCTTTGGAGACCGGCTCTGCTGCAGGCGCAGGGGCCTGGGATGTCTGCGGCGCTTCCGCTGCTGCCGTTCCCGCTGATGCTGATTGGGAAGCGGCCAGATATCCGCTCAGCCACGTTTTCTGTTCTTCCGTAAGTGATGGAAGAACTTTGTTTAAAAGCTCTGTTTGTTCTTGGTTAAAAGGACTATTTATTACCTGAAGCTGCAAAGAGATCCACCTCACAAAGATATTTTTATATGTTAACTGCTTTTCTATAATAAACAGCAGCGACACTCATTATAACAATTTTCAATAAACAACGGAGAAAGTATCTGATTTTTCTGCAGGATGTTTTCCTTTTGACAAACGGCTTCCAGAAAAAATAAAGACTCTTTACATAGAAAGAGCCTTCTTGCACAGGCATCTATTCTCTTTATTTATCAGCAAACTGTTTTTCTAATAAAACACATTGGTTATATCGGAATTAAGATAATTATACTAAATAGTACGGAAAATTCAAGGTCTAGGAAGAAAGTTTATCGGAGGGAAATACGAAATCATCATAATTGTCACGAGAAAACCGGCAGCTTCTAAAAAAGAAACTGCCGGCCCCCAATGTTTACATTTCTGCTGCTTTTTCTTTAATGTCTTCAAGGGACTGCGGATTTTCAAGAGCGGATAAATCACCTGTTTCTTCATTTAAGAAGGCGGACCGAACCGCTCTTCTCATTATTTTGCCGTTTCTCGTTTTCGGAAGGTCCTCCACGATGAAAATGGCTGAAGGCACAAGTGACCTTCCCATGCTGCTCTCGCAGCGCTTTCCTGCCTCTTCAGTAATTCTTTTATCCGGGAGGTTGCCTTTATTTAATACGATAAAACAAACGAGCGCTTCGCCTTTCTGCTCATCAGGGACACCGATAGCAGCTGCTTCTTTGACCGCATAATGTTCCACGAGAATAGATTCTACTTCACCCGGCCCTACTCTTTTACCGGCAATTGTCATCACATCGTCCGATCTTCCTGTGATAGTCCAGTAGCCCTCTTCCGTTTTCACAGCCCAATCTCCATGTACCCAAATATCTTTCCACCTTTTCCAGTAAGCTTCTTCATATCTTTTTGGTTCTTTCCAAAATCCGGCGGTCATGCCAACCCATGGCTTTTTGACGACAAGCTCTCCTACCTCATCTACCACAGATTGTCCATCGTCATTGAATACATCCGCTGCCATCCCGGGAATGGCACTGTTAAATGTGGCCGGACCAATCGGCTTTACTAACAAATTACCTAATATACCGCCTGATGTCTCTGTGCCCCCGGAGTAATTAATAATAGGAATTCTGCTTCTGCCGGCAGTCCGGAACAGCCATTTCCATGGTTCCGGGTTCCATGGCTCTCCGGTGGATCCTATCACTCTAAGAGAGGACAGGTCTTTTCTTTCTGTCCATTCTTTTCCATGCTGCATTAAAGAACGAATGAGCGTCGGTGAGACTCCTAAATGGCTAATACCCGCTGACTCTGTCAATTTCCACAATCGATCCGGTTCCGGATAATCAGGAGCTCCTTCATACATCATTACACAGGCGCCATTTAGTAAAGCACCGTACACAAGAAACGGCCCCATCATCCACCCCATATCTGTGTACCAGCAGAAGGTATCTCCTTTTTTCACATCCATGCAGATTCCTGCATCAAAAGCCGCTTTTATAGGAAAACCTCCATGGGTGTGCACGGTACCTTTAGGCTTTCCGGTAGTGCCCGACGTATACAGGAGCATAAATGGCTCGTCGCTTTTCGCTTTGTGAACTTTCTCAAGCGGGGGATGATTCATTATTTCTTTCCAGGTTATATCTATCGTATCCCTGGTTTCTATTTCGCCTTCCCGTTCTACGATGATCAATGTTTTCCCGAACTCGGATAAATCAATGGCCCGGTCCGCCTCTTTTTTCATCAAAACCGGACGGCCTTTTCTCGTATAGCCGGAGGCGGCGATCAATACCGTGGAACCGGCAGCATCCATTCTTGCCGCTACAGCGTCCGCCCCGTATCCGGAAAAAACAGGGGAAAAAACAGCACCTATCTGCGACAGTGCCATCATGGAAATGACGGTTTCGGGAATCATCGGCATATACAGAGTAACGACATCGCCTTTGTTTATTCCCGATTGTTTAAATCCATTTGCTGCGCGCTTAATATCGGTCGTCAGCTCCTCAAATGTATACTGTTCCTGTTCTCCGCCTTCCCCTTCCCATTTCAGGGCCGTTTCTTGTTTTACATCTTCCTTTTCAGCCCATTTGAACACAGCATTGTGGGAAGCGTTCAGCTTTCCTTTTACGTACCAGTGCGGCCATTTCCATCCGTCAGAAAGGTCCAGTGCATACCTGTAATGCTGGAACCATTCAATATCCAGCTCCTTTTCAGCCTGGCTCCAAAACCAGCTTATATCCAGAATAGACGCTTTATAAAAAGCATCGTAGTCTGTATAACCGAGTTTTCTCATCCATTTGTGCAGCCTTGTCGCTTTTATTTGAATATCTGTCGGAAACCACCAGTCTTGATTATTCACACTGCATCACCCTTTTGATAGATTGGAATAGAAAAAGACTTCATTGTATAATTTTAGTTTACCATTGTTTCCTTTCTGATTTGGTACCGTTCTCATTTATAAAAGAAGAAATATAGAATGCATATGCCTCCTATATTTTCGAGGCTTTTATGTTTCTTCTGCTCTCATCAAGGGAAAATAGAATAGTACTAAGCTGTTAGAAAGTAGGTATAGTATGAAAATCGCACTTCTTGGAGGAACCGGCAGAGTCGGCCGTTATATTCTGGATATGCTGCTAAAGGAAAATATTGAGGTCGTTATGCTCGCACGTTCACCGGAAAAAATAACCTTATCTTCTCCACTTTTAAAGATAATCAAAGGAGATGTGCTTCATAAAGAAGATGTCGAACAAACGATTCAAGGCACCGAGGCTGTCATCAGCGCTCTTGGAACAGACAAGCAGGACACGCTGCAGCGGAGCATGCCTCATATTATTCAGGCTATGGAAAAAAATAATATAAACAGGCTTCTTACGATAGGCACAGCAGGTATTCTCGATGCACGTTCAGAGCCGGGCACTTACCGCTTCGCTTCCTCTGAATCCAAACGACGGAGTACAACGGCCGCGGAGGATCATGCCAAAGTTTATGAGATGCTTGAAGCCTCAGGCCTCAATTGGACTATTATCTGCCCCACTTACCTGCCGGACGGAGAGGAACATGGCAAAATCCGTGCAGAAGAAGACTTTCTTCCCAAAGATGGCTATAAGATCACAACAGCTGATACAGCAGCTTTTACCGTTCATCTTCTTCTCCACCCTTCTTATGAGAGAAAACGGGTGGGTATTACGTATTAACGGGGAAACCACCTCCTAATATATGGCAAGTGTGTTTTTTCCCCCTTTATTCATGGTATAATAGATTAGTGCTTTTGCAGGCAGAATACTGCCGCAGGCTATAAAGGAGGTTGATGGAATGTGACCTTTTTTGGGACCGTTCTCGGAATATTTATCGTTATCGCTTTAGCAAGCTGGATAATCGGATATAATGCATTAATCAAATACTTAAACTGGGTGGAAGAATCCTGGGAGCAGGTGGAAGTGCAGATTAAACGTCAGTTCGACCTTATTCCTGAACTGGTGGATACCGCCCAGCCCTATATGCGCAATGAGCAGGCTCTTCTGGAAAAGCTGTTGGAACTTCGCAGCGGGCTTGACTCCAGGAAACAGTCCAGAACAGAGATTGTCGATGCTGACGAAGCATTATCTGCCTCCCTGCGCAGTGTATTTGATAAAAAAAAGGATAATGAAGGATTACAGGAAAATGAAGATTTTAAAAGGCTGGAAGCTCTTTTTATGGAATCCGAAGCAAAGCTTGATAAAGCAAAGCGGGTATACAACAATACCGTTACAAAATACAATATTAAAATCCAGTCCATCCCTACCCGGTTCGTAGCGGATGCTCATAATTTCCATTCCAGAGAAACTGTTCATATCCCTTAAAAGCGCTGCCAGGCAGCGCTTTTTTATTATCAATTCTGTAAAAAGAACAACATATTCCTAGTGTTATACTATTTCATAAAAACGACTGTGAGACCCTCTATAACGATATAGATTAGTACAGACAGCCTGAGACTCTGTTTCAGCTGTGATATATTTTCTGATACGATAGGGATGGATTAAAAACGCGGCCGTTGTATTTTTACAGCAGTCCTATTTTTCTATTTTTGAATACGTACAATACCTTTTGGCGATTGGAGCTGTTCCAATCGTTCTTTTTTTTGTTCATCTTATGATACAATTTTGACAGACTTTCAATATAATAATTCCAGCCGCAAAGGAGACAGCAGCATGACTGACTTTAATACGAAACTACAGAACTATGCATCTTTATCTATCAAAAAAGGAGTAAATCTTCAAAAAGGGCAGATTCTTGTTATTGCCGCTCCTATTCATGCCTATGAGTTTGTCAGGCTTTTGGCTGAAAAAGCCTATGAAGCAGGCGCTCACAACGTTCACGTGGAGTGGTCTGATGAAGAGCTTGCCAAGCTCAAGCTCGATCACGCCCCATTGGAAGCAATCAAAGAATTTCCGTGGTGGCAGTCCAAATCACGGGAGGAGCTGGCAGAGCGCGGTGCCGCATTTATTACTGTCAAGTCTTCTGATCCAGACTTATTAAAAGACGCAGATGCAGAAAAAGTAGCCGCTGCCAATAAAGCTGCCGGCGAAGCAATGAAGCAGTTTCGTAATTACATCCAGTCTGATAAAGTAAGCTGGCTTGTAACTGCTGCTCCTTCTCCGGGATGGGCCGGAAAAGTGTTCCCTGATTCCACTAAAGCAGATGCCGTACAGCAGCTGTGGGAAGCCATTTTCAAAGCCGTCCGTGCCGATCTTGATAATCCGGTTCTTGCCTGGGAAGAACACGATAAAAAACTGCAGGCTAAATCAGCTATTCTGAACAGCAAAAAATACAAGCAGCTGCATTATACAGCTCCCGGTACAGACTTAACGATTGATCTGCCGGACCATCATATCTGGGCCGGCGGCGGCGGACCGAACACAGAAGGCGTTCATTTCATCGCCAACATGCCAACCGAAGAAGTATTTACCGTGCCGCATAAAGATGGCGTAAACGGGTATGTGAAGAATACCAAGCCTTTAAATTACAGCGGTAATGTCATTGATGACTTTACAATCCATTTCAAAGATGGAAAAGTAGTTGATTTCACCGCTGGTCAAGGGGAGGCGACGCTCCGCAACCTTATTGAAACAGATGAAGGGTCCAGCCGCTTAGGAGAAGTTGCTCTTGTGCCCCACAGCTCCCCTATTTCGCAAAGCGGTATTCTTTTTTACAATACTCTTTTTGATGAAAATGCTTCAAACCATTTAGCATTGGGCAGCGCCTACGCTTTTTGTGTAGAAGGCGGAACAGAAATGAACGAGGAAGAAAAGCAGCAGGCCGGCTTAAACAGCAGCCTGACCCACGTTGACTTCATGATAGGCAGCAACAACATGAATATCGAAGGCATTCTGCCGGACGGCACAAAAGAATCTGTATTTCAACAAGGTGAATGGGCTATTTAAGAAAGGATGATAACAATGAGTTTAAATAAAGTACTCAGCATTGCAGGCTCTGATACGAGCGGCGGCGCCGGAATCCAGGCAGACCTGAAAACATTTCAGGAACTTGAGGTATACGGAATGACCGCATTAACTACAATTGTCGCACAGGACCCTGACAGGGATTGGTTTCATGCCATTTATCCTCAGGACCTCACAGCCCTGGAGGCACAGCTGCAGACTACGCTTAAAGGAATCGGCGTGGATGCGGCGAAAACAGGTATGCTTGGTTCAAAAGAAGTCATTGAGCTGGTTGCAGAAAAAGTAGAAGAGTTTAAAGTAGAAAAGCTAGTAGTCGATCCGGTTATGGTCTGTAAAGGCTCCGACGAAGCGCTCAATCCGGAGCTGGATCAATACCTGCGCGACACGCTTGTGCCTAAAGCACTCGTCGTTACACCCAACTTGTTTGAAGCATCGTCCATTGCCGGCACAGAGCCGCTGAAAACCATTGAAGATATGAAGCAGGCGGCAGCCATTATTTACGAACAAGGACCGGCTTTTGTTATCATAAAAGGCGGCGGCGAAATCGGCGGCACCAGCTCTACAGATGTTTTTTATGATGGGAAAACATTCGAACTGCTGGAATCACCCAAAATAGATACTACGTATACCCACGGAGCCGGCTGCACTTTTTCCGCGGCCATTACAGCGGAAATTGCAAAAGGCGTTCCGGTAAGAGAAGCCATAGCGTTGGCCAAACAGTTCATTCATGCGGCTATTACAGATTCATTTCCTCTTAACAGCTATGTTGGACCCGTGAACCATACAGCATACCGACACCATTCTGCCAGAAAATAAAAAGCAGAAAAACTTTCTTTCCCCCGTCGAAACCGTCCGGTTTCAACGGGGGATTTTTCGTTAAGGCAAACAAAGCTGCCTGAATGTTTTCTTCCTGGCTGTCTCTCATGCTATAATGCTAAAGATATAAAGATACAAAGGAGAAAAAAATGGAATTAGTAAAATGCAGACGAACCGTATGGAAAGCATTACACCATGACTATATAGAACCGCAGGATGGAACCATTTTATTCCAGGAAGGATACGTGTATCCCGTGTTTCAGGACAGCTCCGGCACCTGGCTGTCTACCGATGAAGAAGGCGTACCTCACGTCATCTCAGAAACGGAAGAGGCCTTAGAGTCAGACCCGTGGTTTGAAGTTCATTTCATTAAGGTATAACAGTGGATAAAGGAGGAATGCGGCAGTGAAACAGCATGTTATCGTACACGGTCTTGTACAAGGCGTCGGTTTCCGCCAGCACACAAAAATGGAAGCAGATAAACTTTCTATTTATGGGTGGGTTCGCAACAAAACTGATAATACCGTTGAAATTGCGGCGGAAGGCGACGAAAAAGCGATGAGGTCTTTTTTGACTTCCGTTGAAAAAGGGCCGCGTTTTTCGAAAGTGGACAAAATCGAAGTTCATTCGATCGACAAAGTCGATCATAAACAAAATTTCAAAGTAAAATAAAAAGACTGTCCCAAACGCTTTTGGGACAGTCTTTTTTGCTATTATTGAATCATCTGGTGAACGATGGACATAACATCCATTTTACGCTGAAGCAGTGACTCCTCTGCTTCCTTTACATCTTCTTTTACAACGCCGAAATAAAATTTAACTTTTGGCTCGGTGCCTGACGGTCTTGCACAAAACCAGGAATCATCTTCAAATTTAAATTTAAGCACATTGGAGACCGGCAGTTCAATTTTTTCTTTTCTGCCGTCCGTTAGAAATGTTCTCTCCCCCGTATGGTAGTCTTCCATGGAAGTGACTTTCTGTCCGCTGATGGTTTCCGGAGGATTGGAGCGGAAATGATGCATAATTTCCTCGATTTTTTCTACTCCCGCTTTTCCCTTCAGCGTCAAAGAATCCAGATCTTCCAAATAACAGCCGTATTTCTGATACAGCTCCTGAAGGGCCTGGTAAATCGTTCTGCCATTCTTTTTATGCCAGAGCGCCATTTCCGCAATGATTAAAGCGGATTGTACCGCGTCTTTATCCCTGACAAAGTCAGCAATTAAATAGCCGAAAGATTCTTCATAGCCAAACTGGAAAACATACTCGCCGCTTTCTTCAAACTGTTTGATTTTTTCTCCGATGAATTTAAACCCGGTGAGCGTATCCATTGTCTCCACACCGTAATGAGAAGCGATAACACGCCCGAGCTCTGAAGTCACGATCGTTTTCATGACGATTCCATTTTCAGGAAGAATCCCTTTTTCTTTCCGCTGGGAAAGCAGGAAATCCAAAATAAGCGCTCCTGTCTGGTTTCCGGAAAGAACCTGATAATGATTGTCTTTCGCTTTAACAGCAATGCCAATCCGGTCGGCATCCGGGTCTGTTGCTACGAGCAGATCCGCTCCTAATTTATCTCCCTGCTCCACAGCCAGTTCAAAGGCCGCTTTTTCTTCCGGGTTGGGGCTTTTCACTGTAGAAAATTCAGGATCCGGCTCTGCCTGTTCAGCCACGACATGAACATTGGAGAAGCCGCTGGATTTAAAGATACGCGTTACAGGTATATGTGCGGTGCCATGAAGAGGAGAGAAAACGATGGACAGCTCTCCCCCGTCTTTTTTTACGGTTTCGGGATCCAGCAGGATCGTCTCCAAATGCTGATTGTAAGGAAGATCTATTTCTTCGCCAATCACTTTCAGCAGGCCGTTTTGTTCGAGTGTGCTCTGTTCTGCTGTTGCAATTTCCAGTTCATTTTCAACACTGTTCACAAAATCCACCAGCTCTTCTGCCGGCTCCGGTGGAAACTGGCCGCCGTCTTTTCCATAAACTTTAAACCCGTTATATATAGGAGGGTTGTGACTTGCCGTAACGACGACTCCTGCGAAAGCATGCAGGTACCTTACCGCAAAGGAAAGTTCCGGGGTCGGCCTCAGGTCTTCAAATATGTATGCCTGAATGCCATGTGCACCAAGCGTGCGCGCCGTTTCCATTGCGAATAAACCGGACCGGTGCCTGGAATCATACGCTATCGCGACTCCTCTTGCTTTGGCTTCTTCTCCCCGGCTTTCAATAAAACGGGCCAGGCCTTCCGCGGCGCGGCGGATCGTATATACATTCATTCTATTTGTGCCCGGACCCATTTCTCCGCGCATGCCGCCTGTACCAAATTCAAGGTATTTGTAAAAACTGTCTTCCAGCTGCGTTTCTTCTCCGGAAAGCTCTTTCAACTCATCATCCAGTTCTTTTTCCAATGATGGAAAAGACGACCATCTATCCCAATTCTTTTTCCAGTCCATTACGCATGACCTCTTT
Organism: Sinobaca sp. TMA16-18; assembly: GCF_059510535.1. NCBI lineage: Bacteria > Bacillati > Bacillota > Bacilli > Caryophanales > Sporolactobacillaceae > Sinobaca > Sinobaca sp. TMA16-18. Next base: position 25,469 of record NZ_JCAKFM010000011.1, on the reverse strand, counting down.
TCTGTTTGTATGTTCTTATTATAGTAAATATAGGCACGTTCTACCATGATTATTAAAAAATGACTGTTCTGACAAAGGGTTTGTTACCTGTATACCCTTATTTCCCTTCCTTTATCCTATAAAAAAACAGCAGAAGCCTGATTGCTTCTGCTGTTCGTAAACGATTAAGAAAGAACGGCGCTTTCTGTTTCTACTTCTTCTTCTGTATGCTTGGCATAACGGATTTCCCTTTCCAATTCTTCCACAAATGAGGATGCCTGAGACTCGCTCCAGCCTGCTTTTTTCTTCATAAAAGCAAGAACCGGCTCTTTCCATTTGTCTACTTCATTCATTCCGAAGAACAATAAAGCTGCTCGTCTGTTAAAGAAGTCAAGCGGAGTTACCGCCATCTCTTCTTCAAGAGCGTAAAGAACCTGGCCGCCTAGTTTTAATGGAAGGCCTGCCTGTTCAATTTCCTTTTTATGCTTTTGAATATAGGAAAATACGTTAGCCGCATTAGATCCGTAAAATTCAATAACCTGTTCTGCTTCTTCTTTGGATAAACCAACTTTTTCGCCAAGGTACGCCTGCGTTTTTACATACGTGCCAAAACCGGATGATCCATCTACTGCACCGCCGGACAAATGAATATGCTCTGTCGGGCATGGCGCATGGATATTCATTCGTTCAGCCACAATATTCACGGCTTTTTCCGCCATTTTCCGGTACCCTGTCAGCTTGCCTCCAGCAATTGAGATAAGACCGGTTTCGGAAAGAAACACTTCATCTTTTCTCGAAATTTCAGAAGCTGATTTTCCTTCTTCGTAGATAAGCGGGCGCAGTCCGGCCCAGCTGGACTCTACGTCCTCTTTCGTAAGCTTTAACTCTGGAAACATGTAGTTGGAGATATCCAGCACATAGCTCCTGTCTTCTTCCGTCATGCGCGGAGAAGCGATGTCTGCTTCATAGACGGTGTCTGTCGTTCCCACATATGTTTTGTTATCCCTTGGGATAGCAAATGCCATGCGTCCGTCCGGCGTATCGAAATAAGTTGCCTGACGGAGTGGAAAACGGGTTCTGTCGAACACAAGATGAATACCCTTTGTCAGGCGGAGATGCTTGCCAAAATTGGAACCGTCTTTTTTACGAAGCGTATCGACCCACGGTCCTGCTGCATTAATAATATGTTTCGCATAAATAGTGTATTCTTTATTGTTTACAGTATCTGTCACTTTTACTGCAACAGCTTTTCCATTTTCGTACACAAAGTCTTCCACCCTTGCATAGTTCACCGGATTGGCTCCGAAATCGACGGAACGTTTAATGGCTTCCAGCGTCAGCCTGGCATCGTCTGTGCGGTATTCCACGTATACGCCGCCGCCTTTTAACCCTTCTTTTCTAAGCAGCGGTTCTTTTCCCAGCGTTTTGTCCCGGTTCAGCATATAGCGCTGCTCTTCTTTTTTTACTTTAGCCAGCGTGTCATACACTTTCAGTCCAAATGCCATCGATGTTTTGCCAAAAGAACCATTTTCCACTAACGGCAGCAGCATCCACTGCGGTTCGGTTACATGCGGCGCATTCTCGTATACAATTGCCCGCTCTGTGCCAACCTCTGCGACCAGCCCTACCTCGTACTGCTTGAGGTATCTCAATCCTCCATGCACAAGCTTTGTGGAGCGGCTGGAAGTTCCTGCTGCAAAATCCTGCATTTCCACTAATCCCGTTTTCATGCCTCTTGCTGCTGCGTCCAGGGAAATCCCTGCTCCTGTAATACCTCCGCCTATCACTAAAACGTCCATCGTTTCGCGGCTCATCTGCTCTAACCTGTTCTCTCTCGATACAGTTGAAAATGCCTGGTTATTCAAGGTTATGCCCTCCTGTAGTGCCGTGCCGCGCTTTTATTGGGTATAAAAAAACCGCAATATGTCCATACAGTTGTCCTGTATAGAAATATTGCGGTCTCTCCTGCGGCTCCGACCTGATTTTAACTTAAGCCTATTGTACACCCCGACTGGAATTATTGTAAAGAGAAAAGCTTCCTTTTTATACAGAATGACCCCAAAGTTCTTTTCGGTTCGTCGTTACGGCTGTTGCCCCCGCGTCCAGAGCATTGGTTACTTCTTGTTCCGTACGGATAAGTCCGCCGGCTACTACAGGAATACCGGAACGCTCGCGTACTTCTTTAACCATGCCCGGAATGACGCCCGGCAGGACTTCTATGACATCCGGCTTGACGTCTTCTATTAAACGAAAGCTTGTATCAAGAGCCAGTGAATCCAGCAGAAACAAACGCTGCATTGCCAACACCTTATGTTTTTTTGCTGTAATAAGCATTTGTTTTCTTGTTGAAATTAAACCATAGGGCTTAATATGCTGACAGAGAAACTGTGCTGCATATTCATCATGCGCCAGCCCCTGCACCAGATCGGCGTGCAGAATCACCTTCTTATTCTCGGATTTAGCCAGCTGCACCATGCTTTTCAGCTGTGCGATATGGGTGTTGAGCAGCACAATATGGATACCTTCTTTTTTTAAAAGACCATCAAACTCTTTAGCTGTCCGTGCTGCGGGAAGAACTTTTTCTGTTCCAAAAAACATAAACACCGCTCCTTTCTCTTTTAACATTTCATTATTCTTATATAAAGTTGAAAAAAAATAAATAATTTCCTTTAATAAAGGGAATACCACTGTAACAGCGAATAAGTATTATATATGCATCTGCTGTTAAAATGAAACTTTTACGTCAAACGAATTTAGGTGAGCTATGCAAATGAATATGTACGGCATTACAGAAGAACAACTTTATCTTTTTCATGAAGGAACACTTTACCACAGCCATCATGTGTTTGGCTGCCGGCATATCACCTTTAAGGGAGAAAAAGGCTGGCGCTTCACCGTCTGGGCTCCGCATGCCAAAGAAGTGCATATAGCATGCGAAGAAAATTTCTGGACAGGAGAAGGCTTTGAACTGCATCGTATTGATAGTCTTGGAGTATGGTCCGGTTTTTTTCCGGAATGGAAAGCACAAGCTACATATAAATACTCCATTACTACAGAAGACGGCAGGATTCTTTTAAAGGCTGATCCTTATGCCGTGTTTTCCGAAATAAGGCCCAATACGGCTTCCGTTTCCATACCAGAGTCAACATACCGCTGGAATGACGAAGCTTATCTGCAAAAACGGGCAGACACGAATTTTTTTAAGTCGCAGCTATCCGTTTATGAAATGCATGCGGGTACCTGGAAACAGCATCCGGACGGAACATTTTATTCTTACCGGGAGCTTGCCAACCATATTATACCCTACCTTCTAAAAATGGAATACACTCATGTGGAGCTTCTCCCCATATCCGAGCACCCTTTTGACCAGTCCTGGGGCTATCAGGTTACGGGATATTTCTCCATTACAAGCCGTTATGGAACACCCGATGACTTTAAGTATTTCGTTGATTCCTGCCATGCTTCCGGCATTGGCGTTATCATGGACTGGGTACCGGGCCATTTTTGCAAAGATTCCCACGGCCTCCGGCAGTTCGATGGTCAACCGCTGTATGAATACAATGACCAGGCAATAGCTGAAAAAACGAACTGGGGAACACTGGTATTTGATTATACGAAGCCGGAAGTTCGTTCTTTTTTAATCTCTAATGCCATATTTTGGCTGGAAGACCTGCATCTGGATGGCATCCGGGTTGATGCTGTGGCCAGCATGATTTATTACAACCTCGAAAAAACAGAAATGGACGCAAAGGTTTATAATATATATGGAGAAGGTATAAATTTAGAAGCGGTGGATTTTTTGAAACAGCTCAATACCGCCGTTTCTGATATACTGCCGGACACATTAATGATAGCTGAAGAAAGTACGGCCTGGCAGATGATAACACATCCTGTTCAGGAAGGCGGCCTCGGTTTTGATTTCAAATGGAACATGGGATGGATGAATGATACGTTAACATATATGAAATTACACTGGACTGAAAGAAAGCATTATCATCATCTGCTGACTTTTTCGGGAGTTTATGCGTTTTCCGAACGCTTTATCCTTCCGCTCTCCCATGACGAAGTCGTCCATGAAAAGAAATCGCTCCTCGGCAAGATGCCGGGAAACCAGGAGGAACAATTTTCGCAGCTTCGCCTTCTCTATGGATACATGGCATCCCATCCTGGGAAAACGCTTCTTTTTATGGGAGGCGAGATGGGTGCTTACGATGAGTGGCGTGACAAAGAAGAGCTTGCATGGAATCTTTTAACATATCCGATGCACGACGCTCTTCGATTTTACGTCGCCTCGCTGCAGGCCTTTGTCGGCAGTCATCCGGCCCTGTATAAATGGGATCATCAACCGGAAGGGTTTACCTGGGTTGACGCCGATAACAACGATCATAGCATTCTTCTTTTTACCCGGCAGTGCGAGGAAGAGGAACTGCTGGTATTATGTAATTTCTCTGGAATAAAATTCCCTCACTTCCGGATCGGTGTTTCCGAATCCGGCCTGTATCAGGAAGTATTCAACAGCGATGAAGAGAAGTTCGGAGGAAGCGGGTATACAAACAGACTCTATCTCCCCTCTTCCCCCAAACCTCTTCACGGGAGGCCTCATTCCATTGACACAGTAGTACCACCATTTTCTACACTGTATTTTAAGAAAAGAAAGGCAATTAAAAGGAGGAAACATAATGGGTAAAGAAATTATTGGAATGCTGCTTGCGGGCGGCGAAGGAAAGCGTCTCGGCCAGTTAACAAAGGATACAGCAAAGCCCGCTGTCCCATTTGGAGGAAAATATAGAATTATTGATTTTACCTTAAGCAACTGCACACACTCCAACATAGATACGGTCGGGGTGTTGACCCAATATCAGCCGATGGACTTAAACCGCCATCTCGGCTCCGGAAGTCCGTGGGAACTTGATAGAAAGTATGGAGGCATCTCCATCCTTCCTCCCTTTACCGTGCAGGCAGGCGGCGGCTGGTATTCCGGTACTGCAGACGCTATTTACCAGAATATGCAGTTTATCGATCAGTACGATCCTGAATATATACTCGTTATCTCGGGAGACCACATTTATAAAATGAATTATGATGCTATGCTGACCGCCCATAAAAAAGAAAATGCCGATGCTACTATATCGGTTATTGAAGTTCCGTGGGATGAAGCTTCACGATTTGGAATTATGAATACAAATGAACAAATGGAAGTAATTGAATTCCAGGAAAAGCCAAGTGAACCAAAAAATAACCTGGCTTCCATGGGTATTTATATATTCACCTGGGCTTCCCTGCGTGACTACTTGATTAAAGACGCAGAAAATTCTGAATCAAGTCATGATTTCGGCAAAGATATTATTCCGAGAATGCTTGAGGATGAGCGGAAATTAAAAGCGTTCTCCTTCCATGGCTACTGGAAAGATGTTGGAACGATCAAAAGCTACTGGGAAGCGAACATGGACCTGCTTGATCAAAACTCAGGCCTCCGCCTTCATGACAGGAGCTGGAGAATCTACACCGTAAACCCTAACCAGCCTCCCCACTATATGGGAAAGGAATCGACCGTTTCCAATTCTCTTATTAATGAAGGCTGCCATGTACTTGGCCACATTCAACGCTCCGTGCTTTTCCAGGGAGTCCGTGTGGAGGCAGGCTCAACGGTAAAAGACTCAGTCATTATGCCGGAAGTGAAAATCGGCAGAAATGTCACACTAGAAAAAGTTATCGTCCGGCCCGGGACCGTTATTCCCGACAACTGTGTTATTACATTCGACAAGGCAGAAGATAGTATGGTCGTTGACAGCGATACTTCATTTAAACAATACCTGCCAAGCAATCAACGATAATAATAGGAGGCTAGACTATGGCTAAAATGATGGGTGTTATAAATTTAGATTCAGAATACAGTAACCTTAATGAGTTAACATATTTTAGAAGCGGGGCTGCTGTTCCCTTTGCCGGAAGATACCGGCTGATTGACTTTACTCTTTCCAACATGAGTAATGCAAACATTCATGATATTGCTATTTTTGCACGTGAAAAGTACAGGTCTCTTATGGATCACCTGGGCACGGGTTCTGACTGGGACCTTGACAGAAAGCGCGGCGGGCTTTTCATCCTGCCTCCGGACTGGAACGACCCATCTGATATTTCCCGCGGCGATCTACAGCATTTTCATAATAACCGTGACTTTTTTGAAAGAAGTTCAGCCGAATATGTTTTCTTAAGCGGCAGCCAATGCATTATGAACCTTCCTATTTCGGAAGCACTTGATCTGCATATTTCTTCAGGAGCAGATGTTACGTTGATTTCGGCCAGCTTGTCTGATGAAGACAGAGAAGATAACAGCTATCTTAAACTACAGACAGATGAAAATGGAGCCGTGACTGCTTTTTCGCATGATAGAAGCCTGCCTTCCATTTTTACCGGCATGTACATCATCAAGAAAAGCCTTCTTATGAAACTTGTGGATGAATGCATTAACAACGAAAAAGAAAATTTCTTCCTAAACGGCATTAAAGACAACTTAAATAAATTATCTGTTCAAACGTACCATCATGAAGGCTATACGGCGTTTATCCAGTCGCTGAAAAGCTACTATAAACAAAATATGCGCCTTTTGAATACCGACCATTACGAGACGCTGTTCTTTGAAAACCAGCGGATCTATACGAAAGTAAAAGATGAGCCGCCAACCAAATACGGCGAAGATGCTGAAGTAAATCACTCTCTCGTAGCCAATGGGTGTACAATAGAAGGAGAAGTCTCAAACAGCATTCTCTTTCGCGGAGTAACGGTAGAAAAAGGGGCCGTTGTGAAGGACTCTATTATTCTCCAACGCTGCCATATTAAAGCCGATTCCACGATAGATTATTCTATTATTGATAAAGACAGCACTATTGCCAGCGGAACGACGCTCAAAGGTATTGAAGACCGTCCGTATGTCATAGCTAAACGTTCAGTTATATAAGGAGAGAAGTCAGATGAACCTTTTATTTGCCGCTTCTGAATCACAACCATTTTTTAAAACAGGGGGCCTCGCCGATGTGGTGGGTGCCCTCCCTCATGCTTTAAAAGAAACAAGCGATGATCACGTTCAAGTGATTCTGCCGTATTACAATCAGTTTATGAAAGACCATTTTGCTGACAGGCTCGAGCTTGTTAAAACCGACATAACGATTCATTTAGGCTGGCGCCAGCAGCGTGCAGATTTACTTAAATTAAACGAAAAAGGAATTACGTATTACTTCCTTAAAAACAATTACTATTTTGATCGTGCTAATATATACAGCTATTATGACGACGGCGAACGATTCGTGTTTTTCTCCAAAGCTGTCATTGCTTCTCTTCCCCACCTGGAAGAAGAACCTGACATTATTCACTGCCATGACTGGCAGACAGGACTGGTTCCCGCTTTTTTGAAAGCATACGGACTACACTACAAAACAGTGTTTACAATCCACAACCTGCAGTACCAGGGCATTCTGCAGAATTCCGCGTTTGACGACCTTATTAATTTAAGCGGAGAGCACTATTTCGGCATGGAATGGAATGGATTGATCAACTGCCTGAAAGCGGCGGTTCATCACAGTGATTTAATTACGACTGTAAGCCCTACCTACGCCGAGGAAATTAAAAGCCCGTTTTTCGGAGAAGGAATGCATTCTCTGCTGATGGATAAATCAGATATTCTGCACGGGGTTCTAAATGGTATTGATACCGCTTCCTATGATCCTGCAAATGATTCTTATATTCCTCACCCCTACCAGCATTCGCCGGAAGGAAAGCGAAAAAACAAAGAAAGTCTTCAGTCTGAGCTCGGACTACCCGTGAATGGCGATATTCCTATTATCGCTATGGTAACCAGACTGGCAGACCAAAAAGGCCTTCCGCTCGTAGCTGACGTTTTTCCGGAATTAATGGAGCGGAATATTCAATTTGTGCTGCTTGGCACAGGAGATCCAGGCCTGGAGCAGTATTTCCGGGATATTTCCACTCATTACCCGGAGCAGGCTTCGATCAGAACCTATTTTGATGAAGGCCTGGCCCGGAGAATGTATGCAGGAGCCGACTTTCTGCTTATTCCTTCGAGATTTGAACCGTGCGGCTTAAGCCAGCTTATCGCTCTTCGCTACGAGACCGTGTCGATTGTAAGAGAAACCGGCGGCTTGAAAGATACCATTCATCCTTTTAATCCCGAGAGCGGCACCGGGAACGGATTTACCTTCCATCAGTCCGATGCATATGAAATGCTGGGTTGCATCGACCATGCTCTTTCTGTTTACGCAGACAGCAGCCAGTGGTCCAGCCTGCTGGCCAATATTTATAAAGCGGAAGTGGACTGGAAAACGTCTGCCCGTGTTTATCAGAATTTGTACCAGCAGCTTTCATGACAAAAGGAGAAGTGAACCAACATGAATGAACAAAAGCTTCAGGATTCCATCTGTTATACCCTGGAAAAAAAGCTGGGTACAACCAGCAGCGAAGCCACACCAAGAGAAATGTACATCGCGGTAAGTTCTATTGTAAAAGAAAATCTTAACAGCGAATGGCTTCAGACAACAAAGCGCTACAAGGAACAAACTCCCCGCACGGTCTATTATTTTTCAATGGAATTTTTGATGGGACGCTTATTGGAATCCAATCTTTTAAATATGCACTGGCTTGATCCGATGAAAACAGCTATTACCAACCTCGGATTTATTCCGGAAGAAGTATTCGCATGTGAACATGATGCAGGCCTTGGAAACGGCGGGCTCGGACGGCTGGCTGCATGCTTTCTCGACTCTATGGCTTCGCTGCAGATTCCCGGCCACGGCTATGGTATCCGTTACAAGTACGGCCTGTTTGAACAGAAGATTGTCGACGGCAATCAGGTGGAACTGCCCGACTACTGGCTGCGGGAGCCCTACGTCTGGGAAACAAAACGCCCCGACCTGCGTGCGGTCATCTGTTTTGGCGGCCGCGTAGAAACATATGAGGTAGACGGAAAAATGAAAGTTTCTCTTCTCGATGCTGAAAAAGTGGCTGCTATTCCTTATGATGTGCCGATAAAAGGCTATAATAACGAAACGATCAATACGCTGCGCCTTTGGAGTGCAGAGCCTTTGGAAGACGAAACGGCTTTCTATGCAGGAGATAAACAAAGCTATTATGATCACTTAGAATCCAAGCGCTCTATCGAAAGAATATCTGAATTTCTCTATCCAGACGATTCCAATATGGAGGGAAAGACGCTCCGCCTGAAGCAGCAGTATTTTCTAGTTTCCTCCGGCCTGCAGACGATTTTGAAGATTTTTAAGCAGCGCACCGGTCAATCCTGCGCCAGTCTTCACGAATATATTAGTATACAAATTAACGATACCCACCCCTCTTTAGTTGTTCCAGAACTGATGCGTCTGCTTATGGATGAAGAAGGACTTGGATGGGATGAAGCCTGGCACGTTACTACCAATACGGTTGCCTATACAAACCACACTATTTTAAGCGAAGCATTGGAAACATGGCCCGTGCCTTTATTTTCCGAGCTGCTTCCGCGTGTTTTTATGATTACAGAAGAAATCAATGAACGTTTCTGCCAGATGGTGTATCATGATCATCCGGAGTACCGCCCGGTCATTCATGAACTGGCCATCATCAGCTACGGACAGGTGCGGATGGCCCATCTCGCAGTGGTCGGCAGCTACAGCGTAAATGGTGTTGCCAAAATGCATACAGAAATTCTTAAAAGATCAGAAATGAAACAATTTTACGGGCTGTACCCCGAAAAATTCAACAATAAAACAAACGGGATTACCCACCGGCGCTGGCTGATCCAGGCCAATCCGGAGTTGACTTCATTAATCAACTCTTCTATTGGTGATGAATGGAAAGAACGCCCTAAAGACCTTATCAAGCTGCTCCGGTACAGCAATGATGCTTCATTTCAGCAGAAGCTGTTTGAAGTAAAGCAATTCAACAAACAAAACCTGGCTCGTTATATCAAACATAAAACCGGTCTTATCATTGATGACCGCTCCATATTTGATGTGCAGATTAAGAGGCTTCACGGCTACAAGCGACAGCTTCTAAATATTCTTTATGTCATAAACCGCTATTTGTATTTAAAAGAGCATCCTCAGGCGGATATCCCGGCCCGTACGTTTATATTTGGAGCAAAGGCAGCACCAAGCTATCATTTTGCCAAACAGGTGATCCGGCTGATTGTTTCCGCTGCTGACCAGATCAATAACGACGCCTCGATTAATGATAAGATCAAAATAGTCTTTCTCGAAAATTACAATGTCAGCCTGGCCGAAATGATCATCCCGGCTTCAGAAGTAAGTCAGCAGATTTCTACGGCCGGAAAAGAGGCCTCCGGCACCGGTAACATGAAGCTTATGATGAACGGGGCCCTAACGCTCGGGACGCTCGACGGCGCTAACGTGGAAATAAAAGATATGGTAGGCGCACACAATATGTTCCTGTTCGGCATGGAAGAATCCGAAATTGAAGAACTTCACCGTACAGGCGGCTACAGCGCAAAGTCCCTCTATCAGAGCGACAAGCGGCTACACCATATGATCAATCAGCTGCATGACGGCTTTTTTGGACAGGATGAGCTCGCCTTTAAAGATATTTATTACCACCTGCTCCGCGATAACGATGAGTATTTCGTTTTGAAAGACTTTGAGAGTTATGTAGAAGCACAGGAAATGATTGATCAGACGTACCAGCAGTGGAATAAATGGCAGGAAATGAGCATCACAAACATTGCTCACTCCGGAAAATTTTCCAGCGACCGTACGATCATGCAGTACGCGTCTGAAATTTGGAATATTACCCCTTATATTCCCGCTCCTGCAAAGAAATAAATCCGTACATCCAAGTTAATGAGACAAAAAAAGATGAGCCGCCGGGGCTCATCTTTTTTGTTATTCCTCGGGGAAACGCAGTCCCCACTGTTCCCGGACTTCGTCCATAATCTTCATCACATCGGACGTCAACTCGAGCGTACCGTCATTTCTGCGATTGATCACCATCTGGTTCATCGCCTCCACTTCGTACTGGAGAGCCTTGGCGGTTTCCCCTGCTTCCATTGTCTCCGTCGTTCCGTCATTATAGACAATATCTGCACGTACCGCACGGGGGAAGTTATCCATTTCAATATACCCTTTTGAGCCGGCAATCAGCCCTTTTTTAGGCATGATCCCACGAAGGGCTAACGATACGACCGCTACTTCCTGCTGCCCGTTTTTCAGTACAATACCTGATTGTTCATCCACGCCTGTAGACGCTGTCGTACCAAGCGTGGTAATATCATTCGGAAACTCGGTTAAATAGTACCGGGCAAACGTCAAAGCATAGGTGCCAATATCAAGCAGCGCGCCTCCAGCCAGATCTTTGTTGAAAAAACGATCGGTTTCATCAAAGTCTTTAAACATCCCAAGCGTCACATTAATCATATTGACTTTACCAATTCCGCCTTCTTCGATAAATGCTTTTATTTTCTTATGAAGGGGGTTGTGATAAATCGTCATGGCTTCCGCTAAAATAAGATCTCTTGTTTCCGCTTCTTTTTTTAAAATCTGGAGCTGTTTATCATTTACTGTGATTGCTTTTTCGCAGAAAACGTGATGGTTTTTCTCCAGGCTTTTCATTACCCATTCAAAATGATGAGAATGCGGGGTTGCTATATATACTACATCTATATCGTTGTCTTCCAAAAGCTCTTCGTAACTTCCATACGCCTGATCTATTCCGTAGGTATCCGCAAAGGCCTGCGCCCTCTCCATACTTCTTGATGCTACTGCATGTACATTTCCGTTAACTGCTTTAATCGCTTTGGAAAAATTAATGGATATCGTACCTGGTCCTAAAATGCCCCATTTCAACGTTGTCATCTTTTTCTCCTATCTCTTTTATAAGAATACCTGCTTTTTTTCCAGCTCGGCCGGTACAGCAGATACAGCGCCGTTCCAAGTAGGGGGATACTGAATAGCCCCCATTGTTTAGATGTAAGCTGCACATTTCGTTTTTCTGCATCTTTTTTTATCATGTATACTGCCAGCAGCGCGAATAACACAAAATCAATGACCATTGTGTGTACTAAATGATAAGACCAGAAGGCCTCCCACAGTCCACCCGGCTGAAAGCTGCCGGCGGCATAAATAATCAGCGCTGCTGCGAGAAGCACCAGCAGGCCTGCAAATACTTTCGATCCAGTAACTCTTCCGACCGCACCCGGCTTTAGCAGACGCGGAGCTTCTTTTCGAAGAGCGATATAAGGCATGAGCGCAAAAGCGCCGGCTCCAAAAGAAAGCATGACAAACGGCCACGCTTTGATCCGTCCGCCGCCGGGATCGGTAAACAAAAAAGCAGTGAACAGAAGCGGCCATACTCCCAGTGAATTAAATAACGCAATAACCAGCGGATTCATGCTGGTTTGTTCAAATGTAAAAAGAGCCTGCATCTGCTCCATCGTATACTGCTCTTCTGCCGGTGCGAAAAAAATTAAGTACACCACAGATAAAGCCCATAGTAGGAGTATTCCCAATTTAGCGAGCAAGTATGCTTCTCTCCTTTCTTTTTATGCGCGTTTTTTTCTTCCCCACCACGAGACAAGCAGCGGTCCTGAAATATTATGCCAAACGGAAAATATGGCGGCTGGAAGCGCAGCCAGCGGTGTGAAATGTACCGTTGCCAGCTGGCTGGCCAAAGCGGAGTTCTGCATCCCTACTTCAAGCGATACAGCGCGCCGCTGGGCCTGGTTAAGTCCCATAAACATGGCGGCCGTATAGCCCAGCAGCAGACCGAAGCCATTATGAAGAATGACAGCTGCGATAACGAGCGCTCCTGTCTCTATAACATTTTCTCTATTTGCTGCCAATACTCCTGCTACTATAGCTACAATAGCAGCCATTGACACAATTGGAAGGACACGCGTGCCCTTCTCAACTACAGCCGGCAGCAGTTTTCTTGCTGCAATGCCAAGTGTAATTGGAATTAATATAACCTGGACAATCGAAAGAAGCATAGCGCCCGCATCCACAGGCAGCCATGTGTTTGCAAACAGTAAAAGCAGCAGCGGTGTCATGATAACGGCCAATATAGTGGAGACCGATGTCATGGCAACCGAAAGTGCTACATCCCCTTTTGCTAAGTACACCATGACGTTGGAAGCCGTTCCTCCCGGTGAAGCACCAACGAGCACAAGGCCGGCTGCAATCTCCGGCGGCAGCTGCATGGCCAGAGCAATTAAAAAGGCAATGGTCGGCATGATCACAAATTGAGCGATTACGCCCACAATAACCGGAAACGGCTTTTTAGCAATAATACCGAAATCTGCTCCTTTTAGAGTCATTCCCATTCCAAACATAATAATGCCGAGCAGCAGCGTAATGTACGCTGTAATCCCTACAAACACATCCGGCAGAACAAAAGCTGCTCCTGCAGCTGCCAGCACAAACACAGCAAAATATTTGTTTACAAATAAAGTAACCTTATCCATTTCCTTCATCCTCCTGTACTATGTATCAAATGGTAGCAATATTTTGTCATTTTACTCCTCTCCGGCTCTTCCTTCAACCCTTTAGCGCAGGTAAGAGCATTCCACTGTAAAAATATCTTTCGATTGTGCTACAATTTGGCTGAAAAGGAGACGATATGGATGACCAAGACTGTAGATTATGAAAAAGCGACATTTGCTGGAGGATGCTTTTGGTGCATGGTTCAGCCCTTTGATGAACTTGAAGGCATCATCAGTGTCACTTCCGGCTATACAGGCGGACATGTGGACAACCCGTCTTATGAAGAAGTAAAAACAGGAGAAAGCGGTCATTACGAAGCGGTGCAGATCGAATTCAATCCCTCTTTGTTTTCGTATGAAAAGCTGCTCCGGTTATACTGGCCGCAAATTGACCCTACCGACGATGGCGGACAGTTTCAGGACCGCGGTTCCCAATACCGTACTGCTGTTTTTTATCATAATACAGATCAGGAAGCCTCTGCCCGGCAGTCTAAACAAGACATGGAGCAGAGCGGAAAGTTTTCCAGCCCCGTCGTTACGGAAATTAAACCCGCTGCTGTTTTTTATCCAGCAGAAGATTATCACCAGAACTTTTATAAAACCCATGAAAAAGAGTATAAAGAAGATAGAAAACAGTCAGGGCGGGACGAATTTATTCAATCCCACTGGCAGTAATCTCCAGGAACTCCTAAAAAAAGCTGCACTGCCCCTTTAGGCAGTACAGCTTTTTTTATCCAAACCAGCTCATAAGCCAATCTATCCCTGTTACAGAAGCGATTGTCATGGCAATAGTCCATATGGCGAGGCTGGCGTTCATCCACAGTACAATTTGTTTCCGGCCTCCCTGGAAGCCCATCGCCAGGGCCGTGGCTAAATGTATTCCCGTAATTCCCGGTCCGGCCAATGCAATGCCGGGAATTCCGTATTTATCGAAAATACGTTTCATTCTCTTCTGGCGTTTTTCTTTTTTTGCCAGTTTTTTTGGGTCGGCATTTTCCCATTTCGTGTCAGTTTTATCTTTCCGTTTTTGAATAAACCGCTGATACCACTGTCTTTTTCTCATCCAGTCCATACCGTAAATAATAAGCAGCACCGGCAGAGCGTTTCCTAAAAACGACACAATCGCTACCGGAACAGGATGAAGCCCCGCTCCAATGCCTATCGGAATAACTACAATCAGTTCAAGCCACGGGGTTGCAGCCATTACAAATATTCCTAAATACCATCCAATCCATTCCATTACTATCCCACCTGACCGTTGTAACGGATTCCATTCCAGAAAACAAACCATGCCGCTTCTGTTTTCTTTTCTACTGTTTCCGCATCATATATATACATTTCTGTTGCAATTCCGTCCAAAATAACATAAAACGCCTGCAGGTACGTGGTTGTATCTCCCTGCTGGATTTCCTGCTGCGCCATTCCCTCTTTTAAAAGCGTAATAAGCAGGCTGTCGGTTTCTCCTTCGTAAGCTGAAAATTTGTTCAATATGGTTGGCTGCAGATGTCGCGGCGGAAATGTTAACACTCTCATATACAGCATTCCTTTATCTTTAGAACTTAAAAATCGTGCTGTTGATGTTAACACTTCTTTCAGCCGGTATTCGACATTGCTTTTGCTTTTTAACGATATTGAATCTTTTACATAGTCTACGTACGAACGAAATACTTCATCCACGATATCAAGAAATAACGATTCCTTGCTTTCGATGTGATTATATAAGGAAGGTTTTTTCATCCCAAGCTGTTCAGCCAGGTCTGATAAACTCATTCCATCGTAGCCATTATCAGCAAACAGTACTAACGCTTCCTGTTTTACCTTGTCTTTCCTCATTACCCAACACGCCTTTCAAAACTAACGAACGGTAGTTATTGTACCTTCTCCATTAACAGCGCGTCAATTACTTCTTACTGAAGAAAACGGTCTCTTAAAATAGTCGGAATAATAAAAAAAGCACCCTCTTTATTTAAGAAGGTACATTTGTTCTTATCCTATTAACGTGAACTCTTCAATCGGCCAATAGCGTAAATTTGCTTTTCCTACAATTTCCTCTGATTCAATAAATCCAAGCTGACGGCTGTCCATACTATTTAAACGGTTGTCCCCCATTACAAATACAGACCCTTCCGGCACCGTACTCTGTCCTGTGAGCTCTTCTAAAGTGAAATCCTGTGTAAATAACCCCGCTTCGGAAGCTTGTTCTTTGTAAGGCTCAAGGTAAGCTTCATCCTGGGCTTCACCGTTTACGTACAAAACATCATCTTCGAATGCAATGTGATCTCCAGGTACACCAATTACCCTTTTAATATAATCGCTCTGTTCATCTGCGTGAAAGACAATCATATCCGAACGGTCCGGCTCTCCAAACTCATATCCAATTTTATTAATAATCAGACGTTCTCCATTTTCTATTGTAGGCATCATGGACTCTCCATGCACCATGTAATTGGCAAATAAGAACTGTCTTACGATAAGTACGACTAGTATAACGATAATAAATGTTTTGACCCAATCCCATATCTCACGGGCGATATTATTCATTTCTTTTCCTCCGTTTCATATCTATTATAATGTATCATTATTGATTTACAAGAACAATCATTGTCTTCCCGTAAATAGAAGTTGCTAGTTGACGGTCATATAGGATAAAATCAATACTATAACTTAAAATGAAAAATTATGTAACAAATGTGTAACAATTACTAAAGGAATTTTTTTAAAATTTAATTGACACGTAACAATAAGGGGATATTTTATGAAGGTACTATGGGTTCTTTTTTCCATAGTTCTCGCGTTCTCTATTTTTCCAGGTCATGCATCTATGTTTACCCTGGACTCCATGGCTGATGAAGTAAATACCTCCCCGCCGGGATTATCTTATTCTCTAAATGATGAGGAACTTACTATGGCATGGGGGGAAAAAAACTCAACAGGCTATAGATTAAATATTGAACAAACGAATATAAGCGAGAACACACTGCAGATTTATTATTCTCTGCGCTATCCGGATCCAGAGGAATTTAACATTGAGCACTCTGTTTATCCAACGGATACAGCTTCTCTCGACAGCCATGCGGATGAAATTGAAAATGTAGAAATGTATGAAGTAAAAAACAGCAGCACATTCAAAGATGTAAACACACCGGTAAAAATAGCCAGAGACGAGATCTGGACACTCACTTTAAATCAGGCGGTCAACCCTGACTCTCTCACAGAGGAAAACATTTATATTACCGATGAAAACGACGAAAAATTAAATTCCGTTCTTGTGCTTACGACTGATCAGGAAGTTAAGATTATCCCTCCTGCTGAGGAAATGGAACGGGGCGGCATTTACACCCTCTATGTAGAACAAGCACTGGAATCTTCTGCTGCCAATTCCCTTTTGGGTGGATACAAACAGTCCTTTTATATCGACAGCGGCGAATCTGTCTCATGGAGAAGAGATGCTCCGGTCACTATGCAGCCTGTTATTGCCAATCAGGTGCTGGATCTTTCTTTCCAGGGGGCCGGAGCCGAAGAAGCATCTGAAACGGAAGAAGAAATTAACGTTTTCCCTATTGAAATCGACGAAAATAATCAACCTTTTATGATTCGGCGGATTGAAGAAAGTACTTCCCTTTACCCCTCTCCTGCTCTTGATTTACCAGCTTCCAGTTAAACTCTCCAAAAATGGAGGGTTTTTCTTTTTATTTTCGGATTTCTGCCGATATAAAGAAAAAGAACGCTGGAAAGAAAGTAGGAACTCCTTTGAATAACAAAGCCGGGACGCTTTTTATTGTTATGCTTCTCACCATTACTGTTTTTCTGACAGCTGCTATTGCTGCAGAAAGTATCGACTATACCTCTCCTGCTCAAACCCTGGATCACCTCATAGATAGAGATACCTTTCAAATACCATCAAACAGTTTTGTGTATACGTCCAAAAATGACATTCTGGCTGAATGGCATAACGAACAGAACCGCTTGTATAAAAAACAGACCAAAACACCCGAGATAGTGAAACAGGCTTTTCTTTCTACGGAAGACCAGCAGTTTTTTGAGCACAACGGTCTGGATGCTTCTGCCGTGCTGCGCGCGGTGCTGGCTAATGCCAATGCCGGTTCTATTGAAGAAGGAGCGAGCACGATAACCCAGCAGCTGGCAAGGAACCTGTTTCTACATCACGGCCAGACGTATGAACGTAAAATCGCGGAAGTTCTTTATGCTGTAGAATTGGAAAACGAATTTTCGAAAGCGGAAATACTGGAAATGTATATTAATACTATTTACTTTAACCGTGGTATATACGGATTTGAAACTGCCAGCCAATCCTATTTTTCTAAATCAAGCAGTGAACTCAGCCTGGGGGAAACAGCTTTTTTAGCAGCGATTCCCGCTAATCCCACCTACTACGATCCTATTAACAATAAAGAAAATACGATAGAACGCCAGGGATGGATCCTGCAGAAACTGCTCGATATGGGAAACATCTCAGAAGAAGAATACCAACAGGCACTGGATGCCCCTATTACCGTTACAGAGCCCAAAACGAGGGCTTCCGTATCACCGGACTACGAAGAACTCGTAAAAAGTGAATTCCGTGAACTTGTGGCCGAGAAGGAAGGGTACTCGAAAAAAGCAGAAGCGGCAGCGGAAGAGGAAAAACAGGCCGTGTCCGAAGAGCTCGATCAACGCATCGAAGAATTAATTGACAGCGGGATTCATATTTATACTCATTTCGACAGCGATTTTCAAGCCGCCCAGGACAAAGCGGCCGCTTCTGTTCTTCGAGGTACTGCCACAGAAGGCGCTTCTGTGACGATTGACCATGTAAATCATAAAATTATTGCGGCCGTCGGCGGCAGCGATTATCAAAGCGGTGAATTTCACCGGGCTTTTCAAGCTTACAGGCAGCCCGGGTCCACCATTAAACCGCTCCTCGTCTATGCGCCTTATATCGACACGTTTGAAGCTTCCTCCTCATCGAAGGTGGCAACGAATGACATTTGTATTAAAGAATACTGTGTATCACAAGCAGGCTCCACTCAGCCGGCCTCCTTAAAGCAGGCGCTCGCGGCTTCCTACAATACATCCGCCGTCCGGCTTTTTGAGGAGACCGGAATAAATGAATCTTTTTCTTATCTGGATGCGTTTTCGTTTGATAACGTGACCGCTGCCGATCAAACTCCAGCTTCCTCTTTAGGTGGATTCAGCCGGGGGATCAGTCCATTGGAACTTGCCAACGCCTATACTACTTTCTCAAGCAAAGGAGCCTACACTCCGGCACGGACGATATCAAGCGTGCAGGATGAAGAAGGACGGATATTGTATGAATGGAAGGATAAAACAGAACAGGTCTGGTCGGAACAAACAAATCAGGAAATGCGGGTGCTCTTGAAGGAAGTGATGGTATCCGGAACAGGAACAGCGGCAGGGATAAATGCGGATAGTTTTGGTGGGAAAACGGGAACAACAAACGATGAAAAAGACTTGTGGTTTGCCGGGTACAATGAACGCTATACTACTGCGGTCTGGATTGGAGAAGACCAGCCGGCTTCTCTTTCTGCGATAGAAGGAGAAAAGCCGGCCCTCCTATGGTGGAAACAAGTTATGGAATAACTATAAATATCATTTCAGGTGGGCCGCGATACGCGCCCACCTGTCTTTTTGCACCCATTCCAGCCTTGTAAAAATAATTCACAAAACAGGCAGGCTTTCTATAAAACTGTTATACAGACGCAGGCCGGCATAGCCTATAGACAGGAACAGCACGGTCCAGAAGCTACCGTGTAGAAACAGCACCCCAATCAATCCCGGCGCTGAAATTAAATGCCTGGTCCGAAAAAGAAAATAAGTAAAATAGATAATCGCAGCTGTAATAAAAAGACCACCAAGCGCCGCAGCAGAAGAAACCAGAAGAAGTGATACCAGGCCGGCCCCAAGATAAATCCAACTTCCTCCCCTGATTTTCTGCAGTGCTTCCCCTTCCTGATCTTTTGAAAAAAACAGCAGGGATAGCTCGAGTATTGTTCCCGCTACGAGCTTAAATGCTGCAAACAGCATAAAATAGAAAAGCATGCAAAACAGCAGAATACTTATCTTAATGCCTGCTTCCGACATAACTTCCATCATGCCCTGATACAATCCAATATCCTGCAGAAAACTGCTTACCCGCTGTTCTGTATAAACCGCAAACGATAAGCTGAAAAGAAGAATGGCGAACAATGGAAAATGACTTGTTAAATATGTATTTTTCATCAGATGGCAACCTTTTCTTTTAAAAAGCCCGCAGCAGCGCTGCAGGCTTTACTATTATAAATGATGAACGACTTCAAACTCTTTTAATTCGTTTCCAGAAGCCGGGCTCTTCTCTTTGGATTCCCGCTTTTCTTTATGGGCGTTCTTAAACTGATCGCTGTGAAGCCAGTTCTGGTATGCTTCTTTGGATTCCCACTTCGTAAATACAACAAGAGGAGCTTCCTCTTTTTCCTGTTCCAAAAACATGAAATCCAGGCAGCCTTCCACCTCTTTCATATTTTCAGCGCTTTTTCCAAATCGTTCTTTCATCTGGCCGCGCGCAGGTGCCGGCACATTTAATTCGTTCATCACTACATACATGTTTTGACGCCTCCTGTTTTTTTCGAATGATTCTGTATTTATTATAACAACATAAAGAGCGGTAATCCAGATACCATTTCACACACCGGGGTCCGTAGGTTATACTAATAGCATAGACTGATACATAGAAAGGACGATGAAGATGAAACTATTACTGCTGCTTGGCATCTGTGTCATGTTCCTGGCTTCTATTTTCACTGCCGGAGTGGATGAGAAGGCTCACAAAAAGTAAAAATTGACAGCGTTATCAACGTAAAACGACAGACCCTTTTTCAAGGGCCTGTCGTTTTACGTTAACTGCTGAAAATTCTGCTGACGCAGCACTTCATAAATAATAATTGCAGCCGTGTTGGATAAATTAAGCGAACGGATTAAATCGTTCTGTGGTATTTTCAGGCATGTATCCGCATAGCGGTCGATAAGCTCCTGAGGGATACCTTTTGTTTCTTTTCCAAATACAAAGAAAAGATCTTCTTCTGTCCTGCTGTAATCAATAGATGAATAAGTTCTGCTTCCCACGGTTTCGATAAAGTAAAATATTCCCTGCGGAAACGTGTCCGTTAATTCATCAAACGAATCATAATAATGTATTTTAACGTCCGGCCAGTAATCGCAGCCGGCTCTTTTCAGCATTTTGTCCTCTGTTGAAAATCCAAGAGGTCGAATCAGATGGAGATGCGTGCCGGTGCCTGCACAGGTTCTTGCTATATTACCTGTATTGGCTGGAATCTCCGGCTGATAAAGTACGATATGGTTGCTCATTTCATGTTTCCTTTCTGTGATGCCTATCTGATTTCCAACTGTTGTTCCATCCGTTCTTTTTCCATTTCCAGCAGATAGATTTTTTTGTCCATTCCCCCACCGTATCCGACAAGCGCCCCATTGCTTCCTATAATGCGGTGACACGGGATCATGATAGGGATAGGGTTTTTGTTATTGGCGTTGCCTACTGCTCTTACAGCTTTCTCTGAGCCGGCAGCGGCAGCTATCTCTTTATACGATGCCGTTTTTCCGTAAGGCACATCGATTAGGGCTTGCCATACAGCTTTCTGAAACGGTGTTCCTTCTAAATCATACGTAATAGTAAAGTCCGTGCGTTCCCCATTAAAGTATTCTTTGAGCTGGTGGACTGCTTCCTTGAATGCTGGAGCGCTTTCTTCCAATTCAAAATTAACGCCTCGGGATTTTGCCGCCCATACATGAAATAATGACACTGATTCTTCAGCAGCCGCGAACTTTACAGCCATCAACCCTTTATGGGAGGCAAACAACGTCAGCGGACCGATAGGACTGGCCACCTCTGTATAATACAGCATATCTTTCATTCAAGCATCCCCTTTCTGTTTCACTGCAGGCCAAGTGCGGTTTCCAGTTCTGCCAGCACTTCCGCTTCCTGTTCAAGCATATAGGCTTCTTCCAACCCTACTACAGCCTCAGGTGTTGCAATCTGCCCAAGTGTCCATGCACAGGACGAACGGATGACCGGCCTCGGATCACTTTTTATTAATTCAACAAGCTCCGGCACGGCGGATTCTTCTTTAAAGTTCCCCAAAGCAATGACCGCGTTACGCTGAATTGGTTTTTTTCCTCTCCATGAACCGGCAATAGAACCAAAGCGTTCTTTAAACTCTTTGTTGCTCATATGAAGAAGCGAATTCAAGTTCGGCTTGACCGTTTCCGGATCCGGCTCAAATTCTTTCTGGTGATGAAAGTCGACCCCTTTGTTTTTCGGACATACCTGCTGACAGGTGTCACAGCCGTATATCCGGTTGCCTATCTTTTTCCGGTACCTTTCCGGAAGCATATCTTTTGTCTGCGTCAAAAAGGCGATGCACTTATTAGCATCAAGCTGTCCCCCCTGAATCAAGGCATCCGTCGGACAGGCATCGACACATATATTGCAGGAGCCACATTGATCCGTTAATGGAATATCCGGCTCAATCGCAAGCGTTGTCAGCATTTCCCCCAGGTACACATAAGAGCCAAATTCCGGTGTGATAACGGCACAGTTTTTAGCGCTCCAGCCAATACCTGCTCTTTCGGCTACTGCTCTGTCTGAGAGCTCTCCTGTGTCCACCATGGAGCGGCACTGCGCCTGCGGATCCAATTCCTTCACGTACTGCTCCAGCCTCCTGAGGCGCTCTCGTAATACATGATGGTAGTCTTCTCCCCAGGAGGCACGGCAGAATACGCCGCGCCTGTCCCCTTTTTTGCTTTTCGGGGCATTTTTTAATTTGGAAGGATAGGCGAGCGCTATGGAAATGATCGTCCGTCCTTCCTCCATAAGCAAAGAGGGATGGGTTCTTTTTTCTATATCTTTCTCTTCAAAACCAGACTGGTACTGAAGGGCCTGCTGTGTGAGCAGCCTGTCTTTTAAGGTTAGAAAGGGATCGGCGGAAGCAAATCCAATTTTATCAATGCCGATCTCTTTTGCGTAGGATGTTATTTTTTCTTTCAGTGTTTCTTCAGGCAATCGCCGTCTCCCCTTTTTCTTCATTCCATACTATAGTAAACTCATTTTATTAAGACACAAAGGAGTTTTTCAATGCTAACACACGTCCTGCTCGATAAATCTCTACGGAATGCAGTTCCCGGACTGAAAATTGGAGCTATCTACTATAAGGATATCATAGTTGGCGAGTCTCCTAAAATGATTAAAGGCCGGCTGCAGTTCTACCAGGAAACACTTCATACCGAACTGCAGGATCTTCCTCTTATAGAAAAGAAAGGCATCGCAGAGTGGCGCAGCATTTTTAAAGCAGCAGGTACAGATCCATCCAGGTACCGGCCTTCCCACGAGTCTCTCGCCCGATCTGTAAAGAAAAACGGAAACCTTTCTTTTGTCCATTCCGCCGTTGACTTAAACAACTTTTTCTCTATTCAATACATGCTTCCTGCAGGTATTTATGATGCTTCTGCATTAAAAGGAACGGTTACGGTGAAAATCGGAGAGGAATCCGACACATACGAAGGACTGAATGGAAGAAGCAATACATTCAAAGACAAAATTGTCTCTTGCGACGAGGAAGGGGCATTTGGAAGCCCTATTGTTGACTCCCATCGGACGAAAACAACGGAAGAAAGCACAGAGATCCTTCAGCTCTTTTACCTTCCTCCTTCTCTTCCAAAAGAAGAGGCGGAAAAACTTCTTGCAGCTTCTTCCAAAATGTTTCATCAAATCCACAGCGGAAACGCGGATGTGGTTATTTTAGATGCCGAACAGCCTGCTTTTTCTTTCCAGAAAGCGCCATAAATAATAAAAACACAACCATCACTGGTTGTGTTTTTATTATTTAATACCGATGGTGGATGTACAAGTTTATTTCGTCCGGAATAGTAAACCAACTTCTCATGTTTTCTTCAATGTACACTCGATGATTCGCGGGAAGGCGTTCTAAAATAATAGTTTTAAAGTCTTCTTTATCGTTTTGTTCGAAAAAAAACGTGATAAATACTGTCGAGTGAATAGTATGCGTTAATGTATAGTTAATGTGTAAATCCTCACGCGGGTCTATTGTTTTTATAGAAGTCTTCGATTTGATCGGCTTCATAGGTTTCATATGCATTCCCCCTTTTTATGTAAAAGGAAATTAAATAGAAAATTCTTACTATTATGAATATATATGATTTCTTTTAGTATATCATGGAATCAGTTAATATTTTGCATTATTTCCATCTAAAAAGTATAAAAAAACAGCTCCCGGCAGTGGGAGCTGTTTACCTATTATTAAATGAATGGTAGCGGTGGCCGGGATCGAACCGGCACTCTGTTAAGAACACGATTTTGAGTCGTGCGCGTCTGCCAATTCCGCCACACCGCCATATCAGTAAATTGATGAAGTTGGTGCCGAGGGCCGGACTCGAACCGGCACGGAGGTACACCCTCCGCAGGATTTTAAGTCCTGTGTGTCTGCCAATTCCACCACCCCGGCAGGTTGTAAAGATAAAAATGATGTATGGAGGCGACACCCGGATTTGAACCGGGGAATAGGGGTTTTGCAGACCCCTGCCTTACCACTTGGCTATGCCGCCATTTATAAAATGCGGTCTTTTATATGTTGGACTCGCGTTAGAAATGGAGCGGAAAACGGGATTCGAACCCGCGACCCCCACCTTGGCAAGGTGGTGCTCTACCACTGAGCTATTTCCGCATAAATGGCTGGGCTAGCTGGATTCGAACCAGCGCATCACGGAGTCAAAGTCCGATGCCTTACCGCTTGGCCATAGCCCAATACAAAAATGGGGCGGCTGATGGGAATCGAACCCACGAATGCCGGAACCACAATCCGGTGCGTTAACCACTTCGCCACAACCGCCATAATTAATATTGGCAGGGGTAGTAGGAATCGAACCCACATCTGCGGTTTTGGAGACCGCCGTTCTAGCCGTTAAACTATACCCCTATATATATATGAATAAAAAATGGTGGAGGGGGACGGACTCGAACCGCCGAACCCAGAGGGAGCAGATTTACAGTCTGCCGCGTTTGGCCAACTTCGCTACCCCTCCACATGGTGCCGGCCAAAGGACTTGAACCCTCAACCTACTGATTACAAGTCAGTTGCTCTACCAATTGAGCTAGACCGGCATAAAAAAAGTGGTGGCTCGAGACGGAATCGAACCGCCGACACGTGGATTTTCAGTCCACTGCTCTACCGACTGAGCTATCGAGCCATGCATATATTTTCTCTATGAACAGTTTATACTGCATCACTAGAAAAATACAACTACTTCTTTAAAAATAAAATGGCGGTCCGGACGGGACTCGAACCCGCGACCTCCTGCGTGACAGGCAGGCATTCTAACCAACTGAACTACCGGACCATTTTGGTTGCGGGGGGAGGATTTGAACCTCCGACCTCCGGGTTATGAGCCCGACGAGCTACCAGACTGCTCTACCCCGCGATGTTGTAAATAATGGTGGAGGATGACAGGATCGAACTGCCGACCCCCTGCTTGTAAGGCAGGTGCTCTCCCAGCTGAGCTAATCCTCCATTATTGGTGACCCGTACGGGATTCGAACCCGTGATACCGCCGTGAAAGGGCGGTGTCTTAACCACTTGACCAACGGGCCTAAAAGCTATTATGTAATGGCGGAGAGCGAGGGATTCGAACCCTCGAGACGGGTTAACACCGCCTACACGATTTCCAATCGTGCTCCTTCGGCCACTCGGACAGCTCTCCATTGGCTCCACAGGCAGGATTCGAACCTGCGACCGATCGGTTAACAGCCGATAGCTCTACCACTGAGCTACTGTGGAATATTATAAAGCCCGGCAACGTCCTACTTTCACAGGGGGTCGCCCCCCAATTATCATCAGCGCACAAGAGCTTAACTTCCGTGTTCGGCATGGGAACGGGTGGGACCTCTTGGCTATCGTCACCGGACGGGTGG
>NZ_JCAKFM010000010.1:0-95141 GCF_059510535.1 Sinobaca sp. TMA16-18 | reverse complement strand
TTGGATAAGTCCTCGATCGATTAGTATCTGTCAGCTGCATGCGTCGCCGCACGTCCACCTCAGACCTATCTACCTTGTCATCTCCAAGGGATCTTACTCACTTGCGTGATGGGAAATCTCATCTCGAGGGGGGCTTCATGCTTAGATGCTTTCAGCACTTATCCCGTCCACACGTAGCTACCCAGCGATGCTCCTGGCGGAACAACTGGTACACCAGCGGTGTGTCCATCCCGGTCCTCTCGTACTAAGGACAGCTCCTCTCAAATTTCCAACGCCCGCGACGGATAGGGACCGAACTGTCTCACGACGTTCTGAACCCAGCTCGCGTACCGCTTTAATGGGCGAACAGCCCAACCCTTGGGACCTACTTCAGCCCCAGGATGCGATGAGCCGACATCGAGGTGCCAAACCTCCCCGTCGATGTGGACTCTTGGGGGAGATAAGCCTGTTATCCCCAGGGTAGCTTTTATCCGTTGAGCGACGGCCCTTCCATACGGGACCGCCGGATCACTAAGCCCGACTTTCGTCTCTGCTCGACTTGTAGGTCTCGCAGTCAAGCTCCCTTTTGCCTTTGCACTCTGCGAATGATTTCCAACCATTCTGAGGGAACCTTTGGGCGCCTCCGTTACTGTTTAGGAGGCGACCGCCCCAGTCAAACTGCCCACCTGACACTGTTCCTGATCCGGATCACGGACCGAGGTTAGAATAGTCGTACAGCCAGGGTAGTATCCCACCACTGCCTCCACCGAACCTAGCGGTCCGGCTTCCAAGGCTCCTACCTATCCTGTACAAGCAGTACAACCATCCAATATCAAGCTACAGTAAAGCTCCATGGGGTCTTTCCGTCCTGTCGCGGGTAACCTGCATCTTCACAGGTAATATAATTTCACCGGGTCTCTCGTTGAGACAGTGCCCAAGTCGTTGCACCTTTCGTGCGGGTCGGAACTTACCCGACAAGGAATTTCGCTACCTTAGGACCGTTATAGTTACGGCCGCCGTTTACTGGGGCTTCAATTCAAAGCTTCTCCCCAAAGGGGATAACCTCTCCTCTTAACCTTCCAGCACCGGGCAGGTGTCAGCCCCTATACTTCGCCTTGCGGCTTCGCAGAGACCTGTGTTTTTGATAAACAGTCGCTTGGGCCTTTTCACTGCGGCTCTCCTGGGCTATTCACCCGAAAGAGCACCCCTTCTCCCGAAGTTACGGGGTCATTTTGCCGAGTTCCTTAACGAGAGTTCTCCCGCGCGTCTTAGAATTCTCATCCCACCCACCTGTGTCGGTTTGCGGTACGGGCACCTTTTTCCTCGCTAGAGGCTTTTCTTGGCAGTGTAGGATCGGGAACTTCGGTACTTTATTTCCCTCGCCATCGCCGCTCAGCCTTCATGAAGAGCGGATTTGCCTGCTCTTCGGCCTACCGGCTTGGACGTGCATATCCAGCAGCACGCTTGCCCTACCTTCCTGCGTCCCCCCATTGCTCAAACGGAAAGGAGGTGGTACAGGAATTTAAACCTGTTTTCCATCGCCTACGCCTTTCGGCCTCGGCTTAGGACCCGACTAACCCTGAGCGGACGAACCTTCCTCAGGAAACCTTGGGTTTTCGACGGAAGGGATTCTCACCCTTCTTTTCGTTACTCATACCGGCATTCTCACTTCCAGGCGCTCCACCAGTCCTCACGGTCTGGCTTTACCGCCCCTGGAACGCTCCCCTACCACGATCCCCCGATGGGGGATCCTCCACAGCTTCGGTACCGCATTTAGCCCCGGTACATTTTCGGCGCAGAGTCACTCGACTAGTGAGCTATTACGCACTCTTTCAATGGTGGCTGCTTCTAAGCCAACATCCTAGTTGTCTAAGCAACTCCACATCCTTTTCCACTTAATGCGGATTTAGGGACCTTAGCTGGTGGTCTGGGCTGTTTCCCTCTCGACTACGGATCTTAGCACTCGCAGTCTGACTCCCGGACAACAAGTCTCTGGCATTCGGAGTTTGACTGAATTCGGTAACCCGGTAAGGGCCCCTCGTCCAATCAGTGCTCTACCTCCAGGACTCTTATCCGAGGCTAGCCCTAAAGCTATTTCGGGGAGAACCAGCTATCTCCGAGTTCGATTGGCATTTCACCGCTACCCACACCTCATCCCCGCAATTTTCAACTTGCGTGGGTTCGGGCCTCCAGTAGGTGTTACCCTACCTTCACCCTGGACATGGGTAGATCACCCGGTTTCGGGTCTACGACCGCATACTAATGCGCCGTTGAAGACTCGCTTTCGCTGCGGCTCCGCCTCTTCGGCTTAACCTGGCATACGATCGTAACTCGCCGGTTCATTCTACAAAAGGCACGCCGTCACCCATAAACGGGCTTCGACTACTTGTAGGCACACGGTTTCAGGATCTGTTTCACTCCCCTTCCGGGGTGCTTTTCACCTTTCCCTCACGGTACTGGTTCACTATCGGTCACTAGGGAGTATTTAGCCTTGGGAGATGGTCCTCCCGGATTCCGACGGGATTTCTCGTGTCCCGCCGTACTCAGGATCCACTCCGGAGGATCAGCGATTTCGGCTACCGGGCTGTTACCGTATCCTGCGGGCCTTTCCAGGCCGCTTCGCCTATCGCTGATCTTGATAACTCCAATGGAGTGTCCTACAACCCCAGGATGCAAGCATCCTGGTTTGGGCTGATTCCGTTTCGCTCGCCGCTACTCAGGAAATCGCATTTGCTTTCTCTTCCTCTGGGTACTAAGATGTTTCAGTTCCCCAGGTCTGCCTTACTCTACCCTATGTGTTCAGGTAGAAATACCATCGGATTAACGATGGTGGGTTCCCCCATTCGGACATCCCCGCCTCNAAGATGTTTCAGTTCCCCAGGTCTGCCTTACTCTACCCTATGTGTTCAGGTAGAAATACCATCGGATTAACGATGGTGGGTTCCCCCATTCGGACATCCCCGCCTCACAGCTCACTTACAGCTCCGCGGGGCGTATCGCCGTTCGTCGCGTCCTTCATCGGCTCCTAGTGCCAAGGCATCCACCGTGCGCCCTTTCTTACTTAACCGTTTTTCCATTTCCAAAAAAACAGCTGGCGCCTGCTTACGCAGGGCTTGCTTGGTCTTGTTTGTTTCGTTGTCGCTATCCAGTTTTCAAGGAACCAATAGAGAGCACAATTATGGTATTAACTAACCATATGCTCTTGTTCTTATTTTTTATGGTGGAGCCTAGCGGGATCGAACCGCTGACCTCCTGCGTGCAAGGCAGGCGCTCTCCCAGCTGAGCTAAGGCCCCATAATATCTATTAATTTATGATGGTGGGCCTGAGTGGACTCGAACCACCGACCTCACGCTTATCAGGCGTGCGCTCTAACCAGCTGAGCTACAGGCCCATCCTATAATTAATATTAGAACAAATATCAGAACAAAATTGTCCTCTCAAAATGGAATGAAAACAACTGCGCGCACCCCGGACCGGTCGGTCCGGGGGTCGATCCACGAATCAAAACTCCGTAGAAAGGAGGTGATCCATCCCCACCTTCCGGTAGGGATACCTTGTTACGACTTCACCCCAATCATCTGCCCCACCTTCGGCGGCTGGCTCCCAAAGGGTTACCTCACCGACTTCGGGTGTTGCAAACTCTCGTGGTGTGACGGGCGGTGTGTACAAGGCCCGGGAACGTATTCACCGTGGCATGCTGATCCACGATTACTAGCGATTCCGGCTTCATGCAGGCGAGTTGCAGCCTGCAATCCGAACTGAGAATGGCTTTGCGAGATTGGCTCCACCTCGCGGTTTCGCATCCCTCTGTACCATCCATTGTAGCACGTGTGTAGCCCAGGTCATAAGGGGCATGATGATTTGACGTCGTCCCCACCTTCCTCCGGTTTGTCACCGGCAGTCACCTTAGAGTGCCCAACCAGATGCTGGCAACTAAGATTAAGGGTTGCGCTCGTTGCGGGACTTAACCCAACATCTCACGACACGAGCTGACGACAACCATGCACCACCTGTCATTTTGTCCCCCGAAGGGGAACCTTCTATCTCTAGAAGTGGCAAAAGATGTCAAGACCTGGTAAGGTTCTTCGCGTTGCGTCGAATTAAACCACATGCTCCACCGCTTGTGCGGGCCCCCGTCAATTCTTTTGAGTTTCAGCCTTGCGGCCGTACTCCCCAGGCGGAGTGCTTAATGCGTTAGCTTCGGCACTAAGGGCATCGAAACCCCTAACACCTAGCACTCATCGTTTACGGCGTGGACTACCAGGGTATCTAATCCTGTTTGCTCCCCACGCTTTCGCGCCTCAGCGTCAATAACAGACCAGAGAGCCGCCTTCGCCACTGGTGTTCCTCCACATATCTACGCATTTCACCGCTACACGTGGAATTCCACTCTCCTCTTCTGCATTCCAGTTCCCCAGTTTCCAATGACCCTCCACGGTTGAGCCGTGGGCTTTCACATCAGACTTAAGGAACCGCCTGCGCGCGCTTTACGCCCAATAATTCCGGACAACGCTTGCCCCCTACGTATTACCGCGGCTGCTGGCACGTAGTTAGCCGGGGCTTTCTGGTGAGGTACCGTCAGGGGGCGGCCCTGTTAGAACCGCCCTTGTTCTTCCCTCACAACAGAGCTTTACGATCCGAAAACCTTCATCACTCACGCGGCGTTGCACCGTCAGACTTTCGTCCATTGCGGATGATTCCCTACTGCTGCCTCCCGTAGGAGTCTGGGCCGTGTCTCAGTCCCAGTGTGGCCGATCACCCTCTCAGGTCGGCTACGTATCGTCGCCTTGGGGAGCCGTGACCTCTCCAACTAGCTAATACGCCGTGGGCCCATCCCCCAGTGCATGGCCCGAAGGCCATGCTTTTACAAGCCGATCAGGAGATCGGCTTGATTATCGGGTATTAGCTCCGGTTTCCCGGAGTTATCCCCGTCTGAAGGGCAGGTTGCCCACGTGTTACTCACCCGTCCGCCGCTCACTCCCCCGGTTTCGCTCCGAAGAGGTCCGCCGGGTTCGTGCGCTCGACTTGCATGTATTAGGCACGCCGCCAGCGTTCGTCCTGAGCCAAGATCAAACTCTCCATGAAAGTTGATGCTTAGGTCGTGCTGGTCTTACATTGCGCAGCAGGCCTTGCCTGCCGCGACTTGATATTTCGCGCGTTGTTTTCATTCCATTTTCAAAGGACACTTATTTACGTCGCCGTCTCTTAACGACTTCGTAAATTATATCATTTGCGTTTAAAAAACGCAATACTTAATTGTGATAAAATATTGAACGTTTTTGAGATGTTTTCTCAGCAACGTTTTCAACTATACCATCTCTATTATAAAATAACAATGAAAAAATTGCATTACTTATAAAAAAATTTTATCCCTTTTCTTGTATATTATAGATAGAAAAAAAGCGGGCAAAAACTGCCCGCTTTACTCCGCTGGTATCGATTCAAAAAGCAGCTTTTCTCCATCAAAGTAAAAACGCGGGTCATAGACTCCCAGCTCCGCCTCGTCTTTCGTCACTACTACGAAAGGAGCCCACTCGATTAACACTTCTGCCCGTTTGTTTTTTTCCAAAAGAGGATCAAGGTTCACTTCTTCCTGGGAATAAAGGGTCTCCGTCAATGATTCTCTTCCAAACGCATTATGATTTTTAATCGTGACGATCTCATCTTTTTTACCAATAACATTAAATGAACCAGGAACAAAACCGGCAGAAAGCGCTACTTGATCAAAGCTGTCTTCTACCTGGTTAATAATGAATGTTCCTTGAAGACCCTGTATAGATGTATGCAGAGCCGCTAACACGAGAACCGCCCTCCAGACACGGGGGGCAGAAATGCTTTTATATTTCCATTTAATAAGAAAGGCGCCTGCGAACAAGCTCCAAATCACCACATCAACAATAGGTAGAAATCCTAAAGCTACTCTTGTTGAGCTTATTGGTTCAAACCAGCCGGTTCCCCAGGCATTCAAGCCATCCAGCGTATTATGAATAACTACATTAATAAACGCTGCAAAAAAGATCAGCCAATGTTTCTGCCTCCAAATTACAAAAGCTGCCGCAAAAATCACAAGTGCCCATATCGGTGCCATAAAAAAAGAATGCGTCAATCCACGGTGCCAAAGAAGCCCCATGATCTGCCCTGTCTCCGTAATACCTGTAAAGACGTCGGCATCCGGCGCCTGGCTGCCGGCCAGGCTTGCAAACAAAACAGAACGCTTCACCGGTTTATCGAGACCAGCTTTATCGATAGCCCCGTAAGTCGCCATTCCAAAAAGAGCATGTGTCAGCGTGTCCATTTAATACCTCTTCTCTATCAAGGGTAAGTATGTCCTTGTACTGTACCTTTTCTTTCTATAGAAGAGCAACGTTTTTGACCTGATCCCGCTGGTTCCTTTATAAATAAAAAAAGCAGCCGGGCATAAGCAGCCGGCTGTATTATTTATTCTTTTGAAGTGCCTGCTGATAGCGCATTTCCTTTAACAGAAACATATACTTCGCTTTTTTTATCTTCAGGTACGCAATTGTTTCAGTGGAAGGATCAAGGCTTTTTTCGATGATTAGTTGAAACAATTGAAAGTCGCGCTTTAATTCTTCCGTTTTTTCGATAAGACTTTGTTGTCCGGCATGATAAATTTTGTTTTTTTTGAACAAAGAAGCGCCCTCCCTTTTTTGAATATTATTCATTTAAGGAGCCCCCGCCACTGTTTTTATAATTCCCGGCGGCCTTCTATTGCTTTGGAAAGCGTCACTTCATCTGCATACTCCAGATCTCCGCCTACCGGAAGACCGTGGGCAATTCTCGTCACCTTCATACCAGAAGGTTTAACGAGCCTGGAAATATACATTGCTGTAGCTTCCCCTTCAATAGTAGGGTTCGTTGCGATAATTACTTCTTTCACTTCATCGTTTTGAAGCCTCTTGATCAGTTCAGGTACTTTAATATCTTCCGGACCAATGCCATCCATTGGAGAAATTGCACCATGCAGGACATGATACTGTCCACTGTACTCCCGCATTTTCTCCATTGCAATGACATCTTTGGAGTCCTGTACTACGCATATAATAGATTGATCCCGCTGTTTATCTTCACAGATTCTGCACGGATCCGTGTCTGTTATAAAGTGACAGTTAGAGCAGTAGGTTAAGTCGCGCTTAGCATGAACCAGTGCTTTTGCAAAATCCAGAACATCGTCTTCTTTCATATCCAATACGAAGAAGGCAAGACGTCCTGCCGTTTTCGGCCCAATGCCGGGGAGTTTCATAAAACCTTCAATTAGTTTAGAAATTGGCTGTGGATACTGCACCTTTTCCTCCTTTTAGAACATTCCAGGCATATTCATTCCTTTAGTAAATTTGCCCATGTCCTGTTCGATCATTTCATCTGCTTTTTTGAGAGCTTCGTTAGTGGCGGCAAGGACAAGATCCTGCAGCATTTCTACATCTTCAGGATCTACAACGTCCTGGTCGATTTCAATATCAACAATACGCTTGTCTCCGGAAGCGGTCACTTTAATAGCTCCGCCGCCTGCGGTTGCTTCTACGTTCTTTTCCTTTAGTTCTTCCTGTGCCTGAGCCATTTGTTTTTGCATTTTCTGCATCTGCTTCATCATATTTCCCATATTGTTTTTCATTATTATTCCTCCAATAGTGTATTAGTCTTTTATTTCTAAAAGGTCTTCTCCCACCAGCTTAATGGCTTCGTCTACAAAAGGATCCTTTTCCGGTTCGCTTTCCTGCTCTTCGGAAGCCGG
Source organism: Sinobaca sp. TMA16-18 (assembly GCF_059510535.1). Taxonomy (NCBI): domain Bacteria; kingdom Bacillati; phylum Bacillota; class Bacilli; order Caryophanales; family Sporolactobacillaceae; genus Sinobaca; species Sinobaca sp. TMA16-18. The sequence goes on along the minus strand of NZ_JCAKFM010000010.1, from coordinate 87,411 downwards.
CTGCCGGCTTTTGTATTCCTGCTTTACCTTTTCCCACTGCTGATTTAAAAGTGTAACGGCTTCAAGTGTCTGTCCTGTTACTTCTTGAATGGAAGACTCTATGGCGTCACGGAATTTCGTATCCACCATGCTTCGATGCATTTCGTTTTGAAAAGCCAGAATCAGCTTTTCTCCATTTGTTGCTACCGGCTTGGCATCACTTATCCACGCATGGCCGGGTACGCTTGTCTGCTTTACTTTCTGCATAATAGCCGCCCACTGCCCTGTCAGCTCCTGAAGCTTCTGACGATCTGCGCCCTGCACTGCTTCACGGACTTTTCCGTCATTTCCAAGTGCCTGTCCCCCGCCGGCCCGCGGCTGCACTTTCCGTTTAGGAGCCTGGGACGGAGAAGCATCTGCCGGCTTTTCGGGAGCCGGTGTTTCTTTTATCTTTTTCAATTTCTGTTCGAGCTGCTCTATTTTTTTCTCCAGACGCTCGTAAACGTCAGAGGAGACAGCGCTTCCCGCTTCAGGTGCCGGTTGGCCGGAAGACGCATGAGCCGTTTGAATAAGAGCCATTTCCAGAAAAATCTTAGGATGGCTGGACCATTTCATCTGCTGAAAGTGGGTATTAAGCTCATTGAGCACCTGATAAATCCAGGAAAGCTCTGCCTGCCCGGCCAGCTCCTTAAATGTATCGTCCACCATGACCCTGTCCAGAATCTCATCAACATTCGGCGCGGTTTTAGCGACCAGCATGTCTCTTAAATAGTATATAACGTCTTCCATGAATCGAACAGGATCTTTTCCATCCTGAATCAGCCTGTCTGCCGCTCTTACTGCTGCCGAAGTATCTCCTGCAAGAACAGAACGTATCGTCTCCGCCAGAAAACGCTGGGAAACTGCTCCGGTAATTGCTAATACATCATCAGCCGTAATAGTATCCTCTGCAAAAGACGAAGCCTGATCCAATAAGCTCAGCGCATCTCTCATTCCGCCTTCCGCTGCCCGGGCAATAAGCTGAACGGCTTCTTCTTCAGCCGCCCATTCCTGCTGAGTGATAATGTAATTCATTCTTTCTGTCAAAGCTTTGGTTGTGATCCGCTTGAAATCAAAACGCTGACATCTGGATATAATGGTTAACGGGATTTTATGAGGCTCGGTTGTTGCGAGAATAAAAACGGCATGCTTCGGCGGCTCTTCCAATGTTTTTAATAGTGCATTAAAGGCGCCGGTGGAAAGCATGTGAACCTCATCTATAATATATACTTTGTATGAAATATCGCGGGGAGCAGACATGACGTTTTCCCGTATATAACGGATTTCGTCTACGCCATTGTTGGATGCGGCATCGATTTCAATAACGTCCACGACGGAGCCATCTGAAATCCCCCGGCAGGCCCGGCATTCGTTACAAGGCTCGCGAACAGGCGCATGCTCACAGTTAATCGCTTTGGCAATAATTTTGGCGGCGCTTGTTTTCCCGGTCCCCCGCGGACCGCTGAATAAGTAGGCGTGTGAAAACTTTTCCTGTTCCAGCGCGTTTTGGAGCGTTTTTGTAATATGTTCCTGGCCTGCCAAGTCTTTTAACTGCTTTGGCCTCCATACCCTGTACAATGCCTGATAGCCCAATCCTCTGCCTCCTTTATTATATTTCTTCTATTTTTAATTATACCGATTCTATATATACTTTTCAAAAGATGATATCCGTTTTTCTTCATTATAATAATGAAGAAAAAAGAACCACTCTCAAGAGAGTCGTTCTTTTTATCATATGTATAAAGCCGTGCACCTTCTGTCGACAATGCTTTCATGCACGTTACCTATGCAGTTAGCTCGAACCGGGCAGCTCTGCGGCACATAGAAGAGTCCGCTTACTGCTGCTTCCTTCCGGACCTGACAGGATTCACGGGTTTCCATTGCGCAGAACCCGGTTGTCAACACCACTTACATAGGGCAGGCTGCACAAAAGCATAGCCTCGAGAAGGGATTCAGTCTCGCTATAGCGGATTGCGAGTACAGGGCACCGCTACCTCCCCACTTAGCACGGCAAATTGGATAACATATTCAGGCGCTTTATTGCGCAACTTTTAGTATATATAGTTTTTAGCTGGAACGCAATAGGTTCGGCTTTATTCTTCTGCCGAATTTTCGTCTGCTGCGGTCTGCTCTTTTTTTTCCAGTTCAGCAATTTTTGCCATAATAATATGCGGCGGTGTATGCATAATGTGCTCTAACGGCATATTAAGTTTTTTTGCCAGCATTTGAGCCGTTTCCGCTGAAAATTGATTAGGTGCCATGAGTTATCCCCCTGTTTTATTCATCGTGTTCGTTTACTATATCATGATGATTCGCTGAATCCAACTTCTGCTGCTCTCTTCTTTTTAAGCGCTCTTCTTTTTTCTTTTGGCGCAGTTCCAGAAAAAAGGTGGAAAGAATCGCACTGCATCGTTCCTCCATCACCCCGCGTTCGACGATGGCCTGATGATTGAACCGCGGTTCGTCCAACAGGTTCATCAGCGTTCCCGCACAGCCGGCTTTGGCATCAACTGCTCCGTAAACGACCCGGACGATGCGGGACTGGACAATCGCCCCTGCACACATCGGACAGGGCTCCAGGGTGACATAAAGCGTGCAGTCCTCCAAACGCCAGTTTCCGAGTGTCCGACATGCCTGTTCAATGGCAGTCATTTCAGCATGGGACCCCGCCTGTTGTTTGGTTTCCCGCTGGTTGTATCCATACCCGACAATCACATCTTCTTTTACAATTACTGCTCCGATCGGCACTTCTCCCATGATCCGCGCTTTTTCAGCCAATTTCAGAGCTTCTTTCATCCAATACATATCTGTATGAGCCATGTCCGTCTCCTTACCTTCCGCTTTTCTTTTATCATACCCAATTTGCTTTTTTTCATGCACTGTCTTATAAAAACACACAAAAAAAGCTGCCCTTTGCAGGGACAGCTTTGTTATTAGAATAATGGCGGAGGAGGAGGGATTCGAACCCCCGCGGGCGATGAAGCCCCTGGCGGTTTTCAAGACCGCTCCCTTCAGCCAGACTTGGGTACTCCCCCGAATGGTTAAAACTTTTTGGCTGACAAGGAATATAATAGCATATACAAAATACCGGTGCAATAGAAAATAAAAAGAAAGAGCAATTTAATTTTGCTCTTTCTTGTATTTTTATCGTTTTCCACCTTTTGGATCAAATGCATCCCGGAGGCCGTCCCCAATGAAATTAATGGACAAAACGACAAGGAGAATAGAGAGACCGGGCGGAATCCAAGCCTCTGGAGCCCCTTGAAGAACTCTTATGCTTCTTGCTTCATTTACCATGTTCCCCCATGTAGGAGTAGGCTGTGGGATACCAAACCCTACGAAACTTAATGCAGATTCTAAAATGATCATCGTCGCCATCATAATTGTGGCATTCACAATAATCGGACCGACGGCATTTGGCAGAAAGTGTTTCGTAATGATGCGCCAATCTGAACATCCAATGGACCTTGCTCCGAGTATAAATTCTTTTTCTCTGATCGATAAAAACGTTCCCCGCAGGATCCTTGTGATGTTCGGCCAGGTAGTTGCTGCAATAACTACTACAAATAGCGTGATGGTTATATTTTGAATAATCGCGATCACAGTAAGCACAAACAAGAGAAAAGGAAGCGTAAGAACAACATCAGCAAGTCTCATAATAATGCCGTCTACGATACCACCGTAGTACCCTGCAATCGAGCCTAAAATCACTCCAATGACTAACGTACAAAACATCGCGAAGAAACCAATAAGCAGAGTAACCCTTGCTCCATAGACCAGCCTGGCAAAATTGTCCCGGCCGGAACTGTCGGTGCCAAGCCAGTGGTCAGAGCTTGGCGGCTGCATCACGTTGATTAAATCGGACTGCGTTGGACTGTTCGGCGTTAAAAATGGGGCAAAAATAGCCACCAGCGAGAAAAACACAAGAATGACTAATCCCGATATCGCCAGCTTGTTTTTCATGAATCGCTTTACCGCCAGCTGAAGGGGGCTGTGGCCTTTTTGTCCGGAAGTAATGACTGGTTCTACTGGTTGTGGATTCTGCATAGCATATGCCCCCTCAATCGTAGCGTATTCTTGGATCGACTACGGCGTAGAAAATATCCGCCAACAGGTTGCCGACAAGAATCGCTACCGATAATATCAAATTAATTCCCATAATGACTGGATAGTCTCTGTTAACAATGGACTCCAAAAACAATGTACCGAGCCCTGGATAGTTAAATACTGCTTCTGTAATAACTGCGCCGCTCAGCAGCGTTCCAAATTCAAATCCAAGAAGCGTGATGATAGGAATTAAAGCATTCCGAAGCGTATGCTTATATAAAACGCTTTTTGGTCCCATTCCTTTTGCTTTGGCTGTTCGTACAAAATCACTTCCCTGAATATCAAGCATTTCACTTCTCATATAACGCATGTAAATAGCCGTACTGGCCAGGCCGAGCGTTAAACCGGGAAGCACCAAATGATGAATCCGGTCAAAAAAATACTCCAGGCCGGTTGCTCCAATAGTGGAAACAGAGCCCTGCGTTGGAAACCATCCTAATTGGAAACCAAAGAAATAAATCAGTAACAGGCCGGCAAAGAAGTTGGGTGTAGCAAGACCTACAAAAGCAAACGTTGTTGCGCCGTAATCTGCAACAGAATACGGTTTTCTGGCGGAATAAATACCGATTGGCAAAGCTACAATAATAGTAATAAATAAAGCAAAAATAGATAAGTACAGGGTGTTTACAACACGCGACATGATCAAACCTTCTACCGTACGCCCGTTATAGTTAATGGAATCTCCCAGGTTTCCCTGTGCCACGGATCCTACCCAGCTGAGGTACTGAATATGAAACGGCTCGTTTAACCCAAGCTCCTCTGCCCGCTGTTCATACACTTCCGCCGGAACATTAGGATCAATATTTTCTCCGGTTAACGGGTCCCCCGGTGCTAGATAAGCTAAAAAATATACGATTAAAGATACTGCTAGCAGCATAGGAATAAATAATAATAGTCTGCGCAATATATATTTATACATCTACTTCTCCTCCTGCCTTTTTCAGAAAAGACTGGGCATCGCCAGAATTTCTGCTTGCATGGTGTTGTAAGAGCCTCTTCCGGCAGTCTTTTCTCAAAAATTCAAAAGCAACAGCTGAATCTCTCTTCTATACTTATGTAGTGGAAAATAGTTTGGATGTATGGATACAAATCCATACATCCTTCTATTTTCATGGGCATTACTGTTCTAAATACCACTCATGCGAGTTATCAACAATCGTGTGCGGCTTTCTAACAATTCCCTGCAGGGCACTGTTATGAGCGAATACGTTGTTTTCTGCATACAATGGAACTTCTGGAAGTTCATCAGAAAAGAGCTGTGCCCACTCTCCATATTTCTGCTCACGGTACTCTAATTCAAACGCGTCCGGAGCCTGCATTGCTTCTTCAATTAACTGGTCGCTTTCTTCACTGTTCCAACGAAGGTAGTTATAGGCAGCGTCCGATTTGTGGATGCCTGATGGATCCGGATCACCGGAAGCCAGAGACCAGCCCGACAGGTACATATCTACATCGTTGGAGTTGCTTTCAATATGCTCAAAGTGAGCAGCTGCTTCACGCGGGTTGTTTAGATTCACATCAAGCCCTACAGCTTCCAGGTTTTCTTCAATGATTGGTGCGCTTCTTTCACGGATAAGGTTACCTGTTGGATAGTCCAGATTCAGCGTAAAGGCTTCGCCGTCCGGATTCTCACGCATCCCGTCTCCATTTGTATCTTCGTAGCCGGCGTCATCTAAAATCTGGTTTGCTGTATCTTCGTTATAGTCATAGTCAGTAACCGAGTCGGCGTTAAACGCCCACGATGCTTCAGGGAACGGTGCATTCAGTACTTCACCATGTCCGTAAAGAAGCCCGTCAATCATCCCCTGCCGATTAATCGCATGAGCGATCGCTTGTCGAAGTTCAACATCCTGTACCTTTTCATTTGGCTCCCATGAGTCCGGATCCGTCAATGCATCATCCGGGCCTCTATTATGCTTGAATCCAAGCAGCTGGTAACCAAGATCCTGCTGTTCAAACATCGTAATGTTTTCCATTTGTTCTACGGATTCCACATCGCCTTTAGGCACGCCTCCCGGATCTTTGATAAGGTCTACATCTCCATTTTCAAGCAGTCCCGGAATAATTTCCTGGTCCATTACCTGCCATTGAATGTTATCCAGGTTAGGCTCTCCGCCCCAGTACTCTTCATGCTTGGCTAAAAGATACTGCTCGCCTTCCTGTAATTCAGAAAGCTGGAAAGGGCCTGTTCCGATCACTTCACCAGCGTTCAGGGAAGCACTGGCTTCCGGCATTTCTGCTACGGGAATGTCAGCAAAAATGTGTTCTGGAATAATCATAAAGCTTGTGTTATACAGTGCCGTTGGATTTGGTTCGGCAAACGTGAATGTCACGGTGTTTTCATCGACAGCTTCTACACCTTCAAGTGTATCGGCTTCTCCGTCTGAATATTCTTCAAAGCCAACCAGTTTGTTTACATAGTCAATACGCAGGCCGCCTGCGTTAATATATTCCGGATCTGCAATAGATTCGTAAGTAAATACTACATCATCGGCTGTAAAGGCTTCGCCATCATGCCACGTTACGCCTTCCTCCAATGTATAAGTAAGTTCTGTCTGGTCATCGTTGAATTCCCACTCGGATGCAAGTTCCGGAATAAACTCAAGGTTTTCATCCTGTGCCACCAGTGCCTCGTGCGTAAAATCAAGAATATTCGCTTCATAGGCATCGCTGTAAAATATAGGGTTGAACTGGCCTTCCGGTGCGGAATACATCGCAGCCGTTATCGAACCGCCTTCCTGAGGTTCGCCGCTGGATTCCCCGCCTTCCTCAGAGTCCCCGCCTCCACTGCATGCAGACAATACTAAACCAAAAGACATCATTGACAAAAACCATGTTTTGTTTTTCAAAAAGATACCCCCTACTAGTTTTTATAATTGGTCATTATTGAATCCTTACAGGATTCACCCCCTATACGTGATATAACCGGTTAGTTTTTTGAGGCATGTTCCGGGCTGAGTATGGCCCCCGTTTTTGAATCAGTATACAAATGGCATGCCACTTTATGGTCCCGGCCTACATCGACCAGCTCCGGTCTTTCTGCACTGCAGCGATCATGGGCCTGCGGGCAGCGCGTATGAAAAGGACACCCGGCAGGCGGGTCTGATGGACTTGGCAGATCTCCCTGCAAATGAACTTTTTTCTTTCTTTTTTTCACATCCGGTTCAGGAACCGCTGAAATAAGTGCCTGGGTGTAGGGATGCAGAGGCTGGGAATACAAGCTGTTTTTGGGGGCTATTTCTGCAATTCTTCCTAAATACATGACAGCCACCCGGTCACTGATATGTTTGACAACACTTAAATCGTGGGCAATGAATAAGTACGTTAAATCAAAATCATCTTGAAGCTGCTTCATCAGGTTTAATACCTGCGACTGCACAGATACATCCAAAGCAGAAACCGGTTCATCCCCAATGATGAATTTCGGCCTTGTAGAGATGGAGCGTGCTATTCCAATACGCTGACGCTGGCCGCCCGAAAATTCGTGTGGATATTTAAACCGTGCATCCCCTCCAAGACCTACTGTTTCCAGAAGCTCAATCACTCGTTCTCTGCGCTGTTCCTTCGTTAAATTTTCATGAAGAAGCATAGGCTCTTCAATCAGTTCTCCGACGCTCATCCGCGGGTTTAAAGAGCCGTAGGGATCCTGAAATATCATCTGCATATCTTTTCTGGAAGGCCTTATTTTCCGCTGCGATAGCTTAGAGATATCTTTATCATCAAAAATGACTTTTCCCTCTGTCGGAGTATCCAGCCTTAAAATAATTCGTCCCAATGTGGATTTCCCGGAACCGGATTCTCCTACAATGCCGAGCGTCTCTCCTTTATAAATATCAATGGAAATATCATCGACTGCTTTTACATGAGCAACGGTACGTCTTAATATGCCGCCCTTTATAGGAAAGTATTTTTTTAGATTTTTAATTTCTACCAGCTTTTCCTTTGTTTCGGAAGCAGGAGCCGGATAGTCTGCCTCTTCGTTTACTTTATTATTTAACTGGGTCAATGGCTTCTGCCTCCTTGGAACTCTGACTGTAAAGAATACAGCGGACTTCGTGGCCGGGTGTATCTTCGTATATAGGCGGCACTGACTTGGTACACTCTTCCGTTACATGCTTGCAGCGGGGAGCAAACCTGCATCCCTGCGGGAAATCAGTAGCAGGGGGCACCGTACCTGGAATCGATTCTAATATCTGCTTATCGTCATCAATTTTAGGCATGCTGTTTAACAGCCCTACAGTGTACGGATGTTTAGGGTTTTCAAACAACTCATTTACTGTAGCGGATTCTACAATCTGGCCGCCATACATGACCATTACTCTATCTGCCATTTCTGCTACTACACCAAGGTCATGGGTAATGATCAGAATGGCCGAGTTGATTTTTTCTTTAATATCAAGCATTAAATCCAAAATCTGGGCCTGAATCGTCACATCGAGCGCCGTAGTGGGCTCATCTGCAATAATGAGCTTTGGATCGCAGGAAAGAGCAATCGCAATGATCACTCGCTGTCTCATCCCGCCGGAGAGCTGGTGCGGATATTCATGAATCGTTTGTTCCGCACGGGGAAACCCGACTAGTTTAAGCAGTTCCACAGCTTTTTGTCTGGCTTCTTTTTTCTTCATTCCTTTGTGCTTAATCAGCGGTTCCGCTATTTGCATGCCAATGGTGAATACAGGATTTAACGAGGTCATTGGCTCCTGAAAAATCATTCCTATTTTATTGCCCCGTACTTTTATCATTTCCTTTTCAGATAAATCCAATAACTCTTGATCTTCTAATTTGATAGATCCTTCCACAATCTTTCCGGCAGGCTCTGGTACAAGCCTCATAATCGACATCGAGGTGATGCTTTTCCCACTCCCTGATTCGCCGACCAAAGCCACTGTTTCTCCATTATGTATAGTAAAATCAATACCATCGACAGCTTTAGCTGTTTTTCCATTTTCTAAAGAAAAATATGTTTTCAGCCCTGACACTTTCAGCAGCTCGGTCTGATTGTTGCTCATGAACCCACCCCAATTTATTAAATTACTTCCGGTTTCCAGAAGAAACGATTCACGAATCTTCTGCTTGTATGTACGAAAAAGAATCCTTATACTGCTTCAGTTCTACGTTCACGTCAGCATTTAAAATTCCATCAATTTTAGCCAGTTCTTTGTTAACAAAATTCACTAAGTCCTCGTTACTCTTAAAATAAGCTTGTATAATCAGGTCATGTTTACCTGAAAATGCCCCGACAAACCTCACTTCCGGATGCTTCTGCAGACATCTTGCAATATCTTCCTGCGCCCCAAGCCTTGTTGAAAACCCGATAATCGCCTGGACCTCCAGCCCTACTTTGTTTGGATTGGTATGAATAATAAATTCAAATACACCGGCACTGAGCATTTTATTGATACGTGAACGAATCGTTCCTTCACTGCAGTTTAAATAGCGCGCTATTTCACTGTAAGATCTTTTTCCATTCTCCTGCAGATATCCGAGAATGGCCATATCCGTACTATCAAGCTGGCTCATTGGGCATCCCATCTTTTCTTTATGTATATTTCGCTGATTTCTTTGCTATTCGTTACGAAAAATGAAATAAATCGATGAAATATTGAGATAATTCGCAAGATTTTTTTATTTGATTAACGTTATTATAAGTACTATATAGAATATTTGCAATATTGTTTTTACATTTTTATTAAATTTAAATGACAGATTATCTATCAGAGTACGCTACGAAAATATCAAAGCTTCCTGTTAAATAATACATTGATAACGCTTACATTGCAATTTTTTTAAGAAATGGCTTGAAAAATTCGTAGAAAAAAACAGAGGAGTTGTTTTACTCCCCTGTTTCACCTTAAAAAAACTGGTAATTTACTTCGCTTGAATATGCGTTCTGCCACCCATGTAGCCTTGCAGCACTTTAGGAATACGGATAGAACCATCCTCCTGTTGATGATTCTCCATCAAAGCAGCTACCGTTCTTCCCACTGCTAATCCGGAACCATTGAGCGTGTGCACAAATTCCGTTTTGGCTTTTGGCTCCCGTTTGAATCGAATGTTGGCCCGACGAGCCTGAAAATCTTCAAAGTTACTGCAGGAAGAAATTTCTTTATAATCCTCATAGCTTGGCAGCCATACTTCGATATCGTATTTTTTGGCAGCCGTAAAGCCCAGGTCTGCGGTACACATGTTCAGCACGCGGTAAGGAAGCTCCAGATCCTGCAGAACCTTTTCAGCATGACCGGTTAAAAGCTCCAGCTGCTCGTAGGAGTCTTCCGGATGTACAAAGCGCACGAGTTCTACTTTATTAAACTGATGCTGACGGATAAGGCCTCTTGTATCCCTGCCGGCTGACCCTGCTTCTGAACGAAAGCACGCACTGTAGGCGGAATAGCCGAATGGCAGTTTCCATCCTTCGATAATTTCATCGCGGTGCATATTAGTGACCGGCACTTCGGCGGTAGGAATCAAAAAGTAGTCTTCTTCGCGGATGTTAAACGCGTCTTCTTCAAACTTTGGAAGCTGACCTGTTCCTGTCATGCTCTCCCGGTTAACCATGTAAGGAGGAATGACTTCTTCGTATTCATGCTTATCTGTGTGAAGGTCCATCATATAGGAAATCAAAGCCCGCTCTAATTTTGCACCGGCTCCTTTATAAAACACAAAGCGGCTGCCGGTTACTTTGGAAGCACGTTCAAAATCAAGCATGCCAAGCTCCACACCAAGATCCCAATGTGCTTTTACTGGAAATGAAAAAGAAGGAGCCTCTCCCCACGTACGAATTTCCTCGTTGTCTTCTTCGCTTTCTCCGATCGGAACGCTCTGATGGGGAATATTCGGAATCGTCAGCATCAGTTGTTGCAGGTCTTCTTCTACCGTACGGAGTTCCTCATCATATTTCTTCATATTTATGGACACATTTTTGGTTTCATCAATCAAATCCTGTGCATCTATGTTTTCCCGCTTACGTTTGGCTACTTCCTGGGACACTTCGTTTCGTTTCTTTTTTAATTCCTCCGTTTTTTGAATAAGGCTTCTTCGGCTTTCATCCAGCTCCAGAAAACGATCCAGTTCGTCAATGTTTTCTCCTCTTTTTTCCAGCTTTTTCTTCACTTCATCAAAATCTTTTCTTAGTTTTTTTACATCCAGCATGTTGCTGCCTCCTTTTATTTATTAATGGAATTTCAAACAAAAAACTCCCGCCCCTTTATAGAAAAGGGACGAGAGTTCACCCGCGTTGCCACCCAGATTGCAGCATAGCCTGCTGCCTCTTTGTTCATCAGCTTAACGGGGATGAGCCGGAAGAAGCTACTTTGCGTTCACTTCTCCACTCCGGATCGGATTCCTGAATAACCGGCACCTGCTTCCACCACTGCACAGGCTCTCTGTCTTCCGGTTGTATTCAATACTAGTATCCATCAATGCTTTATACAGGCCTGACCGTTTCCTGCGCCGGCCTTGTTTCTTTTGCTTCTTTAACCATTTTAACAAAAAATTGATGCAGACGGGAATCATCTGTTAATTCCGGATGAAATGAGCAGGCAAGCAGATGGTTCTGTTTAGCCGCTACGATTTCTCCTTCATACTCCGCCAGAATATCAACGGAGTCTCCCGTTTCAGAAATGAGCGGGGCCCGGATAAAAACAGCTTCTACATCATCAGCCACCTGATCGACGACAAGCGTTGTTTCAAAGCTTTCCCGCTGTCGTCCGAAAGCGTTTCGTTCCACTTTCATGTCCATCAATTGAAGATGGCCTTCTTCGTCTGAGCCTTCGATTCGTTCAGCCATAAGAATTAAGCCGGCACATGTACCGAAAATAGGCTTGCCCGCCTCTGCAAAATCACGAAGAGGCTGAAAAAAACCATATTTGTTTACTAAACGGCGCATGGTCGTACTTTCTCCTCCAGGAAATACAAGGCCGTCCAAGGCATCTAACTGCTCAACCCGTTTAATAATTACGACTTCTGTATTTGGAGCTTCCAGGCTTTTGACATGTTCCCGGACCGCTCCCTGTAAAGCAAGTACACCAATTTTCACCATTCCAGTATTCCTTCTTTCCAGCTTTATAGTAGCGGATTACCAGCCGCGGTCCTGCATACGCTCACCTGGAGCAAGTGTGGAAATTTCCAGGCCTTTCATTGCTTCTCCGATGTCTTTTGACACGCGTCCGATTAATTCATAGTCGTCGTAATGAGTAGTAGCTTCTACGATCGCACGGGCAAATTTCTCCGGCTGGTTGGATTTGAAAATGCCGGATCCAACGAATACACCGTCTGCTCCCAGCTGCATCATAAGCGCAGCGTCTGAAGGAGTAGCAATACCTCCTGCAGCGAAGTTCACGACCGGCAGACCTTTGTGTTCCTGAATTTGAACAAGAAGCTCATAAGGTGCTCCTAGATTCTTCGCTTCTGTCATCAGTTCGTCACGGGACATACCAACGACACGCTTTACCTGAGACTGAATCATTCTCATATGGCGTACAGCCTCGACAATATTTCCTGTGCCGGGCTCGCCTTTAGTACGAAGCATGGAGGCTCCTTCGCCTACACGACGCATTGCTTCTCCCAAATCTCTTGCTCCGCATACAAACGGAACGGTAAATTCGCTTTTATCCAAGTGATAGACCTCATCGGCCGGCGTTAATACTTCACTTTCATCGATATAATCTGCACCCAGTGCTTCAAGGACACGTGCCTCTACAATGTGGCCTATACGTGCTTTAGCCATGACAGGAATCGATACTGCTGCCATTACTTCTTCTACAATAGTAGGGTCAGCCATACGTGCTACGCCGCCTGCTGCACGGATATCAGAAGGCACGCGTTCGAGTGCCATAACGGCCACTGCTCCTGCTTCTTCTGCTATTTTAGCCTGTTCGGCGTTGATGACGTCCATGATAACGCCGCCTTTTTGCATTTCAGCCATACCTCTTTTTACGCGATCTGTTCCTTTATCTGCCATTATAATAATCCCTCCGCTGTATAATACTGCCTGGTTGTTAAACAGTTTATCTCTATTTATTACAAAGCTTCTCCTTTATTGCAGTCTTTCCTTAAAAAGGCAATAGGATAACTCTGTATTGCATCACTATTCCCATTGTATCACTGCTTCGCCAAGGAATAAAGACATTAGCACGGGCTTTCTGTAAAAAAGAAAAAGAAGAATATTTTAAAAAATATTCTTCTTTCAGTCTCCTGCATTATAACGAATGCTGTTCAATAAGCCGCCTACATTATCAAGAGCAGAAGATAACCAGGTGGCTTCCTCAATTGTTTCATCTGCAATAAGGGGAACACGATTCGGTATTCTCATGGAGTCCAGCAGGTACTCGCTGCCGACGCCGTTTGTTTGAAGACGAATGGTGCCTACTACATCACCTTTTTTAACTGGAGCCTGGAGATTTCCCTCTTCATCCACTTTTTCGGAATCAAGCATGGTATCTATTTGAGGTTCTTTTCCCCCTTCTTCCATGTAGGCCGAAATATTGTCTCCGGCCACTACAGCAGCTTCATCTCCTCTGCCTTTTGACACCGGAACGGTGCTGCTTCCCTGCAGGCTTTCGCCCTCTTCCACATACTTTTTCTCCGAAATCACATCAAATCCATAGTCATACAATTGAGCGGTTTCTGTGAAACGGGCGTCTCTGGAGTCGGTGCGCATAACAACAGAAATATACCGGCGTTCATCTCTTTCAATCGTTCCTGCGAAAGCATTGCCGGCCAAATTAGTAGAGCCGGTTTTTAACCCGTCTACTCCTTCGTATTCATGCTCGAATCCAGGCAGCATCCAATTCCAGTTTTCTATAGCGACTTCATCGTTTGTATCTTCTCCAAATACTATTTCTTCTTCAGAAGCAATCTCAAGAATTTCCGGATAATCATTAATTAAATAATACGCTAATATTGCGGTATCCCTGGCAGACATCATGTTTTCTTCGTCTGCTCCTGTACCGGACGGATGCTCCCCCGCCATCGAAGTATTATTCAGTCCGCTGGCGTTTACAAATTTATAGTCACTCATGCCCAGTTCTTCTGCTTTGGCATTCATCTCATCAACAAAGGCCCGCTCCGAACCGGCCAGATGTTCTGCCAAAGCTACAGTAGCGCCATTGGCAGAGTCTACAGCCATCACTTCGTATAGTTCTTCGACCGTATAGGTTTGTGATTCCCGCAGGGGAACGTTGGCCAATCCCGGTCTTATTGATAAAGCGGCCACTTTGCTGCTGATTTCAACTTCGTCTTCCCATTCTATGGTCTGTTCGTCTATGGCTTGATGGACTAAATATTCAGCCATCATTTTGGACATACTTGCAGGAGGCAGACTTGTATCAATATTGTCCTGATACACAATCTCTCCGGTCTCAGCATCTACTAAAATCGCAGCTTCTGCCTCTAAAGCAGGAGCTTCTGCTTCCACATCCATATGCAAGCCGGCCAGCATAATAATGGCTATAACTAGAGCCAGGCTGGATTTTAATAAGCTTTTCATAAATGTAACGCACCTCCGAAATATACTTCCGTTAGTTTATCACAGCCGCTTGTAAAAGAATAGACAACAAACTGTAACTAAACTCTAACATTTAGTTATTTCCATACAAAAAAACACTCAAGCAGGCTCGGCTTGAGTGTTTTTTTCTTAGCATCTGTATTACAGGCTGTAGTTTGGTGATTCTTTTGTAATCTGCACATCGTGCGGATGGCTCTCGCGCAGACCTGCGTTAGTAATGCGGATAAACTGTCCATTTTCCCGGAGGTCTTCCAAGGTAGCCGTGCCGCAGTAACCCATGCCGGCACGAATGCCGCCGATCAACTGATGGACCGTATCGGCAAGAGGTCCTTTATATGGTGTTCTTCCTTCGATGCCTTCCGGTACAAGCTTTTGGTTGTCTTCCTGGAAGTAGCGGTCCTTGCTGCCTTTCTCCATAGCAGCCATAGAACCCATCCCGCGGTAAACTTTAAACTGGCGGCCCTGGAAAATTTCGCGTTCTCCCGGACTTTCTGTTACACCGGCAAGCAGGCTGCCAAGCATTACTGCATGGCCTCCTGCGGCCAGCGCCTTAACGATATCTCCGGAATATTTAATGCCTCCGTCTGCAATAATCGGTACGTTATGCTTTTCTGCTTCTTCAGCGCAGTCAAAAATAGCAGTAATCTGTGGAACACCGACACCGGCAACGACCCGCGTCGTACAAATGGAGCCCGGACCGATTCCAACTTTTACAACGTCCGCACCCGCTTTGATTAAGTCACGCGTGCCACCTGCTGTCGCCACGTTTCCTGCTATTAAAATCACATCAGGGAATGCACTGCGGATTTCAGCGATTTTATCCAGTACGCCTTTGGAATGGCCGTGTGCCGTATCAATAACGAGGGCATCGACGCCTGCATTGACGAGTGCTTCCACCCGCTTTAACACATCCGCCGTTACGCCGACAGCCGCTCCGGCAAGAAGACGCCCGTGTTTGTCTTTAGCAGAATGAGGAAACTCGATAAGCTTTTCAATGTCTTTGATGGTAATTAAACCTTTTAATGTACCGTCTTTTTCCACAAGAGGAAGCTTTTCAATCCGATGCTGCTGAAGGATTTTCTCTGCTTCTTTTAATGTAGTGCCTACTGAAGCTGTTACAAGGTTTGTTTTTGTCATAACGTCTTCAATTTTAATAGAGTAGTCTTCAATAAAACGAAGATCGCGGTTGGTCAAAATACCAACAAGCTTCCTGCTTTCATCTACAATCGGCACGCCGGAAATACGGAATTTACTCATTAAATGTTCGGCATCAAATACCTGACGGTCTGCGGTTAGATAAAAAGGATCGGTAATAACGCCGCTTTCGGAACGTTTTACACGGTCTACCATTTCTGCCTGCTCTTCCATGGACATGTTCTTATGGATAATGCCAAGTCCGCCTTCTCGTGCAATCGCAATAGCCATTCCGGCCTCCGTTACGGTGTCCATTCCGGCACTGATAATAGGAAGGTTCAACGGAAGTTTGTCTGTTAATGACGTTTTCACGGAAACGTCCCGGGGGTGGATTTCTGAACGATCCGGGATTAAAAGCACGTCATCAAACGTTAACCCCTCTTTTCCAAATTTATCTTCACGCATATGATATTCATCCTTTCCGCCTGTAAATTTTATCGATCAATTCTAATCTAAAAATGCCCGTTTCTTGCTGGTGATTTACGATTTCCTCATATCTTATCATTTTTTTCTATGCTGTCACGACTAATATGCATATGTTTAAACATTCCGAAAACTGATAAGGCTTACTTTTCTAATAACAGGAAAATATCCCTTTTTTCACCGGTCTATATAAAAAGCAGCCCTGATAAAGGGCTGCCTGTTATGCATTATTCTTCAGGCTCTTCCGGGCCGTCATTGGTTGTATCATCGTTTTCGTTATCTGTTTCTGTCGGTTCCGTATCATCTGAAGAAAGCGGCTCGGCTGTTTCGCCTTCGAGCAGGGCGTCTTCCAGCAAAGCTTCTTCTTCAGGAGAATCTACAGGGGCTACGGTAGAAACGAGTTCTCCGTCGCCAAGGCGGATTAAACGGACACCCTGAGCATAGCGTCCCATCGTCGAAATACCTTCTACGCTCATCCGGATTAGTACCCCATGGGCCGTCATAATCATGATTTCCTGCTCTTCTCCAACACATCTCATCGCGATAAGCGTGCCATTTCGTTCCGTCAGGTTTGTCGCCTTCAGGCCTTTACCACCGCGGTGCTGCACCTTGAATTCACTGATTGGAGTACGTTTACCGTACCCTTTGTCTGTCACAACCAGTACATCACGGTCCTCGCTGGCGATATCCATGCCGACGATTTCATCCTCACCTGTTAGACTGATCGCTTTTACGCCGGAAGCGGTACGTCCCATCGCGCGGACGTCCTGTTCAAGAAAATGAATAGCCATGCCGTGCTTTGTTCCGAGAATAATATGGTCTTCTCCTTTTGTCAGCCTCACGCCGTAAAGCTCGTCATCTTCCCTGACGTTTATGGCAAACAAACCGCCTTTACGGATGTTGGAAAAAGCAGACAAAGGAGAACGCTTGGAGATTCCTTTCTTGGTCAGGAAGAACAGATACGTATCATCTGTAAATTCTTCCACCGGCATCACCGTACTAATGTATTCATCTTTTTCGATTTGAAGAAGGTTAATCGCCGGGATGCCTTTGGCAGTCCGGGACAGTTCCGGTATTTCGTAAGCTTTCAACCGGTAGGCTTTTCCTTTGTTCGTAAAGAAAAGAATCGTCTGGTGGGAACCTGTGGTAAACAAATGCTCCACGAAATCCTCATCATTGGTTCCCATTCCCTGTACGCCGCGTCCGCCGCGTTTCTGGCTGCGGTAGGTGCTGCTGAGCATCCGCTTTAGATAGCCATTGTGGGTAATGGTAATAACCACATTTTGTCGTGGAATAAGGTCTTCATCTTCAATCTGGTTTTCCCCTGCTTCGATGCCGGTACGGCGTTTATCATTAAAACGCTCTTTTACATCCTGCAGTTCTTCCCGGATGATCTCGAGAACCTTTTCTTCACTGTCTAGAATCGCTTTAAGTTCGTTAATGCGCTCTAACAGCTCCTGGTATTCGTTTTCAATCTTGTCGCGCTCCAGGCCGGTCAAACGCTGCAGTCTCATATCAAGAATAGCCTGGGCCTGCTCATAGCTGAGCCCGTATTCTTCCATAAGACCGTTTCTGGCCGCATCTGTCGTCTGGGAGCCGCGGATCAATGCAATAATTTTATCAATATGATCCAGTGCAATCCGTAGACCTTCCAGAATATGAGCTCTTGCTTCGGCTTTTTTCAGTTCAAAAGCCGTACGTCGCTTAATTACTACTTTTTGATGTTCCAAATAGTGATAAAGCATTTCTTTTAGATTGAGTACTTTCGGCTGGCCGTCTACTAGAGCCAGCATGTTAATACCAAAGCTCGTCTGCAGGGAGGTCTGCTTGTATAAGTTATTTAAAAGAACATTGGCATTGGCGTCTCTTCTGACTTCAATGACAATTCTCATGCCGTTCCGGTCAGATTCATCACGCAGATCCGTAATGCCTTCGATCTTTTTATCACGGGCCAATTCGGCAATTTTTTCAATCAGACGGGCTTTATTGACCTGATAGGGAAGCTGATCCACAATAATCGTCTGCTTGCCGTTTTTCTGCTCTATAATCTCCGCTTTTGAGCGGATAATAATAGAACCGCGGCCGGTCTGATATGCACGTTTAATACCGAGGCGTCCCATAATCGAGGCACCTGTCGGAAAGTCCGGCCCTGGAATATATTCCATAAGTTCCGGGATTGTAATATCCGGATTGTCAGCTACGGCAAGCACGCCGTCAATGACCTCTCCAAGCTGGTGGGGAGGAATATTCGTTGCCATTCCCACTGCAATCCCGGAAGCTCCATTTACAAGAAGGTTAGGAAAACGGGCCGGAAGGACCATCGGCTCTCTTTCGTTCCCATCATAGTTTTCCTGAAAATCAATCGTGTCCTTGTTTAAGTCGCGCACCAATTCCATGGAGATCTTGGCCAGGCGTGCTTCCGTATAACGCATTGCAGCTGCGGCATCTCCATCTACTGAACCAAAGTTACCGTGCCCGCTTATCAACATATTGCGATAGCTGAAATCCTGCGCCATCCGCACCATCGTTTCATACACCGCAGAATCACCGTGTGGATGGTACTTACCAATAACTTCTCCGACAATACGTGCGGATTTCTTAAAAGGTTTATCCGGCGTCATGCCGAGTTCGTTCATTGCATACAAAATACGCCGGTGAACCGGCTTCATTCCATCTCTAACATCTGGAAGAGCACGGCTTACGATAACGCTCATCGCGTAATCCAGGAAAGAGGTTCTCATTTCCTGGCCGATATTTATGCCTGTTACTCTTGATTCATTCTCTGCCAATGTTGTAACCTCCTGTTTCAAGCCGTTCTAATTCCTGATTATGACCCCGCCGGGCGCTGTTAAATGTCCAGGTTTTTTACGTAATGGGCATTTGCCTGAATAAAGTCACGGCGCGGCTCCACCCGCTCTCCCATTAACATTTCAAACACTTCATCTGCCTTCATTGCATCTTCTAATTCCACCTGCAGCAGGGCACGGCCCTCGGGATCCATCGTAGTCTCCCAAAGCTGATCCGGATTCATCTCGCCGAGACCCTTATAGCGCTGCACACCCGGTTTTGGATGGGCCGAAAGCTCAGAAAAGATCTGGTCTCTTTCTTTTTCATCAAAAGCATAACGGATTGTCTTTCCCTGTTTCACCTGATACAAAGGAGGCTGGGCGATATAAATATAGCCTCTTTCAATCAAAGGCCTCATATAGCGGTAGAAAAACGTTAGGATCAACGTCCGAATGTGCGCCCCGTCCACGTCCGCATCCGTCATAATAATGATGCGGTGGTATCTTGCTTTTTCAATATCGAACTCTTCTCCAATGCCCGTACCGAGTGCGGTAATAATCGTACGGATTTCATTGTTTCCAAGAATTTTATCCAGTCGTGCTTTTTCTACGTTAATAATTTTCCCGCGGAGCGGCAGAATCGCCTGGAAATGACGATCGCGTCCCTGCTTGGCTGAGCCTCCGGCAGAATCCCCCTCTACGATGTAGATTTCACTGATTGAAGCGTCCTTGGATGAACAGTCGGCAAGCTTACCAGGTAAAGAACTAACTTCCAGGGCACTTTTTCTTCTTGTTAATTCACGGGCTTTTTTGGCTGCATCTCTTGCTCTTGAAGCCATGAGACCTTTATCTACAATTTTGCGGGCCGTATCCGGGTTTTCAGCGAGAAAGCGGGAAAAGTGTTCGCTGAACAATGAATCAGTAACCGTACGGACTTCGCTGTTGCCAAGCTTTGTTTTCGTCTGGCCTTCAAACTGCGGGTCCGGTATTTTTACAGAGATAATAGCTGTCAGGCCTTCTCTGACATCGTCTCCGACTAAGTTAGGATCACTTTCTTTAAATAGATTATTTCGTCTTGCATAATCGTTTATTACCCTTGTGAGTCCTGTCTTAAAGCCGGACTCGTGCGTTCCGCCTTCGTGGGTGTTGATGTTATTGGCAAAGGAATAAATGTTGCTCGTATAACTATCGTTATACTGCACGGCAATTTCTATTTTTGTTCCATCTCTATCGGCTTCAATAAAAATCGGCTCTCCGTGGAGTGCTTCTTTCTGGCGGTTTAAATATTCCACAAAGGAGGCAATCCCGCCTTCATAGTGATACTCTACTTCTTTTCCATCTTCCCGTTCGTCTTTCAGGGAAATGCGGAGTCCCTTATTTAGAAAAGCGATCTCACGCAGACGGGTTGCCAGAATTTCATAATCAAATACGGTTACTTCTGTAAAAATATCAGCATCCGGTTTGAAATGAATCTTCGTTCCGGTAACGTCTGTATCTCCTACCATCTTCAGATCCTGCTGAGGTATACCTCTGCGGTATGTCTGCTGATAGACGTGATCCTCACGATGAACTTCAATTTCCAATATCTCTGACAGCGCATTTACTACAGAAGCCCCGACGCCGTGAAGGCCACCTGACACTTTATAGCCGCCGCCGCCGAATTTACCGCCTGCGTGCAGGACAGTCATAATGACTTCTACAGCTGGACGTCCCATTTTTTCATGGTTTCCGACCGGAATGCCGCGTCCGTTATCCTGGACGGTAATGCTGTTGTCTTTTTCAATGACAATGGAAATGTAGTCACAATAACCACCCATTGCTTCATCAATGCTGTTATCGACAATTTCCCACACAAGGTGGTGAAGTCCTCTGGAACTAGTTGAGCCAATGTACATGCCGGGACGTTTTCTAACTGCCTCCAGGCCTTCGAGGACCTGAATCTGGCTTTCATCATATGAGTTTGGATCCATTGCCAATTACATTCACCTTCTCTTCCATTACCATATTCCAAATGTATGCCTGTCTGTTATTCTTCGCTGAAATCTTCTATTTCTGAAATGACCTGCGCCCGACGCTTCAATGTTAAAGAAGAAATGGGAGATAAGTACACTTTGTCATGCGTAACCACTACTGATTTCGTATAATCCTCTGCAATTTCCACCACCTGGCTGTTTTGCCGGGCGTCCATAAAACGGGCGGTGTCTTTTGAAGAGGCATGGGAAGTTTCATCGAGAATAGCGACTACATCTTTTGACCGGATAATCATATCCCCGCCCAAATGAATAAACATATGCCTTCCTCCCTACTCTGCTGGTGTCAGCAGGCCGTTGCCTGCATGAAATGTTGAAGCTTTCTTTAGCGTTTCGTGTTCAATGCCGTCAATACTCGTCGTTGTGACAAACGTCTGTACTTTTCCCTGAATTGCATGGAGCAGATGGGACTGTCTGAAATGATCAAGTTCTGAGAGAACATCATCAAGAAGCAGAATCGGATACTCTCCAATGTTGTCATGGATAAGTTCAATTTCTGCCAGTTTCAACGACAGGGCTGCTGTCCGCTGCTGCCCCTGCGAACCATACGTCTGTGCTTCTTTGCCATTTATTTTTAAAATAAGTTCATCACGGTGAGGACCGACCAGAGATATGCCGCGTCTTATTTCACGATCCGCGGCTTTTTCAAAGGCCTGATGGAGAGCAGTAGAGATCGCTTTTTCATCCATCCCCTCTTCTACTTCTGCAGACGAACTGTATTCAATATCAAGCTTTTCCATCTGCCGGCTGATCTGCCAGTGAATATCCTGAGCCCAGGTACGCAGCATCTTTAAAAAAGAAAAACGCCTTCCGATAACTTTAGAGGCCGTTTGAACAAGCTGGTCTGTCAGCACCTGAAGCATCATATCTTGTTCTTTTGTAGCAGAGGGAAAGATGTCTTTAAGCAGCTGATTTCTTTGTTTGAGTATTTTCTGGTAAATACCAAGATCATGAAGGTAGACCGAACTGATCTGGCCTATTTCCATATCGAGGAAGCGTCTTCTCAGGTTGGGACCGCCCTTAACGAGGGATAAATCTTCCGGAGCAAACATAACAACATTGCAGGAGCCAATATACTGGCTCAGCTTTTTCTGCTCCAGCCCATTCACTTTTGCTTTTTTGCCTTTTTCCGACAAAATCACCTGAAGGGAAGCAGGTCCGTTTTTCTTTGTAACTTCCGCGCTGATTCTGGCGAACTCCTGATCCCACTGAATTAGTTCCTTATCTTTGGAGGTTCGATGTGACTTAGCAAATGCAAGCACATGAATGGCTTCCATAAAGTTTGTTTTCCCCTGCGCATTTTCTCCAAGTATAACATTTATTTCATTTTCAACCGGGAGGGTCAGCTGGTTGTAATTACGATACTGCTTCAAAGAAATTTCGTTTATATGCAATCTCTTTTCCTCAATTAGAGCTGGAAGCTATTTCAAAAACTCCAGCGCCTTCAATTTCAACCACATCACCGGGATACAGCTTACGGCCTCTGCGCTGATCCTGTTCTTTGTTAACAAAGACGGTATACTCCAGCAGAAAAATCTTCGCCATACCGCCGGTATCAATGACTCCGGCTTCTTTTAAAAGCTGTCCGAGCGTTATATATTCTTTCGTTATTTCAATCGAATTATTCATATACCGGGCCTCCTATGCCAAAAATGAAATGACATACTATATCATCTTATATTTTACTAAATTTCCGTCTATAAAGCCAATATGAAATCGACGCTTACATACTTGATGCTGCGCTCTTTCATCAGAAAAGCCCCTGGCTTTTTCAACCCAGAGGCATGTGTGTTTTAGTAGGTTCTTACAGGAGAAAATAAATGCAGCATTTGATCATGATCTGTCGGCTGGACAGTAAAAGGACTCATCGCTCCAGTAAAGCGGATCTTGATAGTTTCGCTGTCGATTACTTTCAGCGCGTCCATAATGTTTTTGCCGTTAAACGAAATGCGCAGTTCTTCTCCCTCCATTGTATCACATGAAATCTTTTCTGTTACTTTCCCAACCTCTGCGGATACAGAGCTTACTTCTATTTCGTTGTTCTCCATTGTTTTTAAGTTAATCACATTGTTTTTTGCCTCTCTTGAAAGAAGCAGCGCACGTTCGAGTGAAGACAAAAGTTCTTTCGTCCGAAGCACAAGTTCTGTTTTAGCGTGATCAGGAATCATGTTTTTCGTAACCGGGTATTTGCCGTCCAGAAGTCTGGAGAAAAACAGGAGATTTTCAAATTTAAATAACACTTGGCTTTCCGTAACGATAATATCCACTAGTTCGGCAGAATCTTCGAGTACTTTGTTTAATTCGTTCAGGCTTTTTCCTGGAATGACCACATTCGATAACGACATGGCACCGGTTTTTGTTTCTACTGCCGCCTTACGCATGGCAAGCCTGTGGCTGTCTGTTGCAGTACAGATTAATTCAGATTCTTCGCCTTCGAGGTTTACACCTGTCAACACGGGGCGTGTTTCCTGAGTGGACACGGCAAATACGGTCTGCCGCACCATATCTTTAAGCAGGTTCTGCGGCATTTGAAAATGATTGTCTTCATCAAGCTGTGGAAGTCTCGGGTATTCTTCCGGATCAAGCCCGTTAAGATTAAAAACAACGCTGCCTGAACGAAGAGTTGTGGCAAATTGATCCTGAACCGCGACTTCAATCTCTTCTCCCGGAAGCTTTTTAACAATTTCAGCAAAAAAACGGGCCTGTAGTACAATGCTTCCCTCTTCTTTTATCGTTACATACTCTTTTTCTTCGTCGCTGGCAGGTATAAAAGTCTCTATGGAAATATCTGAGTCGCTTCCTGTCAATGTTACTCCGTAATTAGTCGCTTCTATCTTGATTCCTGTAAGGATTGGAATGGTTGTTCTGGAAGAGACAGCCTTGTTAACGTGCTGAACACTGTGAACGAAAGCATCTCGTTGAATTGTAAAATGCATAGGTAGACTCCTTTATTATATATTTTAATAATTTATAGTCGTAGTAGTAGGGGCTGTGGATAGTGTGGATAAGTTAAGCAACCCCAATTATACCGGGGTTATCCACATGTGGACGGATTGTTGACAACTAAAATGTTATCCTCACTACGCTTTGAGCTGATCCATAAGCTCTTTAAGCTGCTTTTGAAAATCGCTGTCTGAATGAACCAGTTTAGAGATTTTTTCGTGCGCATGAATAACTGTTGTATGGTCGCGTCCTCCAAATTCTTCTCCAATTTTAGGCAGCGAAAACTCGGTCATTTCCCGGGACAAATACATTGCAATCTGCCTTGGAAACGCGATAACCTTTGTTCGTTTTTTTGCTTTCAACTCTTGAGGCTGCAGGCTGTACTGGCTTGCAACGAGCCGCTGAATATCATCAATTGTTACTTTCTTTGGTTTGCTGTTTGGAATAATATCTTTTAATGCTTCTGCTGCAAGATCAGCATTCATGTCCTGATTGATTAAGGACGAATAGGCTACGACCCGGATTAAAGCACCTTCGAGCTCCCGGATGTTTGTGTCTATCTGGTTGGCGATATAAAGCATGACTTCGTTTGGTATATCAAGCTTTTCTGCTTTTGCTTTTTTTCGGAGAATAGCAATTCTTGTTTCCAGATCAGGCGGCGTAATATCGGTAATCAGTCCCCATTCAAACCTGGAACGCAGCCGGTCTTCCAATGTAGGGATCTCTTTAGGCGGCCGGTCACTGGAAATAACGATTTGCTTGGATTCCTCATGAAGGGCATTAAACGTATGGAAAAACTCTTCCTGGGTCTGTTCTTTTCCTGCTAAAAATTGAATATCATCGATTAACAGCACGTCCACATTTCTGTATTTGTTCCGAAAGTTCACCGTTTTATTATCCCGAATGGAGTTAATAAACTCATTGGTGAATTTCTCTGAAGATAAATATACGACTCTGGCGTTTGGATTATGATCGATCACGTAATGTCCGATTGCATGCATTAAGTGGGTTTTGCCAAGTCCGACTCCCCCGTAAATAAACAGTGGATTATACGCTTTTGCCGGCGCTTCCGCTACGGCGAGCGAAGCTGCGTGGGCAAAACGGTTCCCGGAGCCGATAACAAATGTATCAAAAGAATATTTATCGTTAAGCATACTTTTAGGTACATTTTCCGAACTGTCTTCTTTTTCTCTTTTAGCATTCGGCGTGGCCGGGACCGTAAATTCATCAGTGTTTTCCGCTTCAGGAATAATGAACTTTACATCTAGTTCCGAACCAGTCAGATCATTTAATGTATCGGATATTAAAGAAGAATAGCGGTTTTCAAGCCAGTCACGGGCAAACTCATTTGGTGCAGTAACGACGATCGTATCATCGTATAATTCCGAAGCCCTGGTTGCTTTCAGCCATGTTTCGTAGCTTGGCTTGCTTACTTTTTCCTTCATAATTTCAAGCGTTTGGTTCCATAGGTCGTTAATATTTTCCAGCACTCTCTTACCCTCCTTTTCGTATCTCTTTATTACTTTATTTATTACATAAGCGGATAAAAAAAACTCGGTTCACCACCGAGTCTGGTGTATCCATCTATTTTTTTTACATGCCGGTCCCATAGTACACGGTAAAACTATTCAATGCCACCAATGAAAAAAATTTAATAGCAGTTAAACCTATGTATAAGGAATAATTCGTATAGTTTTCTTAAAAAGGGTTCTTGATAAGAAGTGGATAACAACTAGTATAGTACATAATCATCTTATCCACATGAGTCTTTTTTATGTGGAAAAACTATTCAGAGCCTGTGGAAAGTTATGCACAAAGTTATCAACAGGTGTGGATAAGTATTTTACTTCACAAAGTTATCCAGAGGAAAACATAACTATCATATCAAAAATAAAAAGCGAAAACAACGGACTTTTTAATAGTTATCCACATAATCAATAACTTGTGGGTAACACTTGTCCACACTACTATATTGTGTGTATATCCTGTATGTAACTCTATGAAAAGGTAAAATTGCTGCGGAAAAGTTATCCACACTACTTTTTTTGTTTCGGGACTTCTATTATTTTTTTGACCGGATGCTTCATTAAAAGATTGCTATTGACAGATGCCCCTGTTTCTCTATATAATTTTACGGGAATGTGCAAGAGATTATATTTCAGTAAAGTAACCTTTCGGCTTAAGCAATCGAATTGATTCTTTGAGAATATAAAGGCTGGGATATAGAAGAAACAAAGCACAACAGAACGATAAATTACTCACCAGGAGGTGCTAAGAATGGGAAAACCAACGTTTAATCCAAATAACCGTAAGCGCAAAAAGAATCATGGCTTCCGTACAAGAATGAGTACAAAAAACGGCCGTCACATCATTAAAAACCGCCGTCGTAAAGGAAGAAAAGTACTATCTGCCTAAGGCCACTGATATTGACAGTGGTCTTTTTTTACTTTTCCTTACAGGCAAGCCACCAGCACGTCCTGATCAAGTAAGCTGCAGGGCGGCTGTGCAGTCCTGTAAGGGCTTGTTTCTCAAGCAAGCAAGGCAGCTTTGCTGCTAATTAAGCATATGGTCTGTTGAAGGCTCTGGCGGAGGTGCCGCTGTTTTGAAAAGAAAGCACAAATTAAAAAAGAATCATGAGTTCAGCATGGTCTTTGATAAAGGATCGTCATATGCGAACCGCCAGTTTGTTCTGTATGTTCTCAAGAAGCCTGCCCAGTCTGAATACCGCGTAGGTGTTACCGTAAGCCGCAAACTCGGTAACGCGGTCACTAGAAACAGAATGAAACGCCTTCTTAGAGAAGTATTAAAAGAACTGGATGATTTTCTTGATCCAAAAAAAGATTATGTTATTATCGCTCGTAAGCCGGCTTTAGAAATGGAATATGAAGAATTAAAGAAAAGCTTTAAACATGTATTGCGAAAAAGCGGCAGCCGGTCTTCCTAAAACAGGAAGCAGGCTTTTCTTTCTTTATCTTTTTATATTCGCTAAAATGGTTAAGGGCTCTTTTTTTTGGGAAAAGCGAACGCTTACTTATATATTTCAATATTTTACCATTATAATTGTATATATTCAGCAGTAAAACAAACTATACATACAAATTTTTAATTTAATGGAATTATTTGTAATTTAATAACTTCCCTTTTTCTTAAATAAGGCCCGGCAGTATTACACTATATTGAAGATGTTTTTTATCAAGGAGGAAGCGTTAGTGCGAAAGAAATTAGGTTTAGTGGCAATGCTTGTTGCTGTAATGACTGTCATGGCAGGTTGTTTTGACGTAAATCAGCCAATTGACGCGGACAGTGAAGGTATTTGGAATTCGTATTTTGTTTATCCATTATCGTGGTTAATTATTTATATCGCAGAGGCATTGGGAGAAAGCTACGGCATGTCCATCATTGTTGTAACGATTATGCTTCGTATTCTGATTCTTCCTTTAATGATCAAACAGACAAAAAGCGCAAAAGCGATGCAGGAAGTGCAGCCTGAGCTTGTAAAGCTGAGAGAAAAGTATTCAGCGAAGGACCAGAAGACGCAGCAGGAGCTGCAGCAGGCGACGATGAAATTGTTCCAGTCCAAAGGAATTAATCCGTTGGCCGGTTGTCTTCCAATTTTCATTCAAATGCCTATTCTTATCGCTTTCTACCACGCTATTATGCGGACGAGAGAGATTGGTACACACGAATTTCTATGGTTCCAGCTTGGTCAGCCTGACTATATACTTCCGATCATTGCAGGTGTTACTACATTCATTCAACAAAAAATGATGATGGTTTCAGATAACCCGCAAATGAAAATGCTTATGTATATGATGCCGTTTATGATTGGTGGATTTGCCTTCTTCTTCCCATCTGCCCTGGCACTTTACTGGGTTATTGGTAACCTGTTTATGATTATCCAGACATATTTCATTACAGGACCTGGTGCAAGAAACAAACGTGATGCAAAAACAGCAGATGGGGTCAGCGAAGGCGGACCGAAAGAACCTAAAGCTGGAGGAGTGAAGAAGAAGTGAAAACAGTAACAGTATCCGGAAAAACAATAGAAGAAGCGAAAGCTAACGCACTATTGGAATTGAGTATTGAAGAAGATCAGCTTGAATATGAACTTGTACAAGTGCCGGTAAAGGGATTTCTGGGGTTATTCAAAGGAAAACCCGCTATTATTGAAGCGAAGATAAAGCAGGACCCGACGAAAGAAGCGGCTGCTTTTCTTACTCAGGTGTTAAAAGAGATGGGTACGAAAGCTGAAATAGTAATTACAGAAAAGAAAAAAGAAGTTCTTTTTGATATTCAAGGCGAAGATCTTGGTGTATTAATTGGAAAACGCGGGAAAACGCTTGATTCACTTGAATATCTGGTGAATTTAGCAGCGAATCGTTATTCTGATAAGTATTCCCGTATCACGCTGGATGCCGAAAACTACCGGGAACGACGCCGTGAGGCGCTCCATCAGCTGGCAGCGAGACTTGCTGACAAAGCCCGGAAAACAAAGCGGAAAGTAGTACTGGAGCCTATGAGTTCACGGGAACGAAAAATCATTCACGCAGCGCTTCAAAACGAAAAAGATATTGAAACAGCTTCCGAGGGAAAAGAACCTCACCGCTACGTAGCTATCTTCCTTTCGAAAAAGTAAAAGCGTCTTTCTTAATACTCAATACGGATATTATTACGATGAGCCATTCCTGATAAGCAGGAGTGGCTTTTTTGTGTATAAAAAGAAGGAAAGGAGATAAAGGCAGGGTAGTTATCCACATGTGGATAATCAATGCTTTCCGAAAACTCATTCCTATGCTATTCTATTTAGTTAGGAATACAAAACTAGATGAAATAATGTAAGCAAACTATTATTCATTCTGAGGAGCGAGAGTTAGAATGGAATTTGATACAATAGCCGCTATTTCCACTCCCGTCGGCGAAGGAGCTATTGCCATCGTCCGATTGAGCGGTGAGCAGGCTTTTTCTATTGCTGATACACTGTATAAAGGAAAGAAAAGAGTACAGGAGGCAGAGACCCATACGATTCACTATGGCCACATCATGGATCCACAGACAAATGAAACGGTGGAAGAAGTCATGGTGTCTGTGCTTCAAGCTCCCCGGACATTTACAAGAGAAGATATTATAGAAATAAACTGCCACGGCGGACTGGTCTCGGTTAACCGGGTTCTGGACCTGGTACTCAGTGCCGGCGCAAGGCTGGCTGAACCTGGGGAATTCACGAAACGGGCTTTTCTTAATGGGAGAATTGATCTTTCCCAGGCAGAGGGTGTCATGGATCTGATCCGGGCTAAAACCGATAAAGCGATGCATGCAGCCGTGAAGCAGGTGGAAGGCCGATTTTCGGAAAGGGTGAGACGCCTGCGCCGGGAACTGCTGGAAACGGTAGCTCATGTGGAGGTTAATATTGACTACCCTGAATTTGATGCGGAATCAGTAACGCTCGACAATTTAAAGAAACACACGTCGCATGTAAGAGATGAAGTGAATCAGCTGCTCTCTACGGCCAAGCAGGGGAAAATTCTGCGCGAAGGGCTGGGCACTGCAATCATCGGGCGTCCCAACGTTGGAAAATCCTCTTTAATGAACAGCCTGATTCATGAAAATAGAGCTATTGTTACCGACATCCCCGGTACAACCCGGGATGTCCTGGAAGAATACGTAAATATACGCGGTGTTCCGCTGCGTCTTATTGATACTGCCGGTATTCGGGATACAGAAGACATCGTAGAAAAAATCGGCGTAGAACGCTCCAGAAAAGCTCTGCAGGAAGCTGAACTGATCCTGCTGGTGCTCAACAGTGCGGAAGTACTGTCTGTGGAAGACGAAGCGCTGTTTAAAGCAATACACGGACTGAATGCGGTCATTCTTTTAAACAAAACAGACCTGGACAAAAAAATAGATGAAGACCGCGTACGGGAACTGGCTTCCGGACGGCCTGTTATTGCAGCTTCTTTATTAAAAGACGAAGGCATTGATGAGCTGGAGCAGGCAGTATCGAGCCTCTTTTTTGACGAAGGTATTGAAGGATCGGATTTAAGTTATATTTCCAATGCCAGACACGTTGGTCTGCTGAACCAGACCAGACAAATCCTCGAAGATGCCCTGGAAGCCGTTGAAATGGGAGTTCCTGTCGACATGATCCAAATTGATATTACGAGAGCATGGGAAATGCTTGGTGAAATTATTGGTGAAAATGTGCATGATGGCCTTATTGATCAGCTTTTTTCTCAATTTTGTTTAGGAAAATAAATAGAAAAATAATAATTAAATTACTTTTTTTTCCATATTTAACTATTATAAGGAGGCACATGAATGAATTATGAAGGCGGTACGTATGACGTTATAGTCATCGGAGCCGGGCATGCAGGAGTTGAAGCCGGACTTGCAGCAGCTCGTTCAGGCTCAAAAACACTCATGCTTACATTGAATCTCGACGCTGTTGCTTTTATGCCTTGTAATCCCTCAGTGGGAGGCCCTGCAAAAGGAATAGTCGTACGTGAATTAGATGCTCTTGGCGGAGAGATGGCAAAAAATATCGACAAAACGCATATTCAAATGAAAATGCTCAATACAGGAAAAGGGCCTGCTGTACGCGCTCTTAGAGCCCAGGCCGATAAATTTATGTATCAGCATGAAATGAAAAAGACAATCGAAGAACAGGAAAACCTTACCCTGCGCCAGGGACTGGTGGAGAAATTGATTGTGGAAAATAATGTATGTAAAGGGGTAGTGACGAACACTGGAGCGGAATATACAAGCAGTACCGTCGTTATTACAACCGGCACGTACCTGCGCGGAAAAATTATTCTGGGAGAACTGGCTTATGAAAGCGGACCGAACAACATGCAGCCCTCGGTTCAGCTGTCTCATGAACTAAAGGCTCTCGGCTTTGAACTGGTCCGTTTTAAAACGGGAACCCCGCCGCGTGTGAACGGCAACAGCATCGACTACAGCAAAACAGAAATTCAGCCGGGAGATGATCAGCCCCGTGCTTTTTCTTATGAAACGACCAAGTTTATTACCGATCAGCTTCCCTGCTGGCTGACGTATACAGGAGAAGCGACCCATCAGATTATTAACGATAATTTGTCCCGTTCTCCTATGTATTCCGGCATGATTGAAGGAACCGGACCAAGGTACTGTCCGTCCATCGAAGATAAAATTGTCCGCTTTAACGATAAGCCGAAGCACCAGATTTTCTTAGAACCGGAAGGTAGAAATACGACAGAAGTATATGTACAGGGACTGTCGACCAGCCTGCCGGAAGACGTGCAGTTCAAGATTCTGCAGTCTATTCCTGGTCTGGAAAACGTCAAGATGATGCGTCCGGGCTACGCTATTGAGTATGATGCGATGGTTCCGACACAGTTATGGCCTACACTGGAAACGAAAAAAGTAGAAAATTTATTTACTGCCGGACAGATCAACGGAACATCCGGGTACGAAGAGGCTGCAGGACAGGGCCTGATGGCTGGAATGAACGCTTCTCTTAAAGCCCAGGGCAAAGAACAGGTGATTTTGGATCGTTCAGATGCCTACATTGGTGTAATGATTGATGATCTGGTTACGAAAGGCACCAATGAACCCTACCGCTTGTTAACGTCAAGAGCAGAATACCGTCTGCTTCTGCGCCACGATAACGCTGACCTCCGGCTGACAGAAATCGGCTATCAGGCAGGTATGATCGAGCAGGAGCGCTATGACCGTTTTCTATCGAAGAAAGAAGCCATTGAGCAGGAAAAACAGCGGATGAAAAAAGCCAGCATCCAGCCGAGTCCTGAACTCGAGGAAATGCTCGCTTCAAAAAATTCGTCTATTATTAAAGAGACGGCGACAGCGATGCACCTGTTGAAACGTCCGGAGCTTGGATACGACGATATTTTTCCATTTACCGGCTTTACAAGCCGTGTCACTCCGGATGTAGCCGAACAGGTTGAAATTCAGACAAAGTACGAAGGCTACATTTCCAAACAGCTTGATCAAGTTAATAAAATGAAAAAAATGGAAATGAAGAAAATACCGGAAAATCTGGACTACAGTGTTATCAGCAGCATTGCGACCGAAGCACGTCAAAAGCTGACAGAAGTGAAACCATTATCTGTCGGACAGGCGTCAAGGGTGTCAGGAGTGAATCCCGCAGATATTTCGATTCTTCTTGTTTATCTGGAGCAGGGAAAGCTTGCCAGAGTAGGGGAAGCTTAAAGGAAGCTGAGCGAGCGTCCGTTCCTTACGGACGCTCTTTTTTTTGCTATGTAAACAGACAGAGGAGGAGAACGATGAGCAAAGCACAATTTCCAGAGTGGGCAGCGGCCGAAGGCATCACCTTATCCGCCCATCAGCTCAAGCAGTTCGAAGAGTATTACACGCTGCTTGTAGAATGGAATAAAAAAATGAACTTAACAGGTATTACAGAAGAAGATGAAGTATATGAAAAACACTTTTTTGATTCTATTACTGCAGTAAAAGCATTTCCGACCACAGATCGGCCGCAGAAAGCTATTGATATCGGGGCAGGAGCGGGTTTTCCAAGTATTCCCTTGAAAATATGTTTCCCTCATATTGAAATGACGATCGCGGACTCGTTAAAAAAGCGGATCACGTTTTTAAAAGAGGTAGCAGGGGTCCTAGGTTTAAACGATATTCACTTTGTTCATGAGCGTGCAGAGCAGCTTGCGCGAATGAAAGAACACCGGGAAGCCTACGACATTGTCGTTGCAAGAGCAGTCGCCCGGATGCCGGTCCTCGCAGAGCTGTGCCTGCCTTTTACAAAAATTGGCGGTACATTTATTGCAATGAAAGGATCTACAGGGCTGGAGGAGAAAGCTGAAGCGGAAAAAGCCTGCAGCCTGCTCGGTGGAGTGTGGAAGAACGAATATTCGTTTACACTCCCGGTAGAAAACAGCCAACGCTGCATTTTGCAGGTTGTGAAAGAGAAAAAAACACCAAAAGCTTACCCCCGTAAGGCGGGGACACCTTCTAAAGAGCCGATTGTTTAAATACTGCAAGGCAGCCTGGTACGTTAATCAGGCTGTTTTTTTATGCGTTGATTGAAAAATGAGGAAAAAGACCAACAAAAGGAGAACTGTTGCGAATTTTTTCACAAAACATGATAGAATAAAAAAAGAAAGAAAATCCGCTTAAATACAGTTTTTACTAACACTATTCGGATAATGCATCCAGGCTTTACATATAATAAATGAAGCAGCAGGAGAGAAAGTAGGTGTAACGATGGCCAAAGTAGTAGCCATTGCTAATCAAAAAGGCGGCGTTGGGAAAACGACAACAGCAGTAAATATCAGCGCCTGCATTGCATATCTTGGAAAAAAAGTACTTCTTGTTGATATGGATCCTCAAGGAAATGCGACGAGCGGAGCCGGCATCGAAAAAGGCGAAGTGGATAAATGTATTTACAACCTTTTGGTGGATGATGTTGAGATTAAAGACATTATCCGGCCCGGAAGCGTGGACAGCTTGGATGTTGTTCCTGCTACTATCCAGCTTTCCGGCGCTGAGATCGAGCTTGTTTCTACTATTTCCAGGGAAGTTCGTTTAAAGAACGCCCTCCGGGACGTTATTAAAGATTATGATTATATCATTATTGATTGTCCGCCTTCTCTCGGGTTGTTAACGATAAATGCGCTAACAGCCTCTGATTCGGTCCTTATTCCAGTACAGTGTGAATACTACGCATTAGAAGGGTTAAGTCAGCTGTTGAATACGGTCAGGCTCGTGCAGAAGCATTTAAATCACGATCTCGCGATTGAAGGTGTTCTTTTGACTATGCTTGATGCCCGTACAAACCTTGGACTTCAGGTCATTGAAGAAGTTAAAAAGTATTTTCGGGAAAAAGTGTATAAAACAATTATTCCAAGAAATGTCCGGCTGAGCGAAGCACCAAGCCATGGCCTTCCGATTATCAGCTATGACGCCAGATCAAAAGGGGCCGAAGTTTACTTAGATTTAGCAAAGGAAGTGGTCGCGAGTGGCTAAAGGACTAGGCAGAGGACTGAATGCTTTTTTCCCAGAGGAAAAAACAGCGAAAACAGAAGCAGTGCAGGACATTGATGTAAACCAGCTCCGTCCGAACCCTTACCAGCCCCGGCAGGTTTTCGACAAGGAAGCTCTCCGGGAGCTGAGCGAATCGATTTCAGCACAGGGAGTCGTTCAGCCCCTTATTGTTAGAAAAAGTATTAAAGGCTACGATATTGTAGCCGGGGAAAGACGCCTCCGGGCTTCCAAAATAGCCGGTCTTCAAACCGTGCCGGCAATTGTAAAGCAGCTGACAGATGAACAGATGATGGAGATCGCCCTGATTGAAAACCTGCAGAGGGAAAATCTAAATGCGCTGGAAGAAGCCAAAGCGTATGAAAAGCTGATGGACCACCTGTCGTTTACTCAAGACGAGCTGGCAAAGCGGGTCGGTAAAAGCCGTCCGCACATTACAAATTATTTGAGGCTTCTGCAGCTTCCTAAAAGCGTCCAGCAGATGGTGGAAAAAAAAGAATTGACGATGGGCCACGCCAGAGCGCTTCTTGGTATTAAAGAAAAGAAAACGATTGAACAGCTGGCCCGTGATATTGTGAAGAACCAGTGGAACGTACGGAAGACGGAAGAAATAATAAAGGCCATGCACGAAAAAAAGGAGGATGTTTCACGTGAAACATCAAAGCCTTCGCCTTCTATTTTTATCCGTTCGACGGAGAACAGCCTTAAATCTTACTTTGGTACGAAGGTGGCAATCAAGCAGGGAAAGAAAAAAGGGAAAATTGAAATTGACTTTTTCTCGGAGGAAGATTTAAAGCGGATTATTGAGCTTTTAGATAAAGATGAATAACCCCCGGTTCGGGGGTTTTATTTTGTTAAGATAAAGAAAGAGTAGAAGGTGAGAGGGCATGGTGTTATTAGGCACGCTGGTGAATGGGGCAGCGATCATTGTTGGGTCTTTGTTGGGACTGGTCTTTCATAATATTCCGGAACGATACAAAACGACTATAATGCAGGCCCTGGCCCTGGCAGTTATGCTTTTAGGCATACAAATGGGGCTGGCAAGCGAACAGTTCTTAATAGTTATCGGAAGTCTTGTAATTGGTGGCTGGATAGGAGAACGAATTCAGCTGGAAGATAAGTTAAACAGGCTGGGGAAATGGATTGAAAAGCGCAGTGGTGGCAGAGGAAGCGAAGGGGCAGTAGCTAAAGCGTTTGTTACAGCGACCCTTGTATATGTAGTTGGGGCAATGGCTGTACTGGGAGCACTGGACAGCGGGTTAAGGCTCGATCATAACGTCCTTTACACTAAGTCGATGCTGGACGGTTTTACAGCGGTGTTGTTTACGGCCACCCTCGGTTTTGGTGTTGCGTTCTCCTTTATACCAGTGGTATTGTATCAAGGCAGTATTGCGCTGCTGGCAGGGCAGATTGATCAGTTCGTGCCGGTGGAACTAAGAGAAATGTTTATTACAGAAATGACAGGTACAGGCGGAATTATGATTCTGGGGATTGGTCTTAAACTGGCAGGGATTCTTGATATCCGGGTGGCGAACCTGCTTCCGGCTATACCGGTTGTAGCAGTCATTGTAACGGGGATCTATCTGCTGTAGCGTATGTAAGCCGATTTTCTCGGCTTTAAAGGTCAGGCTTCGTGTTTGACGGCTTTTCCCGCCATTGGAATTGGACGGTCCTGGCAGGCTTTTTCGATTAATTTTTTTCCCTGCAGGCGTCTGTCGGCAAGGACAAAACTTTCGGACAGGCTTTCAGCCATCTCCATAACAACATGGAGACGGGTATTCTGGAGCACGAAAAACTCCATCATTCCACCCACGTTGACAATTCCTGTAATATGAACCCGGCCAACGGGAGGCAGGTCCTTTTTCATTGCAGCTCCGGGATAAACAGGTCCGTCTTCGAAGTGTAAAGACCCGACGTTCTTAACGCGGCCAAGGCAGGCATCTACGGCAATAATATATGGAGATGTATAACGCATCTGAATGTCAGCTAATGTTTCTTCCAAATTAACAGCATGCACCGGAGATGCAAGTGTGCCGTAAACCTGAAAATTATCAAGTTTGTTTTTGGTGAGCAGGGTGCCGGTAAGCGGTCCTAAGGAATCGCCGGTAGAACGGTCGGTGCCGATGCATACAATGACTATTTCAGAAGTTTCCGGGACAGTTGATAAGACATCTGTTAAAGTATTAGAAAGAATCGCCGGTGTCTGTTCGGACGCGGTATCCAAGTATAAAGAATCAGGTGGATGACCCGGGCGGCTTTGTTTCCTAAACATGCAGCTCTCCTCCTTAAATGACGCATTTGGTTATAAATGACATATTACTTCTATATACCCGCTTTTTTACGCTTTAATTTAAAAAAGCAGCCGGGTTCTAAAAATAAATCTTTATACCCTTTAAAATGGAAAAAAAAGGATAAAAAGACTGGAGGCAGAAAATGGCACTTGACTCGTACCAGATGCATGACGTTGTTCAAATGAAAAAAGCTCACCCTTGTGGAGAAAACAGCTGGGAAATTATCAGACTTGGGGCAGACATCCGTATTAAATGTCAGGGGTGCGGGCACAGTGTCATGCTTCCGAGAAGAGAATTTCAGAAAAAATTGAAAAAAGTAACCGGAAATACAAAAGAAGACCCAAAATAACGTTTCTTCCTTGTGTTTCCTGAAACGCCTTTCTATACTATAGAAAGAAAAGGGCTGAAATCAGCCGATGATTATAAAAAAGGACGTGAAAAGATGGCTTTAACAACTGGTATTGTAGGTCTTCCTAACGTAGGGAAGTCTACTCTTTTTAATGCAATCACACAGGCTGGAGCAGAAGCAGCCAATTATCCATTCTGCACGATTGATCCGAACGTTGGTATCGTAGAGGTACCGGACGAGCGTCTGCAGAAATTAACAGCTCTCGTTAAACCGAAAAAAACAATTCCGACGGCATTTGAATTTACCGACATTGCAGGCATTGTAGAAGGAGCAAGCAAAGGCGAAGGCCTGGGGAATAAATTTTTGACGCATATCCGCCAGGTGGATGCCATTTCTCATGTCGTACGCTGCTTTGATGACGGAGATGTGACGCATGTGTCCGGCAGCGTGGATCCAATCCGGGATATCGAAGTCATTAATCTTGAGCTTATTTTAGCTGACATGGAATCAATCGAAAAGCGGGAAGCTAAAGTAGCCAAACTGGCCAAATCAAGAGATAAAGACGCGGTGGCAGAGCATGCTGTGCTTAAAAAGCTGCTTGCTGTTTTTGAAGAAGAAAAGCCGGCACGCGCCCTTGATTTGACAGATGAAGAACGGAAAATGGTCAATGGCTTTCAGCTTCTTACTATGAAGCCTATTTTATACGTAGCCAATGTAAGTGAAGAAGACCTGGTGAGCGGCGAAGATAACGAAATGGTGAAAAAAGTTAAAGCATTTGCCGATGGCGAAAACTCAGAGGTAATTACAGTCTGCGCCAAAATTGAAGCAGAGATTGCTGAACTCGATCCGGAGGAAAAGCAGGAGTTTCTACAGGATCTGGGCATTGAAGAATCTGGCTTGGACCAGCTGATCCGCGCAGCCTATGTGCTTCTGGGACTGCAGACATACTTCACAGCCGGCGAGCAGGAAGTACGCGCTTGGACAATTACAGGCGGTACGAAAGCACCGCAGGCGGCCGGAGTGATTCATACGGACTTTGAGCGCGGCTTTATCCGTGCAGAAACCGTCAGCTACGAGGATCTGACGACCACAGGATCGATGAACGCGGCCAAAGAGGCAGGCAAGGTCCGTTTAGAAGGAAAAGAATATATCGTTAAAGACGGCGACGTTATTCATTTCCGCTTTAATGTGTAGAAAATCACCTTCACGTATTGCTATAGAGTAGTTTCTATGCTAAAATTATACATTGTGAGTAAAATCGTTTTATTAAATTTTGCTCCTTGCTCTTTTCAAAGAAAAAGAGCCTTAGACCAAAAGGAGGTGACGCAATATGCGTAGGTACGAAGTACTTTACATTATTGCTCCAAACGTAGATGAGGATGGCGTGAAACAAACAGTTGAACGTTATAACGAAATTCTAACGAAAAACGGAGCAGAGATCGAAAAAGTAGATCAAATGGGAAAACGCCGTCTAGCTTATGAAATCAATGATTTCACTGATGGACATTATGTCGTGATTTACACGCAGGCTAATTCCGAAGCTACTAGTGAATTCGATCGTCTTGTTAAAATAGATGATAACGTAATCCGCCATCTTATCGTAAGAAATGAAGGCTAAGATCTAAAATGGGGAGGGGCACTTATGATAAATCGTGTAGTTCTAGTTGGACGATTAACTCGTGATCCTGAATTACGATACACCCCTAATGGTGTAGCTGTGGCAAATTTCGGCATTGCAGTAAACCGCCCGTTTACGAATCAGCAGGGAGAACGCGAAGCGGACTTTCTTAACTGTGTAACGTGGAGAAAGCAGGCCGAAAATGTAGCAAACTTCCTCAAAAAAGGAAGTCTTGCCGGTGTTGATGGACGTCTTCAGAGCCGCAGCTATGACAACCAGGACGGTAAACGTGTATATGTTGTAGAAGTACAGGCCGAAAGCGTTCAATTTCTTGAACCTAAAAATGCAGGCGGCGGTTCCCAAAGCCAGGGCAGCTATGGCGGAGGAAGCAGCAGCGGCCAGCAGGGCTATGGCCAGCAGAATCAAAATAAAGGTTCGTCTAATTTAAATGATGATCCATTTTCAAATGATGGCCAGCCTATCGATATTTCAGATGATGATTTACCATTCTAATCCCCTTCTCCTGAAATAAAATGTGAGATACGTAAAAAAACAAAGGAGGATGAAAAACATGGGTAAACGCAGAGGTAAGCGCCGGAAAGTTTGTTACTTCACGGTGAACAAGATCGAAAAGATCGATTATAAGGATGTAAACCTTCTTAATAAGTTCATTAGTGAGCGTGGAAAGATTCTTCCACGTCGTGTAACAGGAACTTCCGCAAGATATCAGCGTATGCTGACTAGAGCGATTAAACGCTCCCGTCACGTAGCATTGATTCCATATGTAAGAGAGCAATAGAGCACGAAAATAATTAGAGCTTTTCTCCGGGGGACTTTCAGCCGGGGAGAAGCTCTTTTATACTTTTTAAAGACTTTCAGTTTCCTGCCCGCCCTGCAGAGAAGCAAAGAGGAAATCTGTAATCAGACCGGATTCCGGCTCGCTTGCGCATTTATTATTACATAAGCTACAATGAAGCAATGCCTTTCTTACAGGCAGCTTTTTTGAGCGTGTGACCAGCTTTTTTATACCAACAGATGGGGTGAACGGATTGCAGCGGACGAGAAGCTTAACGGAGGGTGCGATACTGAGCGGATTATTTATTATACTAATGCTGCTTACTATATTTGTCCCTCCTCTTGTTTATATTTTATTATGGTTTTTGCCATTGCCTTTTCTGATTTATACGGCACGCTACGGTCTTCGAAGCGCGCTCGTAATGTTTATTGTGTTATTTCTGCTGTCCTTATTTATCGGCGGCCTGACAGGGGTTCCTTTTGTATTAATGTTCGGCCTTGGCGGTATTACCGTAGGCGAAATGATCCGCAGAAAAAAAGAACCTTTGTTTGTTTTAGTAGGGGGATCACTCGCATACGTAACAAGCCTTATGGTAATCTATGCGGTAACGATTCTTGTTTTTAACATTAATCCCGTAGAAACACTTCAAAATGTGATGAGGGATTCAGCTGTGCAGGCAGAATCCATGCTGAACTCGATTGGCCAGGACGGATCGGACAGCGTAGAGGCAATGGGTGAAGTAGTCATTCAAATTGGCTATATGATTCCTGTCATTATGGTAAGTGCCGGTGCCGGATTCGCTGTTATTACCCAGGCGATTGCCCATTACTTTTTAAAAAGACTATCGATACCGTATGAGCCTTTCCCCCCTTTTCGGGAGTGGAATTTTCCGAAGTCGCTGCTGTGGTTTTATCTGGCGGCAATTGTGCTTACATTGATTGGAGCAGAAGAAGGCACCACTCCTTATCTGCTCATCTGGAATGTGTACTGGTTCCTTGGAAACATTATGATTATTCAAGGATGTACAGTAGTCTTTTACTACTGTTACAAGAAATCACTGCCAAAAGCTATTCCCATTATTTTCGTTATTTCCTTAGTGATTTTACCAATTATTCCACTCTTCGCGCGAATCTTGGGTATAATTGATTTAGGCTTTCGTTTGAAAGAACGACTGGAAACTGACAAGAAGTAGGGGTTGACATTATGCCTAAGTTCTTATTAAGACGCTGGCACGGCTTGCACGTTGTTGCTCTATTTATCCTTGCCTCTTTCTTCATCGGAGCACTGATGATTTACCGCTGGGAATTAGGCCTGGCCGGATTTATTCTTTTAGGCGTGATGGTTTTTTATGTCGTTCAGGCCAGAGCATCTTTTGAACGGGACCTTGAACGCTATATAGCCACTTTATCCCACCGTGTTAACAAAGCCGGCGAAGAAGCTGTAACAGAGCTTCCAATTGGTATCTTGTTGTATGGAAAAGAATATGAAATTGACTGGGTGAATCCATTTGTTCATGAACTGCTGTCCGGCCATTTTTTAGGAAAAGGACTGGATGAAGTTTCTTCAGATCTTATTCCGGCCATAAAAAAAGGAGAAGAAGAAGTACAGATCAGCTTAAATGATAATTACTACACCGTGTATATACGTCACGAAGACAAGCTGCTGTACTTTTTCAATATGACGGAAACAGCGGAAACGAACAGATTGTATGAAGAAGAACAATCTGTAGTTGGTCTGATATACTTGGATAACTATGATGAAGTAACCCAGGGGATGGATGACCAGCTGCGAAGCAGGTTGAAAAGCCACGTAACTTCTGCGCTGAATCACTGGGCCAGCGACTATGATATTTTGCTTCGGAGCATTGCTTCGGACCGCTTTATAGCATTTATGGACCAGAAAGCGCTCAAAGAAGTAGAGAAAACGAAGTTTGTGCTTCTCGACGAAGTACGGGAAGTAACAGGAAAAGAAAAGGTGCCGATTACGCTTAGTATCGGTATCGGCACAAAGGAATCCTCTTTACGGGAGCTTGGAACCCTGGCCCAGTCCAGCCTGGATCTGGCACTCGGACGGGGCGGCGATCAGGTGACTATTAAAGAAAAAAACGGAAAAGTCCGCTTCTACGGAGGCAAATCCAACGCTATGGAAAAGCGGACCCGTGTCCGTGCCCGCGTCATTTCCCACGCCCTGCGGGACTTTGTACTGGAAAGTGACCAAGTCGTTGTGATGGGTCATAAGAATCCTGATATGGATGCCATTGGAGCGGCGATAGGCGTTTTAAAAATTGCAGAAGTGAATAATACAGATGCCTACGTTGTGGTGGATCCAAACGAAATTAACCCGGATGTTCAGAAGCTGATGGAAGAAATAGAAGCACATGAATATCTTTGGTCCCATTTCATTACACCGGAAGAAGCGATGGATGAACTGACGAGGCATACGCTTCTTGTAGTGGTGGATACACACAAACCTTCTCTGGTTATTGAGCCAAAGCTTGTGGATGCGGTAGACCGCATTGTTATACTGGACCATCACCGCCGCGGAGAGGAAATTATTAAAGACCCTGTGCTCGTGTATATGGAACCATATGCGTCTTCAACTGCAGAGCTTGTGACAGAGCTTCTGGAGTACCAGCCGCAGAAGCTGAAGATGGATGTGCTCGAAACGACAGCGCTGCTGGCGGGAATGATTGTGGACACAAAAAGCTTTGCTATTCGAACCGGTTCCCGTACGTTTGATGCCGCCTCTTTTTTAAAGTCACACGGGGCGGACACCACACTTGTCCAAAAGCTTCTTAAAGAGGATATTGAGCAGTACGTTAAACGCTCGCATTTAATTGAAAAAGCAACCATCTATAAAAAAGGCCTGGCTATTGCTAAAGCATCTGAAGGAGAAACGTATGACCAGATTCTTATCGCTCAGGCGGCAGACACGCTGCTGACTATGAATGACGTGAAAGCCTCGTTTGTTATTTCCAAGAGGTCCGACGATAAGGTCAGCATCAGCGCGCGCTCCTTAGGTGAAGTTAATGTCCAGCTTATTATGGAAACGCTGAACGGGGGCGGCCACTTAACGAATGCGGCAGCCCAGTTGAAAGAAACAACGCTTGAAGAAGCGGAAAAACAGCTGAAATCAGCGATTGATGAATATTTGCAGGGAGGTTCTTCTGAATGAAAGTAATATTGAATGAAGACGTGAAAGGAAAAGGAAAAAAAGGGGATGTAGCCAACGTATCGGAAGGTTACGCCCGCAACTACCTTTTTCCAAATAAGCTTGCTGTAGAAGCAAACGCAGGCAACATGAAAAATCTGCAGGCAAAACAGCAGAGCGATGACAAAAAGTCAGAGCAGGTGCTTGAAGAAGCAAAAGCCTTTAAAGAAAAGATCGAAAGCAAGAAAATCGATATTAAAGCAAAATCGGGAGAAGGCGGTAAGTTGTTTGGTGCTGTTTCTTCTAAACAGATTGTGCAGCGCCTGAAAGAAATGGATTTAAAGGTCGACAAGAAAAAAATCGAGCTCGATGAACCGATCCGTACACTCGGTGTGACGAAAGTGCCGGTGAAAGTCCACCCGAAAGTAACAGCTACTATGAATGTGCACGTAGTCGAAGAATAACAACCCGGCCCTCTCTCTTGCAGAGGGGGTTCTTTAATGGGTGTACATAATAGCATCATAGAAAGAAAGGCAGGACGACCAGGATGAGTGATATGTATACAGATCGAATGCCTCCCCAGAACATTGAGGCCGAACAGGCTGTCCTTGGAGCTATATTTTTAGAAAGCGAAGCATTGATTACGTCTTCCGAACGATTGGCTCCCGAAGATTTCTATAGAGCCTCCCATCAGCGGATTTATCAGGTGATGCTCGAACTTGGGGAAAAAGGAAGCCCGGTCGATCTTGTTACCGTCACCTCCTCTCTGCAGAACTACCAGTGGCTCGAGGAAGTGGGCGGGATCTCGTATTTAACCGACCTGGCCAATTCCGTTCCAACGGCTGCAAATGTAGATTTCTACAGCAAGAGCGTCCAGGAAAAGTCTTTGATGAGAAGGCTGATTCGAACGGCCACCGATATCGCCACGGACGGGTACAGCAGTGAATCCGAAGTAGAAGATATTTTAAATGAAGCCGAGCGCAGTATTCTCGAAGTTGCTAATCAACGGAGCTCCAAGGCATTTGTTTCTATAAAAGACGTACTGATTGAGACATATGACAACATTGAAACCCTTCAAAACAGGGAAAGCGACGTTACGGGTATTTCGAGCGGGTTTATGGAGCTCGACCGGATGACTGCAGGATTCCAGCGAAATGACCTGATTATTGTAGCGGCCCGTCCCTCTATGGGTAAAACCGCCTTTGCCCTGAATATTGCCCAGAACGTGGCTACGAAAACAGAAGAGAACGTCGCGATTTTCAGCCTGGAGATGGGAGCCAGCCAGCTTGTGCAGCGGATGCTGTGTGCAGAAGGCAATATTGACGCCTCGCGGATGCGGACTGGTGCGCTTCAGGAAGAAGACTGGGAAAAACTGACGATGGCGATGGGAAGCCTTTCCAATGCCGGTATTTACATTGATGATTCGCCCGGCATCCGCGTTAGCGATATTCGTGCTAAATGCCGGAGGCTTCAGCAGGAAAGAGGGCTGGGGATGATTTTAATAGACTATATGCAGCTTATCCAGGGTTCCTCCGCACGAGGAGGTGAAAGCCGCCAGCAGGAAGTGTCAGAAATTTCCCGGAGCCTGAAAAGCCTGGCCCGTGAACTGAACGTACCGGTTATTGCCCTGTCCCAGCTCTCCCGCGGAGTGGAATCCAGACAAGACAAACGTCCGATGATGTCCGACTTGCGAGAATCCGGGAGTATTGAGCAGGATGCCGACATCGTATCTTTTCTTTACAGAGAAGACTACTATGACCAGGAAGGCGAAAACCAGAACATTATTGAAATTATTATAGCGAAGCAGAGAAACGGCCCGGTCGGCACAGTAGAGCTGGCTTTTATTAAAGAATATAATAAATTCGTTAATTTAGACCGCCGTCACGACGAAGGAAGCGCTCCGCCTATGTAGGAGCGTTTTTTTGTGACATTATTACGAACAAAAATAACACTCTATAATTAGAATGTTCGTGTTTATTGACTTTCCCCCGGCTAGTTGATACACTATGTAAGGGTTTTTTGAACACGTTTTACATACCAATTTATAAATAGATCGTTTAAATATTCTGGAGGTGGGAGTCATGTCATCCATCGTTATTGTAGGTACACAATGGGGAGATGAAGGTAAGGGTAAAATTACCGATTATTTATCAGAGAACGCCGAAGTAGTAGCCCGTTATCAAGGGGGAAACAATGCCGGCCACACAATCGTGTTCGGGGGAGATACGTATAAGCTTCATTTGATCCCGTCTGGTATTTTCTACAGCGATAAAATCTGTGTGATTGGAAACGGAATGGTTATTGATCCAAAGGCTTTGGTGGAAGAACTTAAATATCTGCATGACCGCAATGTAGATACTAGCAATCTGCGGATCAGCAACCGTGCCCACGTTATTCTTCCTTATCATATCAAACTTGATATTGTAG
This sequence comes from Sinobaca sp. TMA16-18, assembly GCF_059510535.1. NCBI lineage: Bacteria > Bacillati > Bacillota > Bacilli > Caryophanales > Sporolactobacillaceae > Sinobaca > Sinobaca sp. TMA16-18. The sequence continues at coordinate 42,767 of NZ_JCAKFM010000010.1, read as the reverse complement.
AAGAAGAGAGCAAAGGCAGCAATCAGATCGGTACGACGAGAAAAGGTATCGGCCCTGCTTATATGGATAAAGCAGCACGTACAGGTATCCGGATTGCCGATTTACTGGATAAAGAGGAATTTCGTGAAAAGCTGGACCGCAATTTAAAAGAGAAAAACCGTCTGTTGGAAAAAATTTACGAAACAGAAGGATTCGAGCTTGAAGAAGTGCTTGAAGAGTATTACGAGTACGGCCAGCTTGTATCGAAATACGTCGATGATACGTCCGTTGTGTTAAATGACGCAATTGATCAGGGCCGCCGCGTGCTATTTGAAGGCGCACAGGGCGTTATGCTTGATATCGATCAGGGTACGTATCCATTTGTTACATCTTCCAATCCTATTGCAGGAGGCGTTACGATCGGCTCTGGTGTAGGTCCTTCAAAAATTCACCATGTGGTGGGTGTATCGAAGGCGTACACGACAAGAGTCGGCGACGGCCCTTTTCCAACCGAGCTGTTGGATGAAACCGGTGATAAGATCAGACAGGTGGGCAATGAATATGGAACAACGACCGGACGTCCGCGCCGTGTCGGCTGGTTCGACAGCGTAGTCGTCAGACACGCCCGCCGGGTAAGCGGCATTACCGATCTTTCTATTAACTCCATCGATGTATTAACCGGCATTGAAACGCTTCGTATCTGCACGGCTTACAAATACCGTGGAGAAGTAATGGAGCATTTCCCGGCCAGTCTAAAAGTGCTTGCAGAATGCGAGCCTGTTTTTGAAGAGCTGCCGGGCTGGACAGAGGATATAACAGGAGTTAAATCATTAGATGATCTTCCTGTTAACGCCCGTCATTATTTAGAAAGAATTTCCCAGCTTACTAATATACCATTAAGCATTTTTTCCGTAGGTCCGGACCGTGATCAGACGAACATGATCCGCGGCGTTTGGGGCGTATAATATCAAAAAAAGCTGCATGTTCTCTTCGGAGAGGTGCAGCTTTTTTACGTTTAAAAAAGTCCCAACATCCGGCATATACAGGCTTCATTATTTTCTTAAAAAAATAGCTTGAAAATCAATTTACGGCGTGGTACTATTAATGATGTTGCTGAGAAAAGCAATAAACATACAAGAGCCATTAGCTCAGTTGGTAGAGCATCTGACTTTTAATCAGAGGGTCGGAGGTTCGAATCCTCCATGGCTCACCATTTCTTCTCTGTATGAACTGCAGCGGCCCGTTGGTCAAGTGGTTAAGACACCGCCCTTTCACGGCGGTATCACGGGTTCGAATCCCGTACGGGTCACCATTTATATAAATAGAAGCATAGTACTTACAAAACAAAATGATTACGGCTCGATAGCTCAGTCGGTAGAGCAGTGGACTGAAAATCCACGTGTCGGCGGTTCGATTCCGTCTCGAGCCACCACTTAGAAAAAACCAAAAGCCTTGGATAGGATATCCAGGCTTTTTTTGTACTTTCATCATGTACGAACACCCAGCCATATGGATGAAATAAGAAAAAGGTATGTAGAGCGCACGTCTGCTGCGGCCTCTCTTTCAGGAAAACATCATTGGGCGAAGAGTTTTTACAGCTGTGTTACAATAGTAGTAACACGTTTGTGTATTTTTACGGAAAAAACAGTCTAAAGACATGTGTACGAAAAAATAATGAATGCAGAAAATAAGAAACGGAAGTGAGCAAATATATGGACGAAAAGGTTCTTGTCGTAGATGATGAACAGCCCATTGCAGATATACTGGAATTTAATTTAAAGAAAGAAGGGTTCCAGGTAGAGTGTGCCTATGATGGGAATGAAGCTCTTGAAAAAGTGAATGCCTTTAATCCGGATATAGTTCTGCTTGATATTATGCTTCCTTTTAAGGATGGCATGGAAGTGTGCCGGGAAATCCGCAAAACCTATGACATGCCGATTATTATGCTTACAGCAAAAGATTCGGAGATCGATAAGGTGCTTGGCCTGGAACTCGGAGCAGATGACTACGTTACCAAGCCGTTCAGCAACCGCGAAGTTATTGCACGTGTGAAGGCCAATCTCCGCCGCCAGCAGGTAGCTCCGGAAGAAGGCTCCACAAAGCAGAAAGAAATTATCATTGGAGACCTGACAGTAGATCCGGATGCGTACCAAGTGTTAAAGCGCGGGGATCCTGTTGATTTAACGCATCGGGAGTTTGAACTCGTGCACTATCTGGCCCGCCATATCGGTCAGGTGATGACAAGAGAACATCTGCTACAGGCAGTGTGGGGGTATGACTACTTTGGTGACGTTAGAACGGTAGACGTTACGGTGCGGCGCCTCCGCGAAAAAGTCGAGGACAACCCAAGCTATCCACTATGGATTGTAACAAGAAGAGGAGTCGGCTATTACCTTAAGTATCCGGACCAGGAGAAGTAGCGATGAAGTTTTTCAACTTTTTCAAATCCATCCATTTGAAGCTGATCGCTATTTTTATGCTGCTCATTTTTATTGCGATGCAGGTTATCGGGGTGTATTTTACCCGGGAGCTGGAAGCCCAGCTCGAGAGCAATCATTACGATATGCTCGAAGAGCGGGCGGATCTGCTTGAATACAACGTACGTCAGGAAATGACCCGGGACCGGGATGAAGAAGAAGATCCTCTGCAAGAAGACATAGAAAGCCTGCTTCAGGAATTCTTCTCCATTGAAAACTCGCAGGTTCAGGTTATCGGACCCAATCAGGTTGTGCTGGGCACCTCTAACTGGAACAATGATTATATTGTCGGCCAGCAGAGTACAGAAGTACGAGTGAAGCGGGCGCTGTTAGGTACGCCTGACTCTACAGAAGTGAGAAACCCGGATGGAGACCGGCTGCGTGTCATGGCTATCCCTGTCGAGGCAGATGGAGTCGTTCAAGGAGCTATATACATTGAAGCAAACATGAATGAAATCTATGATGAAGTGGATGAAATCAACCAGATACTCTTTACGGGAACGATCATTGCGCTTATTATTACCGCTATTTTAGGTATCCTGCTTTCCCAGACGATTACGAGGCCGATCGTAGATATGAAAAAGCAGGCAAGAGTAATGGGAGAAGGCGATTTTTCCCGGCAGGTAAAAGTATACGGCAACGATGAAATCGGTCAGCTTGCCCAATCCTTCAATAATTTGACCCTCCGGCTGAAAGAATCGCAGTCCACTACGGAAGGCGAGCGGAAAAAGCTGAGTTCTGTTCTTGCCCATATGACCGACGGCGTTATCGCTACCGATGAGCTTGGCCGGATTATCCTTATGAACAACCGCGCTGAGCAGCTGCTGAACCTCGATCAAAAAGACATTATCGGTTCTTCGCTTCCGGAAATTCTTCACTTATCGGAAACGATTACGCCAAGTGATTTGTATGATTACTCTGATTCTATTCTGCTGGATTTCAGCGATGAGGAAAATGACTTTCTAATGGAAGCCAATTTTTCTGTTATCCGAAATGAAGATGGCCCTGTGAATGGTTTAATTACGGTGCTTCATGATGTAACAGAGCAGGAGAAAATCGAAAACGAACGACGGGAATTTGTGGCTAACGTCTCCCATGAACTGCGGACGCCTCTGACGACCCTGAAAAGTTATATGGAAGCTCTGGAGGACGGGGCGATGCAGGATGAAAAGCTGGGACCGCGTTTTCTAAAAGTAACCCAGAACGAAACAGAGCGGATGATACGCCTTGTTAATGATCTGCTCCAGCTTTCCAAAATGGACAGCGATGACCTGAGAATGAATGCAGAAACCGTAGACTTAGGAGAAGTCATGCACCAAATTGCAGACCGCTTTGAGATGATAAACAAAGACAAGAATATTTATTTTGACCGCCAGTTTCCTTCGTACCCTATTTACGTGGATATGGACCGCGACAAAATGATTCAGGTGTTTGATAATATTATCTCCAACGCTGTGAAATACTCTCCGGACGGGGGTACGATAACGTTGCAAATGATACCTAAATCCCGGGATGTGGAAATTGAAATCATTGACCAGGGATTAGGCATTCCAAAAGAAAGCCAAAACAAAATTTTCGACCGTTTCTACCGGGTGGATAAAGCGCGAGCAAGAAACCTCGGTGGAACGGGACTCGGCCTGGCGATTGCCAAAGAGCTGGTCCATTCCCACGGCGGGTATATCGATGTGCAGAGCGTTTGGAAGAAAGGTACGACGATTGCTGTTACGCTTCCGTATTCCTCTTATAAAAAAGCAGGTGGGGATGAATGATAGAACGGATGAAATCATGGACCCTGTCCCTGCTCGTTGTATTAAGCGTTGTTCTGACCTATCAGGTATGGACCTTTCAGCCGGAATACGCAGCGCTTGAAGATACGACGTATGTAGAAAGCGAGCCTGTAGGAGAAACCCGTTCGTTGGCAGATGCGGTCTGGCCGGAGCAGATTGTGCTTCACCAGGACGAAGAGATGGCAGCCATAGAAAACAACGACGAAGCCTTTACGGAATTTTATGAAACCCTGCAGGAATCACGAATTGAAAATCTCGTTAACCTGACCAGTTCTGAAGAGGCAGGTACCGAAGTGAACGAAATTATTGAAAACAGCGGCGGGGAAATGGCAGAAATTATTTTCCCGACTCCCATTGCCGGGGAGCTGATTGAAGAGCTGTTTGAATTAGAAGAGGACACGCCTTATTCTTCGATTGAGACGCTTGATCGGATGTACCTGGTCGATGACGGCCCGGATGCCGACGGTTTAAAAATTCTTCTCGTCTCCTACGAGGATGGTGGAAGCGTGTTTGAAGGCCGGACAACGTTCAGCCTTTCTGAGTTCCGCAGCGAATATGTAAATAACCTGGAAGCTTTTCCTTCCGTATTCGCTTTAGAAACGCCGGAACAGTCCGGCATTGAACGAAACATCTATCTGCCGGAAGAAACAGCTACGTATTCCACGGTCTCCTACACTACTTCAGAAATTGCGACCGATAACTTTCTGCAGCTGCTGTTTAATGAGCCGAATTATGTAGAACAGTACCAGGAAGATAACGGCGGGCTTTCTTATACAGACGGAAGCAGGATGGTTAATATAGCCTCAGACGGTGATTCTTTTAACTATGTGAATCCAATATATGGAGACAGCGCAGAAAGCAATCAGGGAAATGTTATTACCTCTTCCTTTGATTTCGTGAATTCCCAGGGTGGATGGACAGATGAGTACACCTTGTACGATATTGACAGCTCTGCTACTCAGGAAGAAGCAACCTACCGGATGATCGTCCAGGGAGTGCCGGTGTATGATACCGGAGAACCCCAGACCTCCATTACAGCCGTAAAAACAGGCGGGCAGATTTCAAACTACTCGAGGCCATTGTTTGAGCTTGATGCCAATCCGATTGATATTGAAGAAAACATCACGTTGGAATCAGGCCGTGACATTGTAGATCAGATGCAGGGGCAGTTTGATATGGAAGATGTGCAGAATGTCCGTATCGGCTACAGTGTCAGCAAAGATAATGAAGTAGTGAACTTTGATCCTTCCTGGTTTATTAAGTACGGTGGTGAATGGTATCCTTTTGACGCGGCAGTAGAGGAGGAGGAAGAGTAAGATGGACTGGAGCCGAACCAAAACCATTTTTATTGTAACGTTCCTGCTGCTTAACTCTTTTCTCGTCTACCAGCTGATGGAAAAAAGGGCAGGCAGCCAGCTGAATGTGCGGGCGGAAGCCACCATTGAAGAACGAATGAGTGAAATGAATATTACAGTAACCGAAGATCTCCCTGAAGATGTGGAGGAAATCAGCCATATTGTCGGTCAGGTCGTTGATATGGAAGAAGAAGTCAGCGGCATTGTCGGGGAGGAAAATGTAGAAGAGAACGAGGAAAATGACTTAGTTGAAGTTTCGCTGGAAGAGCCGTATGATACACCAGAAGGTCCTTATGACAGCGAAGCAGCACGGGAAGCTTTTAATGAAAGTGTTATTAACTTTGTGGAAAACAACGTGTACGAAGGAGAAGAATACGTTTACGGAGAATGGGATGACGAAAACCGGGAAATGCATTTTTATCAGACGTTTGAAGATGCTCCTATCTACACGAGTGAAGAAAATCAGCTGGTGCTGAGGTTCGATGAAGATTCACAGATTATCGGGTACTCACAGATTTTTCTTGAACTGCAGGAGCAGGATGATAAAAAAGATATGTTCCTTCCCTATCTTGCGATCGAAAGGCTTCTAAATGAAAATTTAATCACCTTCAATGACAGTGTGACAGAAGTTGAAATCGGTTATTTTAATTTCTTTTCTCCTATCGGCAACAGCCGGGTATTTTCTCCGATGTACCAGATCACCATCAATGACGATGAAGAATATCTGGTGAACGCGATTGACGGCGCGATTCAGGAAATGACAGAAGTCGAAAGCGCTACTGATGAAGAAATAGAGGAAACGGACAACCCGGAGGAAGGGGCCTCTCAGGACCCTCCGGAACAAGCTGAAGAACAGCAATCGGAGTGAAGAGTAAGATGGGATTAACCTTTAGTGTACTAGCAAGCGGATCGTCCGGAAACGCCATGTATATAGAAACACCGAAGAATAAACTGTTGATTGATGCAGGCCTGAGTGGAAAAAAACTCGAACAGCTGTTAATGAAAGCAGCGTGTGATCCTTCCGAACTGGACGGCATTCTGGTCACTCACGAACACAGTGATCATATAAAAGGTCTGGGCGTGATGGCGAGGCGTTATAAACTTCCTATCTATGCCAATGAAAAAACCTGGGCTGCTATGGAGCCTTTAGTAGGAACAATTGCAGCAGACCAGAAATTTCATTTTTCCCAGAGCTCGACTCAAATCTTTTCTGATTTGGATATTCAATCGTTTCCTGTTTCCCACGATGCGGCAGACCCGATGTTTTTTGCTTTTCATCATGAAGGTAAAAAACTGGTGTTGGCAACGGACATGGGCTATGTGAGTGACATCGTAAAAGGAGTTATTCACAATGCAGATATGATGGTATTTGAATCAAATCACGACATGAATATGCTGCGGATGGGACGGTACCCCTGGAGCGTCAAACGAAGAATTCTTGGGGATTCCGGCCATGTGTCCAACGAAGACGCAGCGTATGCCCTGTGTGATGTTATTGGAGAGCGCACGAAGCGCATTTATCTGGCACATTTGAGTAAAGATAACAACATGAAAGAATTAGCAAGGATGACAGCCGAACAGATTTTAAAAGAAAAAGGACATGGAGTTGGAGAAAGCATTCATCTCTTTGACACTGATCCTGTCACCCCTACGTCCATCGTTACTTTATAATTGCCCCCTAGGTCTTTTCTATAGACGCAGGGGGTATTTTTTTCATAAAATAGACGTAAGTCTAATGAACGTGACATTTTTCTGTCGAAGGGGGATGGGTGTATAGATGGGATACTATAACGATGAGGATTATAACAATTTTGGCAGGCGCAGGAACCGTCGGCGCGGTGGAGGTTCCGCTTTTTTTGGAGCCGTATTCGGCGCGGGAGTAATGTTGGCTGCCGGGCCTTTTATTTATCAGTCGGACGTTTATCCGGATTTCGGCAGTGAAAACGGAGAAAACAGCGCTGAAACAGAATCGCTCTTCTCCGGAGACGAGCAGAATGTGAATGTTTCGGTAAATTCCGATATAACGGAAGCTGTAAACCGGGTCTCGGATTCCGTAGTCGGCGTGTTTAATGTGCAGGAGAATCCTTCCGGCTTTTTTGAAGAAGGAGAGAGTGCTGATCAAGGTGTCGGGTCCGGAGTAATTTATAAAATAGAAGGAGAAACCGCCTATGTTGTAACCAATCATCATGTTATTGACGGAGCATCGAGTGTGGAAATCAGTCTGGCGGATGAGTCGAGAATCTCGGCAGAGGTGGTAGGATCGGATATATTGACGGATTTAGCCGTACTTGAAATGGATGCTTCCGACATTGAAACAGCAGCAGAGCTTGGCAATTCCGACAATCTGCAGGTAGGTGAACCGGCACTTGCGATTGGGAATCCGCTTGGTGCTGATTTATCCGGATCAGTAACTCAGGGAATTATCAGCGCCACAGAGCGCAGCATCCCAGTAGATTTGTCAGGAGACGGGCAGCCGGACTGGGAGGCAGAAGTACTCCAGACAGATGCGGCGATCAACCCGGGGAACAGTGGAGGCGCCTTAGTAAACATCGGAGGCCAGGTCATCGGTATTAATTCGATGAAAATAGCAGAAGGTGCAGTGGAAGGGATTGGATTTGCGATTCCAACTGCAATAGCCATTCCGGTCATCAATGACCTGGAAACGAACGGAGAAGTTGTGCGCCCGCAGATTGGCATCGGTATTCGTTCTCTTGCTGAGTATCCGAATACGGAAATACAGAACACGCTGAATCTTCCTGAGGGCGTAGACACCGGTGTGGTAGTCACTCAGATCTCCAACGGCTCCCCTGCTGAAGAGGCAGACCTGGCGGAGAATGATGTAATCACAGAAGTGAATGGGGATACGGTAGCGAATACGCATGATTTAAGACGGTATTTGTACACAGAGTCCGGTATTGGAGAAACCGTGACGCTTACGTATTATAGAGACGGGTCACGGGAAACCGCAGAAGTAACACTGGCAGAAGAACAGCCATTTTAAATAGAAAGAAACAAAAGACTCTCTGATGGTATAATGATCAGGGAGTTTTTTTATTGGATGAATGTTCACATGTGGATAACTTGCTGCCGCGATTATAAGAAATAAACGAATATGGTCTTATTTTTATAATTGTTTTAATAAAATGGTGTGGATAAATAGTTTTTTATAGAAATGATATGATGATGACAAAGAAGAAAAAGAAGGTGAAATAATGATATTCTGCTGCGAAACCCATACAGACAGGGCGCTTGACGATGCTATTGAAGAAACCGGAACGTTTCCAGTATTCAGTGTTGTAATGGGAGAAGAGTTATCCACAGTGTGTAATTTTTGTGGAGAAACCGCTGTGTATAAAATCGAAGAATAGGAAAACGAAGCCTGTGTATATGTGGATAGAATTGTGGATAATGTATTGGGGAGGAAAAAATAATGAATATTACTATTATTGCAGTTGGAAAATTAAAAGAAAAATATTTAAAAGAAGCCATAGCAGAATACGAAAAACGGATGAGAGCATTTGCAAAACTGCAGATAATCGAAGTAAATGATGAGAAAACCCCAGACACAGCCAGTGAAAAAGAAAAATTACAAATTATCGAAAAAGAAGAAAGTAAAATAATGGATAAAATTACAAAAGATACTTATGTTGTTCTGCTCGAGGTAAAAGGACGGATGCTGTCTTCCGAAAAGCTTGCAGCGACAATTCAGGATCTCGGCACTTATGGGAAGAGCCATCTTACCTTTGTTATCGGCGGTTCTTTGGGAACTGGAGACATTCTAAAAAAACGTGCGGATTTAACGTGGTCTTTTTCTGATTTAACCTTTCCCCACCAATTAATGCGGGTTATGCTGCTGGAGCAGATTTACCGCGCTTTTCAAATCAATCAGGGAAGTCCGTATCATAAATAAGGCTCTGCGATTGATTTCCGCCTCCCTTGTCTGAACAGCACTTTTCTTGGGAACAGTACTAGTAGGAAAAAGTTACAGGAGGTGTGTTATGGCCGAGTGGAAAACGGTAAGTCGCTATTTATACGATTGTTTACGTGAAGAAGGAATAACAGAAATTTTTGGCGTGCCGGGAGACTATAACTTTGCCCTGCTCGATGAACTCGAAACATATGAATCTATCCAATTTATTGATAATCGAAACGAATTGAACGCCGGGTATGCCGCAGACGGATATGCTCAGGTAAAAGGACTTTCCGCCCTGATTACGACATTTGGAGTGGGTGATTTAAGCGCAGCCAATGCGGTGGCAGGTGCTTTCAGCGAGCAGGTGCCGTTAATCGAAATTGTCGGTTCACCGGCATCCTCCATGCAGAAAAATGGAACAAAGGCTCATCATACGTTAATGAACGGAGACTATGATGTGTTTTTGCGTATGCACCGTGAAATTACAGCCTATACGGTCAAAATTACTGCAGATAATGCTGTCCGGGAAATTCCGGCGGCCATTGCGGCTGCTTTAGAGAAGAAAAGACCGGTCTATATTGATATTCCCCAGGACATAGCCGCCACAAAGATCAACACGGAGGCGGTTCCACCTCCATTCGGCAGCGCAGAGAGCAGCACAGCTGATCTGGCTGAAAAAGGAGCAGAAGCGGTAATAAAGATGCTTAAGCAGGCTGAATCTGCTGTACTGCTGGTGGATATATACACGATCCGCTATCATTTAAAGAAAAAAGTCCTTCAATTAGCGGAGCATTTGCATATCCCAACAGCGCAGATGTTGCAGGGAAAGAGCGGATTTAATGAACAGCATTCCCAATACATTGGCATGTACGGCGGAGCTTTCGGTAACCAGGACGTTCGGAAATTTGTTGAACAGGCCGACGTTATTATTACAGCCGGCTTATTGGAGTCGGATTTTAATATGGCGAAGTTTACGGCAGAGCTTCCGGTGGAAAAGAGAATTGATCTGCAGCCTCTAAAGCTGTCTATCAAAGGAGAGCCGGCAGGTGAAGTAAAGATGGAAGCGGTTATTGATGCTCTTCTTTTAAAAGAAAGCCGGACTTTTGAGGGATTATCTTATGTTCCTTCCTTTTATGACGAACGTCCGGATAAAGGAGCGCCGCTTCAGGCCGAAACGTATTACCCGGTCATTCAATCCATTCTCCGGCCAAAAGATATTCTCGTAGTGGAAACGGGCACCCTGTCCTACGGACTTGCGCATGTGCGTCTTCCTGAGGACGCGTTGTATATTTCCCAGGGATCCTGGCAGAGCATCGGATATGCGCTTCCTGCGGCCTTTGGAGCTCAGGTAGCGGCGCCGGACAGGCGTGTGCTTTTATTCATTGGGGATGGATCTTTTCAATTAACCGCGCAGGGACTCAGCTCCATGGCGGAGCAGAATGTAAAACCGGTAGTCTTTTTCCTGAATAACAGCGGGTATACAGTGGAGCGTTATTTAAATACGGATAACTCTCAGGCCGAATACAACGATATTCCTGCCTGGGATTATATTAAACTGGTGAAGAGCTTCTATGCGGGTGCCCGCACAACACGTGTTACAACGACAGAAGAATTAAAGCAGGCGGTCTCCCAATTAAATGAGGCGGATACGCTTCATTTTATTGAGATTGTCGTAAACGATCAAATGGATGCACCGCTTCATCTTAAGCGGTTAAGAGAAGCTTCGCTGAAAAAAGAATAATAAACTATAATAAAGAGAGATATTTATGTTTTTCCAACAAGGCAATGTCGGCGGACGCGTTCGACAGGCCATGGCTCAGCTAAAGAGGAAAAAACAGACCTCTTTATCTTCACCGATGGCTGGTCTGTCTGAGTCGCCGCCGGACAATTTCCCTATATTTACCTCTTAATATTATTTAAAGAAATAAGCATCTTGTATAGAGATCTAAAACAGAATAATTTCTCGACAAACGCAAAAGAGAGCCTTCCGTTAAAGGCTCTCTTTTGCGTTTATACGAGAACCTGCCGGCGTATTTCCTGCAGGTAGGCTATAAAAAAAGGGTCTTCTGCGAATGTTTCGAAATCGTACACGTAATAAATAAAGGGAGTTCTGCTTAAAAACAGCAGCAGGTCCTGCTGGGTGGAAGCATCTAGTGAAGAAAGGGAAACGGCCTGGGTCATTCCCGGCAGGACGGGTTGAAAAACGTTAATGGATCCGGAGGGTTTCCGCAAAAAGTGCCAGCATTTCTCTAAAAAGGTGCTTTCGGTTTCTGATAAAGTAAAAGTAGTAAAAGACTTGTCTAATAGTGTGATTGTCATGATGATCAGTCCTTGTAGAGTACTTGGAAAATGAGAAATGTATTTTCCCATATTATGACAGTCTATCATAAGTATATTGGGCAGAAAACCAAAAAAAAGACAGCCGCAGTGCAGCTGTCTTTTATATTAATTTTGAAACTGTTCCATCTGTTGATTAAGCTCATCCTGTATTTCAGGAGGAAGATTATCCCCTAAGAGTACGGCCAGCAGGCCTATGATAATCAAAAGGCCGGATATAACCATACCGATCGTACTCAAGATGATACCTGCAATAGCCTGACCCCTGCCTGTTTTAAAGGAGCGCTTCACTGCGCGCAGTCCCATAATACCGAGAATCAAACCAATAAGACCTAATAGGAAGCCGACGGGAGGAACGAAGAAAGCCAACACAGAAAGAATACCTAATATAAGAGCTACTAATGCTTTGTTGTTCTTTCCTCCGTCACCCGGCCTTCCATCATAATGGTGATCCTTTTTCCGATCGGCTGCAGCACGGTCTCTGTTATCGAGACGTTCATCGCGGCGGCGGTGTTCGTCGCGCTCGTCAAAGCGGCTGCTGTCTTCGTGACGGTCGTTCCTGTCATGTGGAGGCCTGTCTTCTACTCTGTCCCTGTCATCCATCACGGCTGGTTCTTCTCGTCTTTGATCGCGGTCGTCATCTGTCAGCGGATCCCGGCTGGAGGAACGATCGTCCCTTGGATCGAGATTATCTTTGCTGCGTTCAGATCGAAATCGTCTGTTTTCTTTATCGTCCATACTAACTCACCTCTCCTGCTTTCCTTTTATCTTTATAGGAGCATAGTTACTCATACCACCATTTCATGGATTCTAAGCATTTATCTTTTGCACTGTGGGGACGTTTCTATATAAGGGGCAGCGGGTATAGAAATCAGATGCCGCATAAAGGAGAATCGTCTATGAACATATTAGAAAATGATTGGGCTCCACTTCTCGAAGAAGAGTTTAAAAAAGAGTATTATGAAGAGCTTCGGCAGTTTTTGAAAAAAGAATACACAGAGCATACAGTGTATCCGGATATGTACGATATTTATAATGCGCTTCACTATACAAGCTATGAAAATACAAAAGTCGTTATTTTGGGACAGGACCCTTATCACGGACCGAACCAGGCGCACGGGCTTAGTTTCTCGGTGCAGCCGAAAGTGAAAACACCCCCATCGCTTCAGAATATTTTTAAAGAACTAGAAGAAGATCTTGGATTGGAGCCTCCCGGCCACGGCTATTTAAAAAAATGGGCAGAGGAAGGGGTCCTGCTGTTAAATACCGTTCTTACTGTCCGCAAAGCAGAGGCCAATTCCCATAAAAACAAAGGCTGGGAAACATTTACGAATGAAATTATCAAAAAGATAAATGAAAAAGAAGATCCGGTAGTTTTCCTATTGTGGGGAAAGCATGCGCAGTCGAAGCAGGAACTAATTACCAATCCCCATCATATGATTATTACATCCGCCCACCCGAGTCCTTTTGCCGCCCACCGCGGATTTTTCGGGAGTAAACCATTTTCGCGGACGAATACATTTCTGAAGAAAGCGGGACGGCCGGAAATAGACTGGTCCATTCCAGCAAATATTTAAATAGAGGAGAAACTTACTATGATAAAAACAGCAGAAGTATCGTTGAACAACGGAGTCACCATGCCCTGGGTCGGCCTTGGCGTATATAAAGCGGAATCTGGAGAACCGACAAAAAATGCCGTGCTCCAGGCTTTAAAAGATGGATACAGAAGCATTGATACGGCTTCTTTTTACGGAAATGAGAAAAGCGTAGGAGAAGCAATTCGTGAGAGCGGCGTGCCAAGAGAAGAAATTTTCCTGACTACAAAAGTATGGAACGATGAACAGGGGTTTGAGCAGACACTGGAAGCTTTTGAGCGTTCCCGCCAAAATCTCGGCGTAGATGTTATTGATCTGTACCTTATTCACTGGCCGGTACCTGGTAAGTATAAAGAAACATGGGGCGCGTTGGAAAAACTATATGAAGAAGGAAAAGTAAAAGCGATCGGCGTCAGTAATTTTACAGAAGAGCATCTGGAGAACTTAATGAAGGAAGCGAAAGTAACGCCGGCTGTAAACCAGGTGGAATATCACCCGAAGAACGCGCAGAAAAAGCTGCTGGAGTTTTGTGAAACGCACGGCATTCAGATGGAAGCGTGGCGCCCGCTTGGAAGAGGGGACTTACTGGAAGACGAAACGATCAAACAAATTGCCGACAGACACGGAAAAACGCCGGCGCAGGTTTTAATACGCTGGTGCCTGGAAACAAAAGTCGTTACTATTCCGAAGTCAATTACCCCGGAGCGGATTACTGCCAACGCCCAGGTGTTTGATTTTTCCCTCACAGCTGAAGATATTCAGGCTATTGATGGAATGAATGAAGATCAACGCTATGGGTATCACCCGGATGATTTCCCTTATGACAAATAAAAAACAATAAATAGACACTTCCTACAAAAAAACTGCCTGAAAATAGGTAGTTTTTTTGTTATGTATTGAAACCGTTATCATGTGTGCAGCACTAAGAAAAAGCAAAAAACAGTAAAAACCATGTATTCTATTTGCATGTAAGATTATCTAACAAAACACTAGATTCTGAAAATTTAAAATGTAAAATAACATTAACGCAAGATGTTAACTAAGTTCACATTTGAGAGGAGAGATTGTTAGATGGATCCAATGTTTTTAATGAACAATCTGTGGGTTATGATCGCATTTATTCTAGTTATTCTTATGCAGGGCGGGTTTATTCTTTTGGAGGCCGGCTCAACACGAATGAAAAACGCCGGGCACATCGCCGGTAAGACAGTATTCACACTCGGAATTGCATCACTTGTTTTCTGGGCTGTCGGTTACGGCTTCATTTATGGAGAAAGCCTTGGCGGCATTATCGGCTTCTCTGACTTTTTCTTCGGGGACGCTACTACAATGTTTGATGGGCTGGCAGGTTCTGTTGACTTTATCTTTCAGCTTGGTTTCGCTGCAATTGCATTAACGATTGCATTTGGCGGATTTGCAGAAAGAGCTAAATTATCAGCTTACATTGTATTCGCTCTACTATTTTCAGCAGTTGTTTATCCGGTGGTTGCTCACTGGATCTGGGGCGGAGGATGGATCAGCGAACTTGGCAAGCAGGATTTCGCAGGTTCGACAGTTGTTCACTTAACTGGTGCAATGGCTGCGATGGCGGCAACCATTTTACTTAAGCCGCGTATCGGTAAATTTAACAAAGATGGTTCTCCTAATGAGTTAGCAGGACATAACCAGGTATTTACCGCTCTTGGTGTTCTTCTATTATGGGTAGGTTGGTTTGGATTTAACGCCGGTAGTACATTCGGCGTAGACGACGCATTCTTTGGCTTTGTTGCCCTGAATACACAAATTGCAGCAGCAGGTGGTGCTGTGGCAGCTCTTCTTATCGCATGGGCGGTTATCGGCAAGCCGGATGTACCGACTATGTTAAACGGTGCACTTGCAGGACTTGTAGCTATTACAGCCTCCTGCGCATTCGTTGATCCATGGGCCGCAGTGGTTATTGGTATCATTGGCGGATTGATTGTATTTGGAAGCATGAAGCTCGTAGAGAAGCTTGGCATTGATGACCCGATCTTCGCTATCTCTGTTCACGGAGCAGCAGGTATCTGGGGTACCCTTTCTACAGGATTCTTTGCTACACCGGCATTAGCAGAAATGAATGGCGGGCGTGCCGGTTTGTTCTACGGCGGCGGCTTTACCCAGCTTGGTGTTCAGGCTATCAGCGTTCTGGCATGCGGAATCTTCGCTTTTGTCGCAGCTTACGTACTGCTTCTTATTACAAAAGGAATTACAGGCGGCCTTAGAGTTTCTGAAGAAGAAGAAATTATGGGTCTTGATATAAGTGAACACGGAAGCTATGGTTATCCTGAAGCATTGAAAGCAGCAGAATCCAAAAATTCTGAATCCAAGACAGGAGCTTAATATGACAAAATCTTCCGTATCTCCGCAGGAGGGCAAAGGCCCTCTGTCACCTTCTTATGAGTCCTATGAAGAAATTAAACAGCTCAAAGAGTCCCAGGTAAACGAGATTGCAGAAGATCCAATGAAACTCAATGACGCACATGATGAGTGGATTAAGGAAACCATTGCTCTTGCTATACAAAAAGTAGAAAGTGAGCGGGGACCTTCTCCCGCTCACTTTGCTTTTTTTCTAATGGGAAGCGCCGGACGCAAAGAGCAGGCGACATTCAGCGATCAGGACCATGGGATTGTATTTGAAGGCAGTGATGAAGAGCACCAGTCTTATTTTTTAAAAATAGGTGAAGAAATACGCGAAGGTATGGCTTATATCGGCTATCCCCGCTGCGAGGGCAAAGTAATGGCCTCTCATCCCCGCTGGTGCCACAGTATAGATGGATGGAAGGAACAGATCGACGACTGGATTGAAACAGACACGTGGGAAACGCTCCGGCATCTGCTGACATTTGTGGATGCGAGAACGCTCGTAGGCGAAGCGGATTTCCTGGAAGAAATCAAAAGTCATGTATTTCAAAAGGCAGAAGAAAACCCGGTATTATTAAAGCGGATGTCCGAAAATACTTCGTATCTGCATAAAGGAGTCAATGCTTTTGGCCGGCTGCTGTCTGACGATAAAGGTCCTTATACAGGATCTATGCACATTAAAGATGTCGGCTTTTTTCCTTATGTTCATGCGATGAGGCTGCTGGCGATAAAAGAAGGTATTCAAGAGGCCGGAACAGCAAGCCGGATGGATCAGACCAGTGAAAAATATCCATTTGTGCAGGGGAAAAAGGATCATTTCAATCATATGCTTAACCTGCGGGCTTCTTTTTCAAAAAAGCAGAAAACGTATGAGGACGTGCACTATGTGCCGGTGGAACAACTAAACAAAGACGAAAAGCAACAGTTGAAGAAAGCGCTAAAAGAGGGAAAACATCTATTTCAACAGACTAAAAAACATATGGAGTCAGGTGACCAGTAATGGTAATGAATAATATGTTTCAGTGGGTCCGTCACTTTTCAGGAGTAGACCAGTCCAACCCTCAGCATCAGTCTTTCATGAGACATCTGCAAAAAGAATTAAAAGCAGAACAGCCGCTGACAAAGCCTATTTCGTCCCTTCGAATCACCGTGCTGGACCTGGAAACTTCCGGATTTTATCCAGATGGGGGCGACAAAATTCTTTCTATCGGTGCCGTTAAAATTAAGAACAGCAAAGTACAGACAGATGAAACGTTTTACACTACAGTTCAGGAACCAGACGCTCTATCGAAAGAAATTGAAGAGCTTACCGGTTTAAATAAAGAAGAACTGCGGGAGGCTCCGCTGCTTGCAGACGCGCTGACCTCATTTTATAATTTTGCGCAGACGGACCTTCTTGTTGCCCATCATGCCAGTCATGAAAGAAAGTTTCTGCAGCATGCCACGTATCAGGCGATTGGTACGAGTTTTAAACACCGCCTGCTTGATACGTCTTTTTTGATGAAAATCGCGGCTCCCGACCATGCCCTCCACACGCTGGATGATTGGTGCGGACATTATAAGATCCCTGTAGAAAACCGGCATAATGCCTTGGGAGATGCAGTGATGACGGCCGAACTGTGGAAAAAGGCCGTCGAGCAGACGATGGAACAGGGGTTTGAAACACTTCATGATGTGTACGCTCATTTAAATAGCCGGACAAGGTGAAAACACCTTGAATGGAGAGAAGGAGGAGAGCAGGGTGAAAGGCCATATACCCCGCCATACCGCATGTTTTCCTATCAGCGTAGTGCAGGAGTTAACTCATCTATCGGCGCGCCAAATACGATACTACGAAGAACAGGGGCTGATTTCTCCGGAAAGAAATCAGGGCAATCAACGGCTGTTTTCACTAGCAGATATTGACCGGTGCAGCGATATTAAAGAGCTTATTGACCAGGGTTTGAACATAGCCGGCATTAGAACCGTGCTGGCGGCTAAAAAAACATCAAAAGAAAAAAAGATGAACGTGCCAAAGCGTTCCATACCTAAAGAAAGTCTGGATAAACTGCAGCCCCATTTAAAAAAACTCGGGGAACTGGAAAGTTAAAAATGAGTCTTTCTTCTTCGTTTAATGATAGATTACAACGGGTATTTCTATCACTACGGAGGTGTTGTAAGCATGGCTTATATTCTCATTGATGATATGCAGATTCCGGCAGTAAAGTTCGAAGAAAAGGAAGCTGCTAAAGAAGCCGCTGCCGCTAAAGAAGTCGTTGTAGAAGATAATAACAATAAGTATTGGGTAGTAGACGAAGAAAATTATGCCAAGATCGAAGGATTCGGCTATACGATTGTCTAATATCTGAGCCCAAGGGCACTGCTTTTATAATGAAAAGCGGTGCCTTTTTTCTATACGCGGTGCCCAAGTGCTGAAAAAATATATGGTATACTATTATTACGGAAACCGAAATAAAAAGGAGTGAATGGTAATGAATACCTCTTTATCCCTGCAGTGGAATTTGGATTCTATCTTTTCAGGAGGCAGTGATTCAACCGAACTGCGTGAATATACCGATTCCTTTCACCAGCATTTGACTACACTTGAAGAAAAGCTTGTGGCTGTGAAGATTCCTGAAGATGAGAAGGAAGCTGAAGAATGGCTTACGCTGCTGACAGACCTGCAGCAGCTGTCGGCAGAATTTCAAGAAATTTCTGCTTTTATCGGCTGTTTAAATGCCCAGGATATGAACGATACAAAAGCCCGGCAGTGGCAGGGCAATATTAAACCGTTTCGTTCACGGATCGGCGCCTGTGCTTCCGAATTGGATGCCCATATTGCCAAAATGGATCCGGTGCTTTTTGAGAAACTGCAGCACACAGAAAAAGGAAAGCCGATAGCTTTTGCCCTGAAAGAAAAAAAGCAGTGGGCCGATGAAAAGTTACCGCCGGAACAGGAAAAACTTGTCGGAGAACTTTCCCAGGACGGATATCACGGCTGGAGTGAAATGTATCAGAGCCTCGTACGGTCACTTTCGATCCCATTCGAAGAAAGCGGGAAAACGTCCTATCTGTCAGCCGGGCAGGCACAGAATAAATTAGAGAGCAGTAACCGGGAAACAAGAAAGATGATGTTTAAAAAGTGGGAAGCGGCCTGGGGCGAAAAAGCAGATTTGTTTGCCGAAACGCTTAATCATTTATCCGGTTTCCGCCTGGGCCTTTATGAAAAGAGAGGGTGGGAAGATCCTTTAAAAGAACCGCTGCTGATTAACCGGATGAGCAAAGATACACTGGACGCGATGTGGAGTGCCATCGAAGACATGAAGCCGCTGCTGTATACATACATGGAGCGTAAAGCCGCTTTAATGGGCGTGGAAAAGCTGGAATGGCATGATGTTCATGCGCCTCTGGCCCAGCAGGAGATGCCGCGTATGTCGTTCGACGAAGGAGCGAAGCTGATTACGGAACAGTTTGAAGACTTCAGCCCGAAGCTGGCCTCCTTTACCAAAATGGCATTTGAAAACAGCTGGATCGAAGCAGAAGACCGGGAAAACAAAAGGCCGGGCGGATTCTGTACCACGTTTCCGGTAAGCAATGAAACTAGAATTTTCATGACGTATGAAGGAACGCCGTCCAACCTGGCAACATTGGCCCACGAAATCGGCCATGCTTACCATCAGCATGTGATGAAAGGCCTGCCTTATTACTCCACGCGCTATGCCATGAACGTGGCGGAAACAGCCTCAACGTTTGCGGAGCAGATTATTGCGGATGCCTCGATTAGAGCAGCTAAAACAACCGAAGAAAAAATATCGCTTTTGGATGCCAAAATTAACCGGGGCATGGCATTTTTTATGAACCTTCACTCCAGGTACCTGTTTGAAACAAGGTACTATGAAGCGAGAAAAAATGGATGGCTGTCGGCCGCTGATATTAGTACAATTATGACGGAAGCCCAGAGGGAAGCTTACGGCGACAAGCTGCATTCCTATGACCCCCATTTTTGGGCATCGAAGCTCCATTTTCATATGACAGGCGTTCCGTTTTATAACTTCCCTTATACATTCGGCTACTTATTCAGCATGAGTCTTTACGATAAGGCAAAACAAGAAGGAGCGGCCTTTGAAGAAAAATACACGGCGCTTCTCCGGGACACGGCAAGTATGACGACAGAAGATCTTGCCTGGAAGCACTTGAACGAAGATATTACGACAGTCGATTTTTGGAAGAATGCGGCGAAAAGCCTGCTTAAGGATACAGAAGATTTCATGAATCTCACAAAGTAAAAGGAGTGATTGGAATGGCAGAAGAGCAGCAGTATGACACGTTAATGCAGGCATTGAATATTCGTATCGTGACGCTCGAAAAAGAAAAAGTGGTGGCGGAAATGCCGGTGGATGGGAGAGTAAAGCAGCCGTTTGGACTTCTTCATGGAGGCGCGTCAGTAGCTCTTGCCGAAACAACAGCAAGCGTTGGAGCCTACAACCTGGTCGATCAGGATAAACAGTTCGTTGTAGGCCTGGAGATAAACGCCAATCATATTCGAAGCAAAAAAGATGGAATGGTTACAGCAGTGGGTGTTCCCCTCCACGTAGGGCGATCTACGATGGTCTGGGAAATTAAGCTGACGGATGAAGAAGAGAAACTGCTTTGTGTATCCCGATGTACCATTGCAGTGAGATCTATGTAGTAAGCAGAAAGGCGGTCCTGAAAAAGGGCGGCCTTTTTTTATAGGGGGAGGAGGGGAACGAGGACGAAAATGCCAATCAATACGCCCAGAATAAAAATGACTACATTTCTAATTTTCACTGCGCAGCCTCCTTTTTTCCATTTTGTTGTATAGTATCATACTTTTTCAAACATGGTCACAGAGTTGCTACTTAACCGTGACAATACAAGATGCTATACTATACAAAGCATAGAAAGCCGAAAGCAGGTGACTTATTAATGAATATTTCCATTCGGGCTTTGTTGGAAAAGATGGAAGAAGAGCTTATTTTGATCTCGGATCATGCAGATAAAGAAGAAGAAGCAGAAGTGAAAGCTCATGCACGCATACTGGAAGCTTACTGCGGGGTGCTGCTGGCCTCTAATACGGGTGCACAATCTTCTCCGAACCGGAAGCCGGTACCGAAGGTTCCAGAGGCACGTCCTGCATCGGTACAACAGGTAAAGGAGTCCACCGGTTCCCAGCCGGCACCCACCGTTTCTAAGGAAGAACTGCCTTCTACGGACGGCAGTCTATTTGATTTTTAAGCAGAAACCTAAAGGAGAATAACTATGTGGAAACTATTTATTATTCTTGGAGCGCTGAACGCGGCCATTGCTGTCGGGTTCGGTGCTTTTGGAGCGCACGGGCTTGAAGGACGTATCAGTGCAAGGCTGATAGAGGTCTATCAGACCGGCGTTCAGTATCATATTATGCATGCTCTCGGTCTTCTGGCCATAGGGCTGGTGGCAGCTCATATAGGCGGTAGTGCGCTTATCGCCTGGGCAGGCTGGCTGCTGTTTGCCGGTATTGTTATTTTTTCCGGCAGTTTGTACACGATGGCTTTTACAGGCATCGGCTGGCTTGGAGCGATTACGCCTATTGGCGGAACCGCCTTTATTGCGGGCTGGATTCTGCTTGTTATTGCCGTTATTAGAGCCTGATAATGTATGGATGCTTGAAAAGTAGAGAGAGGATGTTTTGATGTATAAGGACCTGATATTTTCATTAAAAGATATAGCAGTAGCTGCCGGAATCGATATTATGGAGGTATATTCGGGAGATATGGAGGTTGAGCATAAAGAAGATGACTCGCCTCTGACGATAGCTGATAAAAGAGCCCATCAGACGATAGCCGCCGGCCTGGAGAAACTGGATGCAGACATCCCTGTATTAAGTGAAGAGGGGACCATTGCTTCCTATGAAGAAAGAAAAAAATGGAAAAAGTTCTGGCTGGTTGATCCGCTGGACGGCACGAAGGAATTTATTAAAAAGAACGGCGAATTTACTGTAAATATTGCACTGATTGAAGATTCCTATCCCGTGCTGGGCATTATTTATGCACCGGCACTGGATACGTTGTACGTAGGGTACGGAAAAAAAGGGGCAGTGAAAATAGCCCAGGCCTCCAACCGCGGCTTTGCTTCTTTTGACGACATGTGGAGCATGGGGGAGATTATTTCCGCGCTGTCTCCGGAAGGCCCGGCGGAAGTAGTAGCGAGCCGCTCCCATATGAATGAAGAAACCGAAAGCTTTATTAATGAATTAAAAGAAACACATGATACAGTAAACGTTGTTTCTGCAGGAAGTTCGCTGAAATTCTGCCTGGTAGCAGAAGGCCAGGCGCACTTCTATCCCCGCTATGCGCCAACGATGGAGTGGGATACTGCGGCAGGACAGGCAGTAGTGGAAGCAGCCGGCGGCTCCGTATTGGACGACAGCAAAAATCGCTTTGCCTATAACAAAGAAAACCTGAAAAATGGCTGGTTCTTAGTAAAAGCAGAATAGAAAAAATTCTTAAAAGTGAAAGCAAAAAGCAGCATGGGAGACCCTTTTCAGGAAGGGTCTTTTTTTGTTTCACGTGAAACGTCTGTATAAAGAAGGAAAAATGTTGGGTAGGTAATAATTACTGAAAAGTGAAAATAATAAGTTGTTTTGTTCACTTTGAGGTAAAGTAATAGAAAAGGAGGGATTCAATGTTTAGTAACAAATGGCTTGTTTCGGGTTTTATTGCTCTTATTATGATATTAGGTTTTTCTATCGACTCGAAACAGGCACAGGCAAATGAACAGGTGCATCTTCAGGATCAAACAGTGATCAATATCCAGGACAAGCTTCGAAATATGAATTACTTAAATTCCGTTTCCACCGGACACTACGGTCCATTGACTACGGAAGCAGTAAGGCAGTTTCAGGCTGACTTTGGGCTTCCCGCAGATGGGGTTGCAGGACCTGCTACTATTAATAAACTAGATGAAGTAACATCCATCGCCCAGGTAGTTTACGGCGAAGCCAGAGGAGAATCTTATGAAGGACAGGTAGCTGTAGCAGCTGTTATCAAAAATAGAATAGAGTCTTCAGAATTTCCATCCTCTGCTTCAACTGTTATCCATCAGGTAAACGCATTTACTGCGGTGCAGGACGGGCAGTATTACTTAACTCCGGATGCGACAGCATACCAGGCAGTAAAAGACGCATGGGGCGGATGGGATCCATCAGCCGGCGCAAATTATTATTACAATCCGGTAGATGCTACGTCTTCATGGATTTTCACAAGAACGCCAAGACTATCCATCGGTAAGCACGTGTTTGCTGATTGATATCCGGGCTGCCTCTTTAAAGAGGCAGCTTTTTCGTTTTACTTAGAAGATGTTCACAAAAAATTGGAAAATAAGAGGTGAAAAATGTTATTCTATTATAGTAGATACTAGGTATAAAATGTAAATAAAATAAGGAGGAGATAAATATGACAGGACAGCCGGGTGGTTTTTGGAGGCGTCTTGCGGCTAACATTATCGATGGTTTTATTGTCGGAATCGCAGGATTTATTATTGGATTGATTGTTATCGCTATTTTTGGAGGAAATACAACTGCTCCTGATGAAGGATGGGATGTTGGGGTCGATTTTGCAAACAACAGTATTAGCCTTCTTTACAGTTTAGCCCTGCCGGTACTTTGGTCCGGTTATACGGTTGGTAAGAAAGCGTTAGGCATACGCATCATGAAAGTCGATGGAAGCAATGTAGGGATTGGTACCATGTTGATGCGGGTAATAGTAAGCGGACTTGTCTACCTGCTTACATTAGGTATAGGTGTTATCGTATCCATATTTATGGTGGCAATCCGCGAAGATAAGCGGGCAATACATGACTTTATTGCCGGCACGCAGGTAACTACGTCTCTTCCTCCTGCAAAAGAAGAAACGTATTAAGCAGAATCCTCCAGTTGACTACTGGAGGATTTTTTTAACAAATTAAGGAAAATAAGTTTAGCATCTGGAAATCTAGGGCATAAATAAAGTACTTACTTATTTTTTTAGAAATAAGTATACCAGCCTAGATCATACATACAAACAATCAGACAAGGGGCGTTTAACAAATGAAAAAGAAAGCCGCAGTACTTACTACACTAGCAGCCGCAACAGCAGTCGCTCTTCCATCCCAGGCTTTTGCAGAGGAAACACCGGATGCAGCATCTATTCTCGAAGAATCAAACAAAGCAATGATGGAGCTGGAAAGCTATTCCAGTGAAACGATGCTCGAACAGACGATTACCGATCCGATGATGGAAGGCGGCACGTTTACGACGACGACCCATTCTACAGAAGATGTAGTAATGAATCCTTTTTCCATGAAGCAGACAGCGACTACTTCAATGGAGGGAGAAGAAGAGACGACGCTTGATTCCTATTGGACAGAAGATGGCTTTTACCAGCAGGATATAGATGGAAGCTGGATTAAGCTGGATGATTCATTTACAGGAGACATTAACGAACTGATGGCTATATCTCAAAGCGGAGTACAGATGGAACAGACTGCTGCTCTTGGAGAAGATATGTCCGTGGAAGATGCGGGAGACAGTTACGTCCTTACCTATGAAGGAGAAGGAGACGAACTGATGGAATCTGCTGAAGAAATGCTTGCTTCCCTTGTGCCTGAAGAAGACACCGGGATGATGGCTGCCGCAATTTTTGAAGATATCACGGTGAATGATCTTCATTATGTAATGACGATAGACAAAGACACATACTATATGACGGAAACCACCATGGATATGGACATGGATCTATCTATAGAAGAGGAAAGCATTAATATTGTGCAGCGTCTGGATATGTCCGTATTTAACTTTAACGGGGTAGAGGAAATCGTTGTACCAGAAGAAGTAGTGAATAGTGCAATACCGATGGACGCGCTCATAGAAGAAGAGATGGAAGAGGGCGGCGCACTTCCTGATACAGCCACAAACAATCCATTTTATGCTGCTGCAGGAGCACTTGCAGCTGCAGCAGCCGGCGGCATGCTGTTCTTCCGTCGCAGATTTGCACGTAGTTAATAACAGCTAAAAAACAAAGCCGTGAATTTCATGGCTTTGTTTTTTTGGTTTCATTTAAGCTGTTTTTGATTGAAAAACGGGGAGCCGAATATTAATCGTCGTAGTCGACTTTCATAATGTCACCGGTTTCTGCATCGACATCAATATCTACTTCATTGTTGTGATTGTCATAAAGCTCCATCTCATAGTGCACTCTGCCGTCATCGTCATCGAGTTCAATTTCTTTAACGGAAGCTCCGTTTCCAACTTCTTTTACAGCGATGGTTTTTGCCTCATCCATGCTGACAGCGAGGCCATTGGTGGAAGAAGCGGATTCGCGTACCTGATCGTCATCGTCCTCATCATCGTCTTTGTTTGCCGCAGCTTTACTGTCAGCGGTCGGAGTACTCTCCGAAGCCCTGACTTCTTCCTTGTCGTCTTCTTTAATAAATTCGCCGGTTTCTGCATTGTATTCTACTTCATACTTATATTCATCTCCGATAATATCCAGCTCGTATTTCTTTACGCCATCATCAGAATCAAGGTCAATCTCCACTACTTTGCCCGGATAATCCTGGGTAGCGATGTCGCTGATTTCCTCAACGGATAGAAGACCGCTGTTAGTGTTATTTTGTTCCTGGCTTTCCGTCTGCTCCTGCGATACGCCGCCAACAACTTCGTCATCATCGGCGGATACTGAAAATTGATTCATCCCTACTGCAGCACCTCCAAGACCTATTACACATGCACTGGCAATCATAAATTTTTTCATTTTGCATTTCCTCCTCGTTTGATTTGTTACCCTAATCATAAAGGTCAAAAATGAAAGAATCCTGAATGCTCTATGAGAAAATGATGAGAATTTCATAAGGATTTTATTAATTTACTCATTCTGGAAGAATACAGCTTCTTGCCGTATAATGGGGATCATACATAAAAGAGGGGGCCGACATGGAAAAACTCTATATGCTGATTATGTGCGCGGGTCTGGCTGTGGCCGGTTATTTTGGTTATCAATGGTGGCAGGGAAGCCAATCGGTTGAAACTATTTCAATAGAAGAAAGCGAAACAGAAGCTCCGGATGAAACCAATACGGCGGAAGCCGAGGAAGCTCCTGCAGAAGAGACAGCCGGTACTGAGCCGGCTGCACAGGAAGCCGCTCCTGTAATGAGTGACGAGGTGACCGGCTACGAGCAGGGCGAGGAGATGGCCCGTCTGGAAATTCCTAAAATTGAAAATGCCTATCAAGCGTTCTGGGGGGCAGATGATGCTACCTTAAAGCAGGGCGTCGGTATGTATGTGAGCGAATGGACGACGACACCCGACCAGAAGCGTCATACGGTGCTGAGCGGCCATAGAGACACCGTCTTTACGGAACTGGGAGAACTGGAGAGCGGCGACATGCTGACGCTGGACTACGATGGCAGACGGTATGAATACGAAATATCAAAAACGTGGATCACAGATAAAGACGACCGGACAGTCATTGTAGATAAAGAGACGCCAACGTTAACACTAACGACCTGCTATCCACTGGATTATCTGGGCAATGCTCCGGACCGCTACATTATCCAGGCAGACCTCGTATCAGTGTCTGAATAATTTTTGATGAGAATGGGAGGGGGACCCACTTTGGCATCTGATCATGTTATTTCCCCGCGGGTGTTATGGGTGATGGCAGCAGGTATTTTAACAGGTCTTATCTTTCTGCCTCCAGCCATTGGCTTTTTGTCTTTTATCTTCATTGCGCCGCCCTCTATTTTGTTATTTATCTTTTTGATACGGAAAATAAATAGAGCATGAGCCATACAGGCCGTTTCCTCTATCAAAAAAACACCCGGTGCTTCAGGTACTCTGTCAGAACAGAGAACCCATGAAGCCGGGTGTTTTTTGTATTATACTTTTCTGTTATTAATCTGACCTAAAATAATCGCAAGGCCAAGTCCAAGCAGGAACATGACCACACTGGCAAAAAAGAGGCCGATACTTCCCGGAATACCTGGAAAGACAACGAAAAGCGACCCAATCAACAGTCCGATCATCGTAGCGTACGTTCCGACCGAATGATTACGAAGCAGGAAATGAATAAATTTGCTCATGATTAGAATACCGACTACGATACCAAGGCCTACCACGATGAGAACGAGAAGGTTCAAAGAAGAGACCGCCGCAATTACGGTAGGGTAGGCTCCAATAATGAGGAGCACAAACGATCCACTCACACCGGGAAGCAGCATCGCAGAGCTTGCGAGCCAGCCTGCAAAGAATAAGAATACATAGCCGCCTGCTCCGATAGAGGTCATAATCTCACCAGGGCCATCCTGGAAAAAGCCTGAAGCGATGACAATAGCAGCCGCAACAGCTAAAATAGCATAGTGCCTGGCAGTGAAAGCTCTGCGGTAGTCTGCTTCTCTCATAAGAAAGGGAATTGTCCCTAGAATTAACCCGATAAAAAGAGAAAAAGTAGGTTCCGGATAATCAGCTAGAAGCCACTCGATCACATTACTCAGTGCAAGAATTGCCGTACCCATACCGATACCGAGAGGAATAAAGAAGCCGAGCTGGCTTTTCCATTCTTTTGTTGTTAGTTTGTTAATACCGTCAATCAACCGGGCATAAATACCAAGTATTAAAGCCATGGTGCCGCCGCTTACGCCGGGAATCACGTCGCTTGTGCCCATGATAAAGCCGCGCAGCAGGTTTTTCCATTCAATCATCATATGTACTCCTTTAATTGCATTTTCAAAAAAACAATCTGTATCTGTTATATCATGTTTACACGGAAAATACGACAACTACCTTCAAGCGGCAGAAAAGCCTGCTCCGTTTCAAACGGACAGGCTTCTGATATTTCTGTATTACTGCCCGAAAGTAAGAGGGGTGATTCCTGTTTCTTCTTCCCGTCTCAGACTTTTTTCAAAAATAAACGGACCGAATGGGATCACGGAGACGGCCATAGCAACTAAAGCTCGCAGAAACGACCAGCGTCTCTGTACCCATACGACAAGAACAAGAGCAATATAAATAGTAAAGAGGCCGCCGTGGGCTGCTCCTACGATCGTTACGGCCATATCCATTCCAGCCATATATTTAAGGGGCATCGCTAAGAACAGCAGGGCAACAAATGATATTCCTTCAATAATTCCGGTGAGACGCAGAGGTTTCAGCATAGAACGCATGTGTTCGGGTGCTCCTTTCCATAGTATCTAATGAAAAGCATAGCACAGCACGTTCATAGAGAACAAATGAAGGTTTTATGGCAGATGTTGAAAGAAAAGCGCTGTATGATGGGAATTAACAGGAAAAAAATATATGACAACTGTCATACAAGCAATTGACTTTCATGTCTTATATCTTTTACAATTTCTCTATATGATTAAGGTATAGCTAATAAACACACACGCCTATCGAAATGGGAGAGATTATATATGAGTAAAGCAAAGCAGGCTCAATTACGAAAAACAGTAGCACCGTTTGAAAAATCAGACCAGGCAAAAAGCATTAAACAAATCGTTAATACAATCGTTCCATTCTTTCTCTTATGGTTTCTGGCGTATCAGAGCTTATCAATTTCCATCTGGCTCAGTCTTCCCTTATCCATTATAGCGTCCGGGTTCGTCGTAAGAACCTTTATTATCTTTCATGACTGCTGCCACCAATCTTTCTTCAAAAGCAAAAAGGCCAATTCGATTCTGGGTACAATAACAGGAATTATTACGCTGTTTCCTTTTGAAAAATGGAAAAGAGAGCACTCCATTCACCATGCAACAAGCAGTAATTTAGATAAGCGCGGCGTTGGCGATATCTGGGTGATGACTGTAGAAGAATACAAAGAAGCATCAGCATTTGAAAAGTTCTCCTACCGCCTGTACCGCAATCCGCTTGTGATGTTCGGTCTCGGCCCGTTTTATCTTTTTCTTATTACAAACCGTTTCAACCGTAAAGGTCCAAAACGCAAAGAACGCATAAACACGTATGTTATTAATGCATCCATTGTGGCTGTTTACGGTGTATTGATTGCTGTTGTCGGATGGCAGGCATTTCTGCTCGTACAGGGACCAATATTATTTGTTTCCGGTTCGCTGGGTATTTGGCTCTTCTATGTACAGCATCAATTTGAAGATTCCTATTTTGAAGAAGAAAGCGAATGGGATTTTGTAAAAGCTGCAGTAGATGGCAGTTCATTTTACAAGCTTCCAAAGGTACTTCAGTGGGCAAGTGGTAATATTGGCTATCACCATGTACACCATCTCAGCCCGCGCGTGCCGAACTATAACCTCGAGCAGGCTCATGAATCAACACCGCCTCTTCAACAGGCAACTACGATCACGCTTGGTTCGAGTTTAAAATCCATTCGTTTCCGCCTTTATGATGAAAAAAATAAAACCTTCGTCGGTTTTCGGGAAATGAAGAAAGCCGCATTAAAAGAAAACTTGATACTAAACAGGGAAAAATCAAGCTTACAGGAAAAGTAACACCATAAAAGGCCATTCCTTACAAACGGGAATGGCTTTTTTTCTATAGAATGCAGATTTGCAACATAGAATAAAAGAGCGATTCTGCAGAGGGGGAATAAGAGAATTGTCTGATATACTTACAGTAGGAGATACAAAAAAACAAAAGGCACAAACCTTTAAGGAGACCGCCATGAATAACTGGTATCAAATTTTTCCGAAAAATACATGGCTCAGTACGTATGTCTGGATCATTTTCTTTTTGCTGCCGTTTTATTTTATTATCCGTTCGTCCACTGCTCCTGAAATTATTCTGGGCGTGATTTTTATACTGCTGTTTTTCGTTGCTTATCGTTTAACCTTTATATCATCGGGATGGCTTGTCTATTTTTGGGTAGGCATTGCGATTGCGATCAGCATTATTATGACGCTTTTTTACGGCTATGTTTATTTTTCTCTCTTCCTGGCCTTTTTTATAGGAAATGTGAAGCACAAAACAGGCTTTTATATTTTATACGGTATTCATTTAATAACAGCCATTGCGACCATTAATATTATGTTTTTCATGGAAAACGAACTGTTTCTTTCCCAGTTTCCGTTTATCGTTATCAGCGTAATTGGAATTATTCTGCTTCCTTTTAACACGTTCAACCGTAACAAGCGGGAAAAGCTGGAAAGCCAGCTTAAGGATGCCAACCGGAAGATTTCCCAGATGGTTGTAATGGAAGAACGCCAGCGGATTGCAAGAGATCTTCACGATACGCTCGGACAGAAGCTGTCGCTTGTCGGTTTAAAAAGTGATTTGGCGGGCAAGCTGATTGATGCTAATCCGGAAGCAGCCAAACGGGAAATCAGTGATATCAGCCAGACGTCGCGGACCGCTTTAAAAGAAGTCCGTGAAATGGTATCGGACATGCGCGGCACCAAACTAAAAGATGAATTAATCCGTATCGAACAGGTTTTAAAAGCGGCAGAGGTGGAATTTACTATTAAAGACGAAATGCTGCTCAAGAAGACGCCGCCGCTTGTAGAAAATGTGCTCAGCATGTGCTTGAAAGAGGCAGTAACCAATATTGTAAAGCACAGCAAGGCGACCAAATGTTTTGTAGAGCTTTATGAATCTGTGGATGAGCTGAGTATCCGCGTCAAGGACAACGGAACCGGAATAACGGAAAAAATAGATCCTACGAAGAAAAATGGCCTCCGTGGAATGGAGGAGAGGCTGGAGTTTGTAAACGGCACCCTTACGGTAGTATCCAAAGAGGGAACAGAGCTCTACATTCGGGTACCTACTGTTGTAACGCAGATAAAACAGGAGGGGATGGCATGATAAAGATAGTGATTGCAGAAGATCAGGGAATGCTTTTAGGGGCCCTCGGCTCTATTTTGGACCTGGAAGAAGACATGACGGTTATCGGCAAAGCAAAAAACGGCCAGGAAGCAGTCACGCTTGTCAATCAGCATGATCCGGACGTTTGTATCATGGATATCGAAATGCCGGTAAAAAGCGGCCTGGATGCGGCAGAAGAGCTGAAAGACCATCCCTGCAAAATAATTATCCTAACGACATTTGCCAGGCCCGGTTATTTTGAAAGGGCCCGTAAGGCAGAAGTAGGCGGTTATCTGCTGAAAGACAGTCCGAGTGAAGAGCTGGCCGATTCGATCCGGGTTATTATGAAAGGACGCCGGGTCTACGCGCCGGAGCTCGTTGATATGGTTTTTCAGAACGATAACCCGCTGACGGATCGGGAAAAGCAGGTAATCGAGCTGATTGCGGATGGCAAAAATACAAAAGAAATCGCCAGCGAACTGTTTATTACAAACGGTACGGTCAGAAACTATATATCGATTATTTTTGACAAGCTTGGGGTCAGCAACCGGATTGAAGCGATTTCCCATTTTAAAGAAAAAGGCTGGTTCAAATAAAGCATATGTAAAAGCCGAAGACCCTTCGTACAGGGTCTTCGGCTTTTTTGAATCTTATTGTTGGGAGGATACGTGGGCGTGATTAGCCACGCTGATTTTATTATTAACTAAGCTGACGGTAATATGCTCTAATTTGTCTTCATCAAGCATGAGATCCGCAATGCCGTCTTCGACCTGTTCTGCGATAACACGGCGGAGTGGTCTGGCACCAAAGGCTGGATCGTAGCCCAGATCAGCAAGTTTTGCTTTTGCTTCATCGGACACTTCTACCTTCATGTCTTGTTCTTGTGCAGCTTCTACAATTTCAGAGAGCATAATGTCAACGATAGTAATCAAGTCTTCGCGTTTCAACTCGCTGAATTTCACAATGCTGTCAAAACGGTTGAGAAATTCCGGCTTAAAGGAGTTTTTAAGAGATTCGGTTACTTTCGGCTCTTCATCATCCTGGCTGCCAAATCCAACACTGACTTTTTTCAGTTCAGTTCCTGCGTTGGAAGTCATAATGATAACCGTATCTTTAAAGCTTACAGTGCGGCCCTGGCTGTCGGTCAGGCGGCCGTCTTCCATGATCTGCAGAAACATGTGCTGCACATCAGGATGCGCTTTTTCAATTTCATCCAGAAGAATAATGCTGTATGGCTTGTGACGTACTTTTTCTGTAAGCTGACCTGCATCTTCATGGCCGACGTAGCCCGGAGGAGAACCAACAAGCTTGGATACGGAGTGCTTTTCCATATATTCACTCATATCAAGCCGGATCATGGCTTCTCTGTCTCCAAACATTTCTTTGGCCAAAGACTTGGATAGTTCGGTTTTACCTACGCCTGTAGGACCGACGAATAAGAAAGATCCAATAGGGCGGCTGCCGCGGCGGAGGCCGGCGCGGTTTCTGCGAATGGCTCTTGCCACTTTCTGCACGGCGTTTTCCTGGCCGATGACATCGGCATTCAGGCGTTCTGGAAGATCTTTCATTTTCTGCTGCTCGTCTTTTTGAAGACGACGGACAGGAATACCGGTTTTGTTTTCAATAATCTGCTGGATCACGTCTACCGTTACTTCTGCTTTGCTTTGGCTGACGGATTCTCCGGCTGCCGCTTTATCACGCTGTTCGATCAAACGGATTTCTTCATCACGGAGCTTTGCTGCTTTTTCGTAGTTCTCCTGCTGGGTTGCTTTTTCTTTTTCTGCCGCAATTTGTTCCAGACGGCTTTGAATTTCAAGTTCATCATCGCTGCTGTGGAGCAGGTTAATCTTAGAACCTGCTTCATCCATCAGGTCAATGGCTTTATCCGGAAGAAAACGATCCTGGATATAGCGGCTGGAAAGAGCCACACATGCCTCGATGGCTTCTTTTGTATAAGATACTTGATGATAGGCTTCGTAGTTCGGCTTCAGGCCATTAAGAATCGCAACGGCATCCGTGCTGTTTGGTTCATTGACCATAACCGGCTGGAAGCGGCGCTCGAGAGCGGCATCTTTTTCGATTTTCCGATATTCAGCAAGGGTAGTAGCACCAATAATCTGTACTTCGCCCCGGGCCAGTGCCGGTTTCATAATGTTACCGGCGTCAGAGGAGCCTTCGGCAGATCCGGCACCTACAATTTGATGAATCTCATCAATAAATACAATAACGTCCTGTCTATCCTGCAGTTCCTGAAGCAGTTGTTTCATACGTTCTTCGAATTGACCGCGGATACCGGTATTCGCTACAAGCGAGGATACGTCGAGCAGGTATATTTTCTTGTTTTTCAGCTTGTTTGGCACATCGCTTTCGAGAATTTTTAAAGCGAGGCCTTCTGCAATCGCTGTTTTACCAACACCAGGTTCTCCAATAAGAACCGGGTTGTTTTTGTTGCGGCGGTTTAAAGTTTCAATAACCCGCTCGACTTCTTTATGCCGGCCGATAACGGGATCAATCATGCCGGCACGCGCAGCGTCCGATAGATTTTTTCCTAATTCATCAAGCAGGCCGCCGCCACCTTTGTTTCCGCCGCCTTTACCGGCGGAAGGCTGCTGCTGTTGATTGCCGGCCTGTGAATTCATCATATTTTGGAAAAACTGGTCAAATGGGGACTGCCCCGGCTGATTGCCAAATCCGTTGGAAGGCTGCTTCATTTCCTGACGGATTTCGCGGTAGCATACGTCACATAGATTCATTTTCTGCTGGTGTCCATTTATATTCATATTTAATTCGATACGGGCTTCCCGTTGTTCACAATGTTCACACTTCATAGTAGTGAACCTCCTTTTATCTTTTAATAGAAAAGACAATGCATCTTGATAATTAGTAAGTGTAGTAGTGTTTATTGGATAAATCAAAGAAACTGCTTTGACTTTGACTATCTTTGATCTTATGAATTTATTATATACTGACCTTCTTTGACTTTCAAGTATTTTTAACTGCTTTTTAAAAAAAATTCCTTTTTAACTCTGTACATACAATATATGATAAAAAGTAATCATAGATAGGAATAGTAAGTTCGTTTGAAATGTATTTCCTTAATCATAGAAAGTTAAACATAAAAAAAGCATCCGGAACAGCTCCGGATGCTCTCTTACATTATTTGCTTAGATGTGAAAAAAGGATTCTGCTTTTTCTGGTTCCAGCAGGTTTCCTACATAGAAAGGTCCGAATTTGCCGTAGCGGGCGGACACTTCATCAAATCTCATTTCATAAATGATTTTCTTAAATTGGAGGGCTTCATGGGCGAATAGGGTAACGCTCCATTCCCAGTCATCGAGACCTGCAGAGCCTGTAATGATCTGCTTGACCTTTCCGGCATACTTTCTTCCTGTCATGCCATGGGCACGCATTAACTCCCGGCGTTCTTTAATAGGAAGGGAGTACCAGTTGTCGTTACCTTCCCGCTTTTTATCCATTGGATAAAAGCAGATGTGATTCCATTTAGGAAGCACGGGATAAATACGGCTGCGGAGTTCCGGATTATCCATTGGATCTCCGCCGTCTTTAGGCGGCATATAGTTTCCCAGTTCTACTACGGATACATAGGAGTAGGAAGGAATCGTATAATCGGCCAGCCTGGTTTTGTTGAAGGCATTTTCAATATCATTTAAGTCATTCATCGTCGGACGCAGAATCATGAAAATCAAGTCTGCTTTTTGGCCGACAATGGTATAAACGGCATGGCTTCCGCCGCCGTTGTCTTCGACCTGCTGCCAGTCCTCCAGCATATGAATAAATTCGTTTACAATGCTGTGGCGCTCTTCGCCGGAAAGTTTTTTCCACTCGGTCCAGTTGATTTTGCGGAGATCATGCAGACAAAACCAGCCGTCGAGCGTTTGGGATGCTTCACTCATATATGGTCCACTCCTTTATCTAAAACCTGCTCACGATGTCTACTATACCATAGGTCCGCAGGTCTTCAAAAGCGGAAACCAGCCTACTTTTTCAAGAAGCGGAGAAGGGCGTCTTTATGTTCCCGGCTTTGTCCGGCTTCTCTTTGGGCCGATACTTCCATATCGAGAACCTCTGAAAGGCTGTGTTCGAAACCCTGTTTCATATTCTGCTTAGCCAATCCATAGGCGGCGGGGGGGATAGCAGCTAATTTATGAGCGTACTCTTCCGGATTTCCAATAGCGGTGATGAGGTTGATCCGGAACGCTTCTTCTGCAGATATGGTTTGTCCGAGCGTAAGCTCCATTGCTTTTCCTAACCCGACAAGACGGGGGAGGAAGTAGGAGGCTCCTGCGTCTGGGACAAGGCCTATCTTTAAAAAGCTGAGCGCTAACTTGGCCCGGCTGTCAGCAATCCGGTAGTCGCAGGCCAGCGCAATACTTAAACCTGCCCCTACTGTTACCCCGTTTAAATAGGCAATAACCGGCTTAGTGATACTGTCTATAAAGAGAATCAGACGGTTATAGGTGTCCTGCAGATAATCGCCGTAGTCAAAGCTTTCCGCGCTGTCCGAAGAGACGCTTTTCAAGTCAGCGCCTGCGCAGAACGCATCGCCGGATCCCTGTAGAATTATTACTTTAACCGTTTCATCTTCCGCCGCTTCCTGGAAACACTCGTAGAGTTCTTTATGCATTTCTGTATTTAAAGCATTTTTAACTTCAGGGCGGTTCAGTGTAATCAAAGCTATGTGGTCCTTTACCTCATATAAGACTGTATGTTGTTTCACGTGAAACCCTCCTTTAAAAGTAATTACAGAGCATTCGCTGTTTCTGCACCATTCAAAATAGCAAACTTGGCATCAAGTCCGACAGCATGCTTAGCGCCGCCGATCACATGCACTCGTTTTCCGTGTTCCATCAATTCAGAGGCAAGCTGTTGGTTGGGGAGCTGTCCGCTTGCCGTAATGATCGTATCAGCTGTTTCAAGCTTTTCCTGCTCTTCATGGACAATCACGACTCCTTCAGGTGTGATTTCTTTGTACGTAACTTCGCCGATCATTTGTATATTATTGCGGCGGAGTTCGCCGAGCGTAATCCAGCGTGTAGTTTTGCCCAGCCCTTTAGCAAACTTTCGGCCCCGCTGCAGCAGCGTAATATCTGTATACCCTTTTTTATGAAGCACCAAGGCTAAATCACAGGCAATACCGCCGCCGCCGATCATTACAATTTTCCCCTGCAGTTCAGCGTTTCCTTCAAACACGTCCCGGTAGGAAAAAACGGTATGCGTTTCCATTCCTTTGATATCCGGCTGACGGGGAAGAATACCGGATGCGAGAATGATATCATCGGCCTCCTGCACAAGCGGATGTTCTGCCGAGACAGAGGTGCCCAGCCGGATAGATACGCCTAGTTTTTTCAGCTGCACAGAATAATACCGGAGCGTTTCATTGAATTCGGATTTACCCGGTACCGTTCTGGCGTACAGCAGCTGTCCGCCGATTTCTTCTTTTTCATCAGCAAGCGTCACATGATGGCCTTTCAAGGCAGCAACCCGGGCCGCTTCCAGCCCGGCCGGTCCGGCCCCGATAATTAATATATTTTTAGGCGCAGCTGTTTTATTAATAATGAAGGTCAGCTCCCGACCTGCTTCGGGATTGACCATACAGGAAGCAGACTTATTTTCAAACACATGGTCCAGGCAGGCCTGGTTGCAGGCAATGCACGTGTTGATTTCTTCCGTTCTGCCTTCTATCGCTTTTGTAATAATTTCTGGATCCGCTAAAAATGGGCGGGCCATGGAGACTATATCTGCTTTATCTTCCTGCAGTATCGCTTCGGCATCTTCCGGGTTATTAATGCGGTTGGAAGTAATTACAGGGATGGTTACCCGCTTTTTGATGGAGGCTGCGACAGGCGTAAAATAATTTCTCGGCACTTTCATCGTAATGGTTGGAGTTCTGGATTCGTGCCAGCCGATTCCGATGTTCAGCGCATCCATACCGGCTTCTTCAAGCTTTCCGGCCCAGATGATTGTTTCTTCTTCTGTCGTGCTTCCTTCCATTAAATCAAGACCGGACATGCGGAAGATGACCGGGTAACCGGGACCGACAGCTCTGCGGACTGATTCTGCAACAGCGAGCGGGAAACGCAGGCGCTTTTCAAAGGAGCCTCCCCACTGATCTGTCCGCCGATTGGTCAGCGGAGACATAAACTGATTGAGCAGATAGCCTTCTGAGCCCATAATTTCCACCGCATCAAAACCGGATTTCTTTGCACGAACGGCAGCATCAGAAAATGCCTGAATGGTGCGCTGAATGTCCTCTTCGGTAAGTTCCACAGGCACATCTGGATTAATGGATGATTGAAGAGGGGAAGCTGACACCGGGTCCAGTCCGGTGAGCGCTTTGTATGCATAACGGCCGGCGTGAAAGAGCTGAACGGCAATACGTCCCCCTGCTTCATGCACAGCGTCTGTAAGCTCTGTCCACTGTTTAATATCTGTTTCCTGATAGAGGCTCATGAAGTTAGCTCCGCCGCTCCCTTCCGGGGTTACAGCCGCTCCTCCGGTCACAATAAGGCCGACATGTTCCTTAGCACGGCGCACATAAAACGCTTTCATTTTTTCCAATCCGTTTTCTTCCCCTTCTAACCCAACATGCATGGAACCCATCATCACCTTAGTAGGAAGCACGAGCTGGTTAATAGATATAGGGGAAAGCAGAGCGGGATACGACATTACGCATTCTCCTTTTTTATTTATTTCGAACGATCATTATAAATAAGATACTGTTATTATACTCATGAAGAAGCCGGAGTGGCAACCATGGATTGGAATAACTGAATGAATGCGTGTCGGTTGGCTTCTACAACAGCAGAAGAGAAATAGCGCTCGTTAAAGGCGGTTCCGGTCGCCTGATTAATAATCAAAAGGGCAAGAGCTGAAGGAGAAGGATGGTTCAGCAGGTGCCGGCGTTCCGCTTCTTCAAGAATAGTAGTCAAATACAAAACGAGGTTATGAAGAAAACGACCTACTACTGCATTAATTTTTTCATCATAAGGCGATTGGGCCATATAGTTTAATAAAATAGTATAAAACGGCTGATTATGATCCGGAAGAGACGCCACCGTCCGAAGATAGGCGTGAAATTTCTCATCGGGGTGATGATAGGCATCGACCGTGCTGCGGACATCTTCCTCAGAGACTGCGAACGCTTCTTTGAGGACTTCAACAAGAAGATCATTTTTGTTTTTAAAATAGTGATAAATAACTCCTGTGCTGAGGTCGGCAGTCCGGGCTACATCTTTAATCGAAAAATGGTCAAACCCATACGTTAGGATGCATGTTTTTGCAGATTGAATAATCTGTTCCCGGCGGATGGTTTCCATTCCTAGTTTAGGACTCATTATTTTTTTCTCCTTTCATCAATTGCTAACGGGGGAAAAGGTGAAAATAGTATAGCATGGAGGGAACTAATTGAATACAGCAGCTTTGTATAATTTAGTATTTTAAAATAATATATGCAACTATATTCATTCCTACCTTCATTGTAAACGCTTTTAACACAAGCTTTCATTTTGTTTTCTTAATTCCGAAAATTAGAACAATGATTATTTTATGCATTTACGTTTATTTTTTGTTGGAATAAGAGTATCCTAAGGAATAGAGAGATGAAACCAGAATGAATTCAACGCAGCGAATCGATACGCCTATAGTTAACCTACACTTCCTGAACGGTTTAAATAATAAAGGAGGAATTTTAGTGAGCGATCTCTTCGTAGAGATAAAAGAACAAGTCAAAAAAGATCAACCTTCCATTGTATTTCCAGAGGGAGAGGACGAT
Source organism: Sinobaca sp. TMA16-18 (assembly GCF_059510535.1). Lineage (NCBI taxonomy): Bacteria > Bacillati > Bacillota > Bacilli > Caryophanales > Sporolactobacillaceae > Sinobaca > Sinobaca sp. TMA16-18. Next base: position 4,371 of record NZ_JCAKFM010000010.1, on the reverse strand, counting down.
CGTATTATAGAAGCAGCAGCTAAACTTGCAGAGGATGGCCTCCTAAAGCCAATCATCATCGGTCTTGAAGAGGAAGTAAAAGCAAAAGCGGCAAAGCTTCATGTGTCGCTGGACCAGGTGAAAATTATTGATCCGGTTCAGTATGAGCATTATGAGGAATTAATAACGGCCTTTGTTGAACGCCGCAAAGGAAAAGAAACAGAAGAAAGCGCACGGGAAAAGCTTAAAAACCCAAACTACTTCGGCACTATGCTCGTTTATCTTGATTATGCTGACGGTCTTGTCAGCGGTGCGGTTCATTCAACGGGAGATACGGTTCGTCCGGCACTGCAGATTATTAAAACAAAGCCGGGGATTCAAAGAACGTCCGGCGTATTTATAATGGTGAAGGAAGACCAGAAGTTTGTATTTGCCGACTGCGCTATCAACATTTCCCCGAATGCGGAAGAGCTTTCTGAAATTGCGATTGCGACGGCAGAGACAGCAAAAGCATTTGATCTGGATCCTAAAGTCGCGATGCTCAGCTTCTCTACAAAAGGATCCGCCTCTTCAATAGAAACAAGAAAAGTATCAGAAGCAACGGTTAAAGCACAGCAGGACCGCCCTGATCTGGTTATTGACGGAGAGTTCCAATTTGACGCAGCTTTCGTACCGGCAGTAGGACGCCAGAAGGCTCCAGATTCACCGCTTCAGGGAGAAGCAAACGTATTTATTTTCCCAAGTCTGGAATCCGGTAACCTCGGTTATAAGATTGCCCAACGTTTAGGCGGATATGATGCGATTGGTCCAATTCTTCAAGGCTTAAACAAACCGGTAAACGATCTTTCCCGCGGATGCAGCATGAAAGACGTCTACAAACTTGCTTTGATTACAGCGAAGCAGGCGATTATGGAAAAAAAAACTCAATTGACGAACCAAAAATAAAATAGTATAAAACGGGCATGAAACCTATTAGGTTTCATGCCCGTTTTTCGTAGCAGGTTGTTCACTCAAAGGGTATAATTAAAACAAAAATAACCATAGGAGGCTATTTTGTCCAATCGCAGAAGCAATATTCGTTTTCATTTTACAGATAAGCCTTTAGAGGCCGCTATATTTGTCCATAAAGTTAAGCAGGTGGAGGTAAAAAGCAAAGAAGGCCCTATTCAAATACTTGATCTTTCCGGAAATGGACTTCAGTTCTTTTCTCCTCTCCGATTTCAAGTAACAGATGATGTCCTGTTATGTTTTACGTTCCGTATTACGCAAAAGCTGTTTAAAGTGTACGGCAGCATTAAACGCCAACGGGTAACGGAGGAAGGGTACATTTATGGAGTCGCTCTTGAGTTTGAAGACTATGCTTCCAAAATGGCTTTAATTCAGACGGTTCATCAGCTGAAGCTGGAGCAGCAATAACGGCCGGATCTATTCACCGCCGTTTTTATTCCCAGCCATAAAATGATCTGCAGGCAGTCCTTTTACCCCTGAGGCATAAGAAAATACATAGCCTGCCAACGGCTCCTGTTTCTGCTCTTCTTCCGTTAATTTATTCCGGGCCGTTGTTATATAAAGATCGGTAAGATGTTCTCCTCCAAATGTGCAGGATGTAATTAAAGAAGCGGGCAGAATCAGTTCATCCTGCTTTTTTTCTGTATCCGGATTCCAGCAGCTGACACGCCCCCCTTCAAAGTGGGCTATCCATAAGTTGCCGTCGGCATCGATTGTCATTCCATCGGGTTTGCCGTACTCCCCTGAAAAATCAATAATAGCTTTAGGGTCACGTATGGAGCCGTCCGCTAAAGAGTAGTCAAACCGGGTGATGGATTGAGTAGGTGTATCTATATAATACATAGCCTGTTTGCTTGTATTCCAGGCAAGTCCATTGGACGTGGTAACCGGAGACCACTTTTTCTGCGCGCCTTTCGAAGAATCCAGGCAGTACAACGCAGCATCTTCGGGCTCTCTCGTAAGAGAGATAGTCCCAGCCCAGAACCTGCCTGCGGGATCACACTTCCCATCGTTGAACCGGTTATTAGGCTTGTGTTCTTCCGGATCAAAAATAGGCATTAAAGAAGAGGCGTCAAAATCGATGGAATAAAAGCCGTGCTGGAGAGCTGCTATCAGCTTTCCTGGTTGGGTGGAAGGAGCTACGGCGCCGGGCATTTGATTTATTTTTATGGATCTGGTTCGTTTTGTTTTCGGATTGTATTCGTGAATAAACTGTCCGAGGATGTCCACCCAGTAAAATACCTGGGATTTTTCGTCCCATACCGGGCTTTCCCCAAGCATTGCCTGTTCACATATAACTTCTTTCATTTCTCCTGCCATGTCTACCGCTCCTTGTTCTTCAATCTCTCGTTAGAATGTCTTTATACCTCTTTTGTTCCCTAAATAGGGATGACATAATCGTTGGAAATGCAATTAAATAAATTTACAATAAAATTTAAAAATATAAAATAATATAATTAATGTATTATTTTGTAATTATAAAATAAAACCTTTTGTGTTCTATTTAGAAAGATGTGATATAATTTACGAATCAATTTATTCTGATTTTTCTAATAGTTAATATAAAGGTACAGGGGTGGAGAGAGAAATGAAGTATGGTTTTGCGAAGAGAGTCCGCCATATGCAGTCATCGGCAGTAAGGGATATATTGAAAGTAGTAAACAAGGGAGATGTAATTTCCTTTGCAGGCGGGCTTCCGGATGAAAAGTTGTTTCCTGTAGAAGCAGTGAAACAGGCTTTTGATGAGGCGCTGTCATCCAGCAATAAAGTACTTCAGTATGGGGAAACAGAAGGAGTTCCGGCCCTTAAAGAAAAACTGGCTGAAAGAATGAGACAAAAGCAAATCGAAAGAGATCCGGAGCATATTCTTGTTACATCTGGTTCCCAGCAGGCAATTGACTTGTTTGCAAGAATCATGTTTGATCCCCGGGATATTGTTTTAACAGAAAACCCTACGTATCTTGCAGCGCTGCAGGTGTTTCAGTCTTATGAAGTGAATATTGTGCCGGTGGATTCAGATGATGATGGCATGCTTGAGGAAGATCTGGAAGAGAAAATTATCCGGCTGAAGCCTAAATGTATTTATGTTGTTCCTACTTATTCCAACCCGGGTGGAAAAGTATGGTCATTGGAGCGCAGAAAGCAGCTGATAAAGCTGGCTAAAAAACATCATGTTATTGTGTTTGAAGATGATCCTTACGGCGATATTAAATTTGATGAAGCCGACACTGTACCGCCTCTCGCTTCAATGGACAATAATGAATACGTCGTGTATACGAGTACATTTTCAAAAACGGTTGTCCCTGCCATGAGAACAGGGTGGATTGCAGGACCTTATCAGATTATTCGTATGATGGCACAGGCTAAGCAGGCGACCGACCTGCACACTAATTCGTTAACGCAGCATGCGCTTGTGCATTTAATGAAAGAATTCGACCTTGATGAGCACATAAATATGCTCTGTGCAGAGTATAAAGAGCGGATGCTCGTCATGAAAGCACTGCTCGATAGAGTAGATGGGGTCAGTTATATTGAACCAAGAGGCGGCATGTTTTTCTGGGTGAACATGCCGCCGCAGGTAAACACGACAGCACTTCTCGCTGAAGCTGTGGACAAGGGTGTAGCTTTTGTACCGGGAGCGCCGTTTTATGTAAGAAATCCGGAACAGAACACACTTCGTTTGAACTTTACTAATGCTGATCCGGAAAAGATAGAAAATGGAATGAAGAAATTGGTGGAAGTGATGAATAATTCCTACACCAGCAGTGTGTATTAAATACACTACAAAAGACCGCCATTTCGGCGGTTTTTTTGAATAATACAAGATTTGCATTTAACATACCTGCACGGTAAAAGAGGAGCGGTTAAACGATTTCAGTTGTTATAAGTGTGCTTCCGCTTGAAACTTATACCGTAAAGGGATAAAATCGAAAAAGGTCAAGGTGGTACTTTTTGTTTCTTAATAAATGTACACCTGCAAATTATAGGGATGAATAAGAGAAAAAGATACATATGTTTCACGTGAAACATGAAGTACATTAAAAGTGGGGTAGACGATGCATAAATGGATGATTCAATTTGGTATGCTTTTGGCAATTGTTTTCGGGGGCTCTTTTTTATTTCAGCTTTTAAGAGGTGATGGACCGCAGGAAGCATTCGCTGTCTTAGGAATAGCAGGAATTCTGCTGCTGCTGATAGCAAAATGGATGAAAAGAAAAGAAGCAGGTAAAGAATGAAAAGGAGAGCCATGTGGCTCTCCTTTTTCAGGCTGTCGAGAAAGTTTTTTTCTCGGCAGTTTTTTTGTGGGCAAAGGGCTGGAATGGTCGTATACTGAAAAGAAAAGGGGCGATCCTAAGATGCTTGGCAAAGCCAAAAACCATCGAC
>NZ_JCAKFM010000009.1:0-111945 GCF_059510535.1 Sinobaca sp. TMA16-18 | reverse complement strand
TACGAGTTCAACGGCCCGCTGATGCTCGTCCCGGGCTCGCAGAAATGGTACATTTCCTGCCCGGGCGAGACGCCGAAGGACAACTACAAGTCGTCGCTGCAGAAGCAGGAAAGCGGCGTGCCGGATAACGACAGCATGAGCTGGCTCGTCGATAAAGCCGGCGGCCGCATTGACCGGGCCACCGGTCCGGCCGGCTCGGTGCTGTTTTTTGACTGCAACACCATGCACGGCTCGTCCGGGAATATTTCCCCATATGCACGCAGCAACGTGTTTTTCGTGTTCAACTCGATGGAAAACCAACTCACCCACCCGTTCTCCGGGCAGCCGCCGCGTCCGGAATTCCTGGCCAACCGCGAGAACGTCAAGCCAATCATCCCACAACCTGTGAAACTAACAGACATCCCATCCACTACCACTTCTACAACAAAATCATAAATAAACTGCTGCGGTTGACCTCCCCGCAGCAGTCTTTTTTTTTGTTTTTTTTAATCTATTTTACTATTGTACTAGGTTATCGTACTTTTCTTTTGTCATTAGAAGTGTAAAACAATGAAAAAAGTGGTACAGTACATCTTGCACCAAAAATAGAATGCGGGGATGATATATGAATTTGCAACGATTTATGCCAAGACCTATTCGTAAGCTGTTAAGCTTATCGAAACATCAACTAAAATATGAAATAAGATCAAACCTATGGTTTATCTGTGTCATATATGCACTTATAGGAATAGGTATCGCGGGTATCGCCTACTGGATTGATATTTCCATGCAGCTCGGGGATACAGCTCCTGCCTTTTTTACGGCAAGCTATGACTTGACGAGTTTGATTGTCAGCTCGCTGATTGCCGGAAGTATTACACTGAATGCGTTCACACTGAACTCTATTCTCGTTGTACTTACGAACTTCTCCGGGCAGTTTACGCCGCGGATGCTCGTTACATTTATATCAGATAAGCGGACCCAGCATGTGCTCGGATTGTTTAACCTGGTATTCGTATTTATTTTAATGGCGTTTTTCTTAATTAATGCCGAAGTAGCCAATTATGTTGCATTTCCTACGCTGACCATCTTCTTTATGTTTCTCGGGTTGGCAACATTTATTTACTTCCTTAATCATGCAGTCAAATGGATGCAGGTGCCCAACCTTACGTTAAACATGAAAAGCGAATCCCAGGAGCGGATTTTAGCTACGTTAGTGGAGGACCTTGAGCCTTACCGTACGAAAGAACCGAACACGTCCGCCGATGAATTAGCAGAGGACGACAAAATGTATATTGCCGCCGATGAAGCCGGCTTTGTGCAGATTATTGATTACCGGCGGATGATCGCCTACGCAGAATCCCATAATCTTGTCGTCAAGATAGAAAAACGTATTGGTGATTTTGTGCTCACGGGAATTCCAGTTATCAGCTATTGGAAAAAAGACAGTACCGCGGTGGATGAAAGTGCCCTGCGTCAACTTATTTTTCTCGGATCGAAAAAAACGGAAGTGCAGGATATCGAGTTTGGTATTAACAAGCTGAAAGAAATAGCCATTAAATCGATTGGAAACGATGATCCGAATACGGCATCCAATGCAATTTACCAGCTTACCGACCTGCTGCTTTCCATTTCCAAGATCACCCGCTTCACTCCATATTTAACCGATAGAAACAATGACCTTCGTATTATTATCGAAGACGAATCCTTTGATTATTATCTGTATGCCGCATTTGCCCATATCAGTGACTATGCAAAAGAAGATCCGATTATTACGAATGATGTACTAGAAGCATTAACTCTTCTTACAGAGTCGGTGGCCGGAGAAAATCATGAAATGTGCTGGAATTTCGCGAGAATGGTTGCCCGCGGCTATATCACTCCTTTCATATTTGAATACAACGAAAGAAGATTTTATAATAGCCTTCGTAATATCTCAGAAACTACTGATAAGCTTAAAGAATACAGAGAACTTGAATCAGAACTCAAGCAGCGTTTATCAATGGAAAAATAATCATCAGAAGCAGCCGTCTCGGCTGCTTCTTTTTCTATATTGCGAGTTCTGTCATTTCCTAGTATGATAAGTAGTATTGCCATAGTTTTCTGACAACAGATGAGAGAGGATGTATAAAAATGGGAGATAAGAAAGACCTCCGAATCCGCAGTAAAGTAATCAGTGAAGGAGCAAACCGCACGCCAAACCGTGCCATGCTTCGTGCTGTAGGATTCAAAGATGAAGATTTTAAAAAGCCAATGATTGGCATTGCCAGCACATGGAGTGAGGTCACCCCTTGTAATATACATATCGATGGCCTTGCCAGGGAAGCAAAAAAAGGCGCAGCCCAGGCCGGCGGCGCTCCAATGATATTTAATACAATTACGGTATCAGATGGTATCGCGATGGGCCACGAAGGGATGCACTATTCCCTGCCAAGCCGTGAAATCATCGCAGATTCCATGGAAACTGTGACCAGTGCGGAACGTCTGGACGGCGTAGTAGCAATCGGCGGCTGTGATAAAACAACACCAGCTTCCCTCATTGCATTAGCCCGCCTTAACCTTCCAAGTGTTTACGTATACGGCGGCACGATTCAGCCTGGAAAGCTGAACGGAAAAGACGTTGATATTGTTTCCTCCTTTGAAGCTGTAGGCCAGCATCAGCAGGGCATTATCAATGACGAGGAACTTCATGAAGTCGAGTGCAACTCGTGTCCGGGAGCCGGTGCGTGCGGAGGCATGTATACCGCGAATACGATGGCCGCTGCAGTAGAAGCACTTGGTATGAGTATTCCAGGTTCATCTTCTACTCCTGCTATCAATCAATACAAAGAAACAGAGTGCCTGCAGGCTGGAGAAATGGTAATTCAGCTGCTTGAGAAAGATATTTATCCAAAAGATATTATGACAAAAGAAGCGTTTGAAAATGCGATTACGGTCGTTATGGCACTTGGCGGTTCTACCAATGCTTTCCTTCACCTTCTTGCTATCGCCCATTCTGCCGGCGTTGACTTATCCTACGATGACTTTGAAAGAGTACGTAAACACGTACCTCATCTGGCGGACCTGAAACCAAGTGGACGCTATGTCATGCAGGACCTTTATGCAGTAGGCGGCGTACCCGGCGTAATGAAGATTCTTTTGGAAAATGGACTTCTTCACGGCGACTGCCTCACTGTAACAGGCAAAACGCTTGCTGAAAACCTGGCAAAAGCGCCTGACCTCACGGAAGGGCAGGACGTTATCCGACCTTTCGACAATCCGTTGAAACCAAGCGGCCCGCTTGTCGTATTAAAAGGAAACCTTGCCCCCGAGGGAGCAGTAGCCAAAATGTCCGGTCAGAAAATCAGCCGGTTTGAGGGCCCTGCCCGCGTATATGACTCAGAAGATGATGCAACAAAAGCAATTATGGATAACGATATTAAAGAAGGCGATGTTCTCGTTATCCGCCACGTAGGACCAAAAGGCGGACCAGGAATGCCTGAAATGCTTTCCATCACTTCCATGATTGTTGGACGAGGTTTCGGTGGTAAAGTGGCGCTGTTGACAGATGGTCGTTTTTCCGGAGGATCACACGGGTTTGTTATCGGTCACGTAGCTCCTGAAGCACACACCGGCGGTCCAATTGGTCTTCTGCAGGAAGGCGATATCGTAACGATCGACAGCGATACGCAGGAAATCAACTTTAAGATTACCGACGAAGAGTTTGAAAAACGCCAACAAGCCTGGAAAACGCCTGAACTTCCAGCCAGAACCGGCACCCTTGCCAAATATGCAAAACTTGTTTCAAGCAGTGCCAAAGGCGCCGTTACCGATTTGGACTTGTAATACGTTGAATGCAGGGTCCGTCAGAGGATAGTTTTTCTGACGGTCCTTTCATTTTTTAAAAGGAGAGACATGCAGTGGCTAAAAAAAACACATCTGCTTCAACTAAGTCAAAACGATCCCCAAAGCTTCTTATTCTTATCATTGCCGCATTGGCTGTCGTCATGGCAGCTATCCTATTTGTCGGAAATATTGAGCCTTCTCCTGCCGGGGATATTGATCTTGAAGGCCAGCCGGTTCAAGGAGAAGAAGATGCTGTATCCATTGTAGAGTTCGGCGATTATAAATGTCCGGCCTGCAAAAACTTTCACGAATCCATGGTGCCTATGATTGAGCAGGAGCTTGTAGAAACCGGGGATGCGTCCTTTACCTACATGCATTATCCATTTTTGAATGTAGATTCCAGCCGGGCGGCGCTTTATGCTGAAACGGTTTACGGGGAACTTGGAAATGACGCCTTTTGGGAATTCCACGATCAGCTGTTTGCCGAACAGGACCCGGAAGCAGAATCCCAGGACTTTTTCACAGAAGAACGTCTCGACACTATTCTCGAAGGCATTGTATCAGAAGAAGAGGCTTCTCAGGTGTCCGAAGCTTTTCAGGCCGGGGAATATGAAGATGCGCTTGAAGTGGATACCGATTATGTAGCCGAACTTGGTGTGCAGAGCACTCCTACGCTGTTTGTAAACGGCGAACAGTTTGAAGGCGGTTCGTTTGAAGAACTGCGTGAAATGGTAGAGGAAGCCTCGAATGAGTAGGGGAATTCTCCTTGCCTGGATTGTTTCTATTATTGCGGTACTCGGCAGCCTGTATTTCAGTGAAGTTCGCGGGTTTGTGCCTTGTGAATGGTGCTGGTACCAAAGAATCTTAATGTACCCGCTCCCCGTTCTGCTCGGTATCGGCTTATTCCGGGACGACCGGGCCGTAAAGATTTATGCGCTCCCTTTCGCAGTACTCGGGATCGCTGCTTCACTTTTTCATTATGCCCAGCAGAAAATTCCTTATTTCGCGAGCCTCGCCTCCTGTTCGGATGGCGTGCCGTGCTCCGGCGAATATATTAATATGCTGGGATTTATTACGATTCCGCTTTTGGCGTTCGGCGCTTTTTCTATCATCACGGCAGCCCTGCTGCTTTCCAAAAAATAAGTGCTGCAAAAAGGAACCTTCTGCGATAGAAGGTTCCTTTTTCTAAATTGTCGGGAAACCGTTTTATTTAACCTATCTATCCATCGCGCCGCTTCTTTAAGAAAGGCTGCTTAGAAATACAAAGAATGAACCAGGCGGTGACTCCGGCAGAACAGCCATAAGGGAAGATAAAGAGGTCGGTTTTTCCTCTTTAGCTTAAGGCTCGGCCTGCGGAAAGCGCCACCTGTACAAGTTTTTGTATGAATCAGCCATATTTTTTGCTTTTTTTATGCTGTTAAAAAACTGAGTCCCCATAAGAGGACTCAGTTACTTATAGTTATTCAGAAATACCTTCCTGAATTTCATCAGCCATCATCGATACGGAGGTTAATCCACCGCCGCTCAAATACCAGACTTCCGGATCAAGGTACGTTACATTGTCATTCTCTACTGCCTGTGTGCCCTGCATTAGATCGTTATCAAGCACCTGTTCGGAAGACGATTCTCCTCCAACAACAGCTCCTCTATCGACAACAAATAAATGTTCCGGATCCTGTTCTGCTACGTATTCAAACGATACGTTCTGACCGTGGCGTGTGTCTGATTCAATATTCTCATCAGCTGGAGTGAAACCAAATTCGTCATGAATTAAGCCGTATCTGGAGCCTGGTCCAAAGGCGCTCAGACTGCCATCATTAGCCAGCACCACGAGCGCTTCTCCTTCGGTTTCTTCCGTCTGCGCTTTTACTTCTTCAATCTGAGTCTGAATAGCTGTGACTTCTTCTTCTATTTCTGCTTCTTTGTTAAATACCCGGCCAAGATTGGTCATGCTTTCTTCGAACGAAAGCATATAATTGGCAGCATCTACAGCCGAATAAAGCGTAGGTGCGATTCCTTCAAGTTCTTCATAGGCTTCTGCCTGTCTGCCGGAAATAATGATCAGGTCCGGATCGATTTCATTGATTTTCTCGAAATCGGGCTCTTTCAGCGAACCAACGTTTTCATATTCATCCCCTTCATATTTCTCCAGGTAGGAAGGAAGGCTGTCTTTTGCTACGCCGGCTACTTCAATATCAAGCTTGTCTAATGAATCAAGTACCCCATAATCAAACACAACAACGGTTTCCGGTGTTCCTTCGACTGTTGTTTCTCCAAGTTCATGTGTGACGGTTACTTCTTCTGCTCCGGATGCTTCACTCTCTTCCTCTGTGTTGTTTCCATCTGTATTCCCTTCTGCCGAACCGCTTCCGCATGCTGCCATGAATGCAGCGGCAAAAGCCAGCATCATAACTAGAAATATGTTTTTATTCATTTTTATTTCCCCCTGTATAGTATGTTTGCATGAACTTTTCAACTGTGTTTTACAAGCCTGTATCGTGCTCCCTCCTTTCGGCTTTCCCTGACTCGCAGATTCTAGGAAAAGTACACACAGATTTTATTATCATTAATGGTCTGGATCGGCATCTCCATCTCATAAATGTTTTTAAGTACATCACTTTGCATCATTGCCTCCTTCGGTCCTTCGCTGATCACTCTGCCTTCTTTCAAAGCGACGATATAATCCGAGTAGCAGGAAGCGAAATTGATGTCGTGAATGACGATAACCACTGTCTTGTTAAGGTCTTTTACGAGGCGCTGCAGCACTTTCATAATCTGAACGGAGTGTTTCATATCCAGATTGTTCAACGGTTCATCCAAAAGAATATACTCTGTGTTCTGGGCAATAACCATCGCAATAAACGCACGCTGCTTCTGGCCTCCGCTCAGCTGGTCCAGATACATGTCTTCCATGTCCTTGAGCTCCATATATTCAATAGCTTCCTCTATATGAAGCCAGTCTTCTTTTTTTAACCGACCCTGCGAATAAGGAAACCGTCCAAAGCAGACTAATTCTTTCACGGTCAGACGGATATTAATGGAATTGGCCTGTTTAAGAATGGACACCTTTTTTGCAAGCTCATTGCTGTTGCATGCGCTCACTTCTTTGTCATCAATCCATACGTTTCCTTCGTCCGCTTTAATCAGGCGGCTGATAACGGAAAGCAGAGTACTTTTCCCTGCTCCGTTTGGACCGATAAAGGAGGTGATTTTGCCTTTTGGTATTTTCAGCGAAATGTTTTCAATCACATTTTTTCCGCCGTACTGCTTTGTAATATCCTGAACTTCTACCATTCTTTGTTCCTCCTCAGTAATAAATAAATGAAGTAGATGCCTCCGATAAAGTTAATAATAACGCTGACGGTCGTAGAGAAAGTAAATACCCGTTCTACAATAAACTGGCCTCCTACAAGAGCAATGATGCTGATAAGAATCGAGCCGATAATAAGCACTCCGTGTTTGTACGTTTTCAGAAATTCGTGGGCGACGTTTGCTACGAGAAGCCCGAGAAACGTAATCGGTCCGACCAGCGCGGTAGCAATAGCAATTAGTATAAATATAATGACCAGGAGCCTTTTTATGACACGATCGTAAGGGACCCCGAGGTTTACGGCATGATCCCGGCCGAGAGACAGAATATCAAGGTACTTGGAAAAGCGGAGAAAATACAGGCTGCAGAGCAGAAGCAATAAAGCAGACAGTCCGAGAATGTCTGTATTTACATTGTTAAAGCTCGCAAACATGCGGTCCTGTATCGTCATGAACTCATTCGGGTCAATGACCATCTGCATAAACGAAGACAAACTGGAAAAGAAAGTGCCGCAGATAATGCCGATCAACAGCAAAAAGTATATGTCGTTCGGCCCTTCCCGTTTGAATAATAATTTATAAAGCAGAAACGAGAAGAGAACCATCATCCCGACCGAAAGCAGAAAGTTAAGCTCCCGGTTTAACAGGGCCTGACTCGTGGAGCCGAGAAAAAAGATAAAAGATGTCTGAAGCAGCATATACAGGGAATCGAGTCCGAGTATGCTCGGTGTTAAAATCCGGTTATTCGTAATCGTTTGAAAAACCATCGTGGCAAAAGCTATAGCCGCCCCTGTTAATACAATAGCGAAAAGTTTTTTCCCACGGCTGGGGAGAATATAATCCCAATTTCCATTGGCTCCCACTACCATAAACAAGACAATCAGAACTAAAGCTAATACAGCAAGGATGGCTAGTTTTATTTTATAACCCATAATGCCTTCTCCTCACCAGCAGGTAAATAAATACAGCACTGCCGATCACACCGACAGTCAACCCAATTGATATTTCATACGGATAGATAATCAGCCTTCCAAGCACATCGCAGAACAGAACGAACACCGCTCCGAGCAGTGCGGTATGATGGAGGCTTTTCTTTAAATGATCTCCTAAGTATATAGTGACGATATTCGGAATAATTAAACCCAGAAAAGGGATAGCCCCGACAATCAGTACAATAACGGAAGTAACCATTGCTACAATAACGAGTCCGATGTTAATAACCTGCCTGTAGTTCAAACCCAGATTCACTGCAAATTCTTCGCCCATGCCGGCGACCGTAAACCGATTGGCAAAAAAATAAGCGATTCCCAGTACAGGAAGAGCCAGATAAATCAATTCATACTGCCCGCCGATGATTAAGGAAAAGTCACCGAACATCCAGGAATTCATATTTTGAATCAGGTCGTTTCTGTAGGCAAAAAAGGTCGTCACCGATCCAATAATACTTCCGAACATCAAGCCGACGAGCGGAATAAAAATGGGGTCTTTGGACTGGATTCTTTCAAGAATTTTCATAAATATAAACGTTCCGGCCAAAGCGAATAAAAATGCAATGCCTGCTTTAAAAAGCGGGCTGGCCGCGGTGAAAAACATCAGCGACACCAGGATGCCGAGACTTGCTGAATCAAGCGTTCCTGCAGTAGTTGGAGAAACAAATTTATTTCTCGTCAGCTGCTGCATGATCAATCCGCAGATACTCATGCTCATGCCGGCGATAATAATACTTGCAAGCCTGGGAATTCTACTGACGGTCAATGTCTGCCATTGGTCTTCCGTCATGGAGAACAGGTCAAGCGGAGTCAGGTCACTCACTCCGATAAATAAAGAGATAAACGATAAAACAAGCAGTGCCGCAACTAAGTACCATATTTTCATGCCATCAAACTTTCTACGTACATACAATGTCCTGTATTTAGTCTATGTTTTTCATTAATAATGATATTCATTATCAATTAGGAACACTTTTCATTCTATCTTATTTTTATCCCCTGTCAATAGCTTTGTATGTTTTTGCTTATTTTAAAGAAAATTCCATAAAAAAAAGAAGCTGCCAGCCGGCAGCCTTCCTCATGTGTTAATCTGCAAAATAATAAGTTGGTGTTCCTTTTACATCGACCCGGACTTTAAAAAGACCACCCGCCTGGGGCTGTTCTTTTTTCTGTTCCTCATCTAAAGGACCGTTTCCTGTCGTGATGTATAAATCTTTCAGGTCTTTTCCTCCAAATGTGCACGAAGTCGTAATGGAAACAGGTACTTTTACCTTCTCCAGAGCCTTTCCGTTTTCAGGGTCCCAGCGGATTACCTGTCCTTCACCAAAATGGGCAATCCACAGCTTTCCTTCAGAATCGATCGTCATGCCATCGGGCGGACCTTCTTCATCCGGTACAACGAACGCTGTTACCGGCTCATCCGCCACTCCTGTTAATGGATCAATATTCATCGTATAAACCGTCTTCGCCGGCGTGTCGATAAAGTACATGACAGCTCCGTCTGCTGACCAGGCCAACCCGTTGGAGATGGTTAGATTGCTTACTACCGTATAAACCGAATGATCTGAATGGAGACGGTAAAGAGACGCCTCGCCTTCTTCCTGGTCAAAGGACATTGTTCCTGCCCAAAGACGGCCGAAAGGATCACATTTGGCATCATTAAATCGATTATTCGGCTTATTTTCTTCTGGATCATGAATCGCTTTTAACTTTTTACTATTTAAATCAAATTCATAAAACCCGTGCTGCATCGCAAATATTAGACCGCCGTCCCGTTTAGGCACCGCGGCCCCTATGTACTGCTCCAGGGAAATGGTTTCATTTTTATCTGCAGCCGGGTCATAGATCATTAACTTTTTCCCTTCAATATCAACCCAGTACAATACTTCCAGTTCTGCATTCCAGCTTGGTCCTTCGCCAAGTTCTGCCTTTGCATCTACTACACATTCTGCTGTTTTCATAGCACTCCACCCTTTTTCTTCTTTCTGTTTATGTTCCCCTCCTCCCTTCTCTTAAACATTTATATTAAATGCGTCTCACGTGCTCGTTAAACACGTCATTCCAATAGCCTTCCTCCAGGCTTTCCACTGCTGCCCCCGTGCTTTCCTGGGCACCAATATACTCGCCGTTTCCGACATAAATGCCTACATGGCCGTCTTCTTTATACGTATCAAAAAACACAAGATCACCAATCTGCATTTCTTCAGGCGGTACTTCCTCGCCTTTGTGTTTCAACGTATCTGTTGATACACCGCGCATGGACCCAAGCTTCATTCCCTCTTGTTCAAATGCCCAGTGCACAAAGCTCGAGCAGTCAAACAGACCTTCTTTCCGCTCTGTTTGATTTCTGCCGGCGCCGAATTCATATTCTGTTTTTCCTATTTGTGAAGCAGCGGTTTCTATTACGTTTTCCCGGTCCGACTGGCCCCAGTCTGCGGGTGGTTCTTCTTCCACCGGTTCTCCTGCTTCAAAAGAACAGCCGGCCAGTCCGAGAAAGACTGCTGTATATACGATCACGAAATAACGAGGCATCATCTGCTCCTTTATCTTTTTTATTTATCTTTCCAGTATAATACAACTGCTTCTTTTATTTCTATCAAACCGGTTTCTCTTTTTTCTTTCCACTGGATCCTTTCTCGTTCATACTGGAGAAAAGCCATGTAAAGTACATGTAGAAAGGGTTGACTGCCATTGAATTCTTCTCCGACCTCGATCTATCAGATACTTCTCCAGCTTATGAGAGCAGTAGCCGTCGTCTCTTCCAGTGCAGTCGCCGTTCTGTCTACGATGCTGCCACTATTTATCTATTATGCTTTTTCTTTTTCTTCTTTACTTTTTACGACTATTTTTTTACTGGTGGGAGCCTTTGCCATCCACGGCGTGTTAACACATGCTTTTAATGATTATAGTGATCATCTCTCTGGAACGGATACGCTGAGCCCTGCACTCCTCTCAGGAGGAAGCCGGGTGATTCAGGAAGGGCGTATCTCTCCGGAAGCTCTTTTAACACTTGGTAAAGTGCTGGGAGCCCTTCTGCTGGCAGGTGCCCTGGCAGCGGCTCTGCTTGGATTTATTCCCGTGGCCGTGCTGTTGGTTATTGGCGTGTGGGCGGCCGCCTCTTATTCTCTTCCTCCTTTTCAATTCAGCTACCGTCCTTTGGCCGGGGAATGGCTGAGCCTGTTTCCTTCGATCTTTGTTCTTGGTTTAGCCGGACCATGGCTTATTCTCGGATCCGTTCCGGAATGGGGGTATCAAAACGCCGCAGTGAATGCTCTATTATGTCTGGCCTGGGTAATGGTTCATCATATTCCGGACCAAAAAGCCGATAAACAGGCTGATCCGGTTAAAAATACCACTGTCGTATGGGCCGCTTCCCGTTTTGGGCCGGCGGCGGCGAAAGTTCCGGCGCTTATTTATTTACTATTGGCAGCCGCCTGTGTTGTTTGGATTGGCGGCGACCGGATATGGGCGGCCGCCGGGGCATCACTGTTTATTGCACTGTCCCTGCTGCTCGTTTGGAAAATGAACGTTCATAATGTGCAGCAGGTAACGAATGATGAAAAATGGCTGCTTCTTCTAGCTATGGCCACAGCCATCTGGCTTGGACTTTTTATTTAATAATACACAAAACCCGCCGGACTGCCCGGCGGGTTTTCTTTACTTCTTACTTTTTTTCATTTCTTTTTTTATCTGCTTTTTTAAATCTTTTTGGACATCTTTTACAAGCTTCTGCTTGTATTCATCTGTCAGCTCTTGACGTACTTGATCCATTACATCTTGTTTTACCTGCTCCAGAATATCTTTTTTAAGTTCATTTTTCAGCTCTTCTTTAATATCATTTACAAGCTGACTTACCGTACTATCCGGCAGTTGAGACTTTTTATCTTTTTCTTTTTCCTCTTCTTCGTCTTCTTCTTCGCCTTCCTCTTCTTCCTCTTCTTCTTCTTCGCCTTCTTCCTCTTCTTCCTCGTCTTCTTCCTCTTCCTCTTCTTCTTCTTCGCCTTCTTCCTCTTCTTCCTCGTCTTCTTCCTCTTCCTCTTCTTCTTCTTCGCCTTCTTCCTCTTCTTCCTCGTCTTCTTCCTCTTCCTCTTCCTCTTCTTCGCCTTCCTCTTCTTCCTCTTCTTCCTCGTCTTCTTCCTCTTCCTCTTCTTCCTCTTCTTCCTCTTCTTCTTCCTCTTCCTCTTCTTCCTCTTCTTCTTCCTCGTCTTCCTCTTCTTCTTCCTCGTCTTCTTCCTCTTCTTCGTCTTCCTCTTCTTCCTCGTCTTCTTCTTCGCCTTCTTCCTCTTCTTCGTCTTCGCCTTCTTCCTCTTCTTCTTCTTCTTCGCCTTCTTCCTCGTCTTCTTCCTCTTCCTCTTCCTCCGTTTCTTCTGCAGTTTCTTCTTCTGTATCTTCGTTTTCTTCTTCGTCTTCGCTGTCACTGGATGTTTGTTCTTCGACAAACTCTATAATTTCATCGATAATGTCCGATTTCTTTTTTGCGCTTAATTCCAGGCCGCTGTTTTCTGCCAGCTCTTTTAATTCTTTTACACTAAGCGTGTCCAAATCTATTTGTTCGTTTTCATCATCCTCATTTGTGATTTCTACGATGGCGTTTTCTCTTTTTTTACTCATTACATATTCCTTCTTTCACTATTGGTTTAGTTTTAGCTGTCGTTATTCTTCTTTTTTCAATGTCTTGCTTCTTGGACGCAGGCTGACACGCTGGTAGGAAATAACTTCTAAATCTTTATTGATTTTTGTTTCGTACACGCCGAGAAGCATGTCTTTTGCATATTTCTTCATGTATTCTTTTTCTTCAATTACTTCCACCTCTACATCCCAGCCTTCTTCATGAGAGTCGACGGAGGTAATTTTAAAAGGGGGAAGTATATTGGTCGTAAAAAAAGACTGAATCGTATCCAGAACCTGACCCATAGAAGCTGTTTCTTTTTTTGTGTTTGACTTAGGCTTCACGTTCAACTTTTTAGCACTGCTTTTATTGGACGCTTTTGCTTTCGACTGGCCTGCGATAGTAATCTCCTCCTGCTCTTGAAATGAAATAGACACATGTCCTTTTTACATATTAACTTTGTTTTTGATAAAGAACGGTTGTCCTACACGATACCCTTCCTCTTCCATATTCAATCTTTTTTATACATAATTAATATAATTTTAGGAATTGGTAAAATTTATCAAAGAAAAAAGACTATGCTGTTCGCACAGTCTTCTATTGATCAGCTTTGGGTTCTATCTTCTGCCCGAATGTCATCCGCTTCTTCAAACTCTACTTCTATCTGTAGTTCCTGATAATTATCATCCAAATGGAAATTATTCACACTTTCATTCATCAGCTGCAGTTCATTGGATTGGGGCGTGATCGCAAGGTTAGGAAGCACCTGCCCCAGTTCAGAAAGAGCCTCTTCATCGTCTACTTCTCTCTCTTCATCCCCGCGGGAGTCTGAAATTTCCGCCTGCGGATCTCCATCATTGTAATCGTATGATACTTCATATTCACCATATTCGTAATCTACTTCCATTTTAAAAGAAGTATAGACCAGCCCTTCATACCAAACGTCTTCCAGTTCCGGATCGTCCCCGCTTAAAGGCTGGCTTTCTATGCTCGGTCCGCTTTCATCCGAACCACATGCTGCCAGTGCAAAAGGAAGGCTTGCCGTTAGTAGAAATAGTCCTGCTTTTTTCATGCTGCATCCCCTTTCATATCTGTTGATCTCTTCCCCGAAAACACAAATGCAAAACAAAAAAAGATGCCGGCTGCCGGCATCTTTACGTATTCACTATGTATGGTGGAGATGGTGGGATTCGAACCCACGTCCAGAGATATCGCCACTTGAGCTTCTACGAGCGTAGTCGCTATATTATATTTCGCCTATGCTTCAGCCTAGCAACAGGCTTCAGCACAGCTAGCCTGATTAATCTCTTCAGCCGACCTCAGGCGGAGATCGGAGCTGCGTAGCCCACTATTAGGTGAGACCCCAAATCACTCGACATGGGCGATCGAGTGCGGGATCCGCATTAGTCAGTTATTATGCTGCTACTGCGAGGTTTTCGTTAGTTTTGCCAGTTATTATTGGCGTGGCCATTTTACGAGATTGCCTCTCGGCTCGCAACTCAAGCTCAACCTATCCCTGTCGAAGCCAAGTCATCCCCATTAGGAATAAGGAAAAGAAATGAATCTTTTCCTTAGATAATTATATTATCACTTTTCTGCTTTTTTTTCAATAGAAAAGCCTTATTACTCGCCTTTCATGCGGGAACGGATCGCCCGGTCCATTTCGCGCTGCGCATCTTTTTGCTTCAATGTTTCCCGTTTGTCAAACTGCTTTTTACCTTTAGCGAGACCAATTAGCACTTTCGCTTTTCCCCGCTTAATGTAGACCTTTAACGGAATAATGGAATACCCGGGCTGCTGGCTCTGGCCGATCAGCTTGCTGATTTCCCGCCGGTGCAGTAGCAGCTTTCTCGTGCGGAGCGGGTCATGGTTAAACTGGTTGCCATGTTCATAAAGACCGATATGGGCATTATGGAGGAACAGCTCTCCCCCATCAATCTTCCCAAAACTGTCTTTTAAGTTCATGCGGCCTTCCCGAATCGCTTTTATTTCTGTTCCTTTCAGCGCAAGTCCGGCCTCATACGTTTCTTCGATAAAAAAGTCATGGCGGGCTTTCTTATTTTGAGCAAGCACTCTGCCCTCTGTCTGCTGAGCCATGCGTCCATCCCCCCTGTTCTCAAGCGCACTGTGTTATTTTCTTTTTTGAGCTTTTTTCTTTCCTACGTTCTCATAGTACGGCTTATCTTTTCCGGGTTTTTTTGCTCCCGTTTTTCCTTTTTGGCGTCCTTTTTTAGCCGTTGGCTTCGCTTCGCTTTTGCCCGGCCGTTTTGATCCGCCCCTGCCGTCGATCACTTTCGGTGTTTCTTTTCTTTTCCGCTTAACCGGGGCTTTCATACCGACTACTTCAAAATCAATATCTGCTTCTTCTACATTGACTTTCAGCACGCGGATATCCAGCTCATCGCCGATCCGGAAGATATTAGCCGTACGTTCTCCTATCAGCGCATACTGCTTTTCGTCAAAGTGGTAATAGTCGTCGGTAAGGTAGCTGATGTGCACCATGCCTTCTATGGTGTTCTCGAGCTCTACAAACAGTCCAAAGTTAGCCACACCGCTTATAACGCCTGTATACTCTTCGCCCACTTTGTCTTCCATATACTGCGCTTTCTTTAAATCATCCACTTCCCGCTCGGCGTCAACCGCCCGGCGTTCCATTTCTGACGTATGCTTGGCAATATCAGGAAGCTTATTCTGCCAGTTGGACTTTGTTTTCTGATCGGTTTTTCCGTTAATCAAATACGTACGGATCAGACGGTGCACGATCAAATCCGGGTAACGGCGGATTGGTGACGTGAAATGAGTGTAGTACTCAGATGCCAGGCCAAAGTGCCCAAGATTTTCCGGATCATATTTTGCCTGGTTCATAGAACGGAGCATAACTGTGCTGAGTACAGCTTCTTCCGGCTCTCCTTTTACATCTGCAAGAATCTTTTGAAGGGCGCTTGGATGAAGCGAACTGCCTTTTCCTTTAATGGTGTAGCCGAAATTAGCTACAAATTCAATAAATTTCTGCAGTTTTTCCTCATGTGGATCTTCGTGAATCCGGTAAATAAATGGTACTTTCATTTTGGAAAAATGCTCAGCTACAGTTTCGTTTGCTGCCAGCATAAACTCTTCAATCAGCTTTTCGGCAACGGAACGCTCCCGGATAAGAATATCTTCCGGCTTGCCGTTTTCGTCGACTTTCACCTGGGCTTCTTTAAAGTCAAAGTCAATGGCGCCGCGGTCGAACCGCTTTTGGCGAAGAATCGCGGCAAGCTCTTCCATACGCTCAAAGAAAGGCACGAGTTCTTCGTATTTCTTTCTTGTTTCTTCGTCTCTTTCATCCAGAATCAAACGAACGTCATTATACGTCATTCTTTCGTTTGTACGGATTACACTTTCGAAGATATCGTGATTTACAATGTCTCCGTCTTCTGTCACTTCCATCTCGCATGAGAGTGTCAGACGGTCCACCTGCGGGTTTAAACTGCAGATTCCGTTGGACAGGCGGTGGGGAATCATTGGAATCACACGGTCGACCAGGTACACACTCGTGCCGCGCTCGACTGCTTCTTCGTCAATGGCTGAACCTTCCGGTACATAGTAGCTCACATCGGCGATATGCACGCCGAGCTGGAAGTTGCCGTTTGACAGCTTCTTAACCCCAATTGCGTCATCCAGGTCTTTTGCATCGGCGCCGTCGATCGTCACAATCGTTTCTTCGCGCAGGTCCCGTCTTTTGCTGATCTCATTTTCCGTAATGCTGTCCGGCGCTTCATTGGCATGCGTAATCGCCGCCTCCGGAAATTCGCCCGGCAGCTCATGTTTATGGATGATGGATAAAATATCCACACCCGGGTCGTTTTTATGGCCGAGAATATTGACTACTTTCCCTTCAGCGCTGAAGCGCTTTTCGGGATATTTTGTTATTTCCACAACCACTTTATGGCCGTCGACTGCTCCGTGCTGTTTGTGCTGGGGAATAAAGATATCCTGGTTGATATGCTTGTCATCCACTTCGACAAAGCCGTAATTTTTATTGGCCAGATATGTGCCGACCACTTTTGTTGTGCCTCTTTCAATAATCCGGATAATAGAACCTTCCGGCTTGGAGTCGCCTCCTTTTTGCTGGACGCGCACAAGTACGGTGTCTTTGTGCATGGCTCCTCCCATTTCCGGCGCGGGGATAAATACGTCGGGCTCTCCCTCTTCTTCCGGCAGGATGAATGCAAATCCACGCTGGTGCATCTGCACTCTGCCGCGGATAATATCCATTTTCTCGGGAACCCCGTAACGGTTGCTTCTCGTACGGACCAGCTTCCCGCTTCCCTCCAGTTCATCCAGGGCTTTCATGAGTTCCTTCGTCTGTTCAGGTTCTGTCATATGGTACGCTTCTTGTAATTCTTCAATAGACATTGGCTTTTGAGCGATATCCTGAAGATACTGCATCATCTGCTGCTTTTGTTCTTCTGTCATATTGTTGTCATCTCCTCTCTATCTACTTGTACTGCTGTATTTTGTGCTGTCATTTTGTGCTCCAATCCAGATTTTCCAAAAACTGATATATATTTTCATGCAGGTCCTGTTTCTCAGGTCCCAGTGTGATCACGTGCGGGGAATCTTCATACCAATCCAGGGATTTAACAGAAGAAGCTACTTCCTCATATATAATTTCTGCACTTTTTAATTCAACCATTTCATCCTTTTTGGCCTGGACTACTTTGATCGGAGCATAAATCATATCAAGGGAATTTTTCACTTCTTTAATTGTGCCGTTAATGGAATCCAATGCATCAAGAGGAAGTTTTTTAAAGGCTTCCATTTCTTCATCCACCTGCCCGGCCTCTTTGCCTTCCAGCTGTTTGTATTCTTTTGCGTACTGCAGAACGCCTTTGTACAGACGCTCTTTGTTTTCAATGGTCGTCAACGGCGCACACATCGGTATAATACCCTTTGCTCCGAATGTATACCCTGCTTTTAACGACATTAGTCCTCCAAGGGAAAGACCGGCTACTGCTATTTCTTCGTAGCCCTGATCCCGAAGGTGGTTCCACCCGGCTTCGACATCCTTCCACCAGTCCGTGGCATTGGAATCCATTAATTCCTCCGGCGGAACCCCGTGGCCTTTGTAAACCGGCGCATGCGACGTGTAGCCCTGCTTCTGCAGGTAGCGTCCCAGCATTCTGACGTCTGCGGAACTTCCGGTAAACCCGTGAAGCAGCAGGACGGCCCGGTCGCCTCCTTCAAAGGTAAACGGTTTGGGGGGCACAACTTTCATGTTCTTCCACTCCTATTCCAGATCACACCTGATCGCTGCTTTTCCAAACAACGTCAGGCTCTATTTTTTCTGCCAGCAGAAATCGCTTTACGTCTTCAATCAGCTGTGTTTGATTATTGCTGTGTACAATAAAATGATGGGACTGTTCATAAAAATAAAGCTGTTTTTCTTTGGCAGCAATTTCTTTATATAAAAAAAGAGCACTGCTTTTTCGGACAAGGCTGTCCTTCATACCCTGGGCAATAAACGTGGGTACTTCCACTTCTTTAATAAATGGTTCAATCGTGCGGACCACTTTCTGAAATTCGGAAAGGGATCGGACCGGGGTGTGGATTTTTGACCAGAATATTGGGTACCACGGCTGTTTTTTTAACTGCCCTTTAATCATATTCTTTATAATGACAGCCATATCCTTTGAAAGCTGGGACGGATTAACGTAATGGGCCGCTGCATTTAACAATACCAGTTTTTCTACCGGATATCGCGCAGCAATGTACGCAGCCAACAGACCTCCCATCGAAAAACCGATCACATATACTTTCGAACAGCGTTCAAATAGTTCTTTTGCTGCCAGATCTGCTGTATGAATCCAGGTTTTATGGTCTGATTTCTTAAACTGGGAACGAAATGTACGCTCGCTTAGATCCGTCATCATATCGTGACCGGGAAGGACAGGTGTGTAGACGAGCCATCCTGTTTCTTCCGCAAGTGTTTTGGAAAGCGGTTCTAGCTCCCATGGTGCTCCTGTAAAGCCGTGCAGGCACAGACACCCAATCATAAGCCGAACGCCTCCTGTTTCCCTATTCTATTTAGTAAAAAGTATGAAAAAAAGCAGCAAGACACTAATACATGTCCTGCTGCATGATTTCATTTCATATTTGCTATAGGCGCGCAGTCTCTTCTTATAGAAAATAAGCAAGAAGAATCGTTAGTACGAAAAAGACAACGGCTAGAATAATCGTCATTTTGCTTAAAAAGGCTTCTACTCCACGTGCCTTCTGCTTTCCGACTAATTGTTCCGCTCCCCCGGAAATAGACCCGGAGAGACCTGCGCTTCTTCCCGATTGTAATAGTACTACGGCTATCAATGAAATCGATACAATAATCAATAGGACATACAATATTGTTTGCATCTCCGCCACCTCCACGTTCAAATCACACATATATAAAATTAACATAAAACGTATTCAATTACAATAGAAGGAGACGTGTTCGCTTCGAATAAACAGAATATTATTTTATACAGCAAAAGACAGCGGGATTCCGATGCCCGCTGTCTTTTGAATGCTGTTTATTTATTGATGTTGTAGAATGCGTCTTTTTTCAAAAAGACAGATGTGTTATCAAGCTCATCTTCAATACGGATAAGCTGGTTGTACTTAGCGACACGGTCCGTACGGGACGGAGCACCTGTCTTGATCTGGCCGGCGTTTGACGCTACAGCGATATCTGCAATCGTCGCATCTTCTGTTTCACCGGAGCGGTGGGAAATAACCGCAGTATAGCCGGCGCGCTTCGCCATTTCAATGGCATCAAATGTTTCTGTAAGCGTACCGATCTGGTTAACTTTGATTAAAATGGAATTACCGATGCCTTTTTTGATACCTTCAGCAAGTTTCGTTGTGTTCGTAACGAACAAGTCGTCGCCGACAAGCTGTACTTTATCTCCAAGAGCTTCTGTAAGCTTCTTCCATCCGTCCCAGTCATTTTCGTCCAGGCCGTCTTCAATGGAAACGATAGGATACTTCGATACAAGATCCTCGTAGAATGCGATCATTTCTTCCGTTGTTTTCACGACGCCTTCACCTTTAAGGTGATATTTGCCGTCTTCGTACATTTCAGAAGCAGCTGTATCCATTGCAAGCATTACTTCTTCGCCCGGCTTGTAGCCGGCTTTTTCGATGGCTGTAATGATAGTCTGAAGCGCTTCTTCGTTTGAACCAAGGTTTGGTGCAAAGCCGCCTTCATCACCTACAGCTGTGTTATGGCCCTGTTCTTTTAGTACTTTTTTCAGGTTGTGGAAAATTTCTGCACCGATACGTACAGCGTGGGCAAGGCTTTCTGCTCCAACCGGCATAACCATGAATTCCTGAATGTCGACGCTGTTGTCTGCATGCTCGCCGCCGTTTAGGATATTCATCATTGGTACAGGAAGCGTCTTCGCGTTAAATCCACCAAGATACTGATAAAGCGGAAGTCCAAGCTCGTCTGATGCAGCGTGGGCTGCAGCCATGGAAATACCAAGAATCGCGTTTGCACCGAATTTTTCTTTGTTTTCAGTACCATCCAGATCAATAAGAAGCTTATCAATGCCGGTCTGGTCAGTTACGTCCATACCAAGAAGTTCAGGTGCAATTTCTTCGTTAACGTTATCTACTGCTTTAAGAACACCTTTACCCATGTAACGATCGCCGCCGTCACGTAGTTCTACTGCTTCGTATTCACCGGTGGATGCACCACTTGGTACCAGTGCGCGTNCGTTAACGTTATCTACTGCTTTAAGAACACCTTTACCCATGTAACGATCGCCGCCGTCACGTAGTTCTACTGCTTCGTATTCACCGGTGGATGCACCACTTGGTACCAGTGCGCGTCCAAAAGCGCCTGTTTCTGTAATGATTTCTACCTCAACTGTTGGATTCCCGCGGGAATCCAGTACTTCGCGTGCATAAACATCAGTAATCATACCCATTGTAAAAATCGCTCCTTTGTCGTGTCTATTTTTTTAATAAGGATGTGCCTGTCATTTCTTCCGGTTTTTCCATTTCAAGAAGATCCACCGCTGTTGGAATCAAGTCTGCGAGAATACCGCCCTCGCGGATTTCGCCGGACTCTTTTGTCACAATAACCGGGACCGGATTGGTCGTATGAGCGGTCATTGGTTTATCATCTGGTGTCGTTACCTCATCCGCATTTCCGTGGTCAGCGGTAATAATAGCTGTACCATTCTTTTCGTGAAGAAGGTCTACAATTTTCCCGAGACATTCATCTACGGTTTCAATTGCTTTCACCGTGGCGTCCATATCACCGGAATGTCCGACCATATCAGGGTTGGCAAAGTTCAGAACGATAAAGTCATGATTCTCCTCTTTGATTTCCCGCAGAAGCGCATCCGTTACTCCATAGGCGCTCATTTCCGGCTGCAGGTCGTACGTTGCCACCTTAGGTGAATCAATAAGAATACGTTTTTCTCCATCAAATTCCTTTTCCTGGCCGCCGCTGAAAAAGAACGTAACGTGCGGGAACTTCTCTGTTTCGGCAATGCGGAGCTGCTTAAGCCCTGCTTTGGAAACAGCTTCTCCCATCGTGTTCTTTAGTTCCTGCGGAGGATAGGCTACATTTGCTGTTACTTTTTCACTGTAATCAGTCATCGTAACATAATGAATATTTTTCGGAAAACGGTCTCCGCGGTCAAAGTCGTTAAAGCTGTTATCGGTGAACACACGGGACATTTGGATAGCCCGGTCCGGACGGAAATTGAAGAAAATAATAGCATCGTCATCCTGCATCTCTGCAACCGGTTCGCCATTTTCTCTTGTCATTACAGCCGGAATAATAAATTCGTCCCAGACGTCATTATCATAGTTTGCCTTTATAGCATCTTTTGCAGACGAATAGCTTGGTCCTTCTCCATAGACAATCGCACGGTAGGATTTCTCCAGTCTTTCCCAGCGGTTGTCCCGGTCCATTGAATAGTAGCGGCCGTGAAGCGTCGCTATCTCTCCGATGCCAAGCTCATCCATTTTGCCTTCAAGGGCCTCCACGTACTGTTCTGCCGTACGCTGGCCCACGTCACGCCCATCCATGAAAGCATGGACATAGACTTTTTTGATGCCTTTATTTTTGGCCATTTCCAGGAGAGCATATAGATGTTGAATGTGGCTGTGTACGCCTCCGTCAGACAGCAGGCCGTAAATGTGCAGGCTGCCGTCGTTTTGGAGTACATGCTCGGAAGCTCCTAAAAGAGCTTTATTGTCCTGAAAAGTACCTTCTTTAATATCTTTATTAATCCGGGTCAGGCTTTGATAAACTACTCTTCCTGCCCCGATATTTAAATGCCCGACTTCGGAGTTGCCCATCTGCCCTTCCGGAAGGCCGACAGCTTCTCCGCTTGCCGTAAGCTGGGAATGCGGATATTTGTTCCAGAAACGATCGAAGTTTGGCGTGTTTGCTTTCTTTACTGCATTTCCCTTTGTTTCATCGCGGAGGGCAAAGCCGTCCAGGATAATTAAAGCGACAGGGTTTTTACTGCTCATTGGATCCCGCCTCCACTAGTTGTAGAAATGCATCCGGCTTCAGGCTGGCTCCTCCTACAAGGGCGCCGTCAATGTGTTCCATCGCCATATAGCCGCCGATATTTTCCGGCTTTACGCTTCCGCCGTACTGAATGCGGACAGCTTCTGCTGTTTCCTGGTCATACAGTTCGGACAGAATGCGGCGGATCGTTCCGCACGTTTCATTGGCATCTTCTGCTGTGGAAGATTTGCCGGTGCCGATAGCCCAGATAGGCTCATATGCCACAACAACCTGTGCTGCCTGCTCTTTGCTTAAACCTGCAAAGCCTTTTTCGACCTGGCCGCGTACAACGGATTCCGTTTTGTCGCTTTCTCTTTCTTCAAGCGTTTCTCCGCAGCACATAATTGGCACAAGCTTGTGGTTAAATGCGGCGTGAAGCTTTTTGTTTACGGAGTCATCTGTTTCATTAAACATTTCCCTGCGCTCGGAGTGACCGATAATCACGTAAGGAACAGCAAGGTCAGCCAGCGCTTCCGGGCTGATTTCACCTGTGAATGCACCGTTGTCTTCAAAGTGCATCGTCTGGGCGCCGACGGCTACGTCGCTTCCTTCTACTGCATCATTCATGCTTTTAAGAAATAGGGCCGGGGCGCAGACGACCGTGTCTACTTTGCTGCCAGCCGGTACTTTTGCTTTAATGTCCTCGATAAAGCTGACTGCTTCTCCGTGGGTTTTATTCATTTTCCAGTTTCCTGCAATAATTGGTTTTCTCAAATTGCTCCACCTCTTCTTTGTTTATTTGTCGTTCAATGCTGCGACGCCGGGAAGTTCTTTTCCCTCCATAAATTCAAGGGAAGCGCCGCCTCCTGTGGACATGTGATCCATTTGATCGGCAAGGCCGAATTTCTCAACAGCTGCAGCGGAGTCGCCGCCTCCAATAACAGAATACGTGTCCGTTGCTCCGGCGAGTGCCTCTGCAACAGCTTTCGTTCCATATGCAAATGCATCTATTTCAAATACGCCCATCGGTCCGTTCCAAATAACAAGCTTGGAGCTTTCAATAACCTCCTGGTACGTTTTTCTTGTTTCGGGTCCAATGTCGAGAGCTTCCCAATCGGAAGGAATGCTGTCAATCGGCACTACTTTAATATTGGCATCACCGGAAAAATCATCAGCTACGGTGACATCAACCGGCATATAGAAGTTCACGCCTTTGTCTTTTGCTTTCTGCATAAATTCTTTTGCAAGGTCAAGCTTATCTTTTTCAAGCAGGGATTTACCTACTTCATGGCCCTGTGCCTTTACGAATGTATAGGCAAGACCGCCTCCGATAACGAGGTTGTCTACTTTATCAAGCAGGTTGTCAATCACGCCGATTTTGTCTTTTACTTTCGCACCGCCGACAATCGCGGTGAAAGGACGTGCCGGGTCAGATAGTGCTTTCCCGAGTACATCAAGTTCTTTTTGCATTAGAAGTCCTGCAGCGGCTGGGAGGTGCTGCGCAATGCCTTCTGTAGAAGCGTGTGCTCTGTGAGCCGCTCCAAATGCATCATTTACGTATATGTCAGCAAGTGCTGCAAATTCTTTTGCGAGTTCTGGATCGTTTTTTTCTTCTCCTGCTTCAAAACGAACATTCTCAATAAGAAGAATTTCTCCGTCCATTAAAGAGTTGGACGCCTGCTTTACTACTGGTCCGTAGACTTCATCTACTTTACGAACGTCTCTTCTGAGCAGTTCGCCAAGACGCACGCTTACCGGTCCGAGACGAAGTTCTTCAACTGCTTCTCCCTTTGGACGGCCCAGGTGGCTGGCCAGTATAACACGGGCTCCCTGGTCCACTAAGTATTCAATTGTAGGAATGGCTGCTTTAATACGGCTGTCATCCGTTACTTTTCCATCTTCCATTGGGACGTTAAAGTCCACCCGGCAGAAAACCTTTTTTCCTTTTACATCGATATCTTTAATAGATTTCTTATTCATTGTGCTGCCTCCTTTTTTCCTCTGTGTTCCTCATCCTTTTCCCTAAATGATGCAAAAAAGAACGTATAATTATAATACAAAGAAAAGCGTAAACCCGGCTGATTATCTCCGCGTTTATTTAGAGAAGGCCGGGTCTGCCGCTGATAAAAAGCAAACATGAGCTGCAGCTGATTCGTGCTGTCCCGATATCTATTGTAGCAGGAAACTGCATAGGAAAGGGGAGCAAGAAAATACTTTTTCTTCTCCCCCTGCCCTTTATCTGCTTTATTAAGCTTGCTGTTTTGCGATATATTCTACGAGGTCTACAACGCGGCTGGAATAACCAAACTCGTTGTCGTACCAGGAAATAACTTTAACCATGTTGTCTTCCAATACCATTGTAGACAAACCATCAATAGTAGAAGAATTGGAGTTGCCGTTATAGTCCTTGGATACAAGCGGCTCGTCGCTGAAGCCAAGAATGCCTTTAAGATCGCCTTCTGCTGCTTCTTTTAGTACGTTATTTACTTCTTCAGCAGTAACGTTTGTATCAAGCTCTGCTACAAGGTCAACAAGAGATACGTTTGGAGTAGGCACACGCATTGCAGCGCCGTTAAGCTTGCCGTCAAGTTCTGGAAGAACAAGGGCTACTGCTTTTGCAGCTCCAGTTGATGTTGGAATGATGTTTTCAGCAGCTGCACGTGCACGACGATAGTCACTGTGCGGAAGGTCAAGAATCTGCTGATCATTCGTGTAAGAGTGAACAGTGTTCATGAGGCCGCGCTTGATGCCGAACTTGTCGTTAAGCACTTTAGCAAACGGCGCAAGGCAGTTTGTTGTGCAGGATGCGTTGGACATAACGTTGTGCTTCGAAGGGTCATACGTGTTTTCGTTAACACCCATAACAAATGTTGCATCAACGTTTTTACCAGGTGCAGAGATAATAACTTTCTTTGCTCCGCCTTCAAGGTGTTTGCCGGCGCTCTCGCCGTCTGCGAAACGTCCAGTTGCTTCTACAACGATTTCTACTCCAGCTTGTCCCCATGGAATCTGTGCCGGATCTTTTTCAGCTGTGATGCGGATTTCTTTGCCGTCAACAACAAGGTTGTCGCCGTTTACAGATACACTCTGCTTTAGGTTGCCGTGTACTGTGTCATATTTTAAAAGGTGAGCAAGCATATTAGCGTCTGTAAGGTCGTTAATGCTTACGATTTCTACGTTGTTATTTTCAAGAGAAGCACGGAATACTGCGCGTCCAATTCTTCCAAATCCATTAATACCAATCTTTGTAGCCATGTTTAATTTCCTCCTCTTATTATGGTGCACGTTAATCAATACTATATATGAAAAACTGATTATAAAAATCAGCTGTCATCGATTTAAAATTGCCTTCGCCGCCCCTTCATCTGTTATGAGCAGATTGCTGGGACGGTATTTCATATAAGCAGAAATAGCTTCTGCTTTGGAGCTTCCTCCGGCGACGGTGATAATCGTCTGCGCTTCATTCAGATCATTGAGCTGAAGGCCGATCGTTCTCTCTTTATGAACAATATGTCCTTCACGGTCAAAATAATAGCCGAATGCTTCCCCGACAGCCGCTTTTTCTTTAATCTGCTGTACGGCACTGTCGCTCGTTTCACGCCGGTCCGCCATAATTTCAGCTTCGCCGATGCCGTGAATCACAATTTTTGCTTTACGGATAAGAGCCAGCAGTTCTTTAATGCCCGGTTCCAGACTCAGCGAAGCTCTTGTTTCACTGCTCAGCTGGTCCGGTACGTGCAGAAGCCTGTAGGCCGCCCGGGCTTTGGTAGCCATTGTCGAACTGATCGTGTTCGACTGAATTTCCACCTTTTCGCCAAGTCCGCCTCTTGCCGGTACAAAAACCGCGTCTTTCCACTTTTCAGATGGGCTGACCATATCGGCCACGGCTGCAAGCGTAGTGCCGCCGGCCACGGCAATGATATCACCGGGGACTATCTGTTTTTTCATCTGCTGTACGCAGGCACGTCCCAGTTCTTTCTTTACCCAGCTGTATTCGTCGCTGTCTCCGGAAACAACAATAACTTTCTCGACGTTCAGCACTTCTGCTACCTGCTTTTCCAGATCTTCAAGTCCGAAAGCAATTTTCATCGCCGCTTCCATCCCCTCCAGAAGCTTTTCTCCTTCATCAGAGAGAGTCATGCCGGACGGATGGATCGTAATCAATCCCTGGTTCTTTAAGAATGTCACTTCGGTCCGCAGTACTCTTTCAGAAAGATCCAGGCTGACAGCAAGTGTTCTTCTGCCGACCGGCTGCATCAGCCGAAGGTACTGAAGAATCCGATAGCGTTTCCCCATAATTTCTAAAATGTCGGGCTGCAGTTTTTTCTGCCATTCGAGTAGTTCTCTCATTCAGGGTTCACCTGTTTTCTCTCAGGGACACTTTTTGTCCCATATAGACATTTTAAGTCCCACTTTATCAAAAGATAATACCTAGGGATTTCCCTAAGCGATGGTTCAATCTTCTGATAAATTCATTATACCAAGAATAAAATAACTTAGCAATAAAAAAGAAAGGACGGTTTAAGCTATATCCTGCTTATTCCCGTCCCTTCATTTTTAAAACATCAGGCATATCGTTTTCTTTTGGAAGACGGTGCAATCTGCAGCTCCCCGCGGTACTTCGCAATAGCGCGCCGGGAGATCGCAATACCGTGTTCTTCCTTTATGAGCTCGGCTATCTTCTGGTCGGACAGCGGCCGGATTTTATTTTCCTTCTCCACCATTTTATTCATTATTTCTTTAATGACATTGGTGGACGTCTGCTCTCCTTCTGCATTGTTCATTCCTGCAGAAAAGAAATGTTTTAGTTCAAACAATCCATGCGGCGTCTGCACGTATTTGTTTGTAGTCGTCCGTGATACGGTCGATTCATGCACTTCCGCCTCTTCAGCAATCTCTCTGAGCGTCAGCGGTTTCATGCCGGACGGACCGTTCTCAAAAAACGGTTCCTGAAAGCGGAGAATAGCTTCGGTGATTTTGCGGAGCGACGTCTGCCGCTGGTCAATGCTTTTTAACAGCCAGACAAGCTGCTTGTACTTTTTGCGGGCATATTCTCCCGCCTCTCCCTTTTCCCCGCTTTCAAGCAGGTGCCGGTATTGTTTGTTGAGTCTTATTTTCGGCAGGCTTTCGTTGTTGAGCACTACAGTAAAAGCTCCATGTTTCTTTTCTACATACACATCCGGCGTAATCGCTGCGGATTCACTTTTTCCAATGCAGGCGCAGGGATGCGGGGTCAACTGCTGAATCGCGTCGTAAATGCCCTGCACGTCCTCTACGGAAATATGCAGCGCCTTTGCGATCTGCTTCCATCTTCTTGCTGCCAGGTCTTCGAGGTGATGTTCCACCACTTCAATCACAAGCAGATCAGATGCATGATTTCTTTTTAACTGCAGAAGCAGGCATTCCTGGAGATTTCTTGCTCCAACACCTGCAGGCTCCAGCTTTTGCAGCATTTGGATACCCTGCTCATATTCTTCTTCTGTAATGCTGTAGAAACGGCCCGCTTCTTCCCAGCTTCCCTGCAGGTAGCCGTTTGTATCCACATTGTCGGCCAGATACAACAGCAGCTCCCTGTTCTGGTCTGCTGTATCCATAAAGCGGATCTGGCTGTATAAATGGTCAGCCAGCCCTTCTTCGTAGGCCAGGATTCTATCCAGGTAGGATTCGTTCCTTCCCTCATAGGCTTCATATCCGTCTCCATAATCATCCGTCCACATCACTGGACTGTCGTATATAGGTGTTTCCTTTTCTTCCAGAACTGGTTCTTCTGTTTCTATAAGAGGATTCTCGAGAGCCTGCTCCGATATGTAATCAGAAAGCTCTTGAGTTGAGAGCTGAAGCAATGAAATGGCCTGGCGAAGTTCCTGCGTCATCACGAGGTTCATCGTCTGTTTTTGAAACAATCCCATTTCTAAATTCATATAAAATGACCCCTCTTTCTTGTAAGCGCTTTCTACCGTTTATTATATCATAGGTGAAATGATCGTCTATATGTAATTAGGCCTTCATACTAAGTGTAGCAAACGTACATGAAGCCAAACTATCCTGTGGCATATAATCTTCCATAGTTTTAAGAGGCAGAAAATAGGTTATACTCTCTATTAGGCACTCTGCACTGCTTATTCTTTTATTTTCGCTTTTGAAGATTGAAAGGTTCTCTTTACTCTTGTTATAGTAAGAGAAGCGAATTGGCTCTGGAAAATAAAAAGATAAAAAATAAGCGCTTTTTATTTGACCAACATTGACCATTCGAGTATGATATAACTATTCTCAACAATACAGGAAGCCCAGCTGTTTC
Source organism: Sinobaca sp. TMA16-18 (assembly GCF_059510535.1). Taxonomy (NCBI): domain Bacteria; kingdom Bacillati; phylum Bacillota; class Bacilli; order Caryophanales; family Sporolactobacillaceae; genus Sinobaca; species Sinobaca sp. TMA16-18. The sequence goes on along the minus strand of NZ_JCAKFM010000009.1, from coordinate 83,440 downwards.
CTGTTATGGAGTCAGTATTTACACATTTTATATAATAGGAGGAAATAAGACATGAACTTAATTCCAACAGTAATTGAACAAACAAGCCGCGGGGAAAGAGCATATGATATTTATTCCCGCCTTTTAAAAGACCGCATCATTATGCTCGGTTCTGGAATTGACGATAACGTGTCCAACTCCATCGTAGCCCAGCTGCTGTTTTTGGCAGCAGAAGATCCGGAAAAGGATATTTCTATTTACATTAACAGCCCAGGCGGCTCTATCACTGCAGGTATGGCTATTTACGATACGATGCAGTATATCCAGCCTAAAGTTTCTACTATCTGCGTTGGTATGGCAGCTTCTATGGGAGCATTTCTTCTTGCAGCCGGTGAGCCGGGCAAGCGTTTTGCTCTTCCAAACAGTGAAGTAATGATTCACCAGCCGCTCGGCGGCACACAGGGTCAGGCTTCTGATATCGAAATTCACGCCCGCCGCATTATTCAAATGCGCGAGAAGCTGAACCAGATATTAGCAGATCGTTCCGGTCAGCCGCTTGAAGTCATTCAGCGCGACACAGACCGTGATAACTTCATGACAGCACAAGAAGCAAAAGAATACGGCCTGATTGACACCGTTTACGAAAAATAATCCAAAAAACCCTCTCTCCAGCTTATGGAGAGAGGGTTTTTTTAGATTTTTGGTGAAACCGTTTCATTAGCTCATCTATATGTGCCGCCGTTTCTTTAAGAAAGACTGCTTAGAAATACAAAGAATGAACCAGGCATGGCCTGCAGCAAACGTCGCCTATACAAGCTTTTGTATAAAATATACACGTTTTTGCTTTTTTTCCCTTAAAAAACCCTCTCCTTTTTTGAGGAGAGAGCTCTTTATTCTTTCTTTACATAGTCCACCAGTGCCTTCATGGCTTCTGCTTCATCGTTGCCATTGATCATTATCTTTATAGAGGCGCCGTTTCGAACGGCAAGACTCATAATCCCCATGATGCTTTTGGCGTTAACGACCTTTCCATCCTTTTCAATGGAAATATCCGAATGAAATCGGTTGGCTTCCTGTACAAACAAAGCCGCCGGCCTTGCCTGAAGACCTGTTTTCAACTGAACCTCTACGTTCTCTTCTACCATGTCTATCTCCTCCAGCTGCCAGTTATGCCTTCTATTATACTATGAAACCGTTTCCCCGTTTCGGATTTTTTCAGCTAATTCATCAATTTTTCGAAGCCTGTGGTTCACACCTGATTTGCTGACCGGTCCGCCTGAGGCCATTTCGCCCAGTTCTTTCAGCGTAACATCCTGGTGCTCCACTCTCAGCTCTGCAATTTCCCTGATTTTATGCGGAAGGTTTTCAAGGCCGATTTCCCGTTGAATCAGACGGATATTTTCCACCTGACGAAGAGCCGCTCCTACTGTTTTATTGAGGTTGGCTGTTTCGCAGTTCACCAAACGGTTCACGGAGTTGCGCATATCTTTCATAATCCGGACGTCCTCAAAATACAGGAGGGCCTGATGGGCACCGATAACACTGAGAAATTCGGTTATTTTCTCGCTTTCTTTCACGTATAGAATATAGCCTTTTTTCCGCTCCAGGCTTTTGGAAGGAATGTGAAACTCTTTAAAAAGCTGACGGAGGGAATAATTGTGCTCCTCGTAATTTGAGAATATTTCCAGGTGATACGAAGACGTATCCGGATGATTGATCGATCCTCCGGCCAGAAAAGCCCCGCGCAGGTAAGCCCGTTTGCAGCAGGATTTCTTGATCATATCCGGAGATATAGACCGGACAAACCGGTAGTTTTCTTCCATAATATGAAGATCCGCCAGAAACTGCTGGGTGTTTTCTTTGATCCGTACAATATAAACGTTATTTTTCTTTAAGCGCATTTTCTTTCGAACGAGTACTTCGAGCTGCATATCGTTGAATCCTTTTTTGATCAACGTATAAATGCGCCTGGCAATCGCCGCATTTTCCGTAGAAACGTCAAGCGTCAGCAGGCCGTTTCCAAATGTCATCGTTCCATTCATCCGAATAAGCGCAGCAAGTTCTGCCTTCACACAGCAATCTCTTAGTTCCAGCTGTGTTAATTCTTTTTTAGTCATTGCTGCAAATGACGACATAGGCTTTTCACCGCCTCTTTCTACTTCGCCTACAGCTCCATAAGAAGAGATTGAGCGACTTTGACTGCATTATGGCGCAGAACCATCCCGTCGTAACGGATGAATTCGTCTTCTACCACACGGCAGCCGAAGGCCCTCATTTTTTCTTCATCATACGGAACCGGATAGGCGTCCTCTTTTTGATATTTTTCAATGAGCTCATCTGGAATCACTCCATTGTTCACCAGGACTGTTTCAATGAACTGCTCATGGGTATGATTAAAAATAGCCTGTACGTGATCTGATGCGGAGAAGTTATCTGTTTCTCCTTTTTGCGTCATCACGTTGCAGATATATACTTTTCTTGCTTTGGAATCCTGAATTGCTTCAATAATACCCGGTACTAAAAGATTCGGCAAAATACTAGTGTATAAGCTTCCCGGTCCCAGCACAATTAAATCGGCTTCTTCGATTGCCTTTATGCTTTCTGGAAGCGCTTTAATTCCTTCCGGACGCAGAAAGACGTGACGGATCTGCTTCTCAGCCCGTGGAATGGTTGATTCTCCCTCCACCGTTGTTCCATCCATCATTTTTGCATGAAGCACAACGCTCTGGTTTGAGGAAGGCAGTACTTTTCCGCGTACATTTAATACGGTGCTTAACTCGCTGATTCCTTTGGCAAAATCACCTGTAATGGAAGTCATGCCTGCAAGCAGCAGGTTGCCGAGAGAATGCCCGACCAGTCCTTCACCGGTTGTAAACCGATGCTGAAAGAGCTGCTCAATCATAGGCTCCACCTCTGCCAGGGCGACAAGGACATTTCGCACGTCCCCGGGCGGAGGAATGTTCATTTCTTTCCGCAGACGGCCGGAGCTTCCTCCGTCATCTGCCACGGTAACAATGGCTGTGATATCGACCGGAAAGGTTTTCAATCCCCTCAGTAATACAGACAGACCTGTCCCTCCGCCTAAGACGACAATGTTAGACCGTTTCATACAAGCAGGCCTTTTGCTTTTTCAATATCACGGTGCGTCGTAGACAAAGCATACGAGGAAGAAAAGTGCGCAGAAAGGTATTCAGCCAATGTAACAGACCGGTGTTTTCCGCCGGTGCATCCAATCGCAATAATGAGCTGGCTTTTTCCTTCTTTCTTGTACTGAGGCAGCATATAGTCAAGAAGATCAATTAATTTTGTTAAAAATTCCTGTGTTTCCGACCATTTCAGAACGTAGGAAGACACTTCCTCCTGCAGGCCGGTTTTCGGCTGCAGCAGTTCTACGTAATGAGGGTTTGGCAGAAATCTTACATCAAACACAAGATCAGCGTCGATCGGAAGACCGTATTTAAACCCAAAAGACATCATATTAACAGAAAATACATCTTTCGCCGTCCCGGAAATGTACTGAATAATTCGTTCCCGCAGCTGTTTGGGCTTCATTTCACTCGTATCAATCACCTGAGCCGATCGGCCTTTGAGCTCCGCGAGCATATTCCGCTCCTGCTGAATCCCTTCTAGCGGGGCTTCTTCTGCAGCAAGAGGATGGGAGCGTCTTGTTTCTTTATAGCGCTGCACGAGGACATTATCTTTTGCATCCAGATAGAGAATATGAAGATTCAGATTCTGCTTGGCAGACAAATGATCCACTGTTTCAAATAAATGTTCAAAAAACTCTCTGCCGCGCAGGTCAATAACGAGCGCAATTTTCTTTACTTTTCCTTCTGAGGATTCCACCAGTTCGATAAAGGTTGGAATAATAGCAGGAGGAAGATTATCGACACAGTAATAGCCTAAATCCTCAAAGCTTTGCACAGCTACCGTCTTTCCCGCACCTGACATTCCCGTAATGATAACTACATCTAAATCATTTTCACGGTTTCCCACGGCATCTTCATCCTCTCTCATTTCCAGATTCATTCAGTTCTCCCCCATGTAACTGGTAAGAGATAAGTTCATTATCCGGTGTAAAATAAAATGTTCCGTACATCACGCCTTTTCCAAAAAGCGTATGCTGCAGAATATGATAATCACCGGGATTCATATCCAATTCGCTCACACTGCTTTTATCGATCCACTCCAGCAGGCCTTCCGGTGAATATTCCCAGGCGGTTCCTTCCCATTCCGATGCTTCAAAAGCAAACAGCATCCACTCCGAAATGGTTTTCCCCTGGTCTTTAATCACCATCGTATAAATCCCTCGTATGTTTGGATTTTTCACTAATATATTTGTTTCTTCTTTTATTTCCCTGACCGTGGAAGTCTGAACGGATTCCTCCGGTTCCATTTTCCCTCCGGGAGCGACCCACCACAAACGGCTGGGCTTTTGAAGCATAAGTATCTTTCCATTATCATCATGAATAACACAATTTGTTATCCGCTGCATGCTCATCACCTCACATTGCCTATTCTTAAGTATACTATTCCTTTTCTTTTCCCACAAATAGAAAATCACCATTTCTAAAGAGAGAACGGGTCCCAATTCCGACTGCTTTATTGTAAAAAAAAGCACAGGCTCAGCGGCCTGTGCTTAAAAATAAAATAAGGGGGTGGTGTTATTCATGCAATACCCTCTATTTATTGCATCTCTATTACAGTAAGGTTAAAATATTTTTACATTATCTTCCTTATTATGCCTGGACGGCGTTTTTCAGTTCTTCTACATACTTTTGAGCCGTCTGGGCAGCAAGAGAGCCGTCTCCTGTGGCCGTGACGATCTGGCGCAGGGTTTTTTCACGAAGATCGCCAGCTGCAAAAATACCGGGAATCTTCGTTTCCATTTCTTCGTTGGTTACAATATAGCCTTCTTCGTTCGTAATGCCGAGATTTTTTACGGCATTGTTAAGCGGCAGCATGCCGACATAGACGAATACACCTTCCGTCGGGAAATCATAGTCCTCGCCCGATTTCAGGTCCGTCAGCGTCACGCTTGATACTTTATTATTTTCTCCGTTGATTTCTTTTACAACGTGGCTCCATTTAAAGTCAATCTTATCGTTAACAAAAGCACGCTGCTGAAGAATTTTCTGGGCGCGCAGTTCATCGCGGCGGTGGATAACCGTTACTTTATCGGCAAAACGGGTAAGGTACACCGCTTCTTCGACAGCCGAATCTCCTCCGCCTACTACGACAATTTCTTTTTTACGGAAAAACGCTCCGTCACAGACGGCACAGTAGGATACGCCGCGCCCGCCGAGTTCTTTTTCACCGGGAACGCCCAGGTTTTTGTACTCAGCGCCCGTTGTTACAATAACTGCTCTTGCTTTATATTCTTTATTTCCCGCAATAACGGTTTTATATTCTTTTCCTTCAATAATTTCTTTTACATCGCCGTACGCATATTCTGCGCCGAACTTCTTTGCATGTTCAAACATTTTATTGGACAGGTCGGGACCAAGAATATGCTCAAAGCCGGGATAGTTTTCGACGTCTTCGGTGTTGGCCATCTGTCCGCCGGGGATCCCGCGCTCCAGCATAAGTGTGTCAAGCTCTGCACGAGAAGTATACACTGCTGCTGTCATTCCCGCCGGGCCTGCCCCGGCAATAATTACATCATAAATTCTTTCTTCACTCACGCGTAAGTCCTCCTTTTGGTTGGTTCCTTTTTTATTGTTTGCTCGTTGTTATCGGAATGTTGTATCGTTCTGTTTCATCGTATGAGTTTTTCCAACCGGCGTCCACTAATCTGCTTACAGCTTGTAATGCTCTTTTACTGCAGACTGAACGGTTTCCCGGGAAAGACTGTCTCCACGCCAATGTGCCAACAGGGCGGCGGCCGTCTGGTTGTCTTTGTTTACGCTCTGCTTCCACTGCTTTTCAGCCTGAACTGCTCTTCCGGACTGATACGCCGATGCTCCGAAAAGTAAATGGAACCCTTCCTGGGTCGGCGCATGCCGTTTGATGTAGCGTTCAAAAAGCAGGCGGGATTCTTCGTAATACCCGAGCCGGCATAACGTAGAAGCCGAGTAAAAAAGGTGCGATTTATCAAGCGGAATAATGTTCTGCAGCAGTTCTGCTGTCTGTTTTGCTTCGGTTTCCCTGCCCATTTCCGCATAAAGTACGGCGAGCTGGCACAGTGCCGGCAGGTACATATGCTCCTGAACAATATCTTTTACAAGCGCCAGCGCTTCTTCGGTCCGGTCCTGCTCGTGCAGGAGCCGGGCAAGCTGGCATTTTGCCGGCAGATAGGCCGGGTAGTCGGCAATAATTTCTTCCAGAAGCTCATCTGCTTCCGCATACTGCTTTGTTTTCATTAAACGTTCCGACTTTTCGTATTTCATAATCAGCTCTTCTTCCTGCTGATTGTTTTCTTCTTCTTCGTCTTCGAGCAGTAGATCCAGCAGATCCTGGGCGTCTTTGGAAAAATCGCCCTCCGGCTGCATCGCCAGATAGGCTTCTGCCATTTCTTTCGCTTTATCAAATAAACCAAGGTACACATAATTATTGGCTAAAAAGAAATAGCATTCGCTCAGGCTGCTGTCCAGGTCTTCCAGCACGTGCCAGAGCAGGCGGTTGGACTCTTCGTACTCGCCGGTGTCTGAATAGACGACGGCCAGCTGGCATTGAAACACCCCCTGGGATGGATCCATTTCAATCGCTTTTTTCAAATATTTGACCGCGCGATCCAGCTCTCGCTTTTGAAAAGCGTGGATGCCGCGTTTAAAGTAATGTTCTTCGTTTTGCAGAAACGGCAGTACTCTGCCGGTTTTTTCTGTTAATGACTTCATTCACTCTCTCCCTCCAATTGGGGTCCCGATTGCAATAAGAGTAGTATATCATTTATTCAAACGATAAGAAAAGTGCTATTATCGGGAATCGCCCGTAAAAAAGCCCGCTGCTTTTCGGCAGCGGGCGCAGAATCTTATTTTTTATGACGTTGGCCCAATACGTCCAGGACGTCATCAAGCGGAAGCTTCTGCTCTCTTAACAGCACAAGCAGATGATAAAGAAGATCGGCGGTTTCCCACTTTAACTCTTCCGAATCGCGGTTTTTGGAAGCAATAATAACTTCGCTTGCCTCTTCTCCGACTTTTTTCAAAATTTTATCCACCCCTTCGGTGAATAAATACGTCGTATACGCCCCTTCCGGCATTTCCGCTTCGCGCTCGGCTATAATCTGCTCGAGCTCATTAATGATCGCAAAACGGTCCGGCTGCTTCTCCGGTACCTGTTCCCCGAGAAGAGAAGAGGTAAAGCAGCTGTAGGAGCCGGTATGGCAGGCAGGACCTGCCGGGTGAACGAGAACAACCAGAGAATCGGCATCGCAGTCATAGCGGATGTCTTCGACTTTCTGAATGTTGCCCGACGTTTCTCCCTTGTGCCACAGTTCCTGGCGGGAACGGCTGTAAAACCAGGTTTCTTTCGTTTCGATGGTTTTCTGCAGAGACTCTTCATTCATGTAGGCGAGCGTCAGAACTTCTTTGCTCACGGCATCCTGGACGATCGCTGGTATATAGCCTTTTTCATCAAAGGTCAGGTTGTTGCTGTTCATCGTACCCGGACCCCTTTCTCTCGTAAGTATGTTTTTACTTCTTCAATGGACGTTTCTTTGTAATGAAAAATCGAAGCGGCAAGCGCGGCATCCGCGTTTCCTTCTTCAAATGCTCCTACAAAGTGTTCGCTCAATCCGGCGCCGCCGGACGCAATAACCGGGACGTTTACGACTTCATTGACCGTTTGGAGAAGCTTAATATCAAAACCGGTTTTGGCTCCGTCCTGATCCATGCTCGTTAAGAGAATTTCCCCGGCTCCGCGGCGGACGGCTTCTTTTACCCAGTCCTGAATTTCCCAGTCTGTCGGTGTTCTCCCGCCATGCGTATACACACGCCAGGAACCGAGCGCTTCTTCGTATTTGGCATCCACGGCGAGCACGATGCACTGCGATCCAAAATGATCCGCGCCTTCGTTGATCAGCTCTGGACGATCGACTGCGGCAGTATTGACTGACACTTTATCCGCTCCGGCCCGTAGAATTGCGCGCATGTCCTCGAGGGTATGAATGCCCCCGCCGACCGTGAACGGAATTGCGAGCGCCCCTGCGACTTCCTCCACTACTTCCACCATCGTTTTACGTCCTTCATGCGATGCGGAAATATCAAGGAAAACAAGCTCATCCGCTCCCTGGGCGTCATATATCTCCGCCAGTTCGACGGGGTCACCGGCATCGCGGAGGTCTACGAATTGAATGCCTTTTACTACTCTTCCTTCTTTTACATCCAGACACGGAATAATACGTTTGGTCAGCATGAGCCCTCCACCTTTCTTAAAGCATCTTTCATCGTAAACCGGCCTGTGTAGACAGCTTTGCCAATAATAGCCCCGCTGATTCCTTTATCTTTGTACGAAGCGAGCTTCTGCAGATCTTCAATACTGCTGACACCGCCGGAGGCAATCACTTCCCGGCCGGTTTCGCGGGCAAGCTCGGCTATGGCGTCCACGTTCGGACCGGATAGCATACCGTCTTTTGCAATGTCCGTGAAAATAAACGTTTTCGCTCCGTGGGCGGCCATTTCTTTCCCAACGTTAACCGCCGTCATTTCAGACGTTTCGAGCCAGCCGTTCACCGCTACATAGCCGTCTTTTGCGTCAAGGCCAATCGCAATTTTTTCTCCGTATTCGGCAAGCATTTCTTTGGCAAAGTCCGGGTGGCTGATGGCTACACTTCCGAGAATAACCCGGTCGACTCCACGGTCAAGGTAGTAGGCTACATCTTCTTTTGTACGAATACCGCCGCCGATCTGCACACGCATGCTCAGCTTCACTGCCTGGAGCACATGCTCATGATTGATCCGCTTTTTGGCCTTTGCGCCATCGAGGTCCACCATGTGCAGCCACGAGGCACCGGACTGCTCAAACGTGCGCGCCATATCTACCGGCGATTCGCCGTAAATCGTTTCCTGATCGTAATCGCCCTGTACAAGGCGTACACATTTGCCGTCTCTCATATCGATAGCCGGATATAATACAAAATCACTCATACGTGTTCCGCCCCTTTGCTACGTCGGTCACGAAGTTTTTAAGAATGCTCATGCCGACTGTACTGCTTTTTTCCGGATGAAACTGCGTGCCGATAATGCGCCCGCGTCCGACGATAGCCGGCACGTCGCCTGCGTAATCACAAACAGCGATCAGGACGTCCTCATCTTTTGTCTCAATAACATAGGAGTGCACGAAATACACATGGCCTTCTTCCACATTCCGGAGCACGTCGTGATCGGGCAGTCGGAATTCGAGCTTATTCCATCCCATGTGGGGAATCTTTAAAGCTGGATCCATGTCTTTCCGCTTGGAAAAATGGCGTGCATAGCCGGGAAGAAAGGCAAGGCCTGCAGTATCGCCGTTTTCTTCGCTGCCGTCAAACAGCAGCTGCATGCCAAGGCAGATGCCGAGCAGCGGATTGCCGTCAGCCGCCCATTTTTTAATAAAGTCTTCCTGGTTTTTTTCTTTCAGCAGCGTCATCGCATCTTTGAACGAACCGACACCTGGAAGGATCAGACCTTCTGCTTTGTTCAGCTCTTCGGGGTCTTCGGAAATAAAGTAAGGCTGGTCCAGGCGTTCAAGCGCCTTGCTTACGCTGTGAAGATTACCCATTCCATAATCGATAATACCAATCATGCACGTCCACTCCTTGTCTATTTCTATCAATCAGGCTCTATTGTTTATTACAGCATTCCTTTTGTAGAAGGTACACCTTTCACGCGTTCATCCAGCTGGGTCGCTTCATCGAGCGCCCGTGCCAATGCTTTAAAGACAGCCTCTATCATATGATGCGTATTAAATCCGTAATGCACAATTACATGAAGGTTCATTCTGGATTCCAGGGCGAACTTCCAGAGAAATTCATGGACAAGCTCCACGTCGAACGTTCCTACCTTCTGAGCCGGAAATTCTCCGCGGAATTCCAGATGCGGCCGGTTGCTCAGGTCAACAACAACCTGCGCCATCGCTTCATCCATCGGTACAAAGGCATTGCCGTAGCGGCGGATGCCTTTTTTATCGCCGAGCGCGTCTTTCAGTACGTGGCCGAGACAGATCCCGATATCTTCTGTCGTATGGTGGTCATCTACGTCGGTGTCGCCTTTTGCATCCACGGTCAGGTCAAACTGGCCGTGCTTTGTAAACAGATCCAGCATATGTGTCATGAAAGGAACGCCGGTTTCGATCCGGCTCGTTCCTGTTCCGTCCACCTGAAAATCGAGTGTGATATTCGTTTCATTTGTTTTTCGTGTAATCGATGCTTTCCGTTCCGTCATTCGACTTTCTCCCCCTTTTTACGTATATCCACAGCCCGGGCGTGCGCTTCCAGGCCTTCCATGCGTGCAATAGCGGTAACGTCTTCAGCATCTCTGAAAAAGGCCTGCTCGCTGTAGGAAATAACGCTTGATTTTTTCACAAAATCATCCACGCTGAGCGGACTCGAAAAACGGGCGGTGCCGTTTGTCGGCAGTACATGGTTCGGCCCTGCAAAATAGTCGCCAAGCGGCTCCGGGCTGTAAGGCCCGAGAAAAATAGCTCCTGCGTGACGGATTTTCCCCATGATTTCATATGGAAAAGCGGTGATAATTTCCAGGTGCTCCGGGGCAATATCATTTACTGCCTGCACGGCTTCCTCCATCGAATCAGCCACATAAATCGCACCGTGGTCTTTAATCGAAACCTGGGCGATGTCTTTTTTAGGAAGGTCTTTAAGCTGTTCTTCAATTTCTGCTTTCGTTCGTTCGGCAAGTTCCCGTGATGTTGTCACGAGAACGGAGGAGGCCATCTGATCGTGTTCAGCCTGGGAGAGCATATCGGCTGCGACAAGCTCGGCGCGGGCTGTTTCGTCAGCGAGTACAACAATCTCACTCGGTCCGGCGATCATATCGATATCGACCCATCCATACACGGCGCGTTTGGCAAGCGCTACGTACACATTGCCGGGACCGACAATTTTATCCACGGCTTCCACACTCTCGGTGCCAAAGGCAAGCGCGGCTACAGCCTGGGCGCCTCCAGCTTTCAGGATTGTTTCTACGCCAAGCTCTGCTGCCACGACAAGAACGGTTGGAGAAACTGCCCCCTCTTCGTTCGGCGGAGTGGCCATCACAATACGCCTTACCCCTGCCGTCTGGGCCGGGATTACATTCATCATCACCGTCGATGGGTAGGCCGCTTTTCCGCCCGGTACATACACGCCGGCAGAATCAAACGGCGTGACCTTCTGTCCAAGCACCGTTCCGTCGTCTTTTGTGACAAACCAGGACTGCTGCACCTGGCGCTGATGGAAGTCACGGATGTTGACGATAGCGCGGCGCAGCGATGCCAGATGCTCCGGATCAAAGGCTTCATACGCCTGCTCCATCTCTTCTTTTGTAACAAAAAGCTCGTCTATTTCAACATTGTCAAAGATTTCGGTCAGTTCGCGGAGCGCTTTATCTCCCTCTTCACGAACGCGTGTAATAATCGCGTCTACCGCTTCACGCTGCTTTTCGTTTCCGGTTTCCACATCTCTCTTTAACTGAGGCTTTCCGGCTATTTCCTGAATCTGCATATTACTCCTCCTCTACCACTTTCGCGAGCCGTTCCACTACTTCATCAATTTGTTTGTCTTTAATTCGATAGCTGACCGGGTTAACGATCAGTCTGGATGTAATCGGTACAATCGTTTCCAGTTCCACAAGGCCGTTTTCTTTCAACGTCTGCCCGGTGGAGACAATATCTACAATCCGGTCGGCGAGCCCAATCATCGGAGCCAGCTCAATCGAACCGTTTAGTTTAATAATTTCCACCTGTTCGCCCTGTTTTTTGAAGTACTGTGCTGCCAGGTGCGGGTATTTGGACGCGACTTTTGGGTTGATATCTGTTTTCTGATAGCCGGGAAGGGATGCGACGGCCATATAGCAGGCACTGATATGAAGATCAAGCACTTCGTATACGTCGCGCTCTTCTTCAATCATCGTGTCTTTCCCTGCTACGCCGAGGTCTGCGACACCGTGCTCTACATAAGTGGGCACGTCCATCGGCTTGGCCAGAATAAAACGCATATTCGCTTCCGGCGCGTCTATAATTAGTTTACGGGAGTCGTCAAACTCCGGCGGAATGGGAAAGCCCGCTTCTCTTAACAGATCGACTGCTTCTTCAAAGATACGCCCTTTCGGCATTGCTATCGTTAAAAAATCACTCATGCGTACCGGCCTCTTTCTTTTTTCCAATGTAATAATACAGATCCGCGTAAGCTTCACTCAGCTGGTCCACGCTTTCTACCCCCTGCAGGTCCTGAAGCACGACACGCTCTCCGTTTTTTCTGCGCTTTACTGCTTCTGCGATTGCTTCTGCGCGGCGCTCTTTGCTGAACACGATACACGACGGCTCCGGAAATTTCTCAGAAGGCTGAAGCGCCTCTGCGAGAAGGTCCAGGCGAATACCAAACCCTGTTGCCTGGGCCGGACGGTCAAACTTCTCCAGGAGTTCATCGTAGCGCCCGCCGCTTGATAATGGTACGCCAAGATTGCTGCCATATCCTTCAAACACGATGCCCGTATAGTAGCTCATGTGCATGACCAGATTAAGGTCCAGCGTAACTAATTCGCTCACGCCGTAGGCTCTCAGCACGTCAAACAGCTGGCGGAGGTCTTCAATGGCTTTTTTTGCCTGCGGGTGACTGCTTAAGGCGGATGCTTCTTCGAGCACGGACTCTCCCCCGCGCAGCTTAAGGAGGCTGAGCAGCCTGTTTTTATCAATTGTCGATAATGGAAGCTGCTTTACGTGCCAGCGGTAGCCTACGTAATTTTTTTCATATAAAAAGCGGCGCAGCTCATCTGCTCGCTCATCGTTTCCAAGCACATCCACGAGCAGTGCGTTCACAAATCCAATGTGGCCTGCTGCAATGCGGAAATCTTTCAGTCCGGTTCCTTCCAGTGCGGCTGCCATCAGGGCAATCACTTCACCGTCGGCGCTCGTCGTGCCGTCACCGATCAGCTCGACGCCGACCTGTTCAAATTCTGCAGGACGGCCGCCTTCCCGCTGCTGGGCACGGAATAAATTAGTATGGTAGGAAAGGCGGAGTGGAAACGCCTGATCCTGCAGGCTTGAAGCTGCCACTCTTGCGATTGGTGCTGTCATATCCGGACGAAGCACAAGCGTATCGCCCTGCTGATCGAGCAGTTTAAACAGCTGCTGATCAAGAATTGCTGAAGCATTTCCGACGGTTTCATAGTATTCGAGCGTCGGCGTTTCGATGGTTAAGTATCCCCATTTTTCCATTTCTTCTGCAATCGAACGGCGGATTGCATCTTTCGCCTGAAAATATCCAGGCAGCCTGTCTCTCATTCCTACGGGCTTTTCAAACATAAAAGGCTGGCTCATTTATGGTAACTCTCCTTTAATTGCTCATCTATTTGCTTTAGTTCGCTAATGTACTACTAAGGTAAAGAATATATTTTGTAGTTTACACACAATTCAGGGAGGGGTCAATAGAAAACCACCTGGAAAGAAAAAAGCTTCTTTTTTGGCAAAAGAAGCTTCTGGCTGTCCGCAAAACAGCGGGTGTGGATCTTTTTTTATAAGCCGGAGTGTCCGGCTTTATGGCTTCTTTATTTCGACCATCGGATTTCCTCCGACAAACGCACCAGCCGGTACATCTTTATACACAAGCGTTGCAGCTGATACGACCGCTCCGTCCCCGATCGTGACACCGGGAAGTATCGTCGTATTGGCCCCTATCATTACATTGCTTCCAATAATCACGTCACCGAGCCGGTATTCATCAATTAAATATTCATGGGTGAGGATCGTCGTGTTGTAGCCGATAATCGTATTTTTCCCGATTGTAATTTTTTCCGGAAACATCACATCCACCATAACCATCAGGGCAAATGCGGTCTGCTCCCCGACTCTCATCCCGAGAAAGGTCCGGTACAGCCAGTTTTTCATTGAAAGAAACGGCGTGTACCGGGCCATCTGGATGACGATAAAATTTTTCATTACTTTCCAGAACGACACCGTTTTGTATACCTGCCACAGAGCGTTCGACGAAGTAACAGGGTAACGGTCCGTGCGTCGCATTAGATATGCACTCCATCATAAAGCCGTAACAGTTCGCGCATATCCTGAAGCATATGGTCCGGCTCAAACATCTGCAGCCATTCTTCTCCCTTAATTGTCCAGGAGACACCAGCCGTTTTCACGCCGGCATTCTGTCCGGATAGAATGTCATACTGGCTGTCGCCTACCATAATCGTTTCTTCCGGTACGGAACCGAGAATCGCCATCGCGAGCTGAACCGGTTCCGGATGAGGCTTGGCGTTCTCGACGTCTTCAATAGCCACCATCGTTGAGAAATAGGAAAGCAGCCCCATTTTTTCAGCGCCTCGAAGCGCCGCTTCCCGTCTTTTAGTTGTCACAATGCCCAGCTTGAAGCCTTTTTCATGAAGGGAGTGAATCGCTTCTTTCACTCCTGCATATTCTTCAATTAATGCATCATGATGTTCCATATTGTGCGTTTGATACGTCTTTACCAGCTCCGGTGCACGGGCGGCATCTATATCTTCGAAATTCTCCAGGAGCGGCGTGCCGATCATTCCGATGATGTCGTCACGGCTGTAGGCCCCCGGATAATAGTGATTCAGCGTGTATTCAAAAGAGGAAATAATCAGCGGGTTCGTATTAATTAACGTACCGTCCAAATCGAACAGCATAGTATTAACGGCCATGGTCAGCCTCCTTATTTTTTCTTTTGTTTTTTCGACGGACTCTTTGCGGCCGGCTTTTCTTTTTCCAGGCCGCCGCCGTCATCATCCAGATAGTGCGCGGTTACGTTCATTTTCCAACGGCGGTACCACATGAGAATAAATGCAGCTGCAATAAGCACGATGGAAATTACCTGAGCGGTGCGCAGGACCTCGCCGATCATTAGGCTGTCTGTGCGCATTCCTTCTATAAAGAAGCGTCCGGCCGAATACCAGATCACATAAGAAAGGAACAATTCCCCGCGGCGCAGGTTGAAACGGCGGAGCCAGATCAGTACTGCAAACCCGGCCAGGTTCCATAAGGATTCATATAAAAAGGTCGGATGATAATAAATACCATCTATAAACATCTGGTTTACGATAAAGTCGGGAAGAAACAGGCCTTCCAGAAACTCCCGCGTTACCGGGCCTCCGTGGGCCTCCTGATTCATAAAGTTACCCCAGCGCCCGATGGCCTGACCAAGTATTATACTTGGTGCTGTAATATCAGCCAGCTTCCAAAATGATATCTTCCGGACGCGGGCAAAAACAACGGCTGTGATTACGGAGCCGATTAACGCCCCGTGAATGGCGAGTCCGCCTTCCCAGACGGCTAAAATGCTGCCGGGATTCTGCGAATAATAATCCCAGCTGAATAGTACGTAATACAATCTCGCGGAAATAATCGCGATCGGCACTGCAAAGATAAGCAGGTCCGCAATAATATCATCAGGCAGGCCTCTTTTTTTCGCTTCCCGGTTGGCAATAATATAACCGAGCACAGCGCCGAGTCCTATAATAATCCCATACCAGTAAACCGTCAGCGACCCAATTTCAATGGCCGTCCGGTCGATGGGCTGTATTGAAAATAACAATGCTTGTCACCTCTTCTTAGAAATCTTCTTTGTCGCCTTCTTCAATCACACCGGTCAGGCGGTCCGAAAACTCCTGCGCGGTGTTTATTCCCATTCGTTTCAACCTGAAATTCATCGCTGCCACCTCTACGATAACGGCGAGGTTTCTTCCCGGTCTGACCGGAATAGTCAGCCTTGGTATTTCGGAATCAATAATTTTCACCGTTACTTCTTCGATGCCCAGCCGGTCATAGGCTTTTTTATCATCCCAGAGCTCCAGGTTAATCGTAAGCGCGATCCGTTTAAACGGACGCACCGCTCCGGCACCGAACAGAGTCATAACGTCAATAATGCCGAGGCCGCGGATTTCCAGCAGATGCTGAATTAAATCAGGCGCGCGTCCGACGAGCGTGTTGCCCTGCTCCTGGCGGATTTCCACGGAATCATCTGCGACGAGACGATGGCCGCGGCGCACGAGATCCAGGGCTGTTTCGCTTTTACCAACGCCGCTTGCTCCGGTCAGAAGCACGCCAATGCCGTAAATGTCCATCAGGACGCCGTGCATTGCTGTTGACTTGGCCAGCTTTGTCTCCAAAAACGTGGTGATTTGACTGCTCAGCCTTGTCGTCGTGACGTCTGCCCGCATCAGGGGCACGCCGACTTTATTGGCGTTGTTGATTAATTCATCCGGTGCGGTCAGATCCCGGGAAATAATAATGCCCGGCGTATCATATGTACACAGCTTTTCCATGCGTTCCTGCTTTTCTTCCTCATTGAGCTGCTGGTAAAAAGAAAGCTCCGTTCTTCCGAGAAGCTGCAGCCGTTTTGCAGGGTAATACGTAAAATAACCGGCCATCTCAATCCCCGGCCGGGAAATATCACTTGTTGTAATTGCACGATACACGCCTTCATTTCCGGCAAGCACCTCAAAATCAAAATGCTCGACCAGGTCCTTTGCTGTCACCTTCGCCATGCTATTCCCTCCACTCGTTCTTGCCCATCCGGGCGCTGTCACTTTTTTCATTGTAGCATGATTTGGAGGCAAAGGATAACGTTGCCTGCCTATGAAAAACAGGATGCCGAAAGACGGCATCCTGTCAGGTATAGAGGGATATCAGCGGCGGCTTCCTTTGCTTAAAGGATCCGCAATGAAATTGGAAAGTACCATGTTCAGCAGGGCTATGATGACAGAAGCGAGCAGGGCCATGCCGAATCCGGAAATTTCAAAAGCGCTGCCCATTAATGCGGCTGTAAGCATAAGCATGAGCGCATTAATAACGAATATAAACAAACCGAATGTAACAACGGTAAATGGCAGCGTCAGCAGCACGAGAAGCGGACGGATGAAAAAGTTAACAACCGTCAGAATAATACCCGCCATCAGCGCTGCGCCGAAACCTTCAAGGTGGAATCCATTAAAGATACCCGCTACTGCCATAAGCGTCAGCGTATTAACGAGAAAAGGCGTTAAACAGCCCAGCATCAGCTCGGGCTTCCTTCTTTAGGCAGCACGAACGCTAATACGATATAAATAATAAGAATAGGAAACCCTGACGTGAGCAGGGAAAGAATGACGGTGCTGACCCGCACGAGGGTCGTATTAACGTTTAAATAATCCGCCAGTCCCCCACATATTCCTGCAAGCATTTTATCGGTTTCGGAACGATACAATTTTTTCATCATACATCTCCTTGTCTGCGGGTTATACCTTTGGCTTCACTGTAATGGAGCCCGTCTTCGTCAACGCCTCCAGCCTTAGTGTAGGAGAAGCAGTTGGACGCGACATAAACCGCACTGATTTTTGGACAAACTCTTTTTGTTCTTCCAGTATTTCCACTTCGGCTAGATCATTGTGATACGTCCCTGTCATTGTTTCCAGATGGCCGTCCGTACGGGCTGAAGGTTCCAGCTCCAGATCAATATTGCCTGTTTTGGCCTGAATGACTGCTTTCGCATCTTCATTGTAGGAAAGAATACCGGTAACAGAACCGTTGAACACTTCCACTTCGAGATCTTTAACTTCTGCGCGGCAGATAACAGAACCGTTCCAGGTTTTCAGCGTAGCAAGATCCACACTGCCTCCCTGAAGGGTAATCGGACCGTTGCCCGTTTCCACAAACATACGGGAGGCCTGAACGTCCCGGAAGAAAAGGGAACCGTTTGAAGCCTTGGCGGAGAAGCGGTCTGTATCGATAGATTCCCCTTTTAAATGGCCGTTAAACGTGTGCCATTTAATAGACTCGTACCGCTTGGATGGAACATACACAACCGCATCCACTTTTATGGATTTGGATTTCGTGCGGAACAGCAGGCGGCCGTCTTCCGAACCAAATTCGGCATCGTTTAGAAAGCGGCTGGAAGCCTGTTCTTCCGACTCCTCCTGATACACTTTCACACGGCAGTCGATTTTAATACCGGGCATGTCCCATGTTTTCCATTCAAACGAACCATTTTCAAGAGCAAACTCGATGTTTTTATCACTTAGATGCTGCAGCTCAAACGTATGGCTTACTTCTGTATAAGGACCAAAGTTAAAATCAAGGTCCATTTCCCTTACTTTTTTAACGGCTGTATCTACAAAGGAACTTGCCTGGTCCGACCATTCCTGGAACATTTTTTTCTCTCTGTCGAATGGCGGCTGACGGTCTCTGCGCTGAAACGCACGTCCGGCCGCCTCGCGGAAAATATTGAATGGATCAGAGCCGGAACCGGCAGAGGAACGCTGGTTAAACCGCGTGGAGCCGTTTTTTCTGCCGGAACGGGAGGAGCTGCCTTTATCAGCGGACAATGCTTCTAAAAGGCGGACCCCTTCTTCTGCTGAAATCTTGCCCTCTTCAATCATGCGTAATATTTGTCTGCGTTCTTCTTCCATGCTGTACCCTTCCTTTCAGGTATCTTTTCATTAATGAAGCTTTACGGCTTGTATTCTTTATTTACGAAAGACCTGCAGGGACGTTTCATCTTAATAAGATGGTACTCAGGAAGAAGTTTCTGCGACCCGGTCCGCCTGGAGACGGCGGGTTTTCATTCGTTCTTCTTCCCGTTCGAGAATCGGTTTTAAATAATAGCCGGTGTAGGATTCCTCTACTTTGGCTATTTTTTCCGGCGTTCCTTTTGCGACGATCATACCGCCGTTGTCTCCGCCTTCCGGGCCGAGGTCCACAATATAATCCACCGTTTTAATAACGTCCAGATTGTGTTCAATAACCAGGACGGTATCGCCGTTGTCTACGAGACGCTGCAGTACTTTCAGCAGGCGGTCGATATCGTCCACGTGCAGCCCGGTAGTCGGTTCGTCAAGAATGTAGAGCGATTTGCCGGTGGATCGTTTATGAAGCTGGGACGCAAGTTTCACACGCTGTGCTTCTCCGCCGGAGAGCGTCGTCGCCTGCTGCCCTAGTTTTATATACCCCAATCCGACGTCATATAACGTTTGGATCTTTCGTTTAATTTTGGGAATGTTTTCAAAGAAGTCCACGGCTTCTTCCACCGTCATCTCCAGCACATCGGCAATGTTTTTTCCTTTGTACTTAATATCAAGCGTTTCCCGGTTGTACCGTCTGCCTTCGCATTCTTCGCAGGACACGTACACGTCGGGGAGGAAATGCATTTCAATTTTGATAATTCCGTCGCCGCGGCAGGCTTCACAACGGCCTCCCTTCACGTTAAAGCTGAAGCGTCCTTTTTTGTAGCCGCGCAGCTTTGCTTCGTTCGTCATCGAAAATACGTCGCGGATATCATCAAACACACCGGTGTACGTGGCCGGATTGGAACGCGGGGTACGGCCGATCGGAGACTGGTCAATATCGATTACTTTTTCCAGCTGGTCGAGTCCTTCCACCGATTTATGGGCACCCGGCTTGTGCTTGCTTTTGTAAAGCTTCTGAGCCACCGATTTGTAGAGGATATCATTAATCAGCGTACTTTTCCCGGAACCGGAAACGCCTGTAATAGCGGTAAACAGCCCCAGCGGAAAGTCAGCATTTACCCGCTTTAGATTGTTTTCGGAGGCGCCTTTAATTTTCAGCCAGCGGTCCTGCGGCTTCCGGCGTTCAGCCGGCAGCGGAATAAATCGTGCACCGGATAAATACTGTCCGGTCAGGGAGTTCTCGTCTGCCATAATTTCTTCCGGCGTGCCTTCCGAAATAATATAACCGCCGTGCATGCCTGCCCCCGGACCGATATCAACGATATGATCAGCGGCAAGCATCGTGTCTTCGTCATGCTCGACAACAATTAACGTATTGCCAAGATCCCTCATGCGCTGCAGGGTGGCAATCAGGCGGTCGTTATCGCGCTGATGAAGGCCGATCGACGGCTCATCGAGTATATAAAGTACACCCATCAAGGAAGAACCGATCTGGGTGGCAAGGCGGATCCGCTGCGCTTCCCCGCCGGAAAGCGTGCCCGCTGCACGGCTCAGCGTCAGGTAATCAAGCCCGACGTTGTTTAAGAAGCCGAGGCGTTCTTCAATTTCGCGGAGAATCATGTTCGCAATTTCTTTTTCTTTGTCTGTTAAATGAAGAGATTCGCCGAAAAATTCCATTGCGTTCTTTATGCTCATATCGGTTACCTGGCCGACGTGGTGATCGTTAATTTTCACCGACAAACTTTCTTTACGGAGGCGGTGGCCTTTGCAGGTCGGGCAGGGCTTGCTCGTCATGTACTGTTCCATCTGCTCCCTGATGTAGTCGGAGCTTGTTTCATGATAACGACGGTTGATGTTTTCCAGCACGCCTTCAAAATAAATTTTGCGCTCTCTTACCCCGCCCCGGTCATTTTCATACCGGAACGTCATTTTTTCCTCTGTGCTTCCGTTTAACAGAATATCCATTTTCTTTTCCGGGATTTTCTTGACCGGGACGTTCATCTTAATGCCAAAGTGGCGGCATACCGATTCAAGCAGCTGTGGATAGTACTGGGAACTGGTCGGTTTCCATGCGGCGATCGCATGCTCATTTAACGTCAGATCCGGATCGGGAATTACCAGTTCTCTGTCCACTTCCAGCTTTGTTCCAAGGCCGTCGCATGACGGGCAGGCACCAAACGGGCTGTTAAAGGAAAACAGGCGCGGCTCCAGCTCGCCGATGGAAAATCCGCATTGCGGGCAGGCATGATGCTGGCTGAACAACAGTTCTTCTTCCCCAACGACATCAATTTTTGCCTGGCCGTCTCCGAGACGAAGGGCCGTTTCGAGCGAGTCCGCAAGCCTTGTTTCCACATCGGCTTTAATAACGACCCGGTCAATGACAGCTTCGATGCTGTGCTTTTTATTTTTTTCCAGTTTAATCTCATCGCTGACTTCACGCATTTCTCCATCCACACGAACACGCACATAACCTTCTTTTTTCAGGTCTTCAAGCACTTTCACATGCTCGCCTTTGCGTCCCGAAATAAGCGGGGAGAGAATCTGCATTTTCGTCCGTTCCGGATAGTCCATCATACGGTCCACCATCTGCTGAACAGTCTGGGAGGCAATTTCAATCCCGTGGTTTGGACAAACCGGACGGCCAATACGGGCAAACAGCAGCCGCAGGTAGTCATAAATTTCCGTAACCGTTCCTACGGTGGAACGGGGGTTTTTGCTTGTTGTTTTCTGGTCAATGGAAATGGCCGGAGAGAGCCCTTCAATAGAGTCCACGTCCGGCTTGTCCATCTGCCCGAGAAACTGGCGGGCATAGGCGGAGAGCGATTCT
Source organism: Sinobaca sp. TMA16-18 (assembly GCF_059510535.1). Taxonomy (NCBI): domain Bacteria; kingdom Bacillati; phylum Bacillota; class Bacilli; order Caryophanales; family Sporolactobacillaceae; genus Sinobaca; species Sinobaca sp. TMA16-18. The sequence continues at coordinate 62,098 of NZ_JCAKFM010000009.1, read as the reverse complement.
ACGTAACGTCTCTGCCCTTCCGCATATATCGTATCAAAAGCCAGGGAGGATTTCCCTGAGCCCGACAGTCCTGTAAATACAATCAATTTATCTCTTGGGATCGTAATATCCACGTTCTTTAGATTATGGGAGCGTGCGCCTTTTATTTGTAAATTTTCCAGTGCCATTCTATCTATCCTTCCGCTTTTAATTCAAGAACGAGGTCACGAAGCTCGGCGGCCCGTTCAAACTGCAGGTCTCTTGCTGCCTGCTTCATTTCCGCCTCAAGCTCATCTGCATATTTCCGGCGTTCGGTTTTGTTCATTTTCGAAAGCATTGGTACCTGTTCCACTTCTTCCCCATCTTCGGTCACAATAGTCGCCTTAATTAATGCCGGGATGGATTTCTGGATCGTTTTCGGCGTAATGCCGTGCTCTTCGTTATACGCCAGCTGTATTTCGCGGCGCCGGTTCGTTTCGGATATAGCAATATCCATCGATTTCGTAATTCGGTTGGCGTACATGATGACGTGCCCGTTGGCATTTCGTGCAGCCCGTCCCATCGTCTGAATCAATGAACGCTCGGCACGCAGGAATCCTTCTTTATCTGCATCGAGAATGGTAACGAGCGATACTTCCGGAATATCGAGCCCTTCTCTTAATAAGTTAATCCCAACGAGCGCATCAAAGTGCCCCATGCGCAGCTGCCGGACAATATCGATCCGGTCCAGCGTCTTTATATCGGAATGCAGATACTTCACGCGGATCCCGACTTCTTTTAAATAATCGGTCAGGTCTTCCGACATTTTCTTTGTGAGCGTTGTGATCAGGACGCGCTCATTCCTCGCAGCCCGTTCGTTGATTTCACCGATCAGGTCATCAATCTGCCCTTCAATCGGACGGATGTCGATTGTCGGATCAATTAAACCGGTCGGACGGATAATCTGTTCAATCATTTCCGGCGTATGTTCTTCTTCGAACGCTCCAGGAGTCGCAGAGATAAACAGCGCCTGATGAATGCGTTCCTGAAATTCGTCAAACTTGAGCGGACGGTTGTCCATGGCCGACGGCAGACGGAACCCGTGGTTGACGAGCACTTCTTTTCTCGCCCGGTCCCCGTTGTACATGCCCCGCACTTGAGGCAGCGTGACGTGGGACTCATCAACAACGATGAGAAAATCGTCCGGAAAGAAATCAAGCAGGGTATACGGTGAATCTCCCGGGTTGCGGAACGTGAGGTGACGGGAGTAGTTTTCAATTCCGGAACAGAATCCCATTTCCTGCATCATTTCGATATCGTACCTCGTCCGCTGTTCGAGCCGCTGTGCTTCCAGCAGTTTATCTTCGGACCGGAATACGGCCAGCTGCTGCTCGAGCTCTTTTTCTATATTGATAATCGCTTTGTTAAGCTTTTCTTCTCTTGTTACGAAGTGGGAGGCTGGAAAAATCGCGACGTGGCTGCGTTCTCCGTTGATTTCCCCTGTAAGTGCATTCACTTCTGTAATACGGTCAATTTCATCCCCGAAAAATTCCACGCGGATGCACTGTTCATCACGGGACGCCGGGAAAATTTCCACTACATCGCCGCGTACGCGGAACGTTCCGCGTACAAAGTTTATATCGTTGCGGTCGTATTGAATATCGACGAGTCGGCGCAGCAGCTCATTGCGCTCCATTTCCATATCTTTGCGTAGCGACAGCACAAGCTCCCGGTAGTCTTCCGGGGAACCAAGTCCGTAAATGCACGACACACTTGCAACGACGATTACATCCTCACGCTCAAACAGGGAGCTTGTAGCGGAGTGGCGGAGCTTATCAATTTCATCATTAATGCTGGCATCTTTTTCAATAAACATATCGGTCTGCGGAATGTAGGCTTCCGGCTGATAGTAATCATAGTAACTGACAAAATACTCCACCGCGTTGTTCGGAAAGAGTTCTTTGAATTCGCTGTACAGCTGGCCCGCCAGCGTTTTGTTGTGGGCTATAACCAGAGTCGGCTTCTTAATCTCCTGCACGACATTCGACACGGTAAATGTCTTTCCCGTTCCTGTCGCTCCGAGCAGCGTCTGATACTTTTTCCCTTCACGGAGTCCTTCATTTAATGCTTTTATGGCATTCGGCTGATCGCCTTCCGGCTTGTATTCGGATACTAATTCAAATGCTTCGCTCATGGCGTGCTCCGCCTCCATATTCCTATATTATTCTTTATTTCCCGTCTATTAGTCTGCTCTATTATACCACATATATGCGGTTTCCAAACGCAAAAAACGAATGCACGTTCGTTTCTTAAAGACGTAAAAGACCATCTTCGGAAGATGGTCTTTTCGTCTGGTTCTATAAAGTATAAGCATCCTACTCTTGTTTTACAAGCAATAAGCCAAGCAGATAATGTTCGTTTGCATAAACGGCAATCTGCGTATAGCGCAGCTCCTGATTCAGGTCGACGACGCCGATTTTGCTGTAGGCGGAATTGAGCTGAATTGCCTGATACAGGTCATTTTCATTCGTAACCGTCTGTCCGTTTACTCTCGTAATAATTTCACCCGGCTTGATATCCATTTTCTCAGCCGGGGAGTAAGGAAGGATGCCCGCTACGCGCAGGCCGCGGTCCGGCACGGTATAAATCGGCCGGCTGGATGTTTCCAGACGCTTCTGGGACCAGGTAATCCACTCTCTTCCGAGAAGCGCCGCTGCAGCGGCAATGTAGACCGGATAATCCACCAGGTAGCCGGCTCCGGCCGCGGCGGCAAGAACAAACCCCCACAGCAGCACTTTCCCGCCGGTACGGCGGACCGCCTGCTGGGGAACGCTTCCGATAATATTCAGCTTGAGGGCTGCAGCAAACGGAAACAACAGCAGCGACAGCCCGGTTCCTTCTATAGGAAACAACGGCCACCAGCCTGCGGCCTGAAGCGCGTCTCCCGGTACGAGAATAAATGCAGGAAGCAGCCATACACGCTTTAAGCGGTGGGCCCCCTGCCATTTTCCGCGCGGGGTTTTAAACAAATATGGAGAAGTATGATGGCGCTTTGTGCGAAGCAGAAGCAGCCCTTCTCCGAGAACGAGCAGTGCGATCAGTACGAGCACCGGACGCAGGTCCGCTGCTTCCAGGGACGACACTGCACCGCCCCAGAAGCCGCTGGACGGGTTCCAGACAAGCGGAACCACATACGCGGCTATTAGGCTCAGTCCAAACACGTGAGCCGGTGTGGCAAAGCGCAGGAGACCTGTGACAATAAACAGAATCCATAACAGCCCTGCCAGGACAAGTACTTCCAATGGCACGAAAAGCCCTGAAATAAGAATCAGCACCGATATAAGCAGGCCGTAAAGAATGCCCGGCCCGACAGAAACAAGCACATCATAAAGCGGTGGGTACAGCCTCGTTTTAAAATCTTTCCGTTCCTGTTTTACTCTTTTCGAACCTATCAATAGTGCCGCTCCGATAATCACATATGTAAGAGGATTGGCGAAAAACCAGCCAATGGCCCTCGCTATTTCCCATAACCACATTGTCCAGTCCAATGAAGCACCTTCCTTTCCTATCCTTTGACTTAGTTGGTAAACCTTCTGTATTCATGAAGAAAAGAACAGGCAGGACACGCCCTGCCTGCAGTTTGTTTATTCAGATGACTGCTCGGCTGCTTCCTGCAGGGCACGCTCAAGCTGATCGTCGTTTTCCGGATCACGGATATTTTCGAGCAGGGCCTGGTTCAGCGCTTCTGCTGTCTCCTCATCAATAATGCCGCTTGCTTCCAGATCCTCTTCCTCCTGGAAAGCCTGTACGGCTGCTTCGGTTTCCTCATTGAAATACCCGTCGGAGCGGCCCGGCTCATAGCCGAGTCCCTGCAGCATCGACTGGGCGGTTTCGATTTCTTCGCCTACCTGGTCGGGTTCCAATGGATTCTCCGGATCAAGTGCCGCAGAAGTAAAGTAATCAGGCTGTTCGGCTTCGATTGTCGGCTCTACGCCTTCGCCGTCCACCCAGTTTCCGTCAGGTGTGAGCCATTTAAACATCGACAGCTTCAGCTGACTGCCGTCCCCAAGCTCCATCGACTGCTGAACGGTTCCTTTTCCGTACGTCTTCTGGCCGACCAGGTCATAGCCGCCGGCTTCTTTTAAGGCACCTGCCAGAATCTCGGAAGCAGAAACGCTTCCTTCATCAATCACCCCGACAATTGGATAGTCTTTCGGTTCGGAAAGATCACTCGTAAATTCCTCCACCTGCTCATTGCGGTCTTCAATCTGCACGAGCGGCTTGTCGCTTGCGATAACGAGCTCACCTATTTCCTCCACGGCATTTAAAAAGCCGCCCGGGTTGCCGCGCACATCGATAACGAGCGCCTCCATGCCTTCTTCTTCCAGGGAGGCAAGCTGTTCTTCAAATTCAGAAGCCGTACTCTCTCCGAAAGAGGTTAACGCAAGATGACCGACCTGGACGCCGTCTTCTTCTATGATTTCAGATTGTACGGTTTCTACAGGAATCTCATCACGCTCAACTACAACATCAAAAGGTTCACTGCTTCCCGAACGCTGCACGGTAAGCGTAACTTCCGTCCCCTGCTCGCCGCGGATGCGGAGTACCGTTTCGTTAAGGGTTTCACCTTCCGTCGACTCCCCGTCAACTTCGAGCACCTGGTCGTTAGGCTGCAGGCCTGCCTGTTCCGCCGGGGAATCCCTGAATGGCGCCACAATTGTGACGGTATTATCCACGAGGCTGACTTCTGCCCCGATTCCTTCAAAAGAAGATTCCAGCGACTGGGTAAATTCATCTGCCATTTCCTGATTCATGTAGGAGGAATGGGGATCGCCCAGTTCTTCGATCATTCCTTCCATAGCTCCTTCCATCAGCTGGCCGGAGTCCACTTCATCCATGTAATCTTCACTGATTGTGTTATACACCTGCTCGAACCGCTCCATGTCTTCCATGTGTCCATTTCCGGTAGAGGCCTGGTTCGTGCTGCCGGATGAACCAGAATCGGTACCCGGCAGATTGGCGCCTATAACGACGCCTCCTGCTCCCACGACCAGCGCAGCTCCTGTGAGCGCCGCGGCCGCTTTTTTATTCCATCCCATATATAATCCACTCCATTATGTGCTGTGGGTGCTGTCTTTGCAGTATTCGCGCCGGCCGGTCTATGTATCCTCCATTACGATGAACATACTTCCTTTATTCTAGCATGAAAGAAGCATGTAACAAATGAAAATATCCCCACTTTCCAGATATCTGCCTGCAGGGCGTATGCTAAAATATGAATACTAGATATTATAGAAAGGCGGGATCTATCATGCATCAGGTTTATATGGATTACAATGCCAGCACTCCGCTTTCCCCCAATGTAAAAAACGTTCTTTCCTACTGGATGGAGCGTTCCTACGGCAACCCTTCCGCCTCCCACTGGGCTGGAACCGAAGCGAAACAGGCGGTTGAGACCGCACGGACGCGTGTGGCTGCCTTTATTGGAGCCGATCCGGACGAACTTATATTTACGAGCGGCGGAACCGAAGCGAACAACCATGTGCTAAAAGGGATATTTGAGCGCTGCGGAACAAAACCGTGCCATATTATTACGACGACGATTGAACACCCCGCCATACTGGAACCGTGCCGGTATCTGGAGAAGCAGGGAGCGTCCGTTACTTATGTCGGAACAGATTCTTTCGGCCGTGTTCATCCGTTCGATATTGAAGCTGCTATTACCGAAGACACGGCGCTCATTTCCGTCATGCATGCCAATAACGAGACGGGAACCCTCCAGCCGATTGAAGAAATCAGCGAAATAGCACACCGGTTTGGGATTCCGTTTCATAGCGACGCTTCCCAGTCGCTCGGCAAAGTACCTGTCAATGTCGATGAGCTCGGCGTTGACTATTTAACGATAGCCGGTCATAAAATATATGCCCCGAAAGGTATAGGCGCATTATATATGCGAAAAACAGCAGCTCTCCCGCCGCTTCTGCACGGGGCTCCTCATGAAAAAGGACGTCGGGCCGGGACGGAAAATGTACTGTTTACCGCCGCGCTCGGTGAAGCCTGCACGGATGCGGCTTCCTTTGATATGACCGCGGTAAAACGGCGGCGCGACTTATTCTGGGAACTGCTGCAGCAGAACTTCCCGCTAAGAGTGCACCGTAACGGCCATCCGGTGCATACGCTTCCCAACACGCTTCATGTCCGCTTTACCGGCATCACCGGGCAGGACCTTCTCCAGCAGATGCCGTTTCTGGCTGCCTCCACCGGCGCTGCCTGCCACAGCGGCTCAGTTGAATTATCCGCGACGCTCCGCGCACTCGGATTGACAGACAAGGAAGGTGCAGGATCTGTCCGCTTCAGCCTCGGACCGTTCAGCACCGATGAGGATGTGTTTACGGTTGTTGAAGCATTGAAGGCTATTCTTACTTAACAAAAGAGCGGGGCTGTCCTAAACGGACTGTTAAAAAATGAAACACCTCTATCAGAATCTAAAAAAAGGCAGAGGTTTATCCAGGTGGAAGCTTTCGGCAGGCCATGCTTCAGCTAAAGAGGAAAAGGTCGACCTCTTTATCTTCACCGATGGCTGGTCTGCCTGAGTCCCCGCCTGGTCCTTTTTTATGGTTTTGTTTTACCCTGTTGTCAAAAGAAAGGACCCTCGCTGTATGTAAAAACCCTCGTATTCCTTTTGGAAGGAATACGAGGGTTTTCGTCCGGCTTCTCTTATTATTGGTAAAACGAAGAATACAGTCTACAGAGTAAATTTTGGGACAGTCTCTCTTTCTGCTTAAAAAGTAACATATTTACGCGGGTTCACGGAACGGGATTTCTGCGTATCCCAGAAGCCTTCATGAATTTCAAAATGAAGGTGCGGCCCTCTCGAAGCGCCTGTATTACCCATTAGGCCGAGTGTATCTCCCTGGTCTATTGTCTGGCCGGCTGTCACACCGATGGACGCAAGGTGGGCATAAAGCGTCATCATCTCCCTGCCATTCATCCTATGGGATACCATCACGGTATTGCCGTACCCGTTGCGGTATTTGGCTTCCACTACCGTACCGGCGGCTGCGGCTGTAATAGGGACATTGATGCGCCCGCCCCGCCCGATATCAATACCGTGATGCATACGGCCGTTACGCGGACCATATTCCGACGTGACCCGGCCGGTTGCCGGACGGACAAATCCGGAGGACTCTTCTGCTGTGACAGGGGCGGAAAAGGATTGGACCGAAACCGTCGAATCGGAAAATACCGCCGCTTCTGTTCTTACATGCTCTGCCGGTACCGGCGGGCGGACAATAACCTTTTTCCCTGCGGCAGGCTCCGGCCCGGCAAAAACAAACAGGCAGACCGCGGCGGCGGTGAAGCAGATCCGTTTTTTATGCAGCGCTGTGTTTTTTAAAGGACCCTTTGGTTTAAAGCAGGAGATTCGTTTTTCCATGCAGTCACTTCCTATTTTTTACTGGACGAAGGAACAATGGCCATACTTAATACGCCGCTCCTCTTACATAGCGCCTCACCTCTTTTTAAAATACATACTGCGTACGTTGCAACATTGGGTTTCTTACAGGAAAGAAATGCGTGTGGGAAAGCAGAGGATGAAAAAGGAGGTAAAGATCAGGTCTAAATACCTGGTAAGTAAACAAAAAAAGAAGGAGAGAGGCCTCTCCATTCTTTAACCGTTACTTATATACTACTGCTCAGCAACCCAGGTTGCAACACTTTCTGCTTCCGCGCCCTCCAATAATCCAGCCGGCATGCCGTCGCCGCCGTTTTCAATCATCGTAAGTACGTGGCCTTCATCGAGATCGCCATCGAGTGCCGGGCCATTATTGCCTTCCAGGTTTTCGCCATGACAGGTCGCACAGCTCTGTTGATACAGCTGTTCCGGAGCCGCCGTCGTATCTTCTTCGTCGCCGCCTCCTCCGCCACAGGCTGCAAGCATAAACATGGATCCTCCTGCAACAGCCAGCAATGCTTTTTTCATAATAATACCCCTCTCTATTCAATTGTCTTATTGCTTCCTTTATACCCTGCTTTTCTATAATAAAAACGCAGGGGATCTTCATGAACTAATAAGCGCTGACCGCTCCGCCTTCGACGAGAAGGATCTGGCCGGTTGTATAGGTATTGGCCGGCGAACCGAGAAACACGACCTGCCTGGCAAACTCTTCCGGCATGCCGAAACGCCCAAGTGGAATCGCGGCTTCGCTTTTTTCTTTCACTTCTTCAACCGCCACGCCCTGTCGGGAGGCATTCTTTTCAAGCAGGCTTCTCATCCGGCCGGTTTCTATTTTTCCCGGACCGACGGTATTAATTAAGATGCCGTGCGGCGCAAATTCGATCGCCAGGCTTTTGGAAAAACCGGCAATGCCGGAGCGGAACGTATTGGACAGCAGCAGGTGATCGACCGGCTGTTTAATCGAAGAAGAGGCAATATTGACGATCCGCCCCCTGCTTTTTTTGAGAAGCGGCAGTGCAGCCCGTATGGCACGGATATAGCTGAACAGCGTCAGCTCAAACGCATACTGCCAGTCTTCATCTTCCATGTCTTCGAAGTCGCCCGCCGGCGGCCCGCCGGTGTTATTGATCAGCACATCAATGCCGCCCAGCTTCATCTCTGCTTCTTTCATCAGCTGCTTAATGTCCTCCGGCCTGGTCACGTCACACACCTGCCAGTATACGGAACCTTCTCCTTTTACAGCGGCAGCCGCTTCTTCAAGGCTGTCTTCGGTGCGACCGGCAAGCATAACGTTCGCACCTTCAGCTGCGTACAAAGAGGCGGTTGCAAACCCAAGTCCTTTACTCGAAGCCAGTACTACTACGGCTTTTCCTTTCAGCCCTAAATCCATATCCAATGTCCTCCTTTATGCTTTCATGCTGTAACGCAGGTATTCATCAATAAAGGGATCTATTTTTCCATCCATCACGCCGCCGGTATTGCCGACTTCAAAATTGGTGCGGTGGTCTTTGACCATATTATACGGATGGAACACATACGAACGGATCTGACTGCCCCAGCCGATTTCCATTTGTTCGCCGCGGATTTCATCAATTTCCTCCTGCTGTTCGTTCAGCTTCAACTGGTAGAGCTTCGCTTTCAGCATTTTCATCGCCTGCTCGCGGTTCTTGATCTGGGAGCGTTCGTTCTGGCAGGTGACGACTGCATTGGTCGGCAGGTGGGTGATCCGGACAGCGGAATCGGTCGTATTGACGTGCTGTCCGCCGGCACCGCTCGCGCGGTACGTATCTATTTTTAAATCTTCGGTGTTGATTTCAATTTCTACATCGTCGTCCATTTCCGGCATCACTTCACACGAAACAAACGACGTGTGGCGGCGTCCGGAAGAATCAAACGGCGAAATTCGTACGAGGCGGTGCACCCCTTTTTCCGCTTTCAGGTAGCCGTAGGCGTTGCGTCCTTTGATGAGAAGCGTCACGCTTTTCACGCCGGCTTCGTCGCCCGGCTGGTAATCGAGCATATCGACGGAAAAGTGACGCAGGTCCGCCCAGCGCTTGTACATCCGCAGCAGCATGGCAGCCCAGTCCTGGGACTCGGTTCCGCCTGCGCCTGGATGCAGCTCCAGGATCGCGTTATTTTTATCATACGGTTCACTGAGGAGCATCTGCAGCTCATAATCACTGATCGCCCGGCGCAGGGCACTCATGCCGTCGTCCAGGTCTTTTTTTAAATCCTCTTCCGGCTCTTCTTTGACGAGACCGTAGGACACTTCCAGGTTTTCAAGCTCCTCTTCGAGCTCTTTAAAACCATGGACCGTTTCTTTTAAACCATTCACGTCGTCAATGACTTTTTTCGAATTGTTCTGGTCGTCCCAAAAGTCCGGGTACGTCATTTTTTCTTCCAGTTCTGCTATACGCTCTTCTTTGGCAGCAAGGTCAAAGAGACCCCCTAAAGTCGTCGAGCACCTTGCTCATTTTTGATAATTCGTTACGAATGTCTGCGATTTCCATTGTAATTCCCCTTTTCCTTATCGTTGTTTCTATAGAAGCCTGAAAAAAAAGAGGAGGAGACTCGTCCGCCTTTCCTCCCCTTGAATTATTTATTGAGCTTTCGTATCTTCCTGGCCGTGGCAGTTTTTGTATTTTTTGCCGCTGCCGCATGGGCAGGGGTCGTTTCTTCCTACATCCTCGGTGTTTCGGGCCGGCCGCTTTTTCGCGGCGGCGGAGCGGTCTGTTTCTCCGTGAACCGCCTGGTTCTGGGAGACCACTTCTTTACGCTCCAGGTTGTTGTTCACCTGGGCTTTCATTACGTAGGTGGCTACCTCTTCTTCGATTGAAGCAATCATGTCTTCAAACATGTTGAAGCCTTCGAACTTGTATTCACGGAGCGGATCGTTCTGGCCATACGCCCGCAGGTGAATACCCTGGCGGAGCTGGTCCATCTGGTCAATGTGGTTCATCCACTTACGGTCCACTCCACGCAGCATTATAACTTTTTCAAATTCGCGCATCGTCGGCGCGGAAAGTTCTGTTTCTTTTTCATCATACTTCGTCATCACAATACCTTTGACTTTATCAATAATCTCTTCGGAATCCAGTCCTTCGATGTCTTTTACTTTCAGATCATCCATGGAAAGCACGGTACCGCTCAGGTAATGCGTCAGACCTTCCAGATCCCAGTCTTCATGCACTTCATTTTCCGGCGTGTACATATGGACGGTTCGTTCAATGACCGTACCGATCATCGTTTTCACGATCGCGCTGAGGTTATCGGACTCGAGTACTTCCATTCTCTGCTTGTAAATGACGTCACGCTGTTCGCGCATCACATCGTCATACTGCAGGACCTGTTTACGGGCATCAAAGTTGGAGCCTTCCACCCGCTTCTGGGCCTGTTCCACCGCGCGGCTGACGAGCTTGCTTTCAATCGGCTGGTCTTCTTCCATGCCGAGGCGGTCCATCATGCTTCGCATGTTATCGGATCCGAACCGGCGCATCAGCTCATCGTCCATAGACAGGAAGAACTGGGATGCACCCGGATCCCCCTGGCGTCCGGCACGTCCGCGCAGCTGGTTGTCAATCCGTCGGCTTTCGTGACGCTCGGTACCAAGCACAAACAGTCCGCCGAGCTCACGTACGCCGTCACCGAGTTTGATATCGGTTCCGCGTCCGGCCATGTTTGTCGCAATGGTCACAGCGGAACGCTGGCCGGCGTTTTCAATAATTCTTGCTTCGTTTTCGTGGTTCTTTGCGTTCAGTACGTGATGCGGCACGCGCCGCTTCTGCAGGTGGTTTGCGACAAGCTCGGATGTTTCCACGCTTACCGTACCGACGAGCACCGGCTGGCCGGTTTTGTACAATTCTTCAATTTTATTCACAACCGCTTTGAACTTGCCGGCTTTGGATTTGAAAATAAGATCCGGGCTGTCCGTCCGGTCGATCGGTTTATTTGTCGGAATGGAGGTAACGCTCATTCCGTAAATGTCCTTGAGCTCTTCTTCCTCTGTTTTGGCCGTACCGGTCATCCCGGCAAGCTTCTGGTACATCCGGAAGTAGTTCTGGAACGTAATCGAGGCGAGCGTCATGCTTTCTTTCTGAACTTCCATTCCCTCTTTTGCTTCAATTGCCTGATGAAGCCCGTCGCTGTAGCGGCGGCCTTTCATTAACCGGCCGGTAAACTGGTCAACGATGACGACGTTGCCGTCTTCGACCACATAGTCGGAATCGCGGTGCATCGCGACACGTGCTTTAAGCGCCTGGTTAATATGGTGAATCAGCTGCACGTGGCGCTGGTCATACAGGTTCTCAATTTGAAAAGCAGATTCCGCCTTGTTCACGCCCTCTTCTGTGAGCTGAACGTTTTTCGTTTTTTCATCGTACGTGTAATCCGTCTCCAGTTCCAGGCGGCGCACAAACGTATTGGCGGTTGCATACATTTTCGTTGACTGCTCCGCGGTACCGGAAATAATGAGCGGCGTTCTCGCTTCATCAATTAAAATCGAGTCGACTTCATCGACAACCGCAAAGTTGAGCGGGCGCTGGACCATCTGCTCTTTGTAAAGAACCATGTTGTCACGCAGGTAGTCAAAGCCGAGCTCGTTGTTTGTGCTGTACGTAATATCAAAATTGTACGCTTCGCGCTTTTCGTCCTTTGTCATGCCTTTCTGGTTCAGGCCGACCTGCATGCCTAGAAATTCATAAAGCGGCGCCATCATTTCGCTGTCCCGGCGGGCAAGGTAGTCGTTCACGGTAACCACGTGCACGCCTTTTCCTGCGAGCGCATTCAGGTACACCGGCATGGTGGCTACGAGCGTTTTACCTTCACCGGTTTTCATTTCCGCAATGTTGCCGCGGTGCATGACAATCGCACCCATAATCTGTACCGGGAACGGCGTCATTTTTAAGACGCGGGTTGCTGCTTCCCGGACAACGGCATAAGCTTCCGGGAGGAGATCGTCAAGCGATTTTCCGTCCGCATAGTCTTTTTTAAACTGCTCCGTTTTGGTACGGAGGCCGTCATCACTCAGTTTTTTCATATCGTCAGCAAAGGATTCCACTGCCTCCACTGTTTTCTGCATTTTCTTTACGTGGCGCTGGTCGGTGTCTCCTATTACTTTTTTAAGCATGCCCATCATTTGTTCATCATCGTCCTCTCTTCCCCTTCTGGGAAATAGAATCGATTGTCCATATATATTTCCTGCCTGTGCAGCAGAGGAAAATCGAGTACTTATAGTATCAATTATTTTTCTTCATACCTTATATTATTCTATCAGTTTCAATAGGAGCTTACAATTAAAAACGGGATGCAAAAAGGAGCCCCCGAAAGGACTCCTGTCTGTGCGGAAGCATGTCTGCTGTCCGGCTGTTTATTTATTCAGGCTCAATCAGCCCGTATCTTCCATCTTTACGTTTGTAGACAACGCTTGTGTCTCCGTTTACTGCGTTGGAGAAAACGAAGAAATTGTGGCCGAGCATGTCCATCTGCAGAATCGCTTCTTCTGCATCCATCGGCTTTAAATTAAAGCGCTTCGTGCGGACGACTTCAAGATCATCGACCGGATTTTCAGGAAATTCTGCGTTGGACGGGTCCCCATTTTGGGATACCTGCTCCTGCAGGGCTTCCATGTTGTTATTAAACAGCTGCTTGACGCTGCCGTTTTGTCTGAATTTTCTGTTTACTTTTGTTTTGTACTTACGAATCTGCCTTTCCAGCTTTTCCACTACAAGATCCACAGCCGCGTACATATCGGCATGATTTTCTTCGGCACGCAGTAATAGCTGCGGCATTGGAATCGTCACCTCAATAATGCTGTCGCTGTTTTGCTTTTGAAGCTTTACGTGAACATCTGCAACCGGGGTAGTATCAAAATACCTCTCAAGCTTGCTTACTTTTTTCTCCACATATGTTTTCAATGCGGGAGTCACCTCTAAGTTTTCACCACGAATGTTGTAATTCACTAGTAAACTCCTCCTCTCGGTTGTTACTACACTTCTCTATTCCACTCTTATATACCTTCTTAAACCCAAAAGAAATTTTAAAAAAAGGGCATTTATTTTTTAAAAATTTCCCTTCGGAACAAGGGCTCAGGACCTTATACACAGAAAAAGGCGCTTCATGATCGAAGCGCCCGGTTTTTTTACAATCCCATGGAAATATATTTAGTTTCAAGAAATGCTTCCAGTCCCTGGTGGCCGCCTTCACGTTCCATACCGCTTTCTTTCCAGCCGCCGAATGGTGCCTGGGCGGCAGACGGCGCGCCGTCATTCCAGCCGACAATACCAAATTCAAGTCCTTCGGCTACTTTCATGCCGCGGCTCATGCTTTCAGTAAAGAAGTAGGAAGCAAGACCGAACGGAGAATCGTTGGCAAGACGCACGCCTTCTTCATCGGTGGAGATTTTCTGGATCGGCGCTACCGGACCGAACGTTTCTTCATTCATAATCACCATATCGTGATTAATATCTTTCAGCACGGTCGGGTTGTAGAAATAAGCGCCGTCCTGCTCGTAGCCATCGCCGCCGTGAACAACCTTGGCGCCCTGCTCGACCGCATCTTTCACGTGACGCTCTACTTTTTCATAGCCGTCTTTGTTAATCAGCGGACCGATATCGACTTTGTCAAAGCCGTTGCCGACTTTCAGCTCTGCGACTTTCTTCTGGAATTTTTCTACGAATTCATCGTAAATGCCTTCCTGCACGTAAACCCGGTTGCCGCACACACATGTCTGCCCGGCATTGCGGAATTTCGATGCAAGTGTACCGGTGACGGCTTTATCCACATCTGCATCATCGAGTACGATAATCGGTGCGTGGCCGCCCAGCTCAAGCGAAAGTTTCTTCATATGATCCGCACCCTGTTTCATGAGGATTTTGCCGACTTCGGTGGAGCCGGTGAAGGTTACTTTGCGGACAGCTTTATTGCTCATCATCGCTTCGCCGATTTCCGAACCGCTGTCGGCGCTGATTAAGTTAAATACGCCTTTCGGCAGTCCGGCTTCTTCGCAGATTTCCGCGAATTTAAACGCGGACAGCGGTGTGTCTTCTGCCGGCTTTAAGACTACAGTGCAGCCTGCAGCGAGCGCCGGCGCCACTTTACGGGTGACCATTGCCTGCGGGAAGTTCCACGGCGTGATCGCACCCACAACGCCGACCGGCTGATGGATAACCATAATCCGTTTTTCCGTAGAGCTCGCCGGAATTGTTTCGCCGTATACGCGTTTCGCTTCTTCAGCAAACCATTCAATAAAGGAAGCGGCGTATTCAATTTCCCCTTTTGCTTCATGCAGGGGCTTTCCCATTTCTTTCGTAATCAGTTCACCGAGCTCATCTTTCTTTTCAAGCATAAGCTGGTGGATTTTCTTCATATATTCAGCCCGTTCGCCGGCCGTTGTTTTGGACCATGTTTTAAATGCTTCATTCGCCGCTTCAATGGCTTCGTCTGTTTCTTTGCTGCCGCCATTGGCTGCGGTGCCGATTTTCTCACCTGTGCCGGGATCAAGTACGTCAAAGCGTTCCTTGGATCCTTCTTTCCATTCTCCGTTGATGTAAAGTTTACTATCCAATACGGACACTCCTTTTGAAATCACGTTTTTTCGTTCGTTACCACATGTACTCTATACCCATATTGATGGAAGTTTATTCTAGAAAGAGTCTTAATTTCGTCGAACGGATGCCGTACGTAACGTACGGACACGCCAGCAGCATACTGCGGAACGTTTCTTTTACATAGGGAAACAGGCAGACTCTCTGTTTCCTGTTATAGTAAAAACCAGACAGCGCCTCTATCTCCCCCCGAATACATAGATTAATCCTCCTGCGTCTGCAGGCCGTCCACTAACAGCTTCCAGCGCTGGAATACCGGCAGCAGCACCGTACTCATGTACGTGATCTTTTCATGACGGTTCTTTCCTTCCAGCTTTTTCTCCGCTTCCGCTGTCGCCTGATAAAACTGTTTTAATACGTGCTGATGCTCCCCGCGTTCGGATAAAATATGCGCCATCGTCATGTTTTCCGGTGAATAAGGCAGTACGCTGTCGAGCATTTGCAACAGAAGGCGGTCCCCGCTTTCTTCAAACTCTTCCCGGTAGAAATACGCTACCGAACTGAATCCATCCTCCAACGTATCAAGCAGAGCGGAGTATGTAGCCAGAAAATCCAGCTCCGCCCGTTCCAATGATTTCGCCATCGCCTGATCCCCCCCTTTGCCTTAACCCTATCACGCCTGCCTGCTGAAAAAAAAGCAAAAAACCTGCTCCGGAATGGGCAGGTTTTTTGTGTTGTTGGAAAGGTATAGACTTTTTCAGGCGGACGCTTTCGGCAGGCCATGCCTCAGCTAAAGAGGAAAGAGCCCTCTTTATCTTCACCGATGGCTGTTCTGCCTGAGTCGCCGCCTATTTGTTTCGTTATTTTATACTTATAAAAATTCTATTAATTCTTCTGGTCAAAAAATACGCCGTCAGAAGCCGGTTCTGCATAAGGGTTCTGGTAAAGCTTGTTGGACTGCTTTTTCGCTTTAAGCTGCTGCACGTCTTTTTTCCAGCGTTCGAGCACATTTTCCATATGGGCATCAATGATTTGATTCATTTTTGTCATTTCTTCACCGAGCTTTTGTTCTTCTGGTGTAAACGTTCCCGATGCAGAAACGTTGGCAAGAAGCGTATCCCGTTTGGACAAATGTTCATTCACGCGCTCTAAATAAGCTTCGCGGTCAGCTTCTCCTTCAGGAGCCTCACCGGTAACTAAGTCGTGGAGCTGCTTTGTTTCTTCATACAAAGCCTCAATCATGCCTGGCCTCCGCTGCCGAAACGCTGCTGGCGGTCGAGTTTCATTACTTCCTTCCACGTATCGCGGAAGTCCGTTACAAGCCCGGCTGCCTCCTGGAGTGCCTTTGGATCATTGTTTACGTTGGCATCTTTCAGACGGGATAAAATAAAGTCATACAGCTGCATCATATTTTTGCCCACATCGCTGTCTGTTCTAAGTGTGATCATCAACTCGCGGATAATGTCCTGGGCTTTCATAATAAACGTGTGCCGCTCTTCCGGATTTTTTGCTATGATCGCGGTCTCTGCCCGGCTGATAAATTTCAGGCAGCCGTTATACAGCAGCAGCGTTAAATCTCCCTTGGATGCGGTCTGTACCGACTGATTTTTATACGCCTGCGATGGAGCATTCAGAGACGGAGCCGGGGCTTTTGTTTCTCTTGCCATCGTACTGACGGAAGCAAGCGGCTTAGAGGGTCCCGCAGCCTGCATATTTTTTTTATAAAGGTCCTGTGCTTGGTTAAATGCCATGTGTACTGTCCTCCCAGACGTAGTGCTGTTTTATTATTGGTTGCTGTTAAACATCGAAAAGATCATGTTGGACTGGTTATTTGCCGCAGACATCGCCTTTTCCATTGCGCTGAACTGCCTCCAGTAGCGGTCTTCAATCATCGTCAGCTTGCGCTCAAAATCGCTGATACGGTCATCCGTATTCATAAGCTCCCGCCCGAGCGTAAACTGATTGTTTTGTACTTTTCCTTTTAACCCGCCGGCCCGCTCGGCAATCTGCGTGATTGCGGTATCGAGGCTGTCACGCATCCTCCGGGCAACACCCTGCTCGTCCTTCGTCTCTCCGTTAGCGGCAAACACGTTAAACACACCTTCAGCATCAGACTCAATCGCAGCACGGAGCTTCGTTTCATCAATCTCCAGCTTGCCGCCGTCCATATAGTTTCTCGTTGTTGTAATACCGAGCGACGTTAAATTTTCAAAAGACGAGCCGTTGACTGATCCATAGAGATCGTTACGGATCGTTGTCATCGCATTACTGATAATGCGATCGTTACGGATCATGCCACTTTGAGCCAATTTATCCCACTTCTCAATTTCTGACTCGCTGAGCTCCGCGCGCTGTTCATCGGTGAGAGGCGGATAATCTCGGTTTACGGTTTCCTTCAGCTTGCCGTTGATCGTTTCCAGCATTTTATTGTATTCATCTACAAACCCTTTAACGGTATCAAACACTCCTTCCGTATTAACAGTGGAAGAAAGCGTGACCGCGCCTTCCGCAGCGGTGAACGTATCCTTTAATGTCATCGTCATGCCATTAACGGTAAATGTATTGGACGTGCGCTCTGTATCCATTCCATTCAACGTGAACTTTGCATTTGAGGCATCGGTATAGTTGGCACTGCCCAGTCCAAGCGTATTTTGAAAAAAGTTTCCTTCAAACGTCATTTCGGGACCTTCCGGATTAAATTTCCCGGTTTCAGAACGGTTCATGGAAATATTTCCGGTAAATTGATCGTAAAAGCCCTGCACGCCTATTTTTGAATTACGTACCGCCGTCATAACCTGATCAAGCGACTGGCCGCTCTGGATAATAAACTGTTCCTTCACTTCTTTGCCTTCCGCGTTAAAGGTGGAAATCGACCCGGTTTCATACTGCTGGGTGTAGTTTACCTCTAAGGCTTCCGTCGTAGCTTCCGACAGGCGGATCTGTCCGGTGGCACTATTTAAGTAGGCTTCACCTGCCTGGAGCGTCTGATCGGGATCCGTAACAATCGTTAACGGCCCTCCGCCGCCTATGCGGATATCAAGAGTCGCCGGATCTATTGAACCTTTTCCAATCGAGAAAGTTGACTGGGCTGCGGTCGGATTAAATGTCTGCGTGGCACTCGTTGTAAGATAATCAACGTTGACATCACCGCTTGCCGGGGCTTTGCCGAATTCCAGCTCCATGCTGCTGCCGTCTCCGGCAAAAGTAACGCGAACTTGATTAGCTGTAAGCGGCGCATCGCCTGTAACGACTTCGTAGTTTTGATTTCTTCCTTTTACAATCATGTCGCCGGCTGCATCTGTTTTCAGATTGTCTTTTGATACCGTAAATGTGGTTTGGGTACCATCGACGCGCAGCGTTTCTTTCTGCGTGACGCCCGATTTCCATTCCGGCGCATTGGCTGCATAGCTTTGCGAACCAAGGCTGGCGGTGCTTTTAAACGTTTCATCCCCAACCCGCGCCGAGGTTGTTAACGAAGCCGCTTTCGCCAGCTCACGGACTTCGCTGAGCTGGTAGCTGGAATTTCCGGCCTCGGCGTTAGCTGTTGATGTTACCCGGGTATCGTTCGTTGAAGCCGCCGTACGTGCCTGCATATTGGAAGCACGCATGACGGTATCGAAGGTACTCGTGCGAAAATCGTTAAACATGCGGTTTACGCTGCGGTATTCCTCCATTTGGTACGCAATCGTTGTTTTTTTCTGCGTGAGCTTATCCATCGGCATCCGCTCGGCGCGCATAAGATCTTTTACCATCTGATTAATATCCATTCCGGATCCAAAGCCGGTAACCCGGTTCATCGCCATCTCATTTCATCCTCTCGTTCTCGAACTCTACTCTCTTTATCGGTCTGCACAGCGATAAACTAAACCTTTTGCTGTAAAAAAAGTATTCGGACGGCTATGTATTTCGCATATAACAAAACCCCAACTGATCAGCTGAGGTTTTCGTTGTATTTTAAACACTCTCATCCACAATTAATCCTGCCTGTTTCATAAATGCCGCTGCCATATCCATAAATTTTTCGGGCGGTATCTCGCGGATCAATTCTTTTGTATCACGGTCTACTATTCTAACAATCGTCCGGTGCAGATCTTCATGCAGGGAAAACTCCAGGCTCGTATGCCTCATCAGCTTATTTCCTTCGCTCACAGTATTGGATAATAAAATAGCGTCATAGCCCTTTTCAATACCGGGACGGACGACTTTTTTATCAGCCTGCTCAATAGGAGTCACTTTCTGTTCTTCCATGACTGCTTTCTTCCAAAACTGTACCGCATCGCTGAATCCTGAAATCCCCTCACTCATAGGTCATTCCTTCTTCCTTTTTGTCTTATCTTGAGATAGATAAATACCTTTTTTCTACAAAAATGACAATCTTCTAATTGAAAAGTATTATTTAATGAATAATATGTCATGTATCCTATTTCTTTTTCTGCATCTTGTTAATACTTGTTCGCATAGGCTGTTCTACACATCCTCTATTATTTTTTAAAATCAATACTTCCTCCCAAATGCGGCTGGGCTGCTTGCTCTATCTTTTGCACATCCGCTGATTCCATCAGCTTTTTTAGAGCTTCATTTTGTTCACCTGCCTGCCCCATCACTTTCTTCATCATCGAGACCGACGCCTGTTGTTTCACTTCTCCTTGACTCATTGTCATAGATAATGCAGCAATATCCATCATAGCACCTTCTTTCAATTAGAATAAAAAATGATATGCGAATCAAACAACATTTTCATTCATCTTTAACTCTTTTAAATCAGGAATAAGCCTGGACTGAAAGAGGAACACAACTTATGTAAAATATAGGGTTTATGTACCAAATTTGCTTTGGGTAGCAATTTCAATTGTTTTATCACTTTGGGTTAAATAATATCTGATATTGTTTGTGAAGTTTCACTTAAAGGGCTGGTCATGTTTTAAAATAGCGTTAAAAATCATTCACGCATTTGCTAAATATTTTCCCAATTTAACGGAGTACCTTTTTTAAATCCAGTTTTTGCATTTTTCCCTAATAACATCTCAAAATACTTCGGCTCCAATCCATATCCCGGTCTAACGATTTTCAAGTTTTCTTTCGAAAACGCTTCCCCTGCCGTTATATCTTTTGATACATAAATGGATCTTCTAAACTTCAACGATGCTTTTTCTTTTTCTGTTGGTCCATATGTCACTTTGCCAAGTGCCTGCCACGCGCTTTTTGATTCTTTCACTAAACTTCTCATTTCATCTGGTTCCATAGAAAATGCAGAGTCTACGCCTCCATCAGCTCTGGATAAGGTAAAATGCTTTTCAACAACGGTTGTACCTAAAGCTACACTTGCTATCGCTACACCAATTCCCAACGTATGATCAGATAATCCAACCTGACAGTTAAACAACTTTCTCATATGAGGTATAGTTATAATATTTGTATTATCCGGAGCTGCCGGGTATGTGCTTGTACACTTTAATAGTATAAGATCATTGCAGCCTGCTTCCCTTGCTGTTCTGACTGTTTCATCTAATTCAGCAATAGAGGCCATGCCAGTTGATATAATCATCGGCTTACCCGTTGCTGCCACTTTCTTAATTAACGGAAGATGATTGTTTTCAAAAGAAGCAATCTTGTACATTGGAACATCTAATGATTCCAAAAAGTCTACTGAAGTCTCATCAAATGGGGAACTAAATGGAACCATACCAAGTTCACGACATCTCTTAAAGATCGGTTCGTGCCATTCCCAAGGTGTATAAGCCTGCTCATAAAGTTTGTAGAGAGAATTCCCTTTCCATAAATTCTCTGCATCTTGAATTTGAAAATCTTCATTGTCAATATCCAACGTTAAAGTATCTGCTGTATAAGTTTGTAACTTCAAAGCTTGAACACCAGTTTTTGCTGCTTCTTCTACAATTTTAAGAGCACGTTCCAAAGACTGATTATGATTGCCTGACATTTCAGCAATAATAAAAGGAGGATTATTTTCTCCAATCTTTATACCTTCCACTGTAAGGCCATTTTTCATCATTTAACTGCTCCTTCTAATTTTTTCTTCAAGTTGTTTTTACTATGTCTCCATTGATGCTCAAATTGTGCCATTAACACAACGTCAATAAATTTGTTCTCTTTATTAATGTGTTCCACTAAACGTCCTTCTTCAACAAAACCTATCCTTTGATGAAATTGAATACTTTGTGTGTTGTATCCAATGATTTCAGAACAGACTTTTCTAATGCTTTGAGTTTCAAATATATAATTAAGAGCCAGGTAACCTAGGATAGTGCCTGCTCCCTTAGGAGCGTCCAGGGCTCCAATATAAAAACCCCAATAACACTTATTATCAAAGGCGTTTATTTTATTAAAATTAACTAAACCTATTGGTTCACCTAAATATAATAAAATTTTAATTATAGTTTCATTAGAATCCCTAAAAGACTTAAACCAATTCCAATGTTCTTCAAATGAAATAATTTTATCAGTATACATCATTGTCCGAATCTCATTTGAATTCCTCCACCTTAAAACAATTTCTAGATGTTTTTCTTCAATGGACACTAATTTAAAATCAGCTATTCTAATAACCCTGGCCTCCTCCAAATAAATTAATGGCTAATTAGCTTGCTGGATTGGATTGACATTTGCTTTAAAGTATTGTTATTGCTTAATAATGATTTAATTTGCTCTACCAAATTCTCTATTGAAACATGCGAAGAATACCCTAAATTTATAATAGCTCCTGATTTTTCAACTGCTCGTAGTATCTCCATCTGATTGCAGGCTACTCCAATAGTAATAGCCGGTAATCCTAAATAGCACCTCTCCCAAGTTGTGCTCCCGCCAGCACCTATGGCTAAATCTGCATTTAACATTAACTCTGCCATATTTGAAATCTGACAGTGATAATTCATAAATGGCTGTTTATTCACTAGTTTCTCGATTTCTTTTTTATTAGGGTTAGATGATCCTACAACAACATCAACGTACATATTTTGTTTATCTATTTTTTCTATAGCCTTTACGGCTTTTGTCGTTTCATTAGTCGGATCGCTACCTCCAAAAAAAACCAGTATTCTTTGAATCCCTCCACTTCGAATTTTTAGCTTTTTTCCAGCTTCCTTGAACTCTTTTCGGAGCAGTGCATATTTGGGCCCCAGCATTAATGTACAATGCTTATCTACTAAACCTTCATACCTTTTCTCCATGTCTAAGTAAAAATTTTGGTCTAATAATAGATCGCAATGATGATATCGATCTGCTAAATCATCAATCACAAAAATTTTCTTTGCCCTACCTTTAATTATTAGCTCCCAACGATAGTCAATAGCATAATGATCAACAACCATTAAATCAATCGTGGTAAAATCTGCTATTGCATGAAGTACATCTCTAGCATCCACTTCTTGTGAAGTTCCCAGCCAGTGGCTATGTTGAAGCTCCTCTTTGATACTATTTTCTTTAGAAGGCTTCTTCAGCTTAATAACCTGAAAACCTTTTGATTGGATGAAATCAGCCAAATGACCTTCATGATCACTTGTTATAAATGTTATATCATAACTATTGTCATGTAATTCTTCTGCCAGCGTGAGGCACCTCATCACATGACCTGTCCCGATCTCAATAGAAGCATCAACTCTTATGACAGCCGTTTTCATCGTTTATAATCCTAACTTTTTTTGTTCGATGGCTGCATTTATTTCTTTAAGCTCAGGATGTTTATTTATATAAGATAGTGTATCTTCCATGCTGAAGTTATTAGCTTCAGCATGGAAATGTACGAGAATCTTTTCAATTAGTAAAAAGTCCTCTTCTGTATCCACCGTCCACCGGTGGGAACTTTGATCAGTTACATACTCCAGGTTATGTAAGTGAAATGTTTTAGGATTCAAATAAATGTATGGAGTAACATGCTCTCTTTCAAATGGCTTATCCGCATTTTTATGAGCTTTTTCTAGTGCATCAAAAGCAAATACTTCGGTATCCATTCCCCTTGGATAGGATCTTTTTAATGTATTAGACACATAGTCATGTTCATTATTTTCGAAGGTTAAAATAATATTATCTACAACACTCGGATCAATAATTGGACAGTCTGCGGTTAAACGAACAACAGTATCGGCATTGTATTTTTTTGCTGCCTCATAATATCTTGAAAGGACATCATTTTCTGATCCTCTGAAATAAGACAGATTATTTTTTTTGCAAAATTCAATAATAGGATCATCGGCCTTGTTCGTTGTTGTTGCAATGATTAATTGATCTATTTTTTTTGTTTGTTTTAAACGCTCAAATTGATATTCTAACAAAGGCTTATTATTTATTTCTTTTAAAACTTTTCCTGGTAACCTAGTCGATCCCATCCTAGCTTGTATAATTGCGACAATCTTCATTTTTTCACCTTCTACCTTGAATATAATAAGACGATCTTTTTCACTGCATTTATAACATCATTTACATCTTTTTTATCCATGGAAGGAAATAATGGTAATGAAATGATTTCTTCATATAAATGCTCTGCTTTAGAACATAAACCTTTTTCATATCCCAGTTGTTGATAGTACGGTTGATAGTATACCGGTATATAATGTACATTAACGCCTATGTTTTCCTTTTGGAGAGCTTCAAAAATTTCTTTTCGACCTACTGTTAGTGTCTCCAGCTTCAAACGAATGATATACAGATGCCAACTAGACTTGCCCTCAGGTGATTGATAAGGTATTTTTATTTG
The DNA here is from genome assembly GCF_059510535.1 of Sinobaca sp. TMA16-18. Taxonomy (NCBI): domain Bacteria; kingdom Bacillati; phylum Bacillota; class Bacilli; order Caryophanales; family Sporolactobacillaceae; genus Sinobaca; species Sinobaca sp. TMA16-18. The sequence goes on along the minus strand of NZ_JCAKFM010000009.1, from coordinate 38,436 downwards.
TTCTAGTTTAGAGAAGGCTTCATTGTACAATGAAACGTACTTTCTTCTTAACTCCACAAATTCATCCAGCTTTTCCAACTGGCTCATTCCAAGAGCTGCCTGGATATCAGTCATTCGATAGTTATATCCTAAAAATTGCATTTCGTAGTACCATGGACCATCATTTTCCATTAGTTTATCTGGATCACGGGTAATGCCATGAGAACGAAACTGCAGCAATTTCTCATAGTACTCTTTATTATCTGTCGTAATTATGCCGCCTTCCCCCGTCGTAATATGCTTGACAGGATGAAGACTGAACATGGTCATATCACTGATGGCCCCAATTTTGTGATCTTTGTAGGCTGCTCCAACAGCATGAGCTGCGTCTTCAATGACAATAAGGTTATGATCATTCGCTATTTTGTTGATTTCGTCTAAGTTGACTGGTTGACCAGTGAAGTCTACAGGAATAATCGCTTTTGTCTTCTCATTAATAAGTTCTTTTACTTTAACCGGGTCTAGGTTATATGTATGTTCACATATATCGGCAAAAACAGGCGTCGCATTTTGATATAATACACAATTTGCGCTTGCTGCAAAAGTCATTGGTGTCGTAATCACTTCATCACCAACACCAATATCAGCTGCAAAACAAGCTCCATGTAAAGCAGCCGTCCCACTTGAAAAAGAAACAGCATATTTTGCCCCTACATAGTGTGCAAATAACTCTTCAAACTTTTTGACAGCAGGTCCTGTTGTTAAATAATCACTCTTTAATACGTCGATAACCGCTTGTATATCTTTATCATCTATCCATTGCTTACCGTAAGGGAGATAAGCTTCGCGAATAGGTTTAATTTCCTCATCACTATTAAAATTCATCAAACCATCTCCAAATTTTTACTCACCTTATTTTTTAATAGTCTCTTTATCTTCTATTAATAATTGTAAGTCTTCGACAGACAGCCACTCCTCATTGACATTACTAATGTAACCAAATCCTTCAGAAACAGGTTTTCCATCTATTCCATTTTCACTTCTCCACCAAGGGAATTCAGGCTGGATAACGTAATACGTATTATATTCTAACGTACGCCTTGCATCGTCCTCGGTAATCATAGCTTCGTGTAATTTCTCTCCAGGTCTGATACCTACTACTTCAATTTTACATTCCGGTGCAACAGCCTGCGCAAGGTCTATCACTTTCATACTGGGAATTTTCGGTACAAAAGTCTCTCCTCCATGCATACGCTTAAGGCTGTCTAACACAAATTGTACGCCATGCTCCAGAGTAATCCAGAACCTTGTCATCCGCTCATCAGTAATTGGCATTGTACCAGTATGCCTAATCTTTTTGAAGAAAGGAACGACACTTCCTCGACTTCCAACAACATTACCGTACCGCACCACTGCGAACTTAGTATCTTTCTCGCCAACATAGGAGTTAGCGGCAACAAAAAGTTTATCTGAGGCCAGTTTTGTTGCGCCATATAAGTTAACCGGGCTGCAAGCTTTATCTGTACTTAATGCAATAACTCGATTAACACCTCGATCGATGGCAGCTTCAATTATATTTTGAGCACCATTTATATTCGTCTTTACAGCTTCAAATGGATTATACTCACAAGCCTCTACATGTTTCATAGCCGCAGCATGGACTACAATATCCACACCATCAAAGGCACGATAAAGGCGTTCTTTATCTCTAACATCACCTATAAAAAAACGGAGTCGTGTATCCGAAAATTCCTGGGCCATTTCATATTGTTTTAGTTCATCTCTACTAAACACAATAACTTTTTTTACATCCAGCTTTAGAATCCGGGCAACAAACATTTTCCCAAATGAACCAGTACCACCTGTTATTAAAATAGTTTTATTTATAATATCCACTAAATTCTCAACTCATTTCCAATTATAATTTTTCGGATTCTTCTTCAATTTCTGTCATCACATTATTATAAACAGGTACTACCATCTCAAGAACTTGTTCAATATGGTTAAAGTAGTTCGAGAATACCTTTACCATTCTTTCTCCCTTTTTAAATGTATCCTGTTCAAAACGAAATTCCTCTACTTGTTTAGCTGTCACTTCATTTTGAACACGTATCATGGGCAAAATAAACACTCTGTAAAAATCTAGACTTTTAAACTTCTTAAGCAATTTATCAAATTTGCTAAATAGATCATGTATCAATTGAATCGACTGAGCATCAATTAGTTTCTTTATTTGTCTTGTAATTTGCTGCAAATGGTCAATGATAACGATTAATTCCTTCAAACTCTTATCCATTTCCCTTTTTTCACTCATAAATTCATATGGCTTTAAAGGTTCTTCCAAAAACTCGTACCAGTTTACAACAATCTGCTTTTCAGTTAATTCACGTTTGATTACTTGCTGCAAAGATAAAAATGTTGTTCCGTCAATTCTTGCCCCACCCTGAGTTGTATTAATGAACGTACAATTATTTATCTTCTGAAAGGCCTCGATCACCCGCTCCATTTGCATCTTCATTTTTAAAAAACCTTCATTTGTTAATATAAATTCTCCTTGAACGTTTTCTACAGTTATCGATTTATTCAGAATTTTTTCAGGAACAGCATTTAACATTCCTTCATATTCAATCCCCTGTGCGTAGTGGGAATTATTTAAATAAGCAAAATTTTGTCCAACAAAAATAATCGGGTCGCACTCCAGCCTATTTAACAATTCTGTGGTTACTACAGCAATAGAAGGCGCGTCTGACACTTTCACTAATTCATTTTGCCTGTCCTGCTGATAAAAATAAGAAGATACCATATCCTGGCTGGTTATCATATGCGCTTTAGGACCCCGATATTTTTGAAGTGTTTCAAAACCAACACTCGTACCGTATATCATAGGGATTTCCCAATCCGCCTGTTTAGTGACTGTTTTCTCAAAAACTCTATAATTGTGGGATTGAGGATCATACGTACATGCAGCATCAGGGTAAATACCATACTCCACCAATGTATTAATAGCAGAACCCACAGAAAAAATATAGGCAAGTCCATTCATTTTAATATGCTTAAGATGCTCTAACTCTACATTCAAAGATGGGCCTGCTGCGACAATAATTGCCGGCTTTCCTTGAAATATATGTTTGTTCTCATTATGTAAAATATTCGGTGTTTTGATAGTTTCTTTTAAATTCATCAAACTATTTATCGTCCAGCGCTGTTCATAGGCAAAGCTTGTTCGTAGATTCATTCTTTTATTTTTGATTTCATCAGTAAACATTTCCATAAATTTCTTGTTTTTATCCTTAAATATCCGCTCATAGCTTGGCAGAGTAATCAAAAGAACATCGTCATTTACTTCCATTGCAAAATTACGAAGAAATTGATTTCTATTTTCTTCAGAAGTTTCCACAAATAAGTCTTTTATAGATTTATCAGCTAAATTTTTAATTAATTTAGTTTCCATAAGACATTGGAAAACATCAACGTTTGGTTCATACAATGTTATAGAAATATGTGGATATTGCTTTCTAATCGCCTCGACATGATATCCTAACCCTATTCCGTAAAAAAACACATTTTTCTTTTCGCTTAATTCTTCAGAATACTGCTTCACAAGTTTTGCAGCTTCTTGAATAGGATCGTATTTACTGTGTAAATAAAGTGTGTATCCCTCGTTCTTTATAGTTAAAGTTGGAAGATCTTTTTTAGAATTAATTACATTTACATCATTATTTTTATAGTGGTCTTTAGTAACTTTTCTGACTTCCGGAAAGTTTTTTCTAAGATAATTGATATTTTCAATTTGTACCATTTCTAGCTCCTGCCTCATTGATAATTGTCGTTACTTGTTTTTGAATATCAATTAATAGTGGTTCGATTTCATATTGCAGTAAATCGGCAAAGACAATTGTATCTTGATTCTCAAATACTTCTTCCATATCTTTCACAACCATTTCTAAACTTGTAACTGAAATCAGTAAGTTATTCCAATCTTTAGGACGCACTTCTAATTGATCTATATTTTTTATGGCTCTATGTATCCATTGAATGCCTTCTAATAGCTGAAGAGTCTTATTTGATCCAATATCTGCTTCACTACTGTAAAGTTCATCCACAAAAATCTTAATTTCTGGTAATAATCGTTCTAAATAGCTTTCCATTGAATGTAATGATTCAATGACAAATTCAGAAGCAGTTTTAAAAACAGCTTCAACTCTTTCAACCGATTGAAAATTTTCTTCAAAGTACTGTTCATAACTATCAAAGACAGATGTTTTATCGACATTAAAATGACTAAAATAATAATCTTTATTTTTTAATTCGTTATTAACCAAATCTGTCATAGACTGTAATGCTTCTTTTTTATTGTTAAACTCATAGACTTTTCTTTGTATAACAAATTTCATAATGTGCCTCCCTTTATTCATACCTTTATAATTAGTATCGGTTCAATCTATGCAATTATAAAGGATCATTAACTATTATTAATATGAAATAAAAAAGAAGACTTCATCGAAGTCTTCTTTTTTAAAACTATTATCCAAGCAACTGTAGTACTGATTGCGGCTGCTGGTTTGCCTGAGCAAGCATCGATTGAGAAGCTTGGGAAAGAATGTTATTTTTAGTCATTTCCATCATTTCTTTTGCCATGTCTACGTCTCTAACACGAGATTCTGCTGCTGAAAGATTTTCTGAAGCATTATCAAGGTTTGTAATAGTGTAATCTAATCGATTCTGCATAGCTCCAAGATAAGAACGTCCCTCAGAAACGGTTTTAATTTGGTCTTCCAATTCTGTAATTGCTGCTTGAGCTCCACTAAATGTAGAAATATCTCCTGATTGAATAGCAGCAACCGTTCCAGATAAGTTAACTCCAGATGTGGTAAAATCAAGTTCAGTGATTTCTCCAGCGTTAGCCCCTACTTGGATACTAACAGTCCCACTTGCTCCTGCAGTACCATCTAAAAGATTTTGCTTGTTAAATTGAGTGTTATCTTTAATTCTTTCGATTTCATTTCCCAATTCTTTAAATTCATTTTGTAAAGCATCTCGATCCTGATCAACGTTTGTATCGTTAGAAGCCTGCACTGCAAGCTCTCTCATACGCTGCAGAATATCATGCGTCTCATTAAGAGCACCTTCGGCTGTTTGAATCATCGAGATACCATCCTGTGAGTTACGGCTTGCCTGATCTAAGCCTTTAACCTGTGCACGCATTTTTTCGGAAATCGCAAGACCTGCTGCATCATCGCCGGCTTTGTTAATTCTTGAACCGGAAGACAATTTCTCCATTGAGTTCTGCATGTTTGCCTGGTTTGCTCCAAGTTGACGGTGAGCGTTCATTGCACTTACGTTCGTGTTGATAATCATAATATAAAACCTCCATATTGTTTTTTTACTCCACGTCCTTGTGGAGCGTTTATGTAAGGCATTCGGACACCGGCTACGATCGCTGACCGGTCTGTCTTTCCTGCTTACACTGTTTATATCGGCAGGGGTTTTGACATGTTTAATGTTTTTTTAGATGTTTTTTTAGAAATTTTATGCCGATTAGGTATATCCTCCTAAAATCGATGGACGACCTATTCTTATTATGGTAATTTAGTCTTGTGACCGCGGAGCAGTGGGCTTTGCGGCCACAATACTTTAAAAGGGGATAAATAACATTTGAAAACAACATTACAGAACATTTTACCATCGTATCAGATCACAACGAACACCCAGGCGATTGAGCCGTGCTTCGAAGGGGAAGCAAAGGCTCTTGTCCGGGAAGAAGGAGGAGCCCGGTATTACGTTAAACAGACGCCAGCTGCAATTATCAGCTACGCCTGCCTGGAAAACGGCTCTTCCCTGCAGGGACGGGGAGACGCGGTGAAGCACCTTACCGGCTTTATTCGCCGCAAACCTATACCAATAGATGAAAAGCGCCGTATTTTTGCTTTTCCGATTCACTCCCAGCGCTCGCCCGATAACGTCTGGCTGTTCTACTCGCATGTGCGGCCTGTAAAAATAGAAGGCGTGATCGAATTCCGCGACCGTTCCACGATGCCAACGGAAGTCAGCGCCTATTCAATCCAGCAGCAGCTGCTCCGCACGAGCCACTGCATGTCCCATTTTACCGACATCGGCTGAAAAAAGTCGTACTTAGATGAAACGAAAAATCCCCCGGAGCCATGGCGTTGCCTCCGGGGGATTCGTTATGTGTTTTTAGTACCGTTTCGAGTCAGGAGACTGGGAGATGTTGATCCAGCCTTCTTCGATCGCCCGCTTAATCGTATGCGTGCGGTCGTTTGCTTTCATTTTCTTCGTTAAGTGACTCACGTGGTTGTTAACAGTCGCCACAGCGAGGTAGCATTCTTCCGCAATGCGGCGGTTGCTTTTGCCTTCAATGATTTTCTCCAGTATGCGGATTTCCGCATCGGATAGAACCGATCTGGCTTTCTCGCTTTCAAGCTGCATCTGCTGCTCCTTCGGCTGTTCCTGCTGGCGGTGAAGGCTGCGGTAACGCTCCATGAAGTACGGCTGGAAGTATGGGTCCATATACGTCTGAAAAGCTTCCGCCTTTTCAAACTGCTCGCACCATTCCTTCATCGAACGGTCTGCCGCCATCATGATGGATACGTCTTTACTCATTAGATACTCCAATAAGTGGGAGTCTTCAGAAGACACATTTACTCCAAGGCGGACCGGCAGCCCGATTTCGGCTATCTTTTCCATAAGCTGGAGCAGGTCTACGTTTTTGCACTCGGTACAGTAGACCGTGTCTTTCGCGATTCCTTCCTGCGGTAGGAGAGAAAGAGACTCCGGCGTTTCCGCTTCGACTGATTTTCCCATGTACGCCACTGCACGTCTAACCATGGCTTCTCCGGAGGTATCAATAAACAATACCGGCCGGCGGTGGACTGGACCTTTACGTCTAAGCATTTTTGGCATTATGTATTCCTCCTGAACTATCTCTGAAAGTGTGATTTTTTTCTTGCAGGTACATGATTACACTTCCACCAAGCTGCCCCTTGCTGCCCTGTTCCCTCTATATCTATATGTAGCCGTTTATGCAAGCGGTTGTTCTTTTCAATTCCTTATGTTTCGTAAAGATGACTATGCTTTCAAATTTTATCTTGAATGCCGATTTCTTACAACGACCGAAAGACCTTGTGTTCGCTTAAGTAGAACGCCAAAAGCATTATTTGTCGCGGTACTTTTGACACACATTATACCGTATCATACTTTTAAGCATCAAGAAGTTTTTGGTATTTTGTTAAAATTCCGAGACTTTTGCAGCAAAAAAAGGAGGTTTGGCTTATTTTTTGTTTTTCTGCATTAATTCAGAAATCTGGGAAAGCATTGATACATCAATATTAGAGGCCTGGTTGTTTTCTTTTTGAATCATTTCGTATACTTCTTTTCGGTGAATTTCGACATGTTTAGGGGCACTTATGCCTACCTTTACCTGTTCCCCTTCCACAGCGGTGATGGTAATTTCAATGTCGTCGCCGATTTTAATCGTCTGGTCTTTTTTTCTCGTAAGTATAAGCATTTACCGTCCTCCACTTTCGGCAGAAGCTGTCTGCGGGGTATTGGGAAACAGCTTATGCTTTGTGCGGTAAGCCGTATCCGGCAGAATGATCTGCCTGCCTTTCTGCTTTGCGGGGTTCAGTACAACAGGCGCCTGCAGGTTTGCGGTTGTCTCCTGGAACGGATCCTGCACGGTCAGCACGGTGAATACGGCCACATCTTCCCGGTTGTCTGCCTCAAGTTCCGCCGTCTGCGAATCGTTCAGCATAATCTCATAGTCCTTGAAAAATGGAAATGGATCGGTAATAACCAGTGCTGTCTGCGCTCTTGTAATTGATTGTAACACATATAAAAGTCCTGATTCGTCAAATGGAAGCAGCGCAAATTCTTTTTCCTCTTCAAAGCCCGGAAGGCCATGCTCAAAAATAAATTTATCCTCTGGTGAAATCGTTACTGTACCGCTGTATTTCGTATGTATCTCCATATATATCCTCCTTTACAAAATAAAAAAGAAAAACAGGCTGTGTTCCGCCCGCTTTTCTTTTTAACGCAGAAAATCCATAAGCGATGGCTGAATAATTCTCGCGCCGGTGGCAAGAGACGCCTGATGCACATTTTCAAGCAGCATCAGTTCAATAATCACTTTCTCCAGGTCCACGTCTTCGTTTTTGCTCATGACTTTTTCAGCAATCAACTCCTGGCTCCCCAGGCGGTTCTCCATCATTTCAATCCTGTTTGTGCGGGCGCCAAGCTCCGCGCGCTCGTTAACCGTGTTATTCATATGATTATCTATTTTAGATAAAAATTTCTCTATGTCGGCCGAGGCGGCATCCGGATTGCTTAACGTCCGCTCGAGCCGTTCCAGGTCGGCAAACAGCTCCTGGTTAAAGACGCTGGCCGGTGAAATGTTCACTGGAATCATTGTATCATGAAGCAGTTCAATGTTCACCTGGGCTTCGTTATTAGATAATGCCGATTCGTCATAAACGAAAGCGGCACGCGGATCTGTAGGCGTTCCGTTTACATTCAGCTCCAGCCCGTCTTCGGTCTGGGTGAAGGTCACCGTTTCGTCTGTATCATTTGTAAACTGCACTGTGTTTTCATCGACGCGGACAGCGTTGCTGTACACTGCTCCGTCTACATTCACGCGGATTGTTTCCAGCTCGTCTGCTTCCATTGCAAGCATTTCATCCGGCGCAATCCCAAGTCGGGCGGAATCAACCGGCGCGTTTTTCGTGTCCGTGCCGTTGAAAATATATTTTCCGTTAATCGACGAGTTCGCCATTGTAGCCATATGTTCTTTCAACTGTTTGACTTCTTTAGCAATGTTACCACGCTCACTGGCTTCATACGTATCGTTTGCCGCCTGCGTCGTCAATTCTTTTAACCGCTGCAGCACCTGCGTGGCTTCGCCTAAGGCAGTGTCTCCGGCATCCATCCACGTGTGGGCTTCCTGGACGTTGCGCTGGAACTGCTGCACTTCGGCGGTCTGGGCCCGGTAGCGCATGCCGTTTACGGCGACGACCGGATCCTGGGACGGACGCGAGATCTTTTTACCGGTGGAAAGCTGGTTCTGCATTTCGCTTAAGTTTTTATAGTTTTGGGTCACGTGGCGCAGCGACTGCTGGGCAAGCATCCCTTGTGTAACTCTCATACGCGTTCCTCTTTTCTTCGGTTATCTGCCGACAAGTCCCATGTTATTGATAATCCGGTCGAGCATTTCATCTACGGCGGTAATATTTCTGGCGGCTGCGTTGTAGGCGTGCTGAAACTGAATCATGCTGACCATTTCTTCATCGAGCGACACGCTGCTTACCTGCATGCGGCGATTGTCTGCGCTCGTGCGCAGGGAGTCGGACGTGCTCGCTTTCTGGCCGGCTTCGGAAATTTTAACCGCCATCTCCCCGACTACTCCCTGATAGAAGCTTTGAAGTGTTGTGTTCGGGCCTTCGCCGAATCCAAGCTTCACGTCCTTTAGTGCTGCCAGCGCACGGGCATTAGAGCCGTCTCCGCTGAAGGCTGCCATCGTTCCGTCCGCGTTTGCAACCGGCGATGCGGCAGCAATCAGGTCGAGGTTGCCTTTAATTTCTGCGCTGAGCCCGATGGAACGTGCTGCTCCCAGTTCGGCGCGGTCCTCTTGAATCGTGAAAAAGGGAATATCGCTGCCTTTTGTTTTGTTTTCAATATCCTGCAGGTTCCAGCCGGCCTGGTGTACTTCATTGAACGCGTTCATAAAGGTGAGCGCCATCACGTCCAGGTCGTTCATCATATCCGGGTACGTGCCTGCGGCTTCGTTTGTGGTTGGATCGACGTAACCGTATGTTTCCACGAGTGCTTTGAGCTTGCCGTCGCTGTTCAGCACGGCTACTGCTCCGGGATCGCCTGCGTTTTCCGGCTCGGTTCCGGCGTTCCCGTTCGCCCACGTGAAAGTAAGTCCGTCAATTGGATCATGCTGCTGCTCGGGATTCGTTGTGACAGCCATCTGTTTAAACGCTCCGGCCTGGCCGTCCACGAGTGTGAAAAGCCTGCCGCCTTCTCCGTCTGTAGCGTAAATGTTCATCTTGCCTTCCGCAGAAGCCATTGCGTTGGCGCCGCCTTCGTTGCGGACCACTTCTATCGAAAGCATACCGGAGAGCTGATCGACCAGATTATCGCGCACATCATACAAATCATTGGGAATCTGGCCGTGCGGCTCCACTTTTCCAATCTGGGTGTTTACTTCGTTAATACGTGATAGCAGCGAGTTTACGTTTTTTTCGGTAATATCGAGCTCTGTTCTTACATCCAGCTTATTCGCCTGAAGCGAATCTCCTATGTAGCGGAACGTTTCCGCAAGGGATTCCCCGCGCTGGCGCATAACTGAACGGGCCCCTGCATCTTCCGGCTGGACCGACATGTCCTGGGCTGCTTCCCAGAACTGGGTAACCGAGTTTGCCAGGCCGTGTTCGGAAGGTTCATTCATGATGTCTTCCATCCGTTCCATCGCGCTGGCATGCGTGCTCCAATATTCTGTTTTGCTCGTTTCCGTTCGATACTGGATGTCCAGGTACTGCTCGCGGATTCGTTCGACAAACGGCGTGTGGACCCCTGTTCCCATCTGCCCTGCAATCATCGGGGCATTCATGGCCGCTTTCGGGAAGGCCTGTGCCGCCTCCATTGTTACCCGCTGGCGGGTATATCCCGGAGTGTTTGCATTGGCTATGTTATGCCCTGTCGTCTGCAGTGCAGACTGCTGGGCCGTCATGGCCCGCTTGGCTGTTTCCAGCCCGTGAAACGTAGAATACATACATGACACCTCCTTTAAGTATGGCTTTTACGCCTTTGAATCAAAAAACGAATATGCCTGCGCCTGGTTTTTCTGTCCGGGCGGTGTATAGCGGGACTGATCCGTTGCCGGACGCATCCATTCGATATTTTTCTGAAGAAAGTAGAGAGAATCAGCAAGCAGTATACGGTTTAGTTCCTGCTGCTTCTGGAGCTTCTGGATGGTTTCCCCAAGCCGCTCCTGCAGCCGATGGAGCTCTGCTTGCACGGCTTCTGGAAGAACGGCCAGCAGGCTGCGGATCGTTACCTCGTCTGCCTCGTATTCCCCGGCAACGGCGGCCGCCTGCTCGGCGCGCCCCGCTTCCACGGTTTCAATGGCACGGACGCAGAGCGCTTCTTTTTTTACAAGCTCCTGCAGCTGTTTGGCTTCATTGTTTTTCAGAAGCTCTGTTTTTTCCAGGCTCAGCTCATGCAGTTTCTCATGCAGGCCCGCCAATTGTTCCATGTTTTCTACCAGTTCTTTCACCGACATGCTCATTTCTCCCCTTCTCTATTCCTCGTTACTGCTTTGTCCAAAAATCATAAAACTTTCTGGCAGTTTCTTCGGCATCTACTTTGTAATCGCCGCTTTCTACTTTATGCTTTAACGCGTCCACCTTTGACTGGCGGGCCGGGTCAATTTTATCGCTGTTCAGCATGTCCTTGGCTTCCTTTGAAATTTCCAGTTTGTCGGTCTTCTGCGGCGCGGCCTGTCCCGAGGCCTGCGCTTTTACCGTTTTTTGATATGGGTTGTTGATTGGTCCGCTTGGATTGATTTTCATGACTGCTGCCTCCTCTGATAAGTCCGATCGGTACTGCTCTCTTTCTTATATCGGCTGTTATTTCTATTATTACATGGCTACCGGACCGGTTTCGACCGATAGATGTTTGCATGGTCTTCTCGAAGCCTGTCCGAGCGCTCCTGTTCGTACGTTTCCTGATCCAGATCCGCTTTCAGTCGGATGTGGCAGGATGTGCAGATTTTCCCTTCACGAATGCCATCTCCGCAGGATGCACACGGATAAAACAGCTGTGGAAAAGATTTCAGCTCCAACCGGCCTTCTTTAATAAATTGAATAATTTCCTTTTCTTCCACCTTCACGGCGTCAGAAATATCGGCCATTGTTGCCTGACGGTTCTGTTTTTTACGAATAAACGTATAGACGGCTTGAAACCGGTCTTCGCGTTTTTTATGGCAGGACGGGCAGACATTCCGTACGGTTCGTACGTAGAGCTGCTCGCAGACGCTGCAGTTTTCAAGCTGGTTCATTGGGCTTTCTCCTCTTTTCTGGAAAGGGTACCCGTACTTCTTGCAAGCGTGAGCGAAGCAACCCGCTCAGCCCCTGCACTGCGCAGAACAGACGCTGCTTTTCTGACGGTGGTCCCTGTAGTATATATATCGTCTACCAATAGAATTTTTTCACCCTGAAATATATCTTTTTTCTGATCGGCAAGATAGAAAGGTTGATAGATTAGGCTTTCTCTTTGATTTTTAGTACTTTTGCTCTGTTTTTTCGGCTCATCTTTCTTTTCTAGTCCGTTTATCCTAACCGCTGGCAGCAGATCTGCCAGCAGCGCCGCTTGATTAAAGCCTCTTTCCTGCATTCTTTCCCTCCCCGCCGGCAGTGCCATCACCTTCCAGGAAGCGAATGCGCGCCTCCAGGTCTGCACCCATTCTTTTTGAAACACAGCCGTTAGCGCCGGGTCACCGCGGTATTTCCAGCGCGCCATCCACTGCTGCATCGCTTCATCGTAATGGTACAGCGACACATTATGGGCAAGAGCCTGTCCAATGTCTTTATTTCCCCATGCAATACAGTCGCCGCAGCACGTATCCCGGAAAAACGGAGCGCTGCGCTCGTCTTTTTCGCGGCCGCAGATGCGGCAGTCCCGGGAACGCACCGCGGTGAACAGCGCCCGGCAGTCCGCACAGACCGAATCGTCGTCACAGCTGATCAGGTCACGCCAGGAGAGCCGCTCCTGCCTTGGTTCCATACAGTATAAACAGCGCTGCTTACCTGTCATCCTCTGTCCTCCCCTGTTTGTTCATCGATTCGATGTGCCGGACCGCATCGAGCATTGCGGTTGTTTTGCCGTAATGAAAATAGATCACGTCACCGTCCGGCTGGTCCGCGCTCCGTCCGACACGGCCGGCAATCTGGACGAGCGCCTTTTCGTCAAATATATCTTCTTCCGCGCCAAGCACGGCTGCCTCCGCTCCTTTTATCGTAACGCCGCGCTCCAGAATCGTTGTCGTTACTAAAATCGGCGCCTGTTTCTCACGGAACTGCTGCACCTTTTCATGACGCATGGGGTCAGCTGCATGTACACCAATCGTCCCCTCCCACTTTTCGGCAAGCAGCCGGGAGACCGTTTCGGCCTGATCGACGGAGGACACAAATACAAACACCGGGATGGATGCCATTACCTTTTCTTCACACCAGGTGAGAAGGGCCGACGGCAGCCGGTCTTTTTTCAGTGCTTTCTTCCAATTGCCTATCCACTTGAGCGTCGGGACGGGAAGCGCAAATCCGTGGTAGCGGACCGGGATTTGGATAAAGGGCAGCTTCCCGGACCGCGCCTGTTTTTTTAAAAGGCGGGACGGGGTCGCGGTTAAGTAAATGCGGGCGGCATCCATTTTAGCTGCCTTATTAACGGCCTCTTTAAGGGAAAGGTCGTAGGAGAAGGGAAACGCATCTATTTCATCAATAATTACCACATCAAAGGCATCGCGGAACCGTCTCGTCTGATGGGTCGTCGCGACGTGAATATCCGCATACCCGAAGCGTTCTTCACTTCCGCCGTAAAGGCCTTTAACGATCAGTCCCGGAAAAGCAGTCCGGATCCGCGGAAGCAGCTCCATGACGACATCGGCGCGCGGAGTCGTCAACAGCACCCGTTTCCGATTCCGGCAGGCAGCCTCTATGCCGCGAAAGAGGATTTCTGTTTTCCCGGCTCCACACACCGCCCAGATAAGCAGCTCCGTCCGGTTGGCTGCAGCCCGGCATAATGCATCCGATGCCTTCTTCTGGTCCATGGAGAGCTCTCCCTGCCACTGCAGGGACGCGTCTCCTGCTGAACGGACCGCTCTGCCATTCCAGGAGAACAGCACCCGGCACGTGTCGATCCGTCCCATATCCAGGCAGGTACGGCAGTAGTGGCAGGACCGGCCGCAGCGCGCACAGAAAAATGCCGCAAACAACCCGGGATCTGTTTCCAGGCAGCGGTGGCAGAGATAGTGCTTATCCGGCTTCGATAAACCAGCGCGCATGACGATATGACCTGCCTGTAGAAAAGGAAGCAGCACCTCCAGCGGTTCATCGATTTCTTCAAGCAGAAGCTCCCGACCAGCAAGCTGGCCGCAGAGCGAATCATAAGATGGATGAGTAAAATCAGCGTCCGCTGTAATCGTGGACACCGCAGGAAGAATATCGATACTTCGTAAAGCGGTGGAATCATTTGTTACAGGAAGGTAACGTGTTTCTCCGGAGCCGGAGAGAAAAGGATGGATACGTATCGGGGGTCACTCCTTAAATGAGGGATTTAGATGAGGAAAACCGTTTCGTTCAATCTATTTATATATAGCGCCATTTTTTAAGAAAGGCTGCTTAAATATTGAAAAAGTAAACAGGCGGCGTTTCCTGCAGAACAGCCATTGGTGAAGATAAAGAGGTCGATCTTTTCCTCTTTAGCTGAGACATGACCTGCGGAAAGCGCCGCCTATACATATTTTTTGCCTTTTTCAAAGCCTGCCGTTTTGGATTATCTGCTGTACCAGCCGAGTGCTAACGCACCTTCGCCGAGGTGGGTGGCGATGACCGGCCCAAACTCACTAACTACAATGTCAGCATGGGGATGGGCCTTAGAAAGTTCTTCTTTCATTTGTGCGGCTTTTTCCGCGCGGTTGGAATGAATGACCGTCGCCTGGACGGAGGGGCTGTCTTTAATATCGTCGGCAAAAATATCGTAAATACGGGCGATCGCTTTTTTGGAAGTCCGTACTTTCTCAAATGGCACAATTTTCGTGTCTTCAAAATGGAGCACGGGTTTAATCTGCAGCAGGCTTCCTACAATAGCCTGTGCCCCGTTCAGGCGGCCGCCGCGGTGCAGGTGGTTTAAATTATCCACGACAAAATACGCCTTCGTGCGTTCTTTCATTCCGGTCAGCACATCGAGAATTTCATCCACGGTGTGCCCGGCTTCGCTCATTTCCGCAGCCCGGATCGCGTAGAACCCCTGCGGCATACAGCTGATTTCCGAATCAAAACAGTAGACCTCCACTTTATCGCTCACCTGCTCTGCAGCGGCACAGGCGGTCTGATACGTTCCGCTGATACCGCTCGACAAGTGAATGGAAATCACAGCCCCGTAGTCCTTGCTGAGCTCTTCATAAAGCGCGGTGAATTCGCCGATCGGCGGCTGCGATGTAGTGGGCAGATCTTCCGCCTGTTTCATTTTCTCCAGAAATTCGTTTTTGGAAATATCGATCTCTTCCCGGTAGGCTTTATCGCCAAAAACGACGCTTAACGGAATCACGGATATGTGATTGGCTTTTCTGACGTCTTCTGTCAGATAGGCCGTGCTGTCGGTAACTATTGCAATCTGCGGCATACTTGTTCCTCGCTTTTTTATAGAATGGATATTTCTCCGGCAGGATGAAAAAAGCCGAAGATGCATGACACCTCCGGCTTTCTTTTGTTTATAGCAGCTGCCTTATCTGACTTTGACCCAGCCTTTTTTAATGGCTTCAACTACAGCCTGGGTGCGGTCGTTCACATTCATTTTCTGAAGAATATTACTTACATGGTTTTTTACCGTTTTTTCACTGATGTAGAGCGCTTCCCCGATCATCCGGTTGCTGTAGCCGTCTGTCATCAGCTGAAGCACTTCGCACTCGCGTCTTGTTAAAATATGAAGCGGCTTGCGGTACTCCACCTCACGGTAGCCGATTTCCTCCGGCTCCATTTCGCCTTCTGTGCCAAGGGCGAGACGGCGGTATTCCTTGATCAGGTTCTGGGTAACCTTCGGATGAATATAAGCGCCTCCCGACCCGACTACTTTTACAGCTTCTATCAAGGCATCGGCGTCCATTTCTTTCAGCAGATAGCCGGATGCTCCTGATTTCAGGACGTGGGTTACGTATGTTTCGTCATCATGAATCGAAAGAATCAATACTTTCACTTTTGGAAAACGGTCGAGAAGCTGTCTGGTCGCTTCGACGCCGTTTACGTTCGGCATGTTAATGTCCATAAGTACAACGTCCGGCTCATTTTCTTCTACAAGGGCAATAGCCTGTTCGCCGTCGTCGCCTTCACCGACTACTTCAAAATGGTCTTCCATGTTTAAGATTCGCTTCACACCTTCGCGGAACAGCTGGTGGTCGTCTATTAATACTAATTTAATATGCTCTTGTATCATCACATTCATCCTTTCGAATACATACCTCGGCATAGTCTAGTAGACCTATGTGTCCAGCATGTTTCAGCCGAAACTTTTATTCATCTTCTAATTCCAGAGGTATCTTAATGATCACCGTAGTTCCTTTACCGGGCTCCGACTGCACACGTATTTCCCCATCAAGGGCCAGCACCCGTTCTTTCATGCCGACAATGCCAAATGAATTTTCTTTTGACCTGCCCGTTTCAAAGCCTTTACCGTTGTCTTTAATTAAAGCGGTCACAAAATCGTTCCGCACTTCAAGATTCACACGGATCATACTGGCTTCTGCATGCTTGGTCGTATTCTGGACTGCTTCCTGAATCAGGCGGAATAACGCAATTTCAAGATGCGGCGGGAGGCGCAGCGCTGTGCTGAGCTCCCGGAAATAAATCGTCATGCCGGTTCGTTCTTCCACCGTCTGCAGGTATTTCCGCAGCGCCGGAATCAAGCCAAGGTCGTCGAGTGCCATAGGACGTAGATCATAAATGATGCGCCGCACTTCTTCCAGGCTGTCCTGGATCAAATACCGCACATCCCTTATTTCCTCCAGTGCCGGTTCTATACCTTTGTCGTTGTATACCCGCTCCACAAGTTCGGAGCGAAGCATCACATTGGCGAGCATCTGGGCGGGCCCGTCATGAATTTCACGGGCGACTTTCTTCCGTTCTTCTTCCTGCGCTTCAATAATCTTTAAGCTGAAACGCTGCTGTTCCTGTGCATTTGCCACCAGTTCCCCAACATCTTTTAAATCTCCATCCAAAAAGTTATACACGACCGATACCTGATGAATGAGTGTCTCCGCCTTGCCAATCTGCTCCTGCAGGAGCACGAGCCGGCGTTCGATGTAATCGCGCCGCTCCCGCAGCTGTTTTTCTTCCTGGCGTATGACCGCAAGCTCCACTTGAAGGGCATTCGCTTTCTCATAGGCACTCTGTACATCTTTGTCGCTGTATTCCTTGAATGACCGGCTCATCTGCGCTAATCTATTTCTTGCAATACGGGCACGGACTTCCATTTTGTCTGAAGCTTCAATTGTCTCTGCTACTTTTTTCTTTATCTCTCTTAATTCATCATTCAATGCATCAAATTCGGACCGCGACTGCTCGCCGATATCAAAAAGCTGACGTTTGCTTAGGTCTACGGTACCGAGCATTTTCTTTACTACTTCATCTAAAGCAGGCTTCCATACCAAGGATACCCTCACCCTTTTTACATCCTTTACCTAATGTATAACAAGGGGGAAAGAATGATTTTTTAGCATGCCTTTTTTCTGACAGACTTATCAGCCTGAATAGAAAAAACGCTTTTACTATGATTAGTTTAGCACATTCTTAATTACCTATTACAGGTTTTAAAAAAATAATTTGTTCCTATTTGATAAACATTCTCGTAAAATGTCTTTATAAATCATAACATTTATTATTTTTACGTTGTTTTACAATATGATTATAGTGTGATGACATAACTAGAAGGAGTTACCATATGCTTACATCTTATTACACCGTTAAAAAACCGGGCAGCCATGAAATTGTTATCCAGAAGTCCCGCTTTATTACCTTTGTCCGCCGGGCCTATACAGAAGAGGAGGCGCAGTCTTTTATTGAAGAGATTAAAAAGGAGCATAAAAATGCCAATCACAACTGCTCGGCCTATCTGATAGGCGAACAGGACCACATCCAGAAAGCCAATGACGACGGGGAACCGAGCGGCACAGCTGGTGTTCCCATGCTGGATGTCCTGAAGAAAAAGGCACTGAAAAATACCGTTGTGGTCGTTACCAGGTATTTCGGCGGAATCAAGCTTGGCGCCGGCGGCTTAATCCGCGCTTACGGCACTTCCGTCACCGAAGGCATCGCCGCCGTCGGGATTGTCGAACGGATCCGTACCCGGATCATGACGGCCACCGCAGATTACACCCTGCTCGGAAAACTTGAAAATGATATCCGCCGTTCCGCCTACCAGCTTAAAGACATCCGCTATGAAGAAAACGTCTTGATCGATACGTATGTACCCATTGACGAAACGGAAACGTTTACTGTCTGGATAACCGAACTGTCGAACGGCCAGGCTGCTGTAACAGAAGGAGAAACCGCCTTTCTCGAAAAGGCATTATAAAAAAGGAAGAATACTTATCTTTTCATTTAAGTATTCTTCCTTTTTTTTGTAACAAATATTTTGTTACAACGTCTTACATAAAGGAGACTAAATATAAGTATCCTATATTTACTAACGGAGGTTCTTTCTGTAGAATGAAGAGCACTGGCTGTTTGCTTTGAAACAAGCCGTAAAGGAGCACAGGCCTTGAATAGACACCGATAAGCAAGCTCCATCTATTAAAACGCATTATTAACTATTAGAACTTTATATATGAGGGAGCAATTAATTACATGGCAGATATAAATGAAGAAACAAGGCTGCAGCGTCGAAACAAAAAAGGACGCCGGCGCCGGAGAATAATCAAAATCTTCGGGGTTCTGGGCGTACTTGGCATTCTCGCTGTAGCAGTAGCCGTTGGCTACTTCCTTTTTCAGCTCAGCAGCGTTACCGCCGACACACAGGAAGAATTGGACCGCGGGGAAAAATCAGAGCTCCGCACAGAAGCCGTTGACTTGGAAGAAGATAACTTTTCAGTTCTTTTGATGGGAGTAGATGATAGAGAAGGTAATTTAGAAGGACGAACCGATGCAATGGTGCTTGCTACGTTTAACAAAGAAGAGAACTCCGTTAAAACAGTTAGTATTCCTAGAGACTCGCTAGTTAATATTCCCGGGCACGGAGAAGATAAAATTACTCATGCTCACTCATATGGAAATACGGACCTCGCTCTTGAAACAGTAGAAAATTTATTTGATATTCCTGTTGATTACTATATTAAACTGGATTTTGAAGCATTTGTTGAAGTTATTGATGCTTTAGGTGGAATAGAAGTAGATTCTCCCTTAGCATTTACTGAATCCAACAAGGATGGAAAACCCGATGCTATAAAAATAGAAGAAGGAGAACAAACTCTTAACGGGGAAGAAGCTCTAGCTTTCGTGAGAATGCGTAAACAAGATCCTCGGGGTGATTTAGGTAGAGGAGAAAGGCAGCAAATAGTTATAAATTCTATTATTCAAAGAGCCGCTTCACTCTCTTCGTTAGGTAATTATAATGATGTATTTGATAGCGTAAGGTCAAACACTAGAATGAATCTAACATTTGGAAATTTAGTTTCTTTACAAGGTTATGCTCGCTCATTAAATGATATAGAAAGTATACAGTTAAGTGGGACAGATGCAAATTATAGCGGTGTATACTATTATCAGGTTGATTCTCAATCCCAACTAGATATTACAAATGATCTTAAAGAACATTTAGAATTACCTACAACTTCGACTACTCTAAGTAATAATGATTCAGCAAACAGTACAAAAAATAATCAATCTGAACAAACTCCTTATTTTGAAACCCAAACAAACGAATAAAAATTTCTTTAAAACAAAAATCGTTTCTACATTTTGTAGAAACGATTTTTTATTTAGATCCAGTTCTAGATAATTTATTGAAAAAATTCAATATGGGTCTGTAATTGGAACTCACTAATCCGCTCATTTCCGCAATTAGTTGAATTACGAAAAGTAATAATAAAACAATTGCCACAGAAACCCAAAGTGTCGAAAGAGTAAAAACAACAGCAGATAAACTAAAGCAAGCGCTTATTGCATAAATTATCAATACCGTTTGTTTATGAGAATAACCTAATCTTAATAAGCAATGATGTAAATGTGATTTATCCGGAGCTGAAAGACTTTGTTTGTTAAGCGTTCTCCTTATAATAGCAAAGAAAGTATCAGAAATAGGAACAGCAAGTATAATGATAGGAACTACTAAAGAAAATACAGTAATGTTCTTAAATCCCAGCAAAGAAATTACAGCAATCATAAATCCTAAAAATAAAGCTCCCGTATCACCCATAAATATCTTTGCCGGATTAAAATTATGAACTAAAAAACCCAATGTTCCACCTAATAAAGCGATAGCTAAAGCAACAATAAACATACTACCTTGTAGAATGGAAATAACTGAAATAGTCACTAACATAATAGACGAAACTCCAGCTGCAAGTCCATCCAATCCATCAATAAGATTTACTGCATTTGTAATTCCAACAATCCACAATAACGTTAGAGGAACACTCATCCACCCTAAATCAAATTGTCCATTAAATGGAAGATTGATAAAATCAATATATACGCCACCTGACATTACAATGGAAGCCGCTATAATTTGCCCTATCAATTTCCATTTTGCTGACAGCTCAGAAATGTCATCCCATATTCCTGTAACAACTATAATCAAAGCAGCTACTAAAATAAAAGGCAGTGCATCATTTTCTGGTTTTAAGATTAGTATTCCAACTAGAAAAGCTATAATTATCGCAACACCACCTAGCCTTGCCATGGGTTCTTTGTGCACTTTTCTAGCATTAGGGCTATCTGTGGCTCCTATTTTAACAGCAATTTTCTTTATTATAGGAGTGACAATAAGTGCCACAAAAAAAGTGGTGATCAAAGCAACTGCGGTTATCATTATTGCTCACCCCCCTTATAAATCTTGTTAACTATTTTAAAACTCACTATAGCATGATTAAAATTTTGAATATTAATTTTTACAGATGTCTTTAACTTACATTTCCACTATCATTAGACGTTTAATCCTAAAAAATGTTACAAAAAATTCTAATCATTAATTAAAATTATCTTATTACGATAATAGCACTCTAACATAATGATTATACCATTTAGAATTTAGCAATTTGATTTTTAATAGTCAATGTTTTTCAGTTTTTAATTTAAATACAAAAAATGTTTTTAAATTTTCGATACTATTATAAATAGGATTAAATATGAAAATTGAAATAATCACACACAATATGATAGTTAAACCATAATATAAAGGACTAGTATAGTAAACCTCCCATTGAATCCAACTAATTAGTTTAATAATTATTAATTCTACAAAAATATGTAATGTATATATACCTAAAGAATATTTAGATAACTTAGCAAATATACTACCTTTTCCAAATTCAGGATTTTGAAGGCAAAATGCTCCTAAGGTGAAAGCAAACACTGGAAGTAATAAGCCTCCTATTCCTAAACTATAGTAATAGTTTATAGTATATATAAAACCAAAACCTAAGAAATAAATGATTGGATATTTAAAAATAACTTGATTTCTTATGGAGCTTAAAAAATATCCCATTGCTACAAAAAGTAATCCAAATGAAAAACTTTTGTATTCAAAAAAATTTAGTAGTGAAAAAACTTCTGCGTTTTCTAATAAATAAAAAAATAATGCTATCATAAAAATTGCAGAAGCAGGAAGTTTTATTTTTGTAAATAAATAAATAGTTAATGATGAATAGATTAACATAACCAAAAAGTAAAGTTGAAATGATCCAATAGATCCATTTAATATGTTTATACTAGACCAATTATTTAATTCACTAGCTATTGCACTTTTCATTGAATTGTTAACTACAGCAGCATCTAGTACTTCAAATAATATTCTAGTTACCATATAAAAAATAGAAAAAATTACATAGTATTTAAATAATTTGAATGAATAATTGATAAAATAATTTGAGCCTTTTTCTAAATATTTTCTTTGTAATATAAATCCAGAAGCAATTAAAAAGAATGGAGTTCCAATGTCTAAAATATATCTGTAGAAATAATAGTTTTGCCATGAAGCTACATCATAGCTCTGCAGTCTAGAAGTAATATGAACAGCTACTACAGCTATTGCACATATGAACCTGAAAGTATCAATTGAGTAGTAGTGAACATTTTCATTCTTCATGATCTAACTCGCCCTTTTTTTTGGAATACCGACCAATCTTAGAAACGCAATTTAAATGTAATTAGTTTATCTATTTTTTATTCCATTCCAAGCGTAACAAGCAAATATATAAATCGCTTTGGGTAATGGGAGTTGTTCAATCTTTCTATATACACGCCAATTTTGTTTTGCTGCTTTTAATTTATTGCTGGAAATAGAACCTTCTACACGTCTGTATATAGATAGTTCTTTATCAATTCCATAAGCCTTTTTTTCTTTCTTTAATATATCTAACCAAAGTACATAATCTTGCCTAGTTCTTATATTTTGCATTTTAATTTTACCTAATTTTTCTATATCAAGCATTACAGTTAAACATCCAATCATACAATGTTTAAGGATATCTTGATAGGTTACTGAAGAAGGAGCTTGTACAACTTTACCTGTTTTCACTCCTTGTTCATTTACTACATAATAAGAAGTAAAACTAAATGCTACATCGTATTTCATCATAAATGCTACTTGTTCCGTTAATTTTGAAGAAACCCATCTATCATCACTATCTAAAAAGGCAAGGTATTTACCATTAGAGGCGTCTATTCCTTTATTTCTAGCAACAGCAGCACCACTATTTTCAGATAAAGCTATTATATTAATTCTGCTATCTTTTTTTTCATATTCTTTAGCTATCTTCAAACTGTTGTCACTAGAACAATCATCCACTAAAAACAATTCCCATTCTGAATAGTTTTGATTTAACACACAATCAAGTGTTTCTCTTAGAAACTTTCCTGAGTTATAAACCGGAGTTACTATTGATACTAATGGAGTAGAATTTGATTCTAACAATTAAAAATCCCTTTCCATGTTAAATTTTATTCACTAATTATAATGTCATTTATTAAAAAATCTTGCCCATCTTGAGTTAGATATAAAGTAAACTGTTTGCCTTCGTCTTCCCACACCATAGAAATACTGCCTTCCTCAATTACTTCGAAGTTTGTTTCCTCTATTTGCGGCTTTGAAGGAATATAAGCTTCTAATAACGTACTCATTTCTGCTTCATTTTCATTATTAAAATAATAATCAGTCAGTTCTTCAAGTATTGGATCTTCGAAAAATGAAGATAAATATTCACTTGTATCTTCTCTAGTGGCAAACAGTGAATTATCGGATTCATTATTTCTTTCCTCTACTTTATTTATTTTAAATTTTGATATTTCCACTGAAGAAATACTATTTCTCTTTTCTCCTTCACTAACTTGTGAAGCTTCTATTTCTTGTCTTTCCTGCTCTCTTTCTGAATACGTACTCCCTTCTTCTATGAAAAAAAAACCGGAAATAAAAAACATAAAAAAAACAAAGCCTATCGCTAATTTCCAATATTTTTTTATCAATCTACCTACTCCTATCCAAACTAAATATTTAGAGTTTATAATATTCTATTGTTTTGCTGATTCCTTGTTCTAAGGAAATCATTGGTTTCCAATTAAGTAATTCGGACGCTTTACTATTTGTTAAAAAACTATGTTTAATATCTCCTTTTCTATCTTCACCGTAATGAATTTCAATGTCGTTTCTGCTTATTCTTTCAAACAAAGCAATAGTTTCTTGAAGAGATGTAGCTGTTTCTGTACCAATATTAATAGTATTATTTATTGAATTCGTTGTCGCTTTTATATTTGCATTAACTATATCATCAATATGAATAAAGTCTCTAGTTTGTTTTCCATCACCAAAAACTGTAAATGGTTGATTGTTTGTTACCGTGTTTACCAAAATAGAAATAACTCCTCCTTCTCCTTTTGGATCCTGATATTTACCATAAACGTTTGCATATCTCATAATTGTAAACGGAACATCATATAGAGTGTTATATACTCGAATATATGCCTCTGGAGTGAATTTTGAAATACCATAAAAGGAGATGGGAGAAGTAGGATGATTTTCGTCCACTCCTAAATACTCCGGCATTCCATAAATTGCCGCAGAAGAAGGGTAGATAATACTAGCTCTCACTTGTTTACAGGCTTCTAATACATTGATGGTACCTAGAATATTTTCTTCGGCATCTAACTTTGGGTTCTTAATAGACTGTTGAACATCAATTTGGGCAGCATGATGATTTATAACATCTGGTTTTTCTTTGTTTACTACTTCAATAAATTCAGAACTTAATACATCAATATTATAAAAAGTATAGTTAGCGTTTTGGTTAAAGTTTTGATGTTCTATCGATTCTTTTATATCAACCACTATCACTTCAAAATCTTTATTTAAATATTCTTCTACTAAATTTTTCCCTATAAATCCAGATCCTCCAGTAACTAATACTTTCATCTTGTAACTTCCTCTCTTTTCAAAGCTGTAGTACCATTAGAGTTATTTTTAATTTTTCTATCTGCTAGTTCTACTAATATAAATACTATTATTACAATTGCCCAAAATCTTGGAGCAACAAAGTCTGATCTATAGAGCGAGGTAATTATCAAGTGTATCCAAAGTACCAATCCAAAGAAATAATAAGAATGCTTTTCTCTTTTCTGAAATAGCCGCATACCAACATAAACGAACATAACTACTAAGAAAAGAAAACCTAGTATTCCATGCTCAAACAATAGATCAATAAAAATATTGTTCGAGGTTACACTTAGGGAGCCTTGATGATGCAAAAATTTAGTATACGATAAAAATTCGTAACTACCTGGCCCAAATCCAAATAAAACATTTACAAACGAATAGTCAAAAAGCCAAATTATCGGCATCACTAACATATATAGTCTACTATGTTGTTCAATGTCAAAAATTGTATCAAATCTTCCTAATATTGGTCCAAAAAAGCTTAAAATTAAATTTATATTCAATAATGATACAATCAAAACAGGTATAGCTAAAATAATAAGAAAAAAAATTATTTTTTTTCTATTAAAATATTTAGTAGTTAAAAGTAAAAATAATACAGCACTTAGTACAATTAATAAATTGGCATAACCACTAACCGAAAATGAAAAGATCAATAAGAAAAGTGCAGGAATGAGAATCCTCCAAAAATATTTAAAATAAGTGCTGATAAATGCTAAGCCAATAATCATTGCATCTATAAGGAACGGTACTAAATAGCTTGGTTCATCTAATATGGAAGTGAGTCTGAAATCAATCAAAACATCACTCTCCACACTATGTACAAATGCTCTAGTTGCTAATTCAGGCATTGGATATCCTATTAGAAAATGTAGAAACTGCCACAACCCAATAAACATAATAATTCCAACACTAATCACATATGCTTTACTGATTTTCACCAGCGTTTCATCTGATATTTTCTTTATCATTTTAAGCACTGAAAAAATTAAAATTAGAAATAAAAGCATATTTATAATTCTATTAGGCATGGACTCTGTAAGATACCTTAGGTATTCATTAGATAGAATAACTTGAGCATTATAAAAAGCGGCTAGTATAGAAAAAATAGCTGGTATATAAAAAGCTGAAATAAACCAAGAGTTTTCTTTCGTTAATTTATAAAATGGAGAGTTTAATAAATATTTTTGATTTAAATACAATAATAAGATTCCTCCTCCTGTCACAAAAGTTAGCGCAACGGAAGTAGGAAATGGCATAATAGATTGTACGAGACTTGATACAGAAAAAGGAGCTGCTATCATATAGAAGCTTAAAAGGACTAAAAATAGCATCTCATGGTGTTGATTAATGACTTTTGAAAGTTTTCTCACAATATTACCTCTTTTTTTATTAAACTTATTATTTTAATAGAGTTAATGCAAAATCACAAAAATTAGTGTACTATATTTACAGTGAATCCACAAAAAAACATTTGGTTTTATATTTGTTAAGCATCTTATATGGAGGTTTCAACTATGTTCAACTACAAAAGATCATCTATTTTTTTATTTATTTTAGTTTTCGGACTGGCAGGTTGCGGTCAGCAGGCACTAGAAATACGTTCTCCTCTTGAAGGTGATAACTATATTCGAAATAATATTGACGAAATGGAATGGAAAACTTTTTCCCAACTTATTTCACCAGAAAGTAATATAACAAAAGAAGATTTCAACCAACTAAAGACCATTTTAGATGAAAACCCTCAAACTAGATATATATTAAATGAAGATGAATTTTTTAGAATGACTCAGGACGGTGAGCTTTTATATTACTTACACTGGGGAGATAATAATACAAATGCTTACGAACTTCAATCACTTGAGTTTCCTGAATATTACTATTAACTCTTAAAGAACTTCTTCAAAAAGTGAAGAAGTTCTTATTTTTTATATTTTACTAACTCCTGAACTGCACTGCCATAAAAATAAAGTGGTCGGTCCAACATACTAAATTTCTTTAAAAATAATGCAGTTAATAATAAAAAGCCTAATGGCGTATTAAACATACGTTTAAATAATGGTCCTTTACTTTTAAATGTATTTAAATTTAATCTAGATTCAATACTCGGTTTTTTGTGATAAACTACTATTTTTGGAATATAACTAATTTTATATTTCTTCTTTTTCAGATGAAGAAGAAATATATTTTCTTCACCACTAGGATATTTTGTTCCTAATCCAAAATTCTCATCAAAGCATAAATCTTCTTTGTTCACATTAGCTAGTTTAATAAATATTTCTATAGATGACTTCTTAAAAATATCGCGAAATGGAATATTCTCGATTTCATTTTCAACATACGATTTATAATATTGATTTTTTTCTTGATCATAAATTTGGTAACAACTTATATCTGAAGTTTTTTTCATAAAAACCTCATGTACTGTTTCAAATGCTTCTTTCTTGTACCAGCAATCATCATCAGAAAAAGTTACTATATCTCCTTTCACGTAAGGAATTGCTTGGTTTCTAGCGTATGACAAGCCTTTTTTATTTAGCTTTATATGATATACATTTAGATTTGATTTACTTAACAATTGATTAATTGCTTCGTGGTTATCTTGAGAACAAACAATCACTTCAATATCTTTATATGTTTGATCTTCAATGCTGGATAGAAGTTTTTCAAAATCTAATGGTCTTGAACCTAACGTAGGAATAACAACACTTATCATAGGCAATTACTCCCCCTTCTCTTTATTATAAAACTTACTTTTTATTCTTGATTTCCCTTTTAACAGGAAAATTATAACACTATTTGGAACAAACAATGCTAATGATTTTTTATTAGGGTAGTTAATAAAACTTTTATAAGATAATGGTAGAGAAGCAATATAATTAGTCCTATGAGTTGCTCTAGCAAAATGCAAATACCTTGTAGAAATGAAATTACTTTTCAATTTGATAGGTAGTTTTTTCATTTCATTATCATATTTTTTAAAAATATATTCTACGGCAGTTTTATGTTTGCTGCTCTGCATACTTATTTGATTTGATGAAGATTCTGAAATAGTGTATCTAATATTATATTCTTCATCTGATTTAACATTAGTTAATTTACAACATCGTATCCATAAATCATAGTCTTGCATGGCTGGAAGTACCTCATCAAATCCTCCGGCCTTAAAAAAAATATTTTTTCTAAGAGCCACGCTAGAAGTAGTACCGATATAATTATCTTTAAATATTTCCGGATAAAGATATCCATTTTTTTTAGCGGATATTTTTCTTACTACTGTATTTCTATCAGAATCAAATACTACTTTTTTTCCGGTATATACTAGTCCTACATTAGGATTCTCATCAAAGATCTTTCTTTGATCACCTATCTTTTGAGGTTCCCATGAATCGTCATCATCTAAAAACATGATAATACTAGAAGTTGAAACATATGCTCCTAAGTTTCTCGCGTGACAAGCCCCTTTATCACCTTTTGTTTCTATTACTTTTAAAAGGATATTGTCAACAGAGTTAATTAAGGATTCCTTTAAACCATCTGTAAATACACTTCCATCGTTTACAATAATAACTTCATTTGGTATTTCTGTTTGATTATTAACGCTTTTTAAGGCTTCTCTTAAAGTATTGATTCTATTGTGAGTTGTAATAATAACAGATATAGCTAGCATTTGTTCACCGTGTTATTTATTGCTTTTACATATCTCGTTAAAATATTTTTCATATCTCTCAACCACTTCTTTTATTGTCATTTTATTTAAATGTTTATGTTTTTCATTTCTATTAACTACTAACGGCTTTTTAATCTCCAACAGTAAAGCATCTGCAAGGCTTAAAGGATTTTCTGGTTCTGCCAGTCTTCCATATTTTCCTCCTTTTAAAATTTCCGAAGGACCACACTCGCAGTTCGTTGCAACAACCGGGATATTCAAATAAAGACTTTCAGCAATAACATTCCCAAAACCTTCCCATTTAGAACTCATTACAAGAAGAAAAGAATTTAAAATATATGGATAAGGATTCTCTGATTCACCAAACAGCTCTACTTTATCCTCTAAGTCATGGTTTGATATATAATTTTTTAAATTTTGAACAATCTTTTCATTTCCTTTTCCCATGATTAATAACCTTGCTTTAGATTCAGCATGAGAAACTATATTGAACGCTTTTAAAAGGTTAGGATAATCTTTTGCTTCAAATATCCTCCCAACTGCAATGATTAATTTCACATCAGAATTATCAATCCATCTATGCTTCACTCCTACCTCAGCTTTTACTTGTATTTCTTCAGAAATAACTGGGTTATAAATAATTTTCATTTTACTATTATTTAAATTTAAATATTTCACTGCTTTTCTTCCAGTGCATTCAGAAACAGCAATATATCCTTCTGCCTTCTTAAATAATTTTTTCATTAAAAATGGATAAGCTTTTTGAAAAAAATGTCTTGTATTTTGATATGATTTTTCTAAATTTGTATGAAAAGATATAACATGCTTGGTACTAATTTGTTTATTTTTTAAAGCTTGTGAGGCTACAATATTGGCATTATCTAAGGCGGATAGTAGGATGTCAGGAGAATTTCTTAATAGATATTTCCTTAATGGTTTAACACTCATAAGAGTTTTCTTAGAATCTAAATTAATTATTTTTACTTTAGTATTAATTTTTCTAACTAGTGCCCCTCTTTTATTTACTAATATCAAATCAACTTGGTGTCCTTTAGAAGATAGCCCGTTTACTAACGAAGTTATTACTTTTTCAGCGCCCCCTACATTTAATTCTGGTATAAAAAAAGCTATATACAATTTAGGAGACCGCCTTTCTTCCAAGTTATTTTCTAGCAACATATCGTATAGCTATATTTCTTACGTTATAGATGTTTAATAATAAAGTCGCTGTAATAAAAATGAAACCTCCTAATATTAATTGAAACACGATCGACAAGACACCCAGATTTTCACGAAATGGCCATAAACAAAAAACCATGACAGTCGTTGCTGTAACTGTTTTTATAAAATCAAGTAAAGGAAAAGGTAAACGATGAATTTGAATATTAACTAGAATCCAACTAATAACAATTGATAATGCGTAAGCTATAACAGTCGAATAGGCAGCACCTATAATTCCAAATTCAGGTATAAAAATAAAATTCAAAATAACATTAACCACAGCTGCTATTCCTATTGGATACATTTGCAGCCTCGTTCTTTGTTTAATATGAAACATGACATCTACCGCATAAAATTTAAATCCTTTTAATAGGGCACCTACGACTATAATGGGAACTAGTGTCAATGCCTGTTCTCTAAAATCTTCACCAAGAATTAAGAAAACAACATTAGGAGCTACTGCTATAAAACCACCTGCTGCCGGTAAAGCAATTAAAAACAATAAACTCATATTATCTTTTACTTGTTCATAAGCCGCAAAATCTCCTTTTTCTTCCATCATCTTTATAGCAATAGGAAATGCGGCAAGATTAACAATCATCATTAAAGTGAAAATCGACTGTTCCGTTAAATCATAAGTAACAGAGTATATGCCTGTCTCACTACTCGATAATAAATACTGTATAATTAAACGATCTGAATTATGAATAATCACCCCAAGTAATAATGTAACTGTAAGAGGTGTACCATATTTAACAAAGATCTTCGTAATATCTTTATCAAATACGGATGGCTTTAAATGAACTTTCCAATATTTTAGTGTCGGAGGCAGCAAAGCAATCCAAAAACCAATCACTATCCCCATAACTAAACCTATTTCTCCCCATCCTACCATAATTAAAAGAGAGCCTATCATGAGACCTAAAATTGCTCTTGTGAAAGCTATGATTCCGTAAGCTTTTGGTTCTAACTTTGCACGCATTAATGAAAGGTTAAGATTATTCCAAGATTGTGTCCAAGACAACAATAGAATAAAAATAATGAAATATGCTGGTATATCAAAAACTGGCATGAAAAAGCTAGTTCCCGTCCCAATAATAAGAGTTACTAAAAGAAGTCCTATAAATGACAATTTAACTGTTTCCAAGAGATTTTCATTAGAGGCATACTTAGGATAAAAACGTAATAAACTTAACCTTAACCATTCAAATACAACAGAGTTCATCATTGCAGCTAATGCAACAATTGTTGCATATATTCCGTACTCAGCTGGGCTTAATAAAGAACTATACACAGCAATACTTAAAAAGCCAATTAGTGCAGGCCCTCCATGGGATAAAAAGTAGGCCGCTGCATGTTTCGAGAGCATTTATTTCTGTCTCCTTCACGGCTGACTTTACCTCTTACTACCGTTTTATTAATTGCACAATAGTAAAAATGAAATTTTTAGGATCTATGAAAACCCCGCTCAATGTCCAAGGTAATGCTTTAGCAGCTGTTTTTATTTTTTTTGCTTTAATAGCATTTAGAAATATTTGAGCATTGTGTCTTTGCCTTAATCTCTTATTTTGATCGATATCAGTTTTATATTTTTTATAAAATGCTAAGTTCCCCTCTAGTTTTTTTACGTAATTTTTAGATATGTTATCTGTATTATCTATTCTATACATGGTCAAACTAGAACTAATATAGTCTACTTTTACTCTTTTCGCTACTCTCACATATAGTTCTAAATCTTGATAAGAAGAAAAATTTTCATCTAGTCCGTTTAATTCTATTAGTAAAGATGTTTCAATTGCCACTACGCTGTATGTTCCTATCCAATTGGTATATAAAAGATCCTCTAGTACTTCTCCCTTAATTTTAGGTTTAGTAGTTTTTTTCTCTATCTCTTTTTGAAAATCATAGTATGTAAAAGCTGAATAAATTAATTTTGTATCATCATTTAATTTTATAATTTTTTGATAAAATTGTTCTAGTTTTTTTTCTAACCAAATATCATCGTCATCTAAAAAAGCAATCCATTTTCCTTTAGCAGCAAAAACACCTGTGTTTCTAGCGCCTCCTCCACCTTTTTTCCTTATGTTTTTAAGGTACTTTAGTCTTCTATCAGAAATGCTTTGAAGCATTTTTTCTGTTCCATCACTGGAATGATCATCTACTATTATGATTTCATAATCTTCAAATGTTTGAGCGAAAACACTATCTAACGCTTCCTTTAAGATTTCCATTCTATTATATGTTGGAATCACTATTGAAAAGAACGGTTTATTATTCATATTTTTGCCTCCTATGCTTTCAATCGCATTAATTGATTATACTACTCTATGGAGGATTTTTATAGAATTCTATAAAAATTCGTGAACAACACACCAATATAAATAAAAAAGCGAACAGGAAATTCACCTATTCGCACATATACTAACTAAATAACTTTATTTTAATTATATGATTCATTATACATTTTATTCATTTGTTTAAATTATTAGTGTAACTTTTAGAATTCTTTTAATAATTTAAAGTAACATTAGCCTCAATTGCACTTTGACCACCAATTGTGTATAACTCTCCAAAAGATGTTGAGTTATTTAAATTTTTTACAGGTGCAGGTGTCCATGTCTTTTCTGTTAATAAAAGTGGAGCATTTTCTTTAGCTGCTAAAACAGAACCTGTCAAAGCATCAGGGAAATTTTTCCCATTAACTAGATAACCTTTATTTTTAGGGATATTTAGTCGATTTACTATTTCAGCTGCCGTATGGTATCTCGTCTCTCCACTTACTCTATCAGCATTGGGCATCGAATTAAATACATTATTATTTATAACAGTGGTTCCTCCAATAACAGTGGTTTTTTTGTTACTTGTTAAAAGACTTTTAGTTGCTCCTGGTGTCCATGTAGATTCTGTGAGCAAGATAGGGATACCATTTCTCGCCGCATATGGTCCAATAGCTAAAGCATCAGCAAAACTTTGACCATTTGCTACTATATAGTGGTTTGAATTACCAATTTTTTCAGCTATTTTTTTTGCTGTGTCATATCTAGTATCTCCTGAAATTCTTTCTACGTTTACTGACAATCCCTTTATTGTATTTTCAACATTTGTAGAAACTGCTTGAGGCCCTCCTAAAATAATTACTTTTTCAGCACCTAGACGTTTTATTTCATTAATAGTCTGCGAAGGAATCCATGTTTTTGCTGTCAATAATATTGGTGCATTTTCTTTATATGCTAAAGGTGCTCCAGCTAGAGCGTCAGGGAAATCTTCACCAGTAGCGATAACTACCGTTTTAGCAGACATCCAACCTTCTTTAGAAACCTCTATAGCAGTATCGTATCTTGTGTCACCAGCCAGCCTTCTATTTTCAATATAGGAAGCTGGAATATACCCTGATTCTCCGTTTTGTTTTTTTACTTGATACCATCCATGATGAACATTGTTATTATTTTGATACTCTATATTTCTTTCAATGGTGACAACTTCTGAAGGGATAAGTGAACTCACTATATCTCCTCCTGGACTTCTTCTTATATTCACATTCGCTCTTACACTTACTACATCATTCTTATTGAAAAAATGCTTAGAACGAGTATAGGGTGCTTTAGTTGAATAAGTCATTTTAGACTTGAAGTTCATTAAATTAGGACTTAATGGATTAACATAATTAATATTTAAATCATTTATAGGAAACCTTTCTAGAGCTAGGCTTCCTTTATTATCGGACATATGATTAAATATTCTATCTTGATAAGGAAGCGAATTAAAAGCAGGATCATTAACTTTCGACATCCCATGGTATGCCATAATAGCAAAATACCAATTGTCAATTACATCTTTCGAACCGTCATTAACTACTGGAAGTATGTTTCCATTCCAATTCCACTTTTGCAGTAATACTTTAATACCCATATCTATGTTGTATTCAATATCGTTCATTAATTTTTCTTGGAAATTAGGATCATTTTCCTCTGGTAAACCAGAATGCCCTGGAGTTACTTGCATAATCCCTATCCCTTTTCCATCATAACCAATTAGTGGTGCTCCATTGTGGAACTGTCTCCATGTACTTTCTTGCCAGGCAATTGCTTTTACAATTTCCGGTGGGACTCCGTTTTCAATTGCTTTTTTAGAAATAATTTTATTTATTTCACTGGCGGAAGGGTTAGGTATATTTGCTGTACTTGAGAAAGTACTAATATTTCCACTATCATTTTTATAATTATTTTCGTATTCTTCTAACAATATTGTGTTTTCATCGACAAATGAGATATTGCTTTCTTTAAAATTCAATGTTTTGATTTTAATAGATGTGGGTTCTGCCATACTATCAGTTTCTTTATAAACAGCTTCTGATAATAGTACTTCACTGTTATTAATGATAATTTCTCCTTTTATCATACTCTCAGTTTCTAAAACTACGTCACTTCCACTCTCATCAATATGTATTACTTTGATTGATGAAATACTACCACTTCCATCTAATACTTCAGAAAAGATAAAGTATTTTTCATTTTGAAAACTTATGAGATGACCTTCTCCTATATAACCATTTTCTATGGTTATTACCTCTTCATCTTCCACATATAAGCTTCCGTTTGAATTTTCATTTTCAACTGCTATTTTTTTTATACTGGAAGTATTGAATTCACCAGATTTCTCAATATCAAACTCCTTTGATTCCAAAACATCTACTTCACTTTCAGCTTTTGCAATAGGTTGAAAGACAACCAAAGTTAGAAACATAACTGTTAAAATAATATAAATTTTTTTCATTATTTTCCCCTTTTCAATTAATTGAATTTTTATTTTCATAATAATTTTGATATATTTTTTTATCTATTAACCATTTTGTTTTAGAAGGAATTGCCATTTCTCCACCTAAAATTTGAAGTTGTTCTCCTTTATTACTATATGAATAATCTTCGAGATAACTATAAACACTTGATGGAATAAATGATTCATCTACCAAAATTAAAGATTTATTGGACTTTGCTGCTAATAAACCTCCAGAAAGTGCATCTGGATAATTTCTCCCTGTGGCTACCAGTACACCTTCTGATTTAGTATCGCTAAAATAATTATTTACAGCAATGGTAGTGTCATACCTTGTATTGCCATAAATTCTAGTAGAATTTGGTAACTCTTCAACTACTGATTCATCAATAGCATTTGGACCTCCAATAACGTGTACTTTATTAAATTGATATTTATTCAAAAAGTCTTTTGTACTTTGAGGAATACTATTTTTTTTAACAAAAACTATTGGAAGTTTTTTACGGGCTGCATAGGAAGAAACTGCCAATGCATCAGGGAAATTTTCACCTGAGACAACAATCACTTCACCTTTTTCTTTAGCAACGTATTCATTTATATTTGTGGCAGTACTATATCTATTATCTCCATGAAAGCGAATTGTATTAAAACCACTTTTCTCAATATCTTGTTCAATTTTACTGGGTAAAGCTGAATTTCCTCCTAAAATTATCACATCTGTTATATCTAATTCTTTTAAAGTATCTATAGTATTTTTGCTCAACCAATTTGGAAATGTTAATAGCAATGGAGCATCGATATTACTTGATAAAGAACTAGCTGCCAGACTATCTGCAAAAGATTTGTTACTAGCTAGAACTGCAAACCTCCCCTCTTTTTTTTCTAAAGTTGGATTTAATTCAGGCGTTACAGGTTGTAAATTATTAGTACGAATGTCGCTCCATCCCTCTATTGCAATTGCATTAGAAGTTTGAACAGAGGTTTTGCCATGTAACCTCTGATTATCATGATACACGTCAAGAAGATTCGCAGAATTCACTAAACCAAACTTTGTTTTATTGTTATTTCCTATATTTATATTAGAAGAATTTTCAATAACATATTCCATTTGTTGGGCTGAAAGGCTTTTGTTTTGTGATTTAAGCATTCCTGCCATGGAAGATACCATTGGCGCAGCCATGCTGGTTCCACTGGATTGAATGTATGGGGAAGACTGGCTGCAGTTTGTAAATGGAAACAAGGAACCCTTCGTACAAGTGCTCCAGGTGTTCGTGCCCGGAGCTGAAACGTCGACCCAGGATCCATAATTCGAATAACCAGCAATGTTGTTTGTTTTATCATCTACTGCCGCTACGGATAATACACCCTTATTTGCAGCCGGATAAAATTTGTTAGAAGAACTGTTGTTTCCCGCTGCTGCAATGACTAGTATGCCTTTGCTATTTGCTCTTGATATAGCTTCTTGAATAACTACCGATGAAGTAGGCCCTCCTAAACTTAAATTGATAATATCTGCCTTGTTATCAATAGCGTAGTGAATACCTCTTGCAATATTCATATTTGTAATATTAGTAGCTTCTCCTACTTTTATCGGCATAATTTTTGCATTTTTTACTAATGATGCAACGCCAACTCCATTATTAGTAGCTGCTCCTGCCGTGCCGGCTACATGAGTGCCATGACCGACTAAATCTTTAACATTTGTTGACTGGTCTACCACATTGAATGGCTTTACTACTGCTTTACTAATATCCGGATGAGTAATCTGCAGACCTGAATCAAGCACTGCTATTGTAGGCGTATATGCCGGCGTATAGTTCTTCCAGGATCCGTATCCGCCTATTTTTTCAAAGTTAATTTTCTGCTTTGAAAGAAGAGGATCATTGGGTAGTTTTGTATAGTCGTAGTAAATTTCTTCTTCGACAAATTTTATTTCTTCACTATTCTCGAAATCTTCCAGCGTTTCTTCATACTCTTCTTCTGGAACACTTACCGTTTCTACTCTTTGTTGTTCTACAGATTCAAGTCCTATCGATTCTTCTATTCCATGATCTTCATATTCTATGTAAATTTCTTTTTCTTCTGCGTCGGCTGCCGCTAGGAAAAAAAAGAAACTTGCCGTTAGTGCTGCGCTTATTTGCCAAGTTGTTTTTTTCAATAAATTACCACCCTTTTAAATACTGCCTTTATGATTATAAAAAAAGAGAGAAGCAGACAGCTTCTCTCTTTTCCTGCCTTTTATTTACTTCCGTAATACGTCTCAAGACCGTTTACAATCGCAATAGCAGATTTTTCTCTGAAATCATTTGTTTTTAACCTTTGTGCTTCAGCAGCGTTAGTTAGAAATCCTAATTCTACAAGAGCTGCAGGCATGTTTGTAAGACGAAGCACGGCAAAATTGTTGTTTTTTACACCGCGGTTTGTAGTGCTTAATTCTTCAATCAATTCTGTTTGAAGAGCAGTTGCAAGCTTTCTGCCTTCTGTACTTGTTGGATGATGGAACGTTTCTGTTCCACTTGCCGCAGCAGTGGCCGCGTTACCGTGAATGCTGATAAATGAAGATGCTTTTGCGTCATTTGCAATTCTGGCACGCTGACCAAGTTCGATAAATGTATCTGTCTTTCTTGTCATAATGACCGTTGCCCCAAGGTCTTTTAACCTTTTCTCGACACGAAGCGCTACATTTAAATTAAGTTCTTTTTCTTGAAGACCATTAGCTACTGCACCGGGATCATTTCCACCGTGCCCTGCATCAATAGCGATGACCTGGCCGGCTAAAATAGAAGGTTCCGGTTGCGGCTGCCCTCCAGTAAGGTTGACATAGTTTGCCGGAATAAACCCAGTAGAATTGTTGTACTTGATTTTAGCCCAACCATCTTTCAATTCGTATACTTCAATACCTTGGCCGTTTCTCACTGTACCAAGTATATCGGCGCTCCAATTCGCTACACTTCGAACATTAATCTCATAAGGAGAAGTAACAGTAGCTGAGGTTAACGAACTATCATTTGGAACTTCTTCATTTGATGAATCGCTGTTACTTGATGGAGAGATAGACATTTTTGAAAGTGCCCCATCTGAAATAGCTTGTGGTCCGCCTAAAACAAGGTTACCTTTATTAGAGTTTTTCACATAATTGATTGTTTCATTTCTCGGACTATCTGGATGAGTTAAGATAATAGGAGCATTTAACTTATTAGATAATCCTGCAGCAGCTACAGCATCTGGATAATCTTCAGACCCACTTTTTACAGAAGTTCCTCTAACAATTAAGTTGTGAGATCCTGATAAATTAGCGTATTTCGCTGCTTCGACACTAGTTTGATATCTTTCTGCTCCTTGAATCCTAGTTACATTTTTACCGCTATTTTTTAAATTTTGTTCAATAGAATTATTAATAGCATCTGGCCCACCAAATATAACAACATTCTTTACTGATGAAGGCAATTTAGAAGGCATCCAATTTTTCTGAGCCAAATATATAGGCATATTTTTGTTAGCAGCTACTCCTGATGCACTTAAAGCATCAGCTACTGTTTCACCGTTTACAACAATTGCAGTAGAAGCATTAGATAGTCCAGCTTCTTTATTTATAGCTTCAGCAGTACTATATCTAGTACTTCCTGCAACTCTTTTAACATTCAATCCTTGATTTTTAAAACTATTTTCTACACTAGTTCCAATTGCACTAGTACCGCCTAATAAATACACTTCTTTTGCACCGAGTCTCTTAATTTCATTTGTGACTCTTGAATCAATACTTCCATTTTTAGTAAGTAATATAGGAGCCCCTGTTTTGGCTACTAATCCTGCTGAAGCCAGTGCATCCGCCGGGTGATCGGCTCTGGCGATAATGACGCTGTTGCTCTTATCCCAACCGTGTTTAGAAAGCTCAATTGCCGTACCAATACGGTCTGAACCGCTAAGCCGTTGATCCTGGGCGAAGCTCTGCATTGGAACGAGAATGAACAGAATGAGAGCAACAAGAACTGGAAGGAAAATCTTTAAACGGTTTCTTATCATACTTTTCTCCATTTCTTATGTATAGTCTGCTTCATAAGTATTATAGAAATAGCTGGAATGTAGAGTATATGTACTAATAAATGATACAAATGAAACAGCTACTATGAAGATATAACTATTTTAAACTAATTCATAGTCCTACATTCCAAAGATAGGTATAAACTACTAATACTTTAAATCTATTAATATTCCAATAAACAAAAAAAACCACCTTTTACTGAACTGACCTAGCGAAATGAGACACTAATAAAACACCTTCTTAGGCTGCCTTTCTCCCATATTCCATGGGAGAAAGGTAGTCTAATTTTTGTTGAATTCGTTCTTCGTTATAATGATGTAGA
>NZ_JCAKFM010000008.1:0-134111 GCF_059510535.1 Sinobaca sp. TMA16-18 | reverse complement strand
CGTGATAATTCTCATTTTCAAGATAAAGAGTCAACAACTCCCGCATCGGCGTTTCGTCGTCTACAACAAGAATGGTTTGGCTGTCCATTTTTTCCTCCCCTCCTAAAAAAATCTGCTTTTATGCCTTTGGCAATGTCCTAATGAAAAAAGGCATATATTATATCTACTCTCCAGGAACTATACTTTCCGAGCTGTTTATTACCTATTGTAGCTTATGTATTGCTGAACATAAAAGCAGACGTGTCCTAAAAAGACCCAAACGGTATCCCCATGAACAAAATCCCTTCTATTCCACTCATTGTTCTGCACGCAAAAAATGAATAACAGCCACAGCTGGATGAGCTATGGCTTGTATTTAACTACTTCATTTATTGTTGGGTGACTCTTTTCCTTTAGAAAACTCTTCTTTGTTCTTAGTAAGCCTTAACAGGTACAGAAAACTTGCGGATTTTGTCTTCCTCTATAAAGGAGATCGATTTTTCAATATAGATTTGGTGCCAGATCATAAAGATCAAAATCGTCCAGATTTTTCTGCTGTAGTCTTTTTTTGTTCGTGCATGCTGTTCAATTAGCTGGAGAACCTTCTTTTTGTTAAAAATATGATCTGTTTGGCTGTTTTGTACGGTTTCAATCGCCCATGAGTATAGTTCATTTTTCAACCATTTCCGCAGCGGCACAGGAAACCCTAATTTTTTTCGATTCAATACATGTTCCGGCACTATTCCTCTCGCAGCTTCCCGTAAGATATATTTTGTCGTTTGATCGTTTATTTTTAAATGGGGAGCAATTTTTGAGGCTACCTCAAATACATTTTTATCTAAAAAAGGCACTCGTAATTCAAGAGAATGCGCCATCGTCATTTTATCGGCTTTTAACAAAATATCACCGGGCAGCCATGTGTTTATATCTATATACTGCATTTTTGCCACAGCGTCATACCCTGCAGCTTCTTCAAATATTGGTTTGGTTATCTTTGTATATGGAACATCTTTTTGATAATTGTTCAAAAGCTTTATCTTGTCTTTTTCCTCGAAAATTTTTGCGTTGCCGATATAACGGGCTTCCAAAGGAGTGGTCCCTCTTTTAATAAAGCTCTTTCCTTTTGTATCTTCTGGAATAAAGTGACTCAATGCACGTAACCACGTTTTACTTGATGAAGAGAGATGAGTAAACATTCGTAGAGAAGAAGGTTCGCGGTATATATTGTACCCTCCAAACAGCTCATCGGCCCCTTCTCCTGACAACACGACTTTTACGTGTTTGCTCGCCTCTCTTGCTACAAAATACAAGGGAACAGCGGCCGGGTCCGCCAGCGGATCATCCATCTGATAAACGATGCGGGGAAGTTCATGGATAAACTCTTCCGGTGAAACAACATAGCTGATATTTTCAATATTCAGCGCATCGGCTGTTTGTTTAGCAACATCCACTTCGCTGAATCCTTTTTCTTCAAATCCAACGGAAAAAGTTTTGATATGGGGATTGAGCTGTTTGGCTAAAGAAGTGATGATCGTCGAATCAATCCCTCCCGATAAAAAAGCACCTACAGGAACATCGCTTTTCATATGACTTTGAACCGAATCCATTAAACAATGTTGAATTTCTTTGGCTGCTTGTGCTTTTGAAGACAAGAGAGAAGAAAAAGCCGGTTTCCAGTATTTCTTTATTTCTATTGGACTTCCTGGTGTTTGAGTAAAATAATGACCGGCAGGTAATTTCTTAATTCCCTCCATCATTGTTTGTGGCTCTGGTACATATTGAAAACTAAGAAAATGCTGCAGCGATTCATGATTGATCTCTTTACCGACTAGATTCCAGATGCTTTTTGTTTCAGATGCGTAGTAAGTAGCTGCTTCTTCTTCTAAATAATATAACGGCTTTATTCCGAAGTGATCTCTGGCTCCAAACACTTCATTATTTACTTTATCCCAAATAACAAAAGCAAACATTCCTCTGATTTTTTGAACCATACTATCTTTAAAGTGACTGTACAGGGCAAGTAACACTTCCGTATCTGAATTTGTTTGACAGAAAACACCCAGTTCTCTTAATTCTTTTCGAAGTGCTGTGTGGTTATAAATTTCTCCATTAAATACGATCCAGTATCGTTCGTCCGTGTAAGACATGGGCTGGTGACCATGCTCTATATCAATAATACTCAACCGGCTAAAGCCTAAGTGTATCCATTTATCGTAATAGTACCCTTCATCATTTGGACCACGGTGAGTAATAGCCGCGTTTCTTTTTCTCCATTGCCCTTTCGTGCGCACGCTCATATGTTGAGGATTACTATGCAGGCACCCTATAAATCCACACATTACCCTTCCCCCGCTCTAACTTATTTTAATTTTCTAGATTTAATCAAACAATAGCAGGCAAATGTGGATTTTTTGTTAGGTTTTGTCATTTAGCACGCTATTTTGCTAATAAATATTATAAAAACAATTAAAAATAAACAAAAAGACCTAGTAAAAAACATATTTTATTCGCATTTTCATGAAATGCTATGACAAACGTAGAAATTAAACATTGCAGGGTAACAACGAATAAAGAAAGGATGAGCATGATGAATGGAGAAAATATTAAATTCTATCGTCAAAAGTACCAGCTTTCCTTATCGGAGTTAGCACGGTCAGCCAACGTATCGGTATCTTATTTATGTACGGTAGAAAAAAATAAAAACGCAAACCCCGGCCTGGTATTTTTATCCAAATTATCTACAGCATTAAACGTTTCTACACAGGATTTACTTCATGGCCCCTTTCAGCGGCGTGTATAAAGAATAAACTTGTATAAAAAAGCACAACGATGAAAGGAGCATCATTCTGGAAATGA
This sequence comes from Sinobaca sp. TMA16-18, assembly GCF_059510535.1. Taxonomy (NCBI): domain Bacteria; kingdom Bacillati; phylum Bacillota; class Bacilli; order Caryophanales; family Sporolactobacillaceae; genus Sinobaca; species Sinobaca sp. TMA16-18. The sequence continues at coordinate 131,276 of NZ_JCAKFM010000008.1, read as the reverse complement.
AACTCCTTTCGTCGTTGTATAGTACTGCTTGCAATAACCCCCCCAGGGGGATATATAAACGTTGGGAGGGATCTTTAATGGCAGGAACTCCACCATATCGAAAACAAATTGAAAACCGTTTGGCTCGTATAGAAGGACATGTTCGCTCCGTCAAGAATATGGCAAAGGACGAACGAGATTATGGAGATCTGTTGATTCAACTTGCTGCGATTCGATCAGCAGTAGACAATTGTGGAAAACTCATGCTAAAAGATCATTTGCACAGTTGTGTGGCATATACTGTTCAAAATAAGCATAAAGAAAAAGTATTAAACGATTTAAACAAAGCTATCGATCAATTTATTCGATAAAGGGGAAATCGGTCTTGTTTAAATCTAATAATAACTTTCCTTCTGAATCAGTAAATACAAGAGAAAAAATAAAAATTATTCTTCTACTGGCTATGCCAGCCGTGATTGAAAATTTTTTTCAAATGAATGTTGGCTTCGTTGATACGTTGTTTGTTTCTCAGTTGGGATTAATAGAAGTTTCAGCCGTCGGAGTCACAAACGCCATTTTAGCAGTTTATATAGCTATTTTTATGTCTTTGGGAGTTGCCATTAACGTATTAGTTGCTCAGTACCTAGGGGCAGGGAAGCCAGCAATCGCAAGTCAACTAGCTCAACAAGGGATTCTCCTATCGGCAGTATTAGGTCTGCTTTTAGGTGCCGTCACCTTGTTTTTTACCGGTCCCCTTCTTCAGCTTATGGGAATCGAAGACCATGTTCTGGAATTAGGTACGCTTTACTTTCGTATTGTGGCGGTGCCATCTATCTTTATGGCGTTGATGTTTACCTTCAGCAGTATTTTAAGAGGAACCGGGGATACAAAAACACCCATGAAAGTAGTTATCGGGATCAATCTCCTTAACATTATCTTAGATTATGTCCTTATTTTCGGTTTTTGGATCATCCCCCCTATGGGATTGGCAGGTGCAGCGATCGCCACCTTAACAGCAAGAATTGTGGGCGGGTTACTATTATTTTGGTATGTATATCGATCTAAAGTACTCTATTTGAAAAAAGAGTATTGGAAAATAAACAGCAAGCAGCAATGGGATTTAATGGCTCTGGGAAGCCCGATTGGTGCAGAACGTCTTATCATGCGCCTAGGGCAGGTTCTCTATTTTGGCTTCATTATAGCTATCGGAACTCGCACCTTTGCTGCTCATCAAATTGCAGGCAGTATTGAAACATTTGCCTATATGATTGGGGCCGGGTTTGCTACCGCTACTACCATTTTAGTTGGACAACACTTAGGGGCAAATAGATACGTGGAAGCCAAGCAGTACGTCAAACTATCTTTATATCTTGGTGTTATTGCTATGACTCTATTTGGCGGCATTCTTTATGTAGCAGGTGGATGGGCAGGCTCTATGTTCACAGATAACCCTCACGTCATCAACGATATAAGTACCGCTTTAAAAATAGGAGGGATCTATCAACCGATTTTAGCAGTCGTATTGATTTTAACCGCAGCCTATCATGGAGGAAGTAACACAAAATCTCCAATGTATCTCACTATTATCGGCATATGGGGAATCCGTACACTTTTGGTATATATCTTCGGTATTCAATTTGGATGGGGTATTGCCGGGGTATGGATGGCAATTGCTCTCGACAATTTATTTCGGGCTATATTCCTGTGGGTTGGGTTTTACAATGACCGATGGATCAACACTGAAAAAACAAACCATTTAGCATAAAACGATGACCGATAGCAGGAAAGACCCTGGTATCGTCTTTTATTGAAATAGAAAGAAGAGTTTTATTTTTCTCACATCTTTTTATTATCCTATATAAGGGTTCTATCGCCTATTTTTTGAGTACCTGACAAGACGTTCCCTTTTAAGAAAGAAGGTGTTCCCGTGACACTCCCTGCCCAGCAGAATCAGCGGATAGACATATTGGATCAAATACGAGGAGCGACGTTATTTGCTATTTTTCTAGTCAATATTCCGGGTCTCGCATCCGTTGCAGACGCCGGGCCGTTTACGATAAACAGCTTTCTCGAAGCTGTGCTTGCGATTGGCCTGGAGGACAGTGCCAGGCCGTTGTTTGCGTTTATGTTCGGGGTCAGCCTTGTGCTTATCTACGACCGGTTACGCACAAAAGACATCAAGCCGTATCCTGTATTAATACGGCGATTGGGGCTGTTGTTTTTTATTGGAGCCCTCCACGGCTTCTTTGTATGGGCGGGCGACATTTTGCTTTTGTATGCCGCCGCCGGATTTGTTCTACTATTATGTATCCGGTTGCCGGCTAAATGGCTGCTAGGGCTCGGTTTCTTCTTTTGGCTCGGTTATTCCACCGGCATTGATCTTCTTAACTATTATACCGTCCTTCACCTGCCGCCGGACAGCTGGCTTAACGATACAGTGAATGTAGATGCCTACCCAACCGGTACCGAGTATTTATTGCTTGAATTTTCTTCCATGATTGACCATCTCGGCTACTTTTTGTTTGGCATGTATGCGTATCGAAGCGGCATTTTTTTAAGAGAATGGGCCAGATGCCGGCAAAAATGGCTGATCAGCTTCGGGCTGCTTTTTATTGGTTTAATCGGAAAAACAGGCATCTATTTTGATGTAAATTCGTTTTTCTTTCAGCATTTAGATGATTTTTACTCCTTTTTAGTAAGCATAGGGATTGCTATGAGCTTGTTTTTATTGGGTGCGGGCAGAAAAAAGGTGCTCCTTCTTCCTTTTGCTGCGGTAGGAAAATTAACATTTACTCACTACCTGATGCAATCGCTTGTTATGGTCAGTCTGTTTCAAGCAAGTGGCCGGACCATTTTCGAAAATCTTGGTATTTGGATCGCTCCAAGCTATGCGTTCGCGCTCTTCATCGGTCTGCTTTTATTCGGTGCCCAAATGATGATCAGCCCTTTATGGCTGAGAGCTTGCTACTACGGGCCATTTGAATGGCTCTGGAGAATAGGAACCTATGGGAAATGGGTGCCTTTGCTTCGCAGGCGTTCTTAAAAATAACAAGGGCAAATGAAGATAGGAGATATGCTCCTCCGTTTTTAAGCGGACCCTTCTCGTTTTACTTTTCCTGGATAAAACCAAATGGTGGGCAAAAATACGACCGTTTCAATAAAAAGAACACCAGCAGCGAAAAAAAACGATTATTTTCTACTACATGAGCCGAACATCTGGTTTAACTTCATGCATTAGAGCATTACGGATCCTTTATATTAAGAAAAACGCGTGTGGAACAGTCTATTAAAAGATCAGGCTAGCGATAAGAAGAAGTATGTACAGGCTGTATTAAACGAAAACATTTAACACCTTCTTCCTTCTGTCCCTCCGTGAGCCATACCGTCTCATTCCATTACTCTTCAAGCCAAGCCTAAGCCCCTAAACGTTAATGAACTCATCATGAAGAAAAAAACTAACTATAGTCTGTGTCATTAACATAATCACGGTTATCCGAAACTCTTCCTATACAAAGAGAGAAAATGGCAGTGATTAGCCTCTTCTCTCCCTTTCTGTTTGTAAAACCGTACTTTTACGAACGATTATTAAGATAGCAATTATTTATAAAACGAATAAAAAGGTGTTTTTTGATTTTTGAATGATAGATAAGTTTTTGCACTTTCAAAAGCTTAAAATAATTCAATATGAAAATGTCTGAAAATCCAAATATTTAAAGAGCGTATTTTACATAAAACAAACAGCAAAAGGGGTATTGCTTTTTAAAATATTACATAGTGCAATTTTGTTTTAGAACATGACTAGTCAACATGCAATAATTTAATAGGAATAAAAGAAGAGCTAGCCTTACTGCTTAATGAAAGAGGCTAAATGTTTTCGTTGTTCAGCAAGAGAATAGTTAGCACCTTCTGAAAATACAATTCTATAAATACCTGCGTCCTTTTCTACTTCATACGAATTATCTTCCGACGTACTAAGAACAGCTACTTCTTGTTCGTTAATTTGAATAGTGTCGGCATCGCCGGCGATAGAGCGCCTGGGCTGCTCGTATGTGATAAAAATACTTGCTTTGTCACTATATGGTCCATACAATAGATGCCCACTTTGACTGTTTTCCCATTGAGAACGCTGACGCTTATTTTGGAAAAAGGGAAGGAGTTCTTCTTGTGTTTCCTGTGAATATACCATAATAATGGCTTCTACTTCCTCTTCTTCATTCACTCTGGTAGACACTCTGGAAAGCTCGACTTTTGGAAAGGTCGGTACAGTAAGCTCCTGCTCCATTTGATTTTCAATAGCATCAGGGATTTCTTCTTCATTTTCGACCTGGTAGGAGTCGTTTCCGCACGCAGAAAGGAATAACACTCCAACGACACTTATCAGGAGAGGGTATTTCATGGACATCCTCCTTTTTATACAATTGAGAAGCATCCTCACGTGGAGGATGCTTTATGATACCATTGATTTATTCTGATAAAACCTTGGATTGGAAATTGGTCACTTCTTTAGCATTTTCTTTTTTAAATGTGTTGATGGTTTCCTTTTCAAATGAATTCCAAGTCGCTGTTCTTTCTTCTGGATCTGTAATATTTATTAAAACTTCGTCCTGTAGTTTATTTAGCATCAATTGTTCCTTATAGGCATTAATGACATACTCCTCCCAATATTCCTCTTCAGTCAACCCTTTTTCTTCGATGACGTCAGCGGGACCCGCAGCTATGAGCCCGTATTCGAAAATGGTTCTATCGCTAATGCGTCACATTTAAAAAAATGGAAAGCTTCCTTTTTGTGCAAGGTTCAATACCGATACTCCAAAAAAGCCTGACAGCTTCTTTTGAGCTGTCAGGCTTTTTAGATAAGGCACATATTTTCATACGTACAAAACATACTTTTCCATACGATTATTCTTCAGCCGACAATTCCTCTTCTGTCACCCATTTATGATTAACCACTTCTTCCCCGTTGGTAGTCATTGTAAAATCAATCATATAAACGGTTGTATTTTCTGCCTGATCAACCGTCGCTTCGGCTCCATCCATTCCCTCCATATGATCTGCATTCAAGACGGCCACATCGCCTTCGTTCAGCGGATCATTTCCTGGACTTTCAAGTTCTTCATGAATGACCCATTTATGATCTTCTACAGGCTCGCCTCCCATGGTTGGCGTAAAGGAAACAGAATAAGCGGTAGTATCATAGGCGCCGGAAATGGTAGCTGTGGCTCCTTCCATCCCTTCCATATGATTCGCCTGGATGATGGCTTCACTCCCTACTTCGAACGTTGGGTTCTCTGCTTCCGCTAAATCATCCGGCACTTCACCGGAGCTGGAATGGTTCATCGCCATGTCTCCATGCATGTCCATCCCATGATCCATTGGCATGTCTTCGCCTTCATTACCTTTCATTGAGGAATCCTCCATTCCATGCTGTTGGCCGGATCCAGAAAACATGGCTTCCCAGGTTTCCGGTCCTACCAGACCGTCTACAGCTAAATCATGCTGTTCCTGGTACTCCATGACATGCTGTTTTGTTTCGGGACCAAATATCCCGTCATTTGTCGTGTTTAATTCGTTCTTGTTAAGTCCTTGTTGAACAGCATATACATACTTATTCATGTTCCCCATTTGAATCAGCATACCTGGATAGTCCCATCCCATATGCAGAGTTTGAAATGTCTCCATCCCTGCGATACCATCTACCGATAGCTCAAGGCTTTGCTGCAGGTGCTGGACATTCGCCTTGGTCTGCGGTCCAAATATACCATCTACTTGTGTCGTAATCCCGCGATCATCCAACTCCTGTTGAAGAGCTCTAACGGATTCTCCCTGGGCCCCTTCCATCAGAAGCATGTCATGATCCTCCATGTGCTCAGAAGCCGAATGCGAAGAAGAACTAGAATCATCTCCAACCGAAGCAAACATCGCGGCCGGGGCAAACACCATACTGGCAGTTACAGCAGAAGCCGTCGTCCATTTCATCATTTTTTTCAATTTCTTTTCCTCCTCGAATTGAATCGTTTTTAGGTTACTTGTTCCTTGTACCCTTCAATTGTGAAGAAACGATGAAGATTTTCTTTTCTTAATAAAATCAGTCATATCGTAAAGACGTCCTCTTTTCTTTGAAGGCGATGGTAAGCTTATTTCACTAGAAAAGAGCTTCTTTTTTAGCTATAAATATCTATAAAAGGAAAGTAGAAAACTAAAATTAAACCGAAAGTTAAATTCTGGTGGAAAAATAATGAGCCTATTAATGAGGCATTAATTCGCTCTTATAGCCCTATATACACTTCTATGTAAAGCCAGCATCTAATCGATAGGCTAGAAGGCTACTACTATACGTTTCTTTATATTGTTTCTTTATATTGTTTCTTTTCTCAAAAAAAGAAAAATAACCTCCTTGACTCTTTGATTAGGAAACTGATTACATGTAGAAGTTAGAGACCCCATTTCCATTTCTAATAGAAGTTAACTAAACACCAAAAACCCATTCTCAGGAGATATCCTCCTGAAGAATGGGGTTTTGATGTTATAGCATGCCGTCTTTTCAAAAAGGTAACTATTTGTGTCTATCAGCAGCAATTACAAACGCCCTTTGGAAAAGAAGTTCTCATAAATTGCGTTTTTTATTTATAAAACTAAGCTACATTTTTACAAGCTTCTGCACATTTGAAACAGGCTTCGGCACACTTTTGACAATGATCGTGATCATGTTTTTTACATTCATTTCCACAAGCTTCACAAATCGTGGCACAAACAGCTGCTAATTCTTTTATAAAGGGACTATTTCTAGAAATCGCTTGTTCGAGATAGCCGCAAATATCCGCGCACTCTCTGTCTAAACGAATACACTCAGCCATCATTTTAACGTCGTCTTCTTGTAAGCATGCATCAAAACAATGGTTACATTCAGCCATGCAGTCGTGCAGGGCATGTAAAAGATCGGTGTGATTTTCATGAGCCATTTCAAACGCCTCCTTTATATTTGGTTACATAGATTCTGTTTCCTTCTTCCTTATTGGATAAACTTCTATATTTTTTATGTTTCAATTGATTATTATTATTAACATAATCCAACACATCGGCAGCTGCATAAATACAAAGGGAGAAAATGGGCTGATTCAAATAGCTCTTCTCTCCCTTTCTATCTGTAAAAATGTATTTTTACTTTTACAGCCGTATATTCGAATATAGGAATTTCTGAAAATTTAAAAAATATTATATAACTAATTTATAGAAAAGTGAATTGCACTGAAATCCCTTTTATATTCTCAATTCAATTTTACGAAGGATTTATTGTAAGGCTTTAATGTTAATAAAATAATTTGACTTTACTTAATATGGAGATACAGGGAAGGAGAACTCAAAATTATAACAATCGTCTCTTTACTTTTTTGCTTTTCATGCACTTTTCCCAAGTTAACGTCTTTCAGCAACCTCCACAATAAATGGAAAAGCGAGAACTCCCGCATCTGCAAACTTAAATTCAGCCCATAGTTTGTAAAATCCTGGAACGGGGAACTCAGCTTCAAATACGGTTTGGTCATTTGATGTTGGATGAACATGGATAAAGCGTGTTCCTTGCTCATCCAATACAACTACATGTCCTAATGCTCCCAAGTACGGCAAAGGAGTATCATCGTGTAAATCAAAAGATAAAGTGGAGGATTTTCCAGCAATCAGTTCTGAATGTTGAAACGTAACTGTTTTTCCTTCGAATTCTTTTGTTGAACTTTCGTTTTCAACAAGCGAATCCCAATTCACTTCAAGTGTCTCTGCTACTTCGCCGACGGTAATCATAATTGGCTCGATGACATAAGACATCCCGACAGGATCAATGTCAGCAAAAGCAAGGTAGCGCCCCGATGGCAGTTCCAACCCCACTTCATAGTCTCCTGAGTTGTTCTCAACTGGATGGACATGTAAGAAAGATTCTAAATCCGCACTGACAATAACGAGATGAATTCTTTTTTCATGAGTTTCTGTTAATGGTACTGGATTATTATGAGTATCCCGAACTTCAACGGTCACTATTCTGGAATTATACGTAATTTTCACTTGGACTTTAGGAAGGTTCTCGTCCATTTCGTGATGTTGATGTTGATCATGTTTCATAATAAACTGCTTCCTTGTTGGCTATTAATAATTGTTGGCATTTGTCGACATGTTTTCTTTGTTTGTTTGCGGATGACACTGAGCTTCCGGTTCCGGCGCTTTTTCGAGCGCCATCCATTTATCGCGTCGTAATTGAATCACTAACACCCCTGCACGAAACGTGATGTCTATGCCAATTGCAATCCAGACACCAGCCAAGCCCCATCCCAACTGTATTCCTAACAGGTATACAAGCGGTGTACGGATAGCCCACATACCAATAGCGGTCAAATACATTGGGAATTTTGTATTGTTTGCACCTTGAAATGCTCCGGTCAAAACCATTAACACCGCAAGAAAAGGTTGGAAAACACCTGAAATTTTCAATGCAGCTCCAATATCGCTGATTACTTCGGGATCTTCTGTGAAGAAAGAGGCGGCCCAGTCTCCAAAGAAGAACAAAACTGCTCCCAGGAGCGTCATGAACACTACGGTTACTTGGGTGGAAAGTTTTGCATACTGTCTGGCTTCTGCCAAATTGCCGGCGCCAATCTGTTGACCTACCAGGATTGTTGCTGCAGTAGCAAAGCCATACCCAATCATATAGGAAAATATTTCAACGTTCCCGGCAATCTGGTGAGCTGCAAAGGCATTGGTTCCTAGAGCTACCACGAACCCGAAGTAGACAATTTGGCCGGTCCGCATGACCAAACGTTCTGCGGCTGCAGGTGCACCAAGTGTAGAAAGCTCTATTAAGTGCCCCTTATCCAGTTGCCAGTAGTGTTTTCTGAATGCCAGTACTTTTTCTTTATTTATATAATAGAAAAGGGCTAAGCTTCCTATTAAACGGGAAACCACAGTGGCTATCGCAGCGCCGACAATTCCAAGTTCTGGAATGAATAAAAAACCGAAAATTAACACATAATCAAGCACAGCATTGATGCCGTTGATGACTATACTTATCATCATTGGAGTTTTGGTGTCACCAGCTCCTCTTAGAATTGCACTCATTACAAACATTAACGACATGATAACCGCGGGAATTCCTACAATCCGGAAATACAGTGATCCCAATTCCAGAACTTCTTCTTCCATGCCCATTAACCTTAACAGCGGTTCTGCTAAGAACCAAGTAGCCAAACCGGTGAGAATCCCAAAAAGGATTGCCAGAATAATGGATTGCTGCGAGATGTGCCTCGCTTTTTCAGGCTGATTTGCGCCAAGGAAGTTAGCAATTCGGACATTGGCTGCAACCCCGAGCGCCATAAAAAGGGCAAAGTAAATGGCAAGGACTGCATTCGTGATCCCAACTGCTGAAACGGCCGCCAAACTGATTTGGGAAACAAAATACGTATCCACAAAACCCAGTAACGTTTGAAAGAAGTTTTCTATTACCGCCGGTATCGCTAAAACGATAATAATCTTCAAGCGCTCCCGATCATTCTTTGGTTGCAGAGGCTGGTCTTTCAACGATTTTCTCCTTTCTGAATCCCTCACCTATAAAACAAGAGCACAGGTAATGTGTGCTCTGTTCCAAGTGTTAAGAATTCTATTTTGCTTGGAGTTCTAAATGGATTTTCATTTCGTTAGCTCTTTTCTTTTTTCTCTTCTCTACTTCACTTCTAGCAGCAGGGACACATGAATTTACATAGTTTTATATTAAGTAATTGACGAAAAGACGTTTTTTGCTTCATTCAAGTGCATTTAAGTTTATTGAAATTGAGTCTGACATCCGATTCTAGATGAGGGGGAATAGCCCTGTATCTGTAGAGAGCAATAAAATAATAAAATATCCATTCGTATGGTATTTACTTGATTCTATATAAACTCCTACCCGTCCGCTCTCTTCGCCAACCCTATAGAATATGCACATTTACTTTTTGACAAACCAGCAGTGTATAAAATAGAAGAAACTGCACAAGTTTAATAAGAATTCCACTTCATCAGAAAAAGACAATTCGAAACGGTTCCAATTTTGTAAGTTGGTTAAAAGATGGGGGATTATCAGAAGCTGCTTAAATATAAATGGAGAGAAAATGTGCTTAAATTAGCACTTTCTCTCTGTAAAGGTGTACTTTTACGAAGGCTTTGGTTCTGGTGTTGACGCCATGTAAAGAAAATTATTAGCAAAGCTAAACAATTACCTTTCATATATTGCTGCTCAATGAAATAGAAGTCTAAAAAATAAATGGTTATTTAAAATTGCTAAAACTACCTCTTAGGTATATTATTACATTAATGGAAGTTAGAAAATTCTGAATTAAATTATGCTGATAGTATAGATAGTTGTGAAAAAAGCAGTTGTACTTCCTTTTGTTTTCATTCGGACATTTGAAAACAGAGTTGGCAGAAGCAGCCTAAAAGTCCAACCTCCTATGTTTGCAGTAGAATACCGAAAAATAACATTCCAGCCCCCAAAAAAATCTGATAAATCTTAGTACTTACCGCAACACTGTAAGTATTTGGAAATTTCACCGCATATTTGGATTCTCAGAAAGACACCCGTGCTTGGATCATTTGGTTTTCTCTATTGCTTTTTCAATTATGGAATTCAAAACGAGGAATTGGAGAGATCAAAATGAAAAGCGTTATGGCGGAAAAATCATCTCTTTTTTATGCGCGAATTACAGGGATTAGCTTGCTGGTAATGGCTATCCTCGCTCTATTCGTGAATTTTTTTGTGTTTGAAAGCCTGATTATTCCCGGAGATTGATAACTTTGCTAAAGTTCTGTTTTCCAATTACACCGAGTACGAGACAATATTTCTATTGATTGTAGCTGTGCCAGCAGTGATAGGAGAATTGACGTTAGCCATATGGCTGTTGTTCAAAGGAAAGAAAATCCCTGAAATACTACCGTTAAAAACAAGCTATGAAGGGAGGAGTTCTCAATGAAAGCCAGTCTCCATAAAACATACGGCCCCCCGGAGGTTATGAAACTTAGAGAAGTAGAAAAGCCGATCCCTAAAGATGACGAAGTACTGATTAAAGTGTATGCAACTACTGCAACTTCCGGGGATTGCAAAGTGCGGAGGGCTGAGCCGTTTGCTGTCAGGTTTTTCTTTGGTTTAAAAAAACCTAAAATCGGAATATTGGGATCCGAACTGTCAGGCGAGGTGGAAGTGACAGGAAAAGATGTCAAGGAATTTAAAAAAGGAGATTTAGTACTTTGTGGAACAGGAACTAGTCTAGGGGCTAATGCCGAGTATGTATGCCTTAAAGAAAAAGGGGCAATCGTTATAAAGCCGCTTAATATGACATTTGAAGAAGCCGCTTCCGTTCCTTTCGGGGCTACGACTTCGTTATTCTTTCTAAGGGATAAGGGGCATATCCATGCAGGCCAGAAAGTACTTATTTACGGTGCTTCCGGTGCATTGGGTACTTATGCAGTGCAACTGGCCAATTACTATGGTACAGAAGTTGCCGCTGTCTGTAGTACAAAGAATTTAGAACTTGTGAGGTCCTTGGGAGCTGATCAAACAATCGATTACACTAAAGAAGATTTCACCAAAAACGGGGAAACGTACGATATCATTTTTGATACGGTAGGAAAGACTTCGTTTTCAAAATGTAAAGGTTCCCTCAAAGAAAATGGGATTTATCTGGTCACAGTAGCCGGAATGCCTCAATTTGCCCGCATGATATCGACATCTCTAAGAGGCAGCAAGAAAATGAAAGGCGGATTGGCACCGATGCGCAAAGAAGATTTACTTTTCCTGAAAGAGTTAATAGAAGCTGGAAAAATTAAATCTGTAATAGATAGAAGGTATCCTTTAGATCAAGTTGCTGCGGCTCATAGTTACGTTGAAACAGGGCATAAACATGGAAGTGTAGTTATAACTTTGATATCGCATAATTAATTTTAAATGCTGGTGAAAAATACTGAAAGCTGTTAACAAATTCTCGGAATCCAATAAAAAGGAAGAGATCATTTTAACTAACGATCTCTTCCTTTTATTTTTATTCATTGCTGGTTTCGTAGTAAAACGTCGACATGTCGTGAATCGCTTCTAAAGACTGAGGGGTTTAGAGAGTCTAAAAGTCTCCTCCGTTTTTTTAAAATATGTTAAGGATGTTGTCTGGACTTAAAAGTCTGTATAGTACTTTTTTTCTAATTAATACCGTTTTATGTTTAAAAAGCATCTAGAAACTGGATAATAGCCGGACCTAACAAAACAATAAATATAGTAGGGAAAATAAAAAGAATTAATGGAAACATCATCTTAATCGGCGCTTTCATGGCTGCTTCTTCGGCTCGTTGCTTTCTACTTGCCCGTACATTTTCTGATTGAATAGTAAGTACGTTTACCATGCCAATTCCCAACTTTTCAGCTTGGATGATATTGTACACAAATGTTTTTAATTCTTCCAGTGATAAACGCTCAAGCAGATTACTCAAGGCTTCTTTTCTTGTTCTGCCGAGCCTTAACTCTTCTAAACATAGACGAAACTCTTCTGCCAATACCCCCCTTTTACGGCTGACTACTTTATGTAAACCTCCGTCAAATCCCATTCCAGCTTCTAAACTGATGGTTAACATATCAAGAATTTCAGGCAATTCTTTTAACGCCTGCTTGTTTCGCTTCTGTGCCTGCGACTTTAAGTAGAGCCTCGGAAGAAAAAAAGCAGGAACCATAATCAGCAGAGCAAACAAAATGGATTGACTGAGAGGAAATCCTGCAACAAGAAGTATTCCCATTGTAAAAATAGGCAGTGCCAAAAGAAGAACATACTGAAAAACAATAAATTCTGCAGGCCCCCATCCAAAAGGCTGTCCTGCCTGCAGCAGTTTGGTTTCTAACTTTGTAACTTTTTCTACATTCAACGACCGATTGTACCCTTTCCTCACTTTTTTCCAAAGGGGCTGTATGACTCTTACTACAAATGAAGGTTCCGGTTCTTCAATCGGCGCTTCTCTGCGACGATAAAAATAGGCATTAATTCTTCGTTGATACATAAAATTCCGATCGAATGGAATTACAATTATCGTGTAAAATACTAAGCTTGCAAATAAAAAAAAGCTAATATAAAAAGCTGTCATCTCTACACCTCGATAGTTGTAATTTTACGAACTAATATAAAACCTATGATCCCACCTATTCCAGCTACTCCCAACAAAATGCGTCCAATAGTCGTGACAAAGAGCGTTTCCATATACTCTGGATTCATAATATAAATAAGAACCCCCAGGCCAACCGGCAGTAAACTTATAATAACTCCGGATAATCTTCCTTGAGCAGTTAATGTTTTAATTTGATTTTCTATTTTTGTCCGTTCTCTCGTAGTTTCTACAATTTTCCCTAATAAATAGGCGAGATTACCTCCTACTTGCTTTTGGATTAATAGAGCCTCTACTAAGAGATCTAAATCTTTACTTGGTATTCTATTTTTCCACGCCACTAATGCTTCTTCAAGTGTGCTTCCATATTGCATCTCTTTTAAAACAAGATCTATTTCTTCTTTCATTGGAGAATAGGATTCATCTGAAACGGTATTTAATGCCTGTAAAAAGCTGTGGCCGGCTTTTAAGGACCCAATAATAGTAGTAATCGTGTCAGGCAGCATATCTTCAAAACGCTTTAATCTTTTTCTTTTCTTTGTATTCAGCCATACAATTGGAAGAACAAATCCAAGAAAACCTCCTAGAAAAACAAATCCTATATTTTGAGACAAAACATAAAAAAGTCCGGCCAAAATAAGGGTAAGAAAAAAATGGAGAATCCTGAATTCCTCTACTTTTACCGGTACATTAGCCAGGTAAAGCTTATGCTCTAATTTGCTTACTGTTTTTGTTTTTTTATTATTTCTAATCAATAGGATTTTTAGTTTTTGATTGTAGCTTTTTAATATTGTTTTTAAAGAAAAAGCTCGTTTTTCTTGTTTTTGGTCTTCTTTATTCTCTTTTTGCGTGGATCCTATCACTAAAAGAAATAGTAAAATCGTAATAAATAAGAAAATAAAAAACAAAACATTCATATTAGTTTTTCTCCTGTTCTAAAAAAATAGAAGCGGGTAAGTGAATGCCTTCGTTTATCATTCGTTCATAAAACTGCGGCCTCACCCCTGTAGGAGTAAGTTTTCCAATAATTTTGTCATTTTCATCTACATCACTCTGCTGAAATGTAAATATATCCTGTAATACAATAATATCTCCTTCCATTTTTTGCACTTCCGTAATATTAGTAATACGGCGGCTTCCATCCTTCAGACGGGATTGTTGAATAATCACATCCAGTGCTCCGGAAATTTGTTCCCTAATAGCACGCACCGGCAATTCCATTCCTGCCATTAACACCATTGTTTCTAGTCGGGATAACATATCTCTTGGGCTGTTTGAGTGCCCGGTAGCAAGAGAGCCGTCGTGCCCCGTATTCATGGCCTGCAGCATATCTAAAGCTTCACCGCTTCGCACTTCTCCTATCACTATCCGATCAGGTCTCATTCGAAGAGAGTTACGGACAAGATCTCTAATGGTAATAGAGCCCTTCCCTTCTATGTTGGGAGGCCTGGTTTCTAAAGAAACTACGTGTTCCTGGCCCAGCTGTAGTTCTGCGGCGTCTTCAATAGTCACAATACGATCATCATTAGATATAAAAGAAGATAACACATTTAATGTAGTCGTTTTCCCCGAGCCTGTTCCTCCGCTCACAAAAATGTTTAGTTTTGCTTGAACACAGGCTTCTATAAACTCAGCCATCTCTTGTGTTAAAGTTCCAAAACGAACCAAATCTTTAATCGTAAAGGGATCTTTTGAAAATTTACGAATCGTAATAGTTGGTCCGCCCAGAGCTAATGGAGGAATGATGGCGTTCACTCTGGAACCATCTTTCAGCCTTGCATCTACCAATGGACTACTTTCATCAATCCGCCGCCCCAGTGGTGCTACAATTTTTTCAAGTACACGCATGACATGGTCATTATCCCGAAATGTAATATCTGTTAATTTTAATTTACCTTTGCGTTCTGCATATACTTGATTTGGGCCATTTACCATTATTTCTGAAACTTCTTCATCCAAAAGTAATGGGTTAATGGGTCCGTATCCCGTTAAATCATTAGCAATTTCTTCTATGATTAAATCGCGGTCCTTCACACTGGATAGACGTTCATTTTCTGAAATAATGTCTTCAATAATTGTTTCTAATTCAAGGACAATATTCTCTACATCTTCATCTTTTCGTTCTTTCAGAATATATTTAAAGACTAAATTTTTTAGTTCTATTTGTTCTGGAGAAGAAACGTTTTTCTCTGCCACTTTTGTTACTAATAGCGATGGCTCTTTTTTAGGAGCTGCAGCTGCTGAAAGTTCGACAGCAGGTTTTTCTTCTTTCTCTTTTTGATTTTTATTCTGCAGCTTTTCAAATAGATTCATTTAATTCTCCTCCTTAATCTATCCATTCTCGAAAGGTTTCGGGAAGACGAGCTTTGCAGAAGTGTAGAAGCTCTTTTATCCGTAAATAAATTATCTGCGAGTTTAATTAGTTGTTTGGAAATTTCCAGTTTAGGAAAGCTTTCTACGAGAAGCTCTCCCTTATCTAAAGATTCCTGCACGCTTTTTTTCTCATCTGGTAAATACATAATTTTTTCGGTATCGAGAAGCTCAGCAAATTTCTTCATTTTCACTATTCCAGGTGCGGTAGAACGGTTTGCTATTACCGTTACTTTATGTTTAAGTTCCAGTTTTTCTAAAATTGTCAGCATGGCAGCCGTGTTCTTTAAGGAAGCCATTCCATTCGTAGTAACTAATAGAATGTGAGTGGCTCTTTCTAAGAAGAAAAGATTTTTTTCTGTTAAACCTGGAGAGGTTTCTGTAATCACATAGTCATTTTCATTTTCAAATGTAGTTAATAAAGATTCTAAATGTTCCACCGTAATAAGATCCGCCTGCTCTGGTCGAAGAGGGGCAGGAAGCAGTGATACGCCGCTCGCATGCTTAGTACAAAAATCACTGTATCGTTGACTTTCTCTTTTTTCAACAGCCTCATTTATTGTTAAAGCAGGGTCAATATCAAGCGCCAAAGTCAGATCTCCAAATTGGAGATCTCCATCAACTAACATAACCTTTTGTTTTCGAGACGCCAATACAGCCGCCAGGTTTGCAGCAATCATTGTTCGCCCTGTTCCACCCGCGGCACTGCATACAGCTATTTCTGTTCTCTCCACTAGTGATCTCCTTTCTATCACCTATTGTTCAATCTGAACAATACGGCTGCTGATCCATCCATCTTGACCATCGTTAAGCTCTACTAACACCCAGGAACGGTTGTCTTCATCCATAGCTACTACATCCGTGAAAGAAAGCCAGCTGCCACCTTCAACTATTTCTAAAACAGGCGCAGTCAAACTTGGTTCTGCCCGGATGTTGGCAAAGCTTGTGAAGGGAACAAAATAATAAGGTGTTTGTTCGCTTACGGTATTTTCTTCTACTTCTTGTTCTGCCGATTCTTCTGAATTTCCAGCAGGCATCTCTTCCTGTGGTACTTCAAACTCTTCCGGTTCCTCTACAGAATTATAAAAACCTTCAGAATTCTCTGTGTCTGGAAAATCAGCTGGTGCTTCCGGGACTGGAGCCTGTTCTTCCTCTATAAAGGATTCTTCATCCACAGAAGGGGAATCTGGAGCCTGCTGAGAATCACCTTCAGGGAAAGGCTCGATAACCGTGTCTGCGGCATCTTCTTCATTTTCAAACCCACTGTTGTTATAAGGCGTTTCTATTTTACTGTGCAGAATTAAATCAAGTCCTCCACCATAATTTTGCACATAGTTATTAGAATTAGCTGCCCTTATACTATCCTCAGCATTTAACTCCAGCGTTACCGCGATGTATTCTTCGCCAGCTTCTTCCCCTTCTTCTGTTACTACCGTTTCGGTCATTCGGTCTCCTACAGCAAGCACTTTTGCCTCTTCCAACAGAATACTGCTGATTAATTCGTCTCCGTTGTTTTTAGTGAATACGATATCTACGTAATCTTCCGGCTCCACTAAATTAGAAACGGAAGGCACATACGCTGCATGTATAGATACGGCTCTCATTCCCGGCTCCACCCGTTGAGATGCCATCAATTCTTCATTATCCTCATCCAATAATCTATGAGTTAAGATAATTTCTCCTTCTGCTATATCTGCTTCAGTGTACTTCCCTATTGCTTCATCTACATTTTGTACTGCATTATTATGTACTTGATCTTCCGGCACTTCTTGAATCTGTACCATCTCTTGTGAAACTTCATTATCTTTTCCGATAGCTTCAGAAGCAGCGATGACCTCCACCATTGGCACAGAATCTTCCGGCTCTTCCGAACCCTCGCGATTTATAATAATGAAAAATAAAATGGTAGTAATCAAACCTGCCAAAACAGCAAATAGTATTAATTTTTTAGGTCTCATTCGCTTCCTTCCCTTACTGAATTAATCGACTTGTATATGCGCCAGAATCTGTACTGGTCCCACCAGCCGTTCCTGCTCCTACTCTTTTAACAAATGTACCTTTAATGGAGTCGTCTCCGCTCAGCCGTTCTTGAAGAAAAAAGTAGGCAAATCCTTCAATGGTTTTCTTTCTTGAATCCCCGTTCGGATCGTTACTATAAACTATGACCAGCATTAAGCGTTCACAATCTCTTTGTGTGATGTCATTATCCGGACATGCATCTATCCGATGATCAACGGCTCTTTCGGTAGGACCACTAATATTCCCTGTCTGGGTATTAATTATCTGGCCGACCTGTAAAGAGGAATCGTACCCGTCCCGCAAAGTTTGTTCATATTCTTTTGCTCCCGGCGCTTCAAATGCAAGAATACCAAAAAAGCCGGTCTCTGAACCTCCAGGACCTACCTTTAAACTATACGTTTCTCCATAATTTAATGGTATATCTTTTTCAATACCTAGAGGTACTGCGCCTTCAGCTTCACTTATAACACCAAGTCCCGCTTTAGCGTCAGCCTTTAAATTAATGGATTCCACACCAAACAAGGCAGAAAAGAAAAGATCGACCGGCTTTTCCAAAGCCACTTCCACTTGTTCGTTACCTGTTACTACAGCTTCTGATAAACTAGGAACTTCATCATGAGCTTCCAGCACTTCTTCTACTACCTCCTTTACTTTTTGTTCAGAATTTGGTAACTCCTGAGAACTTGATAAGACAGAAGCGTTGGCCGTTTTCTGCAGATGGCTTTGCGTTTGATAAAGATGTCCCGCATCCACCACTAACCCCATTATAACAATTGCGATCGATAAACCTAGTGCCATTAATATTATCGAGCTTCCATTTTCTTTATTTAGTGTTTCCCGCCATTTTTTCATACCCCTCACTCCACCCGTATCGTTGAGTTGGTACTAAGTTCCAGATCCCCTGAAAAATCTCCCAGCATTCCAAATATCTCTTGATCATAGGATAAGTTAACTTCTACATAGTCTCCTGAATTTCTTGCTGCAGGGCTTATAGACACATGCAACTGTTCAGAATCCCCTGCATGGAAATTTTCTCTGGCAAAATTGACAATCGTTTCATCTGTTTCCCCGAAACCAGCTATTCTCACCGTTTCCTGGGTCACAAGCTCCATCTGCAGGTACGTATAAAACACACGTCCAAAGTCCACGATGCCTACAAGCAGAAGAATGATTAAAGGCAGCACCAGCGCAAACTCCACTAAAGCCTGGCCGTCTTCTTTTCGTATCATAGGAAAAACCATCCTCCGCTGAACATAGCGATAAAAGCTCCCCCTGCAATAGCTACCCCATAAGGATAAGTCGCCTTCAAAGAACCTCTCGGAAATCCTATAGAGGTGTTTTTATCTTTTTTCCGTATGGAAATAGAGTAAATAATGGAACGCAGCAGGCCGCGGCGGAACAATAAAACAAATACCGCCAGTATCCCCCCAAGAACCGCCGTATAAATAAAGGATTGAAAAACGAATGTTCCGCCTTTAAGCGCTCCAATCAGCCCTAATAACTTTACATCTCCCGCTCCTATACCTCCTAATATAAAAGGTAGTAATAAAAGACTAAACCCGATTAAAAGACCAAGGAAAGAATGAAAAAAACCTTCAATTCCTGAGGAAATAAAGTGATAAACAAACGCTGCCAGTATGCCGGGGTAAATTACTTTATTGTAAATTTTTCTGTTCTTAACATCCGTTATCACGCACAGCAGTAGTATACTTACTAATACTATATCTATCATTGTTTTCATCCTTTCCTTAAACTTTTGAGGTTTTAAAAAAGACCCTTCCTAATAAAGGAGGGCCCGTGTTATATCTTTTATTATGTCGTTTCCCCAGTTAGCGTATCTGTTATTTCTGTAAAGAAATCAGCAATTTGCTCTCCCAGGAGAATAAGCACAGCAATAACTCCAACAGCAATAAGACCAAGAATTAAACCGTACTCTGTCATACCTTGACCTTCTTCTTCTATAAAAAATCTTTTAATCATTTCTTCCATATTAAAACCCCCTCTTAATTTATGAAAAGTTAAGCTTTAAATCTATAGTCAGACTACTATTCACACAAAAACAAGTGTGTCTCCAATTTCAACACCTGCTGCTGTAATACTCCCTGCCGGCATTTCCACCACTGATCGGGTTCCAGGAAACTTCTTTCCTAGTTTACCTTTCCCCAGATTTTTCTCCATACCTACTATTCCACAATGATGATCCAAATATAGAACATCAATAGAATAACGCATGTAAAAGGTATGGATGGATCGGCAGGGACTTATGTGAATTCCTGTGTTTATTGGTAATGCATTTGTAAACATTAGGCCCAGTAACCGTTTATTGAATGTGTAAGCCTTTCTGACTTCATTTAAAACAATTTGATTTGATTTACGGTCCATTAGCTTCACTATCATTCACCTCGAACCAAACTTCAACTTACTATGTTTATTATGGCTTATAAATTTTAAATTCACTATCCCCTCCTGTTCTCAGTTTTTAATTCACTTTGAGTGAATATAGCTGATTTAACCAGAATAACTTTAAAAACAACACCTTGTTCCTATATCTATCCTTGTGGGTACATTTATCTAAGTCTTTTGATCTGTCTGGCTGTATTTAATCTGGTACATTTTAGATATAGCATTCGCCCGATTCTTTACGTCCATCTTTTGAAAAATTTTAGTAACATGATTTTTTACGGTATGCTCACTAATATAAAGCTCTTGTGCTATTTTCTTATTATTCGATCCTTTCAAAAGCAGATTCATAACCTCTCGTTCTCTAGTAGATAAATGGAATACTTCCTGCATTATCAAGTCTCCCATAGGTGCCAATTCTTCTGCCGGTTTGCCGGGCCGGTAAAGAAACTCTTGTTCTACTACTTCTTTATTTTTTAAATAATCATTAACCTTTTTCAGCACATCCTTCTTTATTAAATGATTCAATTGGATTCCTTCTATCTTTTTTTCATTTTCTATATATAGAGTTACCACTGCTAAGATATGGCTTAGTGTTGTATAATTTTTGGAAACGCCTTTAAAACCCCCTTTGATTAGATCTTTAGATTCCGATATTAAACGAATTACCTCCGGGTTTATCTGCTGTTTATTTAAAAATTCAGCAGTATATGTGTCCAATAAGCCGGCTTCAGTAATATCTTTTATTTTTGATAAGGAAAACTCCTGATAACCCATAAAATCAACTAAAAATGCTGCTTTTTCTACTGATAAATAAAAAGCTTCAGGATTAAATTGTTCTAATGTCTGATGAAGAATAGTGACAAGGTTCTTCTCTTCCTTGTCCTTTCTTTTATCCAGCCTTTCTAAAGCGAGACCGCCGACTATGGTAACAGTTTGCATAAATGCTATTTTTTTAGTCAGTATTTCGTCAGGCACTTTCTTTTTATTTAAGTCAACGCAAAGCACTGCGAGTACTTCTCCATTTGTAAAAAGGGGGCATTCAATAACCTGGTTGTTCCATGGAGTTGTATGGGTTATTGGTCCTTCTTCTACTTTTTTTCTTTTATCTATTGAAAAATAACGTTTCACTATTTCTTTAGCATAAACAGAAAAATCGGGATGTGATCTTCCTCGCGACATAATGTGAAAACTTTCCTCATCGTTTTTTTTGAGCACAATACAGGCAGATTTGCTATTCCCGACATGAATCCCCATGTCCAAAAGCATATATAGCATATTTTTTTTATTTAAAGTAGACACCATTAAATGAAAAGCTTCTATTAAGTAGTTTAAGGTTTCTTCTTGTTCTTTTTTGTCTGTCTGTAAATCAGTTGTAACTTGTTGTTTTTCTATTAAATTTCCAATGATACAACAAATATTTTGAAAATTCCGAGTAAAGTAAGCGGATAATGTACTACCTCCAAACAATAACTTTTGTATTTTTTCCTGATTGTATATTGGGAGACAAAACAAAGAATTAAAACGAATGTTTTTACAATTTGGATGTAAGCTATTGGCATCTTGCTTTATATTTTCCCAATACTTTGCTTTTCCTGTGACCAACACGCGGCCGAACAGTCCCTCTCCTATCGTGAAAACCATATTTTGAAATACATACGCATTTTTTCCGCTGGTTGTAACAACTTCAAACTCTTCTTCATTCTTTCTTTCTGCCACTCCAACTATTTCCATCTCTTCAAAAACACATTGAAACTTTTGAAGAAATGAATGATCTAGTTCTAAATTATTCATCGATAACTCATAGAGAAATGATACGTATTTCTGTTCTGCATTTCTATTAGAGAATTTATTTATTTCCAATGAAAGAAAGTGCGCAACCTTATTTATTTTTTCTAACCAGATATTCTCTGTTTCTATACTTATTACTGGAACTTCCCTAAAAAAAGTCTGCCATTCTAAAGGATTAGAATATGTATAGATTAAATCCGCTTCTACCGAGGAAATGGATTTTTCTTCTTTTAATAATCCTGCCCATAAAAAATAAGTGTACTCTTCCAAAAAAATAGGAGCTGCGATTGAATACAGACCAGGCCTTATCTGAAACAGCATAGGTTCTTTCATTTCCTTTTGAGAAATACTCATGCCTTTAATTTCAGTTGTAAAACACTCTTTGGCTTCCTTACAGATTTTTTGATTTACTATGTTATTCTGTTTTATCATAACTACTTCTTTTTGCTTATTATCAATGACTGAGAAAGAAAGATTGTATAACTCTCCATATGTATGTAATAAGCTCTCTATATGTTCTACTTGTTGATTAGTTAACATTCTATCTCCTCCTCTCTCTTTCATGGTATACACAATGTTTTTTAGAATATGAAGAAACTTATAATATAAACTTTATATATTGTATTCATATTTTGTTCACCATAATAAATTACTACCAAAGTGTCAATGTTTCATCCCTATATATTAGTATATAAGAACTTGTTTTAATTAGAATACTAATTTTTTCATTAAATTAATAGATACAAAGTCTCTTATTTGTTAATAATATTTATCAATTTCTATTTTCATAACATATTATGATTTTTTTATGATTCTTAAGTCCTTTTATTTTATCATTTTTAATATTAGTCGCTGTATAGCAGTAAATTCTTAACCAGGAGATCAAGCCGCCATAGCTGCTGGCTGCTTTTGATTATTAGTCATTCTCTTCTATTATTTAAAAGATTGCACTTTATGGATAGAACGCAAATAACGTCCGTAAAGTCTAATGACTTTACGGACGAACGAATAAACCGAGATTTAATTTGTTGTTTTATTAATATAAGTATAGTGGAGCTGGCCTTCTGAAAAAAGAACAAACTATAAAAACCTCGAATGCTTGCGCCTGTCTATCATTTAAAAAACATCTTTTATTCTAGTGTTGTTTAGCTAGATCGCTTTTTTCTAAAATATTGACCTGCGACCCAGCGAATACAAAAAGCAGTCCAGCTGCCTAACGTACCTCCAGCAGTATTTAACATAACATCGTCCACATCGGCAACCCGGTATGTAAAGGCAAATTGAACTGATTCAATACCAACGGACACCAGGCAGGCCAAAAATGGCACCACCCATATTATTTTGTCCCTGGAACGAATGCATAATCCCAACAGCAGGCCAAAAGGAAAAAACAGAACAATGTTTCCAGCCAAGATGACGAGTGGATCGATGAGATTGTCACTGTATAACGTAATATTTACAATACTCTCCAAGGGCTGCAGGTTATAATTTCGGTTGCCAGGCCCCTGATTCCCATAGGAAGAGCCATAGTTCCAGGCAAAAAGCGTCACGTAGAACAGCGCCGTCATATACATACTAAATAAAACAATAATTCCCTTACGCCATCTACAGCCGTTTGGCTCTTTGGGAGTCTGTGTATCATTGGTCACAACCATACCTACTTTCTTTCATTCCTCATCCTTCTATTCTTATTTTAAACTTATTGCCGAGCATCTCTCTATTGACTCTCCATTACTTTAAATGATCACCTATAATCGCTCTTCTTTTGTAAATAAAAACAAGGAAACAATGCGCACTGCGCCTGTTTCCTTGTGGAATCATACACTATATTCTTCCCAGTATTCCTCTGTGAAAGTATAAGTGTTATGGTTACTTTTTGTTCATGCGAGGAAGCACGTTGTTCAAGGCGTCGTTAATGGTGACAACCCCCAGGAACTCGGAGCCATCCATGACCACCGCCAGCTGCTCCCTGGACCGACGCATGCTTGTAAGAGCTTCATGCAGGAGTGTTTTTGAGGGCAGGACGAACGCCGGGCGAGCAAGCTCCCTGGCCGGCCGGTCTGCCGGCTCGAGCAGCGTATCGCGCACATGAACGACTTCTGGAATTGCCTCCCCCTCGGTTATGAGAAGAATGCGTTTGTGACCGGACTGTTCTGTAGCCCTTTGGACATCATAGACGGTAGCATCTGATGCTATCGTTGTGGGAGAACTTTGTTTTGGAATCAAATCAGCGACCTGCATGGTTTCCAGATCAAGCGCGCCTGAAATCGGCGTGCGCATGGAGGCATCGAGTGCACCGACGTTAGCCGAATGTTCTACAAGGTGGCGGATCGTCGCCGCATTCTGCCCTCCAATCGCGGCCGTCTCGACTGGTTCGACGCCCGAAGCTTTCACGAGCCGATTGGCAATCCCATTGACCCACGAAAGCAGAGGGCGGAATGGCCAGATAAAGAGGCGTGCAGGTACACCGATCAGAATAGCCGATTTTTCAGGATGAGCGATAGCCCATGATTTCGGTGCCATTTCGCCAATAACGAGATGCAGGAACGTTACAATCAGCAGGGATAAGACGAAAGAAGTTCCGTCCGCCAGCCAGTATGGAATTCCTGTCTCCGTAAAGACAGGGGAAAACCAGGCATCGACAGCCGGTTTGGTCACCGCACCAAGAGCGAACGTACACACCGTGATTCCCAGCTGGGCCCCGGCAAGCAGGACGGTAAGTTCATTCACCGACCGCAGGGCAGCACGGGCCCCGCGGCTGGTTACCGCGGCCTCTTCAAGCCGGTGCCGCCGGGCTCCAAGAAGGGCAAATTCAATAATGACGAAGAACGCGCTGAGTGCAATGATTCCTGTGGTCACGATTAGAATAATCCAGGGGTTAGTCATTGTTCCCCCTCCTAAGCGGAGCCGACGTTGATCCTGATTCTGTCTGGACTTCCGATTCATCCAGTGTCAGGTAGATTAAAGTGGGAACCCGTCTGTCTATCTCGACTATTTTCGCTTGTAAGTAGCGGCGGACCGGTTCATCATGTACAAGATCAGCGGGATCTTCTGGTAACTCGACCCTGATTGTTTCATCAAGGGCGGGGAGGGTACCACCATAAGCAATAAGCATTCCAGCCATTGTTTCATAATCGCCGCGCGGCAGTTGATAACCGATTTCGCGTTCGGCCTCATCGACATGAACATCTCCGCCCATCTGCCAGGCCCCTTCCTTATCAGACTCAACGACCATCGGTAGTTCATCGTCGTGTTCATCGGAGATTTCACCGACCACCTCTTCAGCCAAGTCTTCTAAGGTTAGAATGCCGGTAAACCCGCCATACTCATCAATGACACAAGCGAGGGCATTCTGCGAATCGATCATCTGCGCTCGTGCCTCCGGCAGAGCCATCACGGTAGGAAGGACCAGCGGTGGCTTCATAATCGCAGAAACCGGGGCATCGGCAGCCAAAGGCGAGGCTAACACATCGACGAGATGCACCACCCCGACTGGTTCATCCTCGGTATTAATAACCGGGTAGCGGGTGTGTGCCTTGGCCATCAAGGACCGTACCTCCCCAATCGTAATATCCGGTTCGATCATATCCGCGCGCGAGCGCGGGATCATCGCATGTTCAACATCGCGCTGCGGAAAGTCAAGAATGCGATCAAGTATGATAGACAGCTCTTTTGGCAAATCCCCGCTTTCGCGGGAATCGGCCACAATGTGCTCCAGGTCGCGTGCGGTTGCACTGCTATCAAGGTCATGAACCGGTTCGATTCTTAACAGCCGTAAAAATCCATTGGCTGACTTATCAAAAATTGCAATCAACCACCCGAAAACAATAAGATAAATATTCGTTGAACGGGCAAGCCCCCGGGCCAACGGTTCAGGGTTAGCAATCGCGAGGTTTTTGGGATACAACTCTCCAAAAATCATCTGTACAATCGTCGCTAGAACCAAAGCCAGTATGGTACCGACCGAAATGCCAACCGCAGCAGGCACGCCAACCCCACCGAGCAGGATGCCCAAACTTTGTCCGACAAGCGGTTCAGCCACGTACCCGACAAGCAGACCCGTAACCGTAATACCCAGTTGAGCGCCGGAAAGCATAAACGATGTCCGCTTGGTGACCGCCAATGCCTGTTTAGCTGCACTATCGCCTTCATCGGCCAGTGCACCCAGACGGGAACGGTCAACAGACATATAGGCAAACTCCTGCGCAACGAAATACCCATTGGCGGCGATGATAGCAAGAATCACGATGATGCCCAGCAGTAGAGTTAGTATGGCTATCAACATAAGGGATCTCCCACTTCATTTCTTAAATGGGCCCGTGTACAATCATCAAAATTCTCTACAGTGGGGACGGATCTAATCGAGAGTGGGTCATCGGTGTCGCGATTAGTTGGTTGTGATGACATGGACATTCTTCTTTTTCCTCCATTATGTGTATATTGTTTTTTTAATAATACATAAAACTAAATTTAAAAACAAGAAAACAAGTCATGCGCCGGTTTTCTTTTCATATGGCGCCATATTGGTATAGTACCACTAAATGGAGCAAATGTTTAAAGAAGTTCCTTTTCGAATAAGGCGATCTTTAAATACGATCACTACAGCCATAATAGAGCCCAGCTGGATAACGACTTTAAACGTATTTGCTACTTCCTGTGTAAAGAGTTCTGCTGACTGAAATAACATATTATCGATAATAATCATATGGCCTGTAGAAGAAATGGGCGCAAATTCTGTCCATCCCTCTACCATTCCAAACACAAAAGCAACGAACCATTCACCCTATGCCATCCTACTTTTCTAATGGAGTATAAATAATTACTGCTTATACAATGTATTAAAAAACCCAGCAATAAACAAGGAACTACTTATTATTATTCTCTTCTATCGAGCCTGAATAAAATAAGATTGACAAAGAGGCAATAGAAGGATACATTATAAGAAATAACTTGATATCCTTTGGAAAAAGGGGAGTAGCTTTTTCAATAAAATCGTCAGGACGGGAGCAATCCCCGGTTTTATTGGCAGCCTTGCGCTGTTAGCGAGACCTTTACCTATGAGACGGGTGAAGGCTTTTTTGTGCCTTCACCGCCTCAGCGGTGAAGGTTTTTTGTGTATCTGCGCAAAATTCATATCGTGTCAGGGTACCAGGTTTATCTTGAAAAGGAGAAGATAAACATGGAATTTAGTTTGCTGCTGGAATATGGATGGGTCCTTATCGTTTTGATACTTATTGAGGGAGTGCTGGCTGCTGATAATGCGCTCGTCCTCGCCGTGATGGTCAAAAAGCTGCCGCCGGAAAAGAGGAAAAAAGCGTTATTTTATGGACTGGCGGGGGCGTTTTTCTTTCGTGTTGCCTCTTTGTTCATTATATCGTTTCTCATTGACGTATGGCAGGTACAGGCCATCGGGGCTCTCTATCTCTTATTGATTGCGCTCCATCATATTATCCGAAAAGTCTGGTTCCATAAAGAAGGCGCGTTGGAAAAAAAGACGCCGGAACATGCCGAAAAGCCTGCAGGGTTCTGGCTTACCGTAGCAAAAGTGGAAGTAGCAGATATTGCCTTTGCGGTCGATTCCATTCTCGCCGCCGTCGCTTTGGCGGTGACACTGCCCCGGACCAACCTGCCCATAATAGGCGGAATGGACGGCGGGCAGTTTCTCGTTATTCTGACAGGCGGACTGATTGGCGTCGTGATTATGCGATTTGCAGCCGGCCGGTTTGTTACCCTGCTCGAAAAAAGACCAAGGCTGGAAATTGCCGCGTTTGCTATTGTCGGCTGGGTTGGGGTGAAGTTGATGGTTCATACCCTTTCCCATCCCGCTTTATCGGTACTGCCGGAACATTTTGCGGAATCCACTCTTTGGAAAACTTCGTTTTATATTGTGCTGATCGGTATTGCGGCAGCCGGGTGGATACTATCCAAAGATAAAAGAGCACCGCAGGAAACCGCGGCACCTATAGAAAGCTCTACCAGCTACAAATAAAGCACATCTACATGAATCAGACAGGAGGCGGATTACCCGTTTTTTTCTAAAGTATTGATCTGCTCTCCAGAGAATACAAAAAGCGTTCCAGCTGCCTGCCATATCTCCAGCCGTATTTGAAATAACACCGGCCCATCGGCAGCCCTGCGCGTAATTATAAATTGCCTTAGATTCTCTAAAGGGGGGTCTTTCATGAAAAACCGGGAAAGGAATGGGGAGAGAGAAATGGCTAAAGGAGATTATCAGGCGGGAAAAGAAGCTTTAACCGTTATAGGAGTTGGATTAGGTTTGATGGTCGTGACTTTTGCCATCCTCCATTTTGTACTTGGGGTACCCTTTTTCCCATCCTAACGTGTAGCAATAGAGAATAAAGGAGAGACTGTGGTGGAAGAGTGGATTATCGATTTTATCGAACGATTTGGATACGGGAGCGTCTTTTTTCTTATTGCTTTGGAAAACATTTTCCCTCCGATTCCATCTGAAATCATTTTAACGTTTAGTGGTTTTATGACGACCACCTCCGCTCTTCATATCCCAGGCGTCGTGGTAGCTTCCACCTTGGGATCCGTTTTTGGAGCAATGATTCTTTATGGCATTGGCCGTTTAATCAACGTCGACCGGATGGAAATCTTTGTGGAAAAATACGGTCGCTATCTTCGGCTATCGAAAAAAGATGTTCAACGGGCCGATGCCTGGTTTGCAAAGTATGGCGTTTGGACGATCTTTTTTTGTCGCATGATTCCGTTGGTGCGAAGCTTGATTTCCATTCCGGCAGGGATGGCTAAAATGAACATTACTATTTTTCTTCTTTTTACGACAGCTGGGACCCTGATTTGGAACATTGTTTTAGTGAATCTAGGAGCCGCTGTGGGGGAATCATGGATAGATATTTTAGGGTTTTTGGATCTTTATTCGTCTATTGCTTACGTTGGTTTAGGCGTAGCCGCTTTGTGGGTCCTCCTCCTTTTCCTCAAACGGTTTCAAAAAAACGGAAAAAAAGAACACATAAAATAGGTGAGTTACAAATAGCCCAATGGCCCTTGCTCCATTTAATTCGATGGTTTTATTCGATTAAACGACATTGTCTGTACTAGTAGGTTGCATAAAAAAACAAATAAAATTTATATTTTCGAAATAATTTAAAAGGACAGGAGGGATACCAAACATGAATTTATTTAACACAAAGGATAAAAAGCTGAATTCTAACACCATAACACGTGTAGCGTCAGGTATAGCTATACTTTTACTACTTGGCAGTTTGTATTTAATTCTGTTTAACTCTACGATATTATTTATCGGGATAGTGGGCTATGTGGTTCTATTGTTACTTATAGTCCTTCTTTTATTATATGTGGTTAGTTTAATTACAGGAGAGCTTTTTGCAGATTATGTTATGAGAAAGCGCAAAAATGATCGAATGTAAAATGAAAAACCCTCTTTTCTGTAAATGACTGGAAGCATACGTTGAGACACTATAAAACACCTGCAACCTGATAGTGAACTGTGCTATGTCCCGTAAGATGGAAAGAATATTAAAGTGTGTTAGAGAGAATCCTGATATGAGAGCCGCAGCTATGAGGCCGTATTCGAAAATAGTTCTATCGATAATGCATCACATAAAAAAAATTAGAATCTAACTAGTTTATTCCCCCACCCTCTCCAAAAAGTGTGGGGGGATTTTTTTCTATAATGTCTTTTCTGATAAGAGGATGATAGCCATTTGCTGTGAATAAAATTTATTTACCCGATGTTAAATCGTCGTGGTTGTAGTTAATATCATATTGATTATCTGGAGAAGCATACTGATTAAAACGAAGTTGCAGTAATTGAAAGAGATGAATCACGATAACTTTCAAAATAGCATACGATGGAATCGCTAAAATAACGCCAAGCACACCAAACAAATGCGCCGCGCTCAACAAAATAAAAATAACCGTAACGGGGTGAATGCGCAGCCGTTTCCCCATAATTTGCGGAGAAATGAATTTCCCTTCCAATAACTGGACAACCGTCCAAACAATAATTAATTTAACTACCATAAAGGGAGAAGTCACCACCGCAATGATGAAAGCTGGAGTAATCGCAATGGCCGGCCCTAAATAAGGAACAATAGCTGTCACACTAGCTATTGCCGCTAAAAGAAGAGCATAATCCAACCCTATAATGAGAAAGCCAATATACATGCTCACCCCAATACATAAACTAACAAGCAGTTGACCGAGAATATACGAACCAATTTGGTGATCAATATCGTGGATAATTTTAGCCGCGTCTCCCCTTATTTTGGGCGGAAACAACCGCAACAGAGCTTGAGGAAACCGCTCCCCCTCTTTAAGTAAATAAAATAAAATAAACGGCAATGTGATAATTGCTACCACGATAGTTGTCACCTGAGCCACCACAGCAGCTAATCCAGAGAAGGTTTCCCCCGCATAACTAGATATAGTAGAGGGAAGATCGGTTACAAAGGAATCGATACTGGAAGACATACTCGCGTACATGTCTTGAAAAATGGAATGCTGCAACCACCTATCCATCCCCGTACCCATCTCCGCTATGTAATCTGGGAACGCTTGAGACAGCTCGATTATTTGGCGTTCTAAAAAAGGGACTATCGCTGCTATCAGTACAACAATGGACCCAATTAATAAACAGAGAATAATCAATATACTGATGAGACGTTTTACTCCTCTCTTCTCTAAAAAGGTCACAATAGGACGTAATAAGTAATATGCCACTACAGCCAAAATCAATGGCAGGGCTATGGTTTCGATAATCACCATAAAGGGATGAAAGATAAATGAAATATGAGAGTAGACCCAAATAATGACACCAATAAACAAAAGTAAACCTAGGGTGTACACTAGGTTTTTTCCGCCTAAGAATTGAAAATATCGTGAAGGTTGATTGGACATTATGTTCTCCCTCTATATTAGTTTGCTTGTTTAAAAATAGGCTGGTATACAGTTAAAACAGCCACGTTGTAAAAAGGCTGTTTTTTCTATAGTAAAAGGAAGTATAGTGCACGTATATCCTTTCTCGTTTTTGTATAAACCTCATTTTAATACCCTTTTAAACAGATGCTATCTATAGAAGAAACATCATCCTTTAATACCAACAGTACCTCATTATATTTTTGAATACGTGGGGATCGAATTTACGGACTATATTATTGGAAAAGCCAATAAGCCAAACGAAATTAGTCATGATCCGCATGCGCTAACAAAAGCACAAGTATGGAACAAAGAGATGAAATACTCTATTTCTACGTAAAAAGCTTCAGCCTTTTGCAGGAAAGGCTGAAGCTTTTTATTAGCATTTATTTGTCTTTTGTCTGGTTGTATCCTATCCCAATATCTACATCCCAATAAAAATATTTTCCTATTATTTAGCGGCTTTGTTTTTCAGGAAGGCATAGGATGAAGCAATACGGCATGATATACTATACAACTACACACATTTAATGCATAGATACATAGTATTATTTCCTAATGTAAATGACATAATAACGATAAAATACGATTAGAAGTGAGGATTTACGATGATTGCAAAGACAGAAGAGGACTTTACAGGATTAAAAGAAATTGGTGCCATTTGCGGAGGAATCCGGGATACATTAGTTCAGGCCGTTAAACCGGGCATCACGACGAAAGAACTTGATGATATGGCAGGAGAGCTGTTTAAAAAAGCAGGCGCTGTCTCTGCTCCAAAAGGAGAATACGACTTTCCCGGCTATACGTGCATCAGCGTGAATGAAGAAGCCGCACACGGAATTCCAGGAAAACGCACCATTCATGAAGGCGACCTGGTCAATATTGATGTGTCCGGTTCAAAAAATGGTTATTTCGCTGACACCGGTATTTCTTTTGTTGTTGGAAAGAGTGAGCCGATTTTACAGGAAATATGTGACGTGGCTAAAGAGGCATTCGAGGCCGGTCTTCAAAAAGCAAAGCCAGGTTCCAGGAAAAGCGGACTCGGAAAAGCAGCACATAATGTCGCCAGGAGGAATGACCTGACGGTTATCAAAAACCTTACCGGGCACGGGGTGGGACGCTCCATTCACGAAGCACCGGAGAATATTCTCAATTATTACTCCCGCCGGGACGATGAAATTTTAAAAGACGGCATGGTCCTTGCTTTTGAACCATTTATTTCTACATTTGAAGAGGAAGTGTTCCAGTCCGACGATGGCTGGACCTTTCTCACCGAAGAAAGCTTTGTAGCTCAATACGAACACACGATTATTCTTACGAAAGATGGTCCGATTATTACTACACAGTAAACACGCTCACACTACAGGTTTTATTCAAAAAAGCATCCGCCTCTTTATCAAGGGCGGATGTTTTTTCTGTTGTTTACTACAGGTTTCTAGCGTATAGATAACTTTCAATGACTGGTATTAGTATAATGACAGGACTCAAACTAAACAGCAGTTCATACGGAGACTCCAGCGACGGAACAAATAACAGCATCACTCCCGCTGCCAATAATGGAATGGACCAGATTATCATTCGTTTGCCGCCGTATTTATTAATCCGAAACCATTTGTCATCTGATTCATAGGATTGCGGAAATTTCACTCCATATAAGCTGTTCATATTTACTTTTTCTTTATATAAAGGAATAGCTAATGCCATAAACAGACAGGCTGATCCTATATTTATCAGGGCGTAGAATATATTCTCCATAGGACACCTCCCCGTATTTCGGCCTTTTGCTGTTTGCCTATTTATACTGCTGTCCATTCCATTACAAGCTCTGCTTCCCCCGTTTCTTCATCTATCTGCTCTTCTTTGATTATAAAATCATTTCTCAAGTAAAATTGAACCGCCTGGTGATTTTTCTTATAGACTTTTAATTTTATGTGTCTGTATCGTTCTTTAACAAAATCCAGCAGCTCTCTTCCATAGCCCTTCCCCTGATGCTTTATATCAATAAAGAACGCAGCCAGATAGCTGTCCACCATGGAAACAAAGCCTATGATCTCTGCGTCCCTGCATATAACATAGTTTTCAGCCAGCGGAAGATATGTATTTTTCATTGCCTCCCATTGAGACGTCCAATAGGCATGGTCAATAAAATGATGGGCGTCTAATGATCCTTCATGCCATATCGCTACCAACTCATCTATTTCTGTTTCTTTACTTGTTCTTATGTTCATATCATTTACCTTTCCATTGAAAATAGTTCTGCATCATTTAACCGCTGGGAACGAATGTAAGCATTCCAATGTAAACCTGCTGCTGTCGAATGTTCTTCACATCATGGAATAGCCGAACATTATCAGTATGGTAAAGAGAATCAGTAACCCATAATAAGCGGTGTAACGAAAAAACTGCTGATTTAAATACTGAAAAATCTCCCGTACTGTGGTATCTGTTGTAAATAGCCCGCTTTTTTCCACTATCATTTTCGAATACGTGTTTTGTATTTTATATTGAATCACTTCTATTACAAAACGAATAATCATATAATATAAAAACGAAGAGACAAACCATGAATAATTATGGAGATCCCCTATTGACCAGGTGCCGATCCTTATGGAATGCTCCGTCATAATAATAGGCATCGCAAGAAATAAAAGGAAGTATAAATAATCCATCCCATTCAGCAGCATTCTTAGAAATGCGGACAGCCGTCCCGGAAAAATGGAGACATACATTCCTCCCAGCATTTTCGTAACGCGCCCATATTCTTCTATTCTGCGGCTTCGCTTTATATCTTCTGATATTTTATAACGGAGAGGAGGATTTCCCATTACAAAACTCCATGGATAGCTGAAAGATAGGCGGTTTTTCTTTGCTGTCTCCTTCGGCTTTATCCGAATATAAGGGTAATCTATAAATGAATCCATAGAGGATTCAAAATAAGCGCCTACAGTTAAAGGCTTTTCATTCATAACGTCTAACGTATCCACATCATATCGTCTGTTTTTCAGCGAAAGCTGAGTATACCGCTGATATTTCCGAGGCCCTCGGTATCCAAAATAGATAATAAAGATATAAAAAAAGATTGCCGCTACCCATATGTAGTTCTCTTCCATAACGTTCCTCCAGATTCATGTAGCAGTTCTTTATAGTTTTATACCACCACTTTTTTCTTAAAAATTCAGTACCCAGTAGATACTAATTATATTTCCTTAAAATGGATAAAACAATATGTCATACCTATTATTTTCATATAGATATATCAACTAAAATAAATTCTCGTCAGGAGATAACTGCTTATTCCACATGCACTATGTTGGCAGGATATTAAAAAGATCAATCATCGACATCTCAGCAGTCATGATTGATCTTTTTATTATTTTATTAAATAAAACATGTCTTTGCCATCTGCCCTATAAGCTGGATGCCTTATGCATAGTCTGAGTGGTATGAGAATACTCAAACGTCTATCCCTTACCCAAACCTTGTTCCTTTTTTTATAGAGTCATTCATCTGCTGCTCCAACCGTTTAAAGTACATATACCAAATGATCCAGTTCAGTACATACGACCCGGTGAAAATTCCCAGTCCGATTAATAAGGCCTGTGGCTCTAATGGAACCCAGCCAGTCAAAAATGTGAATACCGGAAAAAGGACAACAAGAGATACGCTGAAGTGTACAACGGTCTGTTTAAGTGCACTCCAGGAATCGATGTAAAATAAGAGAGCCGCAACACTAAAGAAAGCACCGGTGATCATACTTCCAAGTAAGTGCATCCTCACATCAGCTACTGGAACGTCTATAGACTGCTGTACGACTACTGTCAAAGCAATAAACGTCACAAGCGCCCCTATCCCCAGACCGCCGAATATTCTAATAGTAATATCATGAATCATCTCTGTCACCTCCATTAACAAGCTGTTCTTTTAGTATGTGCACATATTTTCTCGTTACGTATTCTTTTGTGCCGGACTTAAAATACACACATAAGTTTCCATTGAAGGATAGTTCAAATCGGTCCATTTGATTTATGTTTCCAATCACTGACTTAGAAAATCGAATAAATCCATACGGTGCAAGAAGTTCCTCCAACTCATACAGCTTCTGCTTCATTTCCAATGATTTTTCATGAACCATGGCAAACACTTTCCTCTTTTCGGCAAAAACAAAATCAATTTCTTTTGGCTCAAGCAAAATAGAATGGTCTTCTTCGACCGCAACAATCCGTTTTGTAAGTATGTTCTCACGTCCATTGGATTTCTCAGGATCCTGGGCATGATCTTCAAGCAGCTGCATCATCGCTCCTACCTCCTTTGTCCATTCTTTTACCTGTATCATAATCACCGGGTCGCCCTCATACTGAGGATCAATATCGATTTTGATTTTCATGGCTTCTCCTTTCTTTTTTCCATTATGCTGCCTTTTACAAAAGAAAAAGTGCTTCTTTGCATCACATACATCATTTGTTACATAAAAGGCAAGCTGACAAACATAAGATGAACTCCCTGTACTTGATATGTATTGCTGCTTCTTTCTGTTATTTAAATATCTCTCTAATAATACAATAAACACCTCCAGTCATCGTATAAAATACAAACGATCGTTTGGAGGTGTTTTTTTCTTAAAAACTATATAACATTTATTAGATGATTTATATAAGAAACTACTATTTTATAGAGTTTCTTAGTTCATTTCTCGATTTATCCATCCATGTTTCTTCCGGATATTCCACCAGGATCGCGTCGGCAAATCCGGCTATGTCGTTTCCGACAACTTCGTTTACGCTTAATCCATCGCTTACACTGCTTTCAAACAGGTCCAGAATATTTTTTAAAATGAGAAACATCCCCGCCCCTTTGGCATAATGCCACATGTACTTCTCGACTGCCTTCATTGCATGACTGTATTCTTCCGGCAGTTCGTTCACTCTTTTTTGATACGCACGATAATCTCTTTTATCCTGTCTCATCTTTTTAAATTTTTGTGCTAACATCTTGTTTCCCCTCCTTTATTTCTGTCATTTTTTCTTCAAGAAAGGCCCATCTCTTCCAAAAGTCATTCAACTTTTCCATGCCCTGCTCATTCAGCGTGTAGAACTTCCTGGCCGGACCAAGCTCGGATTTCTTCTTTTCGATTTCCACCAATCCTTTTTTCTCCAGCCGGACAAGAATCGTATAGACCGTTCCTTCAACAATATCTTCAAAGCCCAGTTCATTCAGGTACCGGGTAATTTCATACCCGTATGTTTCGCCTCCTTGAATTTTCTGCAGCACAATACCTTCCAGGACGCCCTTAAACATTTCCGTTAGATCTTTCATAGATCCTCCTTTAAAACGATTATCCTTATCTACTCTGTAATACTTAGTACAACTATATAATAATACTTAGTAGCGGAACAGTCAAGCGATTTGTCTGCCCTTTTTTAAGGATTCCAAACAGGATTTTACCGTGTTCCGAAGAATAGTAAATGAAGAACCTGCTTGCTGAAATACTGTCCGGACAGCGCATAAAATGACAGGACTGCTCGTTACGTTATACCTTATTATGTAATTAAGGGGTGGGGCATATGACGTTGGTGGAATCACTGCAGAAGGCAATCGATTATATGGAAACACATCTACTGGAGCATATAACGATTGAAGCCATATCCAAACAGGCACATGTATCTCCTTTTCACTTTCAGCGTTTGTTTATGATTTTGACAGAGACGTCCGTCGGCGAATACCTCAGGCACCGCCGCCTTACCCTTGCCGCACAGGAGCTGTCCAACTCAGATAACAAAATTATTGATATTGCCTATAAATATGGCTATGACACTCCTGAAGCTTTTTCAAAAGCTTTCCGGAAACAGCACGGTGTCAGCCCAACCGAAGCACGAAAAGGAATCGGAAAGCTGAATTCCTATAACCGCCTGACGATTCAGGTGAATTTGAAAGGAGCCGAACCGATGAACTATCAGATTTTGGAAAAAGAAGCGTTTCATGTCGTGGGAATCAAAAAGGAATGTCCGTGTGGCGAAGAAGCCACGGGAATTGCGGAATTCTGGGGACAGGTTACTTCGGATGGGACGATCGGGAAACTCGTTGATTTAATGAACAGCGAGACGAAAGGCCTGCTGGGGCTTACAGATAACTATGACGAAGAAAAGAATACGATTGATTACTGGATTGCAGTGGAACATATCGGTGAACCACCAGCCGATTTAAATCGGTTGGACCTCCCCAAAACCAAATGGGTAGTGTTTGAGGTGCACGGCCCTGCTCCAACTGCCATGCCGGAAGTGTGGAAACAAATCTACAGCGAGTGGATCCCGTCGAATGGGTATGAAATAGCTGATGTGCCGGCCATCGAAGCTTACACTGACCCTGATCCTTACAGTGCCGAATCCTCCAACCAGATATGGCTGGCTGTGAAGTAAAGACAGCTTCCCATCAAAAAAAATCGAGTACGGACGCTTTCTGCGTTTTGCTCGATTTTTGTCGTCTATTACGCAGAGGAACATTTTTACTTTCACTCTGCCGTTTCGTCTTTTTTATACTCCAGAATATCGCCCGGCTGGCATTCCAATGCTTCACAAATGGCCTCTAACGTAGTTAATCGAATCGCTCTGGCTTTCCCGTTTTTTAAAATCGAAAGGTTTGCCATGGTGATTCCTACTCTGTTTGAGAGCTCGGTTACACTCATTTTTCTTCTTGCCAGCATTATATCGATATTAATTATGATAGCCATGTTTCCACCTCATACGACTAAGTCATTTTCTGATTTTATTTCAAATGCATTTTGAAAAAGCTTCTGCAGAACCGCAGCAAAAACAGTAATTACCATTGAAGCAAAAACCATGATCATTCCGATAACGATAATACCCGGGGCATCATCCCGCTCCCCCAGCAGGTAGAAGAGCGGCATTCCTGCCACATATAATAAACTAATGATCAGGGCGCAGTATTTTATTTTCTTCAAAGCACGAATAGAGAGTTCTGAAAAGGCCTGATTTTTATCAATATGGCTTAACAGTTTGAAAGCCTGATAAAGCGCAAAATAAAAAGGAATAGCCGTTGCATATAAATCAAGATAAACAAAATAGCTGATAAACGTCATTTCTGGATACAGGTAGGCTGCAAATCCAGCTATCTCCGGAACCAAAAATATGCATAAAGCAAGTACTGGAAGCCCCATCAATATAACAGCTGCTTTTAAAAACAGCGTCGAGCCCTTTTTCATTAAGCACACCTCACTTCTATTATTTGTCTTCATTTTATCAGATAATATATCGAAATACGATATATTTTTATTATTTATTAATAAATAATATGGATTCTGGTTCCTCTTTTGTAACACTTCCCTTCCTGCAGGCAGATAAATTGCTCCCCGCTTCTTTCCGCCTCTACAATAAAGATATATTTCGTTACTCCCGCTTTAAGATGGTTTGTCCAGAAAAGGAGTGAGGCAGATGATTGATTTTTTAATTATTGGAGGCGGTATCATTGGCACGGCTCTCGCACGTGAGCTTTCCCACTGCCGGGGACAGACGGTTGTTTTGGAAAAGGGGCGGACGCTCTCCGGCGTTCAGTCGACTCACAACAGCGCCCTTGTCCATCCCCCTGCTATGATGCCCCCTTATAAGGGAAAATTAAAGTCGGCACTTGGCGTAAAAGGAAGCCTCCTTCACCAGACCCTGGCAGAACGCTTTAACGTTCCCGTGTTTCATAACGGCGCGATTGCTACAGCAAGGACGGAGGAAGAGCTCGAGGAACTGCGCCGGCTGAAACGTCAGAGCGAAGCCGAAGGCATTCATACGATCACGCTCTGGAGCAGGGACGAAATGCTGGAGTGGGAACCGAACCTTCACAAAGCGCTTAAAGGCGGACTGTATATGCCGGAAGCCATGAGTGCCGATACTTCTATGCTGACAGAAAGACTGGCATCAAACGCCCGTCGCAACGGCGCGGCAATTTATACGAATACCGAAGTGACAGCCCTAAAAAAATCCGGCATTGGGTTCGAAGTCGAAACGAAAGCAGGAGCTGTTTTTCAAAGCAGGTTTGTCATCAATGCCGCTGGTGCCGCCGCCGGTTTGATCGCCGGCATGATAGAAGACGAAGTACCTTTTGAACCGATATCCAGACGCGGCGAATACGTCGTGCTCGGAAAACAGGCCGCCGGCTTTATCACACATATTATCTATCCACCGCCAACAAGCCGGACCAAGGGTGTTCTGATCATTCCGCAGCCGGACGGAACGATCCGCCTCGGGCCAACCGATACACAACAAAAAAGCTTCCATACCTCCCTTCCGACAAAAGAAGGAATCCATCAAATTCGAAACGAGGTCAACCTGCTTGCAGAAGAGATTCCCTATGACCTTGAGGAGCGCTACTATTCAGGCATCCGCTCGAGCATCACCGATCCGGACTTTTATATACGGCCGTCCAAAAAGCATCCGCGGCTGATTCACCTGGCTGGTCTGGACTCTCCTGGAGTGACCGCCTCTCCTGCCATCGCCTCCTACGTCATAACGGATATTCTCCAACAAGTTGAACCTATGGAACGAAAAATAGAGCCGGACTTGTTTGGTTATTAAATAAAAAAAAGCTGATTTCTGTAATCAGCTTTTTCTTTCATGAGAGAAATCAGCCCGGACGCCTCTCCAGAATACTTCCCAGACGAGCTTCGAGCGCTCTTTCATCTTCTTATTATCGTATAGACTCATTTCGTTGGCCAACCCATCAATTAAGGCAAAAAATGCATTGTATATATGATCGTTGGACAGCTCCGTATCAATTTCCCCACGCTTTTTCCCATCGTTCCACAAGTCTTCAAGTGCTGAAGATAACGAAGCATCCGCCTGCCTGTACTGCTCTAGAATAGATTCCTGCAGCCCGGCCGGCGGGTAATGAACAAAACGATAATAAAAACGGGTGCTGATTTCATTATCCTTGTTAATCGAATGGATAAAAAAAAGATCCTGCAGCTGTTCTTTTACCGACTGCCCTCTCTCCTCGGCAATACGGTTTTGCACGAACTGTAAATAGCCTTCTATTTCATTTTCGAATACATCAAGAAATAATGCTTCTTTATTCTCATAATGAGCGTATAGAGATGGCTTTTTAATACCTACCCGATTGGCAATCTCAGACATCGTTGTCGTTTTATACCCATTGGAAGCAAAACACTGTGTGCCTGCCTGGATGATTTTTTCTTTTGTACGCATGGATGTTCTCCTTTAATCTGTGATTTTTCTCGTTTACGGCACAATCTGCTGAAACGCTTTTGCTTTAACTAATATCGTGATGGCAATCACCATGCCCGCTGCTCCAAATCCCAATAAAATAAACTGGACTGGAATTCCTGCTGTAGTCAGTACACTAACGATAGCATAAGCGATTGGATCGAATCCATTCATAGCAAGGAATACAAGGCTCATCACCCGCCCCGTCATCCGGTTCTCCGTCATTTCCTGAGCCGCCGTAAAAAACGGAATAAATACAAAAGCCATCGCAAATCCGATGAAGAATAAAATAATAGTCAACACTGTTAAACTCTGTACAAAACCGAAAATCAGGTAAAACACTAAAGCCGCTATCAGACCGTACAAAATCGTCCGGCCTTTTTTTGCAATCATATAATTGCCAAGCAGGACAGTACCGGTGACCATTCCGAGGCCAAGGCTTACTTCCATATAACTTAGATTTAACGGACTGCCGCCATAGGCATCCACCAGCAAAGGGATCGCTATATGAAGGGTGCCGAACACAAAGAAATTCAGCGTAACCAGAATAATAAGGCCAAGCAGTAAAAAGGTAGAGCCGTATACATAGACAAAACCTTCTTTAAAATTCTGAAACGGCGTCTGCTTCACCGTGTTTTCCACCGGACCTTCCTTTATAAACGGCGGGAAAATGATCAGCGCCGAAAGAGCCACCAGTATAGCGGCGGTAAAGTAGCTGGCAGTAACCGAGGACGTTTCCATAATGATTCCCGCTATAATCGGACCGGCTATAAAAGAAATCTGGTCCACCCCCTGGAAATAGGCATTGGCCTGCTGCAGCTGATGCCTCTCCACTATTTTAGGGAGCATCGATGTACTGGCCGGTCCAAAAAATGCATCCAGCATGCCAAATACCCCTGCCAGCAGCAGAAGCAGGACAATCGTCATCGTATCGTTCCATATGAACCATGTAATCCCAAGCAAAAGAAACGCCTGTATCAAATTTGTGCTGAACATGATCGTTGTTTTTTTATAATTATCCGCGACTACGCCTCCGTACGTCATCATCACAAGGCGGGGCACACTGATGACAATCAGAACCAGCCCGAGTGTAGAAGCAGAATCAAGTTCTGTAATGACATACCAGGTCGTGGTCGTTAAAAACATACTAAACCCCGTTACCGCCATAATACTGGCAATAAATAATAGAATAAATGTGATGTTCCGTGTGACGGGAACGTTTTTACCAGTCATTTTAATGCTCCTCTTTAATAAAGTAATAATTAAAACCTAACGTTAGGTAGGCAATAAACTATATTAAATCATTAAAGGGTTGCTTGCAAGAAAAACATGGCCCCTGTAATGAATCAGCGCATTATTCTTGAATGTATGGAGCGTTCTTCCGATATAAATATAGTAAGAAAAGCCGAGAGGAAGAAGCTTATGAAATGGTCGATACGCACCAAACTGCTTAGTTTTATCCCTATTATGATGGTAGTCGTTCTGTTGATTACCGGCATCAGCTATAGTTTTGCCAAAGGAGAAATAGAAACCCAGATCAGAGATCGTCTTGCCCACCAGGCCGGTGAAACAGCCGGCAGTATAGAACAGCAGCTTACAGAGCACCAGCGCATCGGGGAAACCCTTGCCGAAATGGTTGGGGAGGAAGGCACGGAATTTGCCCAGGCCGATTACGAGGCGCTGCAGGAACGCCTTGTTCAATTAAATGAAGCAACGTTTGGCATCGGCGTCTGGTTTGAACCGTTTGCTTATGACGCGGATACCGAATACTTCGGTCCTTACAGCTATGAAGATGGAGACGGCGTCGTATTTACCGATGAATATGAAACGGCAGAATACGACTACCCCTCTCATGAGTGGTATACAGCTGGCGCAGAAACAGGAGAAGCTTCTTGGACAGCTCCTTATTTTGATGAAGCCCTTGATACTTTTCTAGTTACCACAAGCACCCCGTTTTACGAACCGGATGGCACATTTGCAGGTGTTGTTTCAGGTGATATGGACGCCGGCGAAATTCAGCAGATGGCAGAAGACATCGAAGTCGGCGATAACGGCTGGGCGTTTCTAATGGATGAAACCGGAGCCTTTCTAGCCCATCCTGAAGCCTCTTCCCTGGAAGAAGATCCTGTGCTGGAAGGAATCAGCGCATCTTTTGAAGACAGCGGAACCGCGTCAGCCTCCTTCCCGGAGGGAGACGCTGTCGTCTCTTATGTGCCGCTCGAGCAGAATGGCTGGACGCTGGGCCTCGTGCTGCCGGAATCAGAAGTATATGCCGGTGTAAATGCGCTTCTTAGAGACGTAGCGATTGCTGCCGGCATTCTGATGCTGCTTACCGCAGCTGCGGTTTTCTTTATAGCCGGTCGGATTACCAAACCTATCCGCGCGCTCAATGATGAGGTTAAGCACGTGGCAGCAGGAGATTTATCTCGTCAGATTGTAGTAAAGACACAAGATGAAACGGGCGAACTGACAACCAGCTTTAACGTAATGGTGACAAACCTGCGGGAGCTCGTCGAATCTGTGCGCCAGTCTGTTCATACGTCCGCGGATGCCGTGTCACAGCTAAGCTCTGTTTCGGAAGAAACAATGGCCTCCAGCGAAGAAATTACGCGTGCCATTCAAGAAGTGGCGAACGGAGCGACAAATGCCGCGGCTTCTGCCGAAAATTCCTCACGGAAGACGACAGACCTTTCTGAACAGCTTACCGCGATGGCAGCATTTACCTCTTCATTAAACCAACAGGCTCTGAAAGTCGAGGAAACAAATAAAGCCGGCAGCGAACAGACTTCTTTTCTTCAGGAAAAGGCAGAACAGACAGATGGAATGATTGGCCGCGTCGAAGATATGGTACAAAATCTATCGGATCAGATGAGTGAGATTTCCTCTATTGTAGGAACGATTGCATCCATTTCCGAACAAACAAACCTGCTTGCGCTCAATGCTTCGATTGAAGCCGCACGTGCCGGGGAACACGGCCGCGGGTTTGCGGTAGTGGCCGATGAAGTTCGCAAACTTGCAGAACAAACATCCGGCGCCACCAAGCATATCCGCGTTTCAATGGAAGACATCCAGGAAAAAACAACAAAAGCCTCTGCTGAAATGGCAGATGCAAGAAAATTGTCTACCGAGCAGTTTGAGATTACAGAAACGACGGTCTCTTCATTTGATGAAATAGCCGCCCGGAATACAGAAATGAGTACGCTCGTTTCCCAAATGAGTGAAAGTATTAAGAGCATAGAAAAGAATAAAGAAGACGTCGTCTCTTCCATCGCAGAAATCGCTGCCGTTGTAGAAGAGAGCGCAGCCACTTCAGAAGAAGTGAGCGCCTCCGCCGAGGAACAGTTAACAGCGCTTCAAACCGTGGCCTATTCAGCAGAAGAGCTGAATGCTTCAAGTGAAAAGCTGAAACTGCAAATTGAACGATTTACATCCTAAAAACAACGAATCAGGCTGGTGAGAGTAACTTTCTCACCAGCCTGATTCGTTGTTTTCTTTTACTTTTCCTCTGATATTTTCTTTACTCCATTATTGCGGTAATAGTTTTAATAGCATAGGAAGTCCAAATGCAAAACTTTTCTTTCCATCACCAACCATACCATCGGTATAAATAAAAAAAGCCCCTCGTTAGGAGCACGATTGGGGCTTTTCGCGGCGGTCGACAAAATGAATCTTAATCAGATCCATCAGGGCGAATCGAATATAGACACGATACTGGTCGGAGGTAAGCCACTCCGTGTGCGTATCGAAAAAAATGTTATCGGTGTACGTAAGATGAATCATTTTTCACCCCCCTTTAGGTGTTAATGCACCCAGCATAACATAGAGAGAAAAGATCAAATAAGATAGAATCAGTGTAAATAATGAGTCTTTTGACACGGTAACATCAGATCGACACCTGAGTCAATAGTCTTTTTGAATGAGGGGAAATAGACGAAGATCGACTGATAATATGGGAATAATGGCTGATACAAGTCGGGCAGTTCCCGCTGATAACAAAACGGCGAAACAAGTGTTTTCCCGATGGAACACAGCAGATTCCTTTGTTCTGACCTGCTTTTTATTACGAATAGCTATTTTCCATAACAGTAAAAGATAAGTTGAGAAGAACAAATTAAAACATATGATACGATCTCCTCCTTTACCACCTTCTTTAACGGCATCATTCGAGCTACTGCGAAGTTAAAACCGTTTTTTTGTAATCCTTTCAAAAATATAGGGCAGCCGATCTCCTTTATTTTATAAACTATCCGGCAGAGAATCCTTCTTACCTTAACCCAATCTAAATGCTACTAATCACCCATTTATATACTTTTACTGTAAATAAAAGGGTTAATACTTTCTATGTCGAAATGGTTTCATATAACGAATAATAAAACTAATAATTCATCACTATATAGATATATTAATATAACAAAAGAGGTGAGCTGATGAAGCTGGACGAAAGGGAAAGAAATCAAGCCGAATTGTGTTTAAAGTCACTAGATCAATTAACCAGCTCGAATATTTCTACCATGTTAAAACAGCCGGACATTAATATTTGGGTTTATTTAAATTCTATTCAACAGGAAAATTTAAAAGACAGTATTGATTATCTACGGGACCAGGACCTTATTTTAGTGACGCAGGTAAAATCTTACGAATGGGGCGGCACGTATTTAAATATTGCTTCCACCAGCAAGCTGAATAACTTTTATAAATAAGCTGTTTTTAAGGCAGCCAAATTTCACTAAAGATACTATTAATGGCCGGTTTTTTCACTGTATATAGAAAAATAAGATTACGTGATATTGTAAGAAAATTTAAAATATACACTTAAACTGAAAATTGATTTAAAAACAATCAAAAACCAGGATATTCTCCTATACTAAGCCTTTTTTAGGTGATTTTATTCCAGAAAAACCATTCCTTTTCTTGAATTTTGTGGAATATCTGGTTGACAAAACTCTAATGTAACCTATAATTCGTTATATAATATATATAAATGAATTATATGTTTTATAGAGAACGATAAATCGGAGTGTGATGGTATGAATGAATTTAACGAATAACACATT
The DNA here is from genome assembly GCF_059510535.1 of Sinobaca sp. TMA16-18. Classification (NCBI taxonomy): domain Bacteria; kingdom Bacillati; phylum Bacillota; class Bacilli; order Caryophanales; family Sporolactobacillaceae; genus Sinobaca; species Sinobaca sp. TMA16-18. The sequence continues at coordinate 86,371 of NZ_JCAKFM010000008.1, read as the reverse complement.
TATTAACCTAATCTATATTCCCAGTCAAACGAGCGACACAGAAGAATTATTCGCAGATACGTTATTAGCCCTTAAACGTTCAGTCCATACGGACACCGATATCGAACATTGGAACGGATTTGAGCTCGGCGAAGAGTTTCAGCTGGGTCCTTATAAAGTAAAAGTGGTCGCTATTGTACCCACTCACATTTCTTCTATGGCAGAGTACGATAGTCCATCTGCAGCTTCTCATGTATCTTACTATGTCATGCCCTTAACAGGCATTCAATAGAACCAGGCGCTTTCGCGTTTCAAACAAACTAAATCCCCCTACATTCAACTAGTTCCCGCCCTCCCACCCCACTATTTCGTCGCATTCATGTAGAGAAAAGAGGAATTTTCGTGGCAAATGAATTTCACTTCGCTGTGTATGAATCATTATCTGCTGAACTGGATCCGACCTTTCATACCGTGGATAATATATTCAAAGCAGCTCAATGGAATGAAGAAATAACGATTTTACTCCCTTTTTATATGTATTGTTTTCATCCATCTGTATGGAAAATGTATTCAAAATGTTCAGATTATTATTATGTTCATCATTTAAATAAGGCGATGGTTTCTGCCCTTGAGCTTTTTTCTATGGAAGCCGACCAGGAAATGAAAAACTTCTTTTTACAGGCTTCTGCTGATCATGAACCTGTTGATCCAAGTAATTTATCCGTCTCCCTTCGGGCTGCGGCCCTTTGGTATAAACACCAGGCCCTGCAGAAAAGAGCTGCTTTTCTAACATCCAACCGGCCTGTTAGTGAAAACGTATACTTTCAGGTTATCACTAATATGATTCAACAAAATAAACAAAATTTAGTATAGCGATATAATTGTATTATGACATCCTTACGTTTCATGCATAAGGAATTCTACTCAGAAAGGAAGTCATCATGAAATACTCGATGCGTTATGCCGTGTACGAAGAAATGATCGCTGCCCTAAAGCGCCCTCCCAGAGGAGTGGAGGATATGCTGCTCCATGCGTCTTATAATGCCAAAGTCGCTGGTGTTGCCCCCTTTTACGGGTTCTATCTTTATCCACATGAGTGGCTCCAACAGTCGTTGGAAAGCGAAAGTACCCTACTGGCCGAATTAAACCTCGCCATGGCCATTGCGCTGGATGCCCCGACCTTGGAAGCGGATCCCAAAATGGCTTTATACTTCTCTCTTATCGCCTCTCATGCCAAACAACATGTCTGTGAGCACAGCCTCCCCGTAGCGTTTAAAACCACGATGCTTTTTCAGAAATATGTATACCTTCACCATAAAGTGGAACTGCTTTCCAAAGATGAATCATTTTCGATGAGAAAGTACAGGAACCTGTTGAAAAAAGCTATTGACCTTACTTAATCTAACCTGATACCGTCCCACTGATAAGCACAGCTTACATCAGGTTGATCTGATTTTAAGGCATAGTATTTCGCTTATCAGCCTATTTAAAACTGAATATTCTCTCTTTAAACCATTTAATTTAAATCAGCTGAAAATAATATTACATTTAATGTTTATTTTTACAAATAACGGGTATACTATAACTACCTCTACCCTTCGCCCCCTTAATAAGGAAACTCTGTTTGGGCATCGCTTTTCCTTATGGAAAAGCGACTTTTTTCTGCTCCATTAAGAATCCCGAAAAATCTACTGCTCTACTATTTGAATAAGATTACCGCACGTATCGTCGAAAACCGCTATGGTGATCCCCCCCATAGTGGTCGGCTCCATCGTAAACGTTACGCCTTTTTTCACTAACTGCTTGTATTCTTTATAAATATCCTCCACCCCAAACATCGTTACCGGGATACCATCAGAAAACAACTTACTTTGATATTCCCTGGCAGCCGGATGGTTGTTTGGTTCAAGCAGCAGCTCCGTACCATCCTTTTCGCCCGGTGACACAAGCGTAACCCATCTGAATTCTCCTGCCGGCACATCCTGCTTTTTTATAAATCCCAAAACGTCTGAATAAAAAGCTAACGCTTTCTCCTGATCCTGAACAAAAATACTGGTCACAATGATTTTCATATTGTTTCTGCCTCCTTTGATTTTTACGACAACTGAATTGAAAAGATATCCTGTATACTTCTTTTTTTCTCCAGAATATTCCTTGTCTGTATAAGTCATCTACATAAAAATGCGCAAACGCCGTCTTTCTGCTCGCTAAGAGCAGAAAGACGGCGTTTGTATGACATGATCTATTTACTTTCTTCTTGTTTGTGAAGTTCCAGTTCAATATTCACTTTTACGTCTTCACCAACAAGTACTCCACCCGTTTCCACTGCGGCGTTCCATGTTAAACCGAATTCTTTACGGTTAATTGTCGTGTGGCCATTTACACCAGCCACTATATTTCCACTCATCGGGTCTTTGCTCTGTCCTTCGAATGTCGTATCGACCGTAATTTCTTTTGTTGTTCCCCGAATAGTAAGATCACCGGTAACCTCGTATTGATTATCACTTTTCTTTTTAAAGTTTTTAGCCGTAAATGTAAGTTTCGGATGATTTTCGACATCAAAGAAGTCTGATGAACGCAAATGATTATCCCGTTTCTCTTCGCGGGTATTCACGCTGGCAGCCTCAATTTCCATTTCCACTTCAGCATCCTCCAAATTTTCCGGGTCCAGCTTTATCGTGGAATCAAACTTTTCAAATGTACCTTTTACTTTGGATATCATCATGTGTTTTACCGAAAAACCAATTTCGCTGTGGACAGGATCGATGGACCAAACCGTTTTTGCCATATAAATACCCTCCCAGAAAAGTTTAGTTTAGATGTTTAAAATGACACGCATGGCACAAATGCTGAGCTTCTAAATCTGCTTTTTCAGCTTAATCTATTCCGCTTTATATGCGTCTCTAAATTAAACACCTCCTTATAAACGTCAGACTATGTTTTTATTATATTACCGTTTACGAAATAAATACATTTATTTTAATAACAAAATAAAAGCCGGCTTCCTTACTTTTATAGAGTAGGGAACCCGGCTTTATTAAATTACACTATTTTCATAAATGACTGCACATGTATAATAACTGAATTCTTAGAGAGTTTTTCTTCTCATACGGATAGCTACAATGAATAACACAATCAGCAACAACAGAAGCACAATCGCTAATGGATTAGTTAAGAGATACTGCATCAATGGTACCTGTCTGGAATTAGCAATCGTCATAGAACGAACAAGGTTCGTTTCAATAAGCGGTCCAAGTACCAGTCCAATAATAATAGGAGCTACAGGTACATCAATCTTCTTAAATACTGCACCTACAATTCCAAGAACAATAGCGATTAATACGTCGAACAGGCTGTTTCGAAGGCTGTATGCGCCAAATAATGCAAACACAAGTACGACCGGCACAATGTATTTAATATTTATCTTTAAGATATAAGAAAAGTATTTAATACCAATAGCACCGATAAAAGTCATCGCCACAACAGTCAGAAGCATTCCAAATAAAAACGTATACGCTACATCCGGTCTCGTAACAAACAAATCAGGCCCCAGAATAATGCCGTGAATAATAAGAGCACCTGCAATAATTGCTGTAGTAGGACTTCCCGGAACACCAAGAGCGAGCAGCGGCACCATCGAGCTTCCCACTGTAGCATTGTTGGCAGACTCTGCTGCGATAATTCCTTCTGTATTTCCATTCTCAAACAGATCCGGGTTTTTAGAAACACGCTTGGCTTCTCCGTACGCCATAAAAACGGCTAAAGTCGTTCCTACACCTGGAAGCAGACCAATACCGGTACCAATAAAGCTGGATTTAAAGACGAGAAACTTTTGTCTCATAATATCTCTAAAGACTGTCATTCGTTTGATTGATTGATCTTTGTAGGTTACTACTTCGTTTGGTTTTTTTCCTATGTTTAAAAACATTTCTGCAAAACAGAAAAGCCCCAATACAACCGGCACTACGGAAATACCTGATCTCATGTCAGGGCTGCCAAACGTGAAGCGTTCTGCACCGGTTACCAGATCAACACCAACTGTAGCAATAAATAACCCGAATAAAGCTGCAAAAAAAGATTTATAAATATTGCTTCCCGTTAAAGCGCCTATAATGACTAATCCACTTAAGGCTACAAAAAACATCTCTGCCGGACCGAACTGCAAAGCAAAAGTAGCCAGCGGCGGGGTAAATAAGATAAGAACAATAACACCAATAAAGCCACCTATCATACTGGAAAAAACGGAATAATATAAAGCTTCTTTTGCACGGCCTTCACGAGTTAACGGATAACCTTCCATGGCAGCAGGTGCTGCTACGACATCTCCCGGTACGTTCAGAAGAATGGCCGTAATGGAGCCGCCGTACATCCCCCCCATATAGATGCCTCCCAATAGGAGAATACCTAACTGGGGTTCCATCGTAAATGTAAGAGGGAGTAGAAGAGAGATGCCTATTGCACCATTTAATCCAGGAATGGCCCCTACTACAATCCCTATTAACACGCCTATAAACACGATTAACAATACGCTCGGGGAAAGAATATCTAAAAATATCTGCAGCCCATCCATGAGTAATTCCTCCTAAAACAGGGCTGAAGAATCCAATTCTTTCAGCCCTTAAACTTTGGTATTGAGTCTATTAAAAGTCTTCTTCGTTTTCATCAATGATTGGCTGAATCGTTTCATTGGAGTTATCCAAAAACTCATCAACTTCTTCATCGCCTAAATATCTGTAAGGAAGGCCTGCATCTTCAAAGCTTGTCTGCATTTCTTCACTTTCGCCAATGCTGTCCAACGCATCTGTCAATGCTGCTTTTACATCGTCCGGCAGATCATTTGGTGCCACAATTACTCTGGCCACTCCAAGCTCAAGATCGTAACCGTTTTCAGTTAATGTTGGGTAATCAGAAAACATATCCAGGCGCTCTTCTGCAGCATAGCCAATTGGAACGGCACCGGAATCAACAAGCTCGTCTACTGCTGTAATAGAAGTGGAAGCGACATCAATATGTCCGCCAAGAAGAGCGTTAGTCAACTCGCCGCCGCCGTCATATGTTACAGCTGTCGTTTCAATTCCTGCAAGATCATCAAATGCCAGCACCTTTAATAGTCCAAGAGCTCCTGATTCCCCTACTGTTACTTCGCCGGGATTTTCTTCTGCATACTCTACCATGCCGTCGATATCATCAAATGGAGCATCCGGGCCTGCAAATAATGCGTGAGGCACGTCATCAAAAGCGGCTAAGTAATCAAAGCTGTCGAAGCTGAAATCTGTATCTACTGTGTTTTCCAATACTAAGTTATCCGGATACCCAAACACGCCAAGAGTGTAGCCGTCCGCTTCACTATTCGCCATTTCAGATATACCGACTTCTCCACCAGCACCTTCGCGGTTCACTACATTAATCTGCTGATCCAATTCTTCACCTAGATGATCTGCAATCAGCCGTGCTACGGTATCCCCGCCGCCACCGGCACTGTATGGAACAACAATTTCTATGTTTTGTTCTGGATAGGATGTTTCATTTCCATCACCGGAAGCCTCTTCGTCTCCGTTTCCTCCACCGCATCCTGCTAATACAGCAGCGGGTACAGCTAGTGCAAGCCATGTCATTTTCTTTTTCATAAGTAGTTCCCCCTTTTTAGTTGTAAAACTTTGCTTTAAATAATAAAGTAGCGTTTTCACCTCCACGTTTAAAATATTCGCCATTTCTATGTTATAAGCTTTGCTGGATTTAATTAAATAACGTATTGCCTGGAGTAGGAAGCCCAATAAGAAATCCAAACACAAAATAGATAAACGCTACGGCTCCCAGTGAAAAAACGAGACCCTGTAATAGGTGCTTCGGTGTAAGCTTTGCGTTTACAGAACGATACGTGTGATAAAAATAAATAATGGCAATGACGAAAAAGGAAACGATGTAAAATCCTAATATTTCCAATAAAAAGTATGCTATTAACAATATGGAACCAGGTATAAAAATTTGCAGTAGAAAAATTTTCCAGGTAAGCTTTGGAGTATTCTCTTCTTCTGCTTTTTTCGTTTTATCGGAAGAAACTTTTTTTCTTATTAGAGGATCCACTATCATAAGAAAACCGGTTATGCCCATGGCGTAAATAATCAACCGTGGAAACAGGCTGGCTTCCGCTTCTAATTCAAGCGTCTGGGTATAGGCTCCAATAGAAAAAAGTAAGATAATAGCGCCAAAAATATAATTAGATTTGATAACCCCCACCCCTTTTTGCATTAAATATTATTTGTATACGCTTTCAACCCAATAAACCAATTATATGATAAAAAATTTCTTTTTCAACCTTTTATATGAAAAAATATTTTTTTATTTTAAATAATTGTTTATACTAAAGACAAGTTATACTGTAAAATTCAAGCATTTTTCCCCCTTATTATCTGTTTATAAAAAAGGAGCGATTTCATGGAAGCATCTGAAAATGGTCACTGCAGGCACCGTATCCGGGCTCTCTACCCCGACTTTCGAAATAAAGAAAAACAAATAGCCGATTATATTCTGGAACACCCCGACAAAATTATTCATTCCAGTATTAATCAAGTAGCCGATGCGTTGGACATGGCTGATGCGACAGTTTTTCGGTTTTGTAAAAAAATCGGCTTTAAAGGATATCAGGCGATGAAAATCGCTTTAGCTTCTGAAACCATTAATGAAGTAGCCGATATTCACGAAACCATCCAGGAAGGCGACGATCGTAAAGTAGTGGCCAGCAGAGTGTTTAAAGCCAATGTCCGCTCTCTGGAAGAAACTCTCTCCATTCTTGAAAGCGCTCCATTTGAAAAAGCGGTCGATGCTATGCTGCAGGCAGAACGAATTGAATTCTACGGAAATGGTGGATCAGGCGTTATAGCGCTTGATGCCCATCACAAATTCATGCGTACCGGTATTCCAGTTGTCTCGTACAGTGACTCCCATTTTCAGGTTATGTCCGCTTCCCAATTGACAGAAAAAGATGTCGTCGTTTTTATTTCCCACTCCGGTGCCAACAGAGAAGCCCTTCAGGCTCTGGATACAGCTAAAGAACAAGGGGCAACAACGATTGGCATTACTACCCTGGCTAAATCTCCTTTAAGCGAAAAAGTGGATATTCCGCTTTACACTGTTTCCAAAGAAACAGACTACCGCTCAGAAGCCCTGTCTTCCCGAATTGCCCAGTTAAGTATAATTGATGCACTCTACGTTAATGTAAGTATTGGGAGAAAAGCTCTTATGCAGCAATCTTTAGTCAAAATGAGAAAAGCTATCTCCAAAAAAAGGGTATAGCTCAGCTCTTATAAAAGAGAAATGACGAAAAGGCACTCCGTGAAAAAGGGGGCCTTTTTCTTCATGTCCATAGTTGTTTATCAACGATTAATAATAGTTTGACCCTTTCAATATTTTTGATCGATTTCTTTTTCAGAGGATAATTGCGCGTCCTGCCGCACTTTCGCTTTTTCCTGCAGAATTGTCAACACCGTAATAATTTTTTCGTTTCTTCTGTAGAAGAGCTTTTTTCCAGCTGGTGCTGAAGAGAAGCCAGTTTTTCTTTTTCTTCTTCTGACAAGTACGAGGAATAGGTCATAGAACAACTCCTTTCTTTTATAAGAATCCCAATGCATGGTTTCTGTTTATTAAAAAGATGGATAGTTGGTATTCTCATCAAGCAGTACAGCTAAAGCTTTCGCATAAATCAATCGGGAGCGCGCCCATCGAAAGAAGGAAAAAAGGCTGATGGTACCTGTAATCGCAAATATGAAATAGAGTGTTTGGGAGGAAAGGGGGGGGACAGAGGAAAGAATAAATAAGAAAATGATTGTAGAAAGAAAAACAAGAAAAGAGAAGCCAAAAGCCAGAACCCACGCCAGGGAACGGCTTTTATATTCTCTTGCAATTTGAATCGTTTTTTGGTCCGGAAACGGTGATTCGGGGTTATCTATTTCCAAAATATGAAACACTAAGGAAGAGCAAAGAAGACTGCCGCCGGTCCACCGTTCCAATACCCCCGGGGACCGGGTCATTACAAATTGATAGTACTTTTTCTGCGGGGCGGCAGATAGTAAGGTGTAGCCCAGCAAAGAACAGTCTATAACTTCCCATCCGTTTTCTCTCCACCTCTCCAGTCGTTTTTTTTCTTTTTGATAAGAGATAAAGGGAAGCATAGATAGTTTATATTTTTTTGTTTTTGCCATTGTTTTCACCGCCTTAGCGAGAAGCTGTTCTAGTGTTTACTTCACAATCAGCACAGGGGCCTGAGCATGTTTAGCCACTTTATGGCTGACGCTCCCTAATACAGCACTCTGCAGGTTATTTAAACCGCGGCTTCCGAGTACGATATAGTCATATTTATCTTCGTTTGCATGTTTAACAATGCTTGGCCCCGGGGTACCGTGTAAGAACTTGATTTCATAAGGCAGTTCTTTCGTTTTTAGAAAAGACGTAATTTTCTCCAGTTCTTTATAGCGCTTATTTTCGATATCTTGTTTATTCGTGTTATGAAGCACCGCAGATTTGGAATCGCCCGGTTCCACCACATAGGCAATAACAATTTCACCATTTGGCGCTCCGGCCAGTAATGCTGCGTGCTCTGCTGCACGGTAAGAGTGTTCGGAACCATCTGCTGCTAATAATACTCGATTGTTTGTCAATTGGATCTTCCTTTCGCCTGCTTGTATTTTTGAAACATGTATAAAAAAAGAGAAAGCCCTGCTGCCGGGCTTTCTCTTCTTAGACATTTCCATGAGAGTATCTTATCATTTTAATGGCCAGAAGCTTTAGATACCCCGCTGAGCTTTGTCATCAGCTCTTTACTTTCTCTGTTTACGTCGGAATAGATAACTTCAATATTTTCCTGCTCAAACTTCGTTTCAATTTTATCAAGAGCATTTATTGCGGAGTCGTCCCATAGATGAGCTTCCTGCAAGTTAATTTCTACCAGGGAAACATCATCTTTATACGAGAATTTTTTGGGCAGATCTGATACAGAAGCAAAAAATAATTGGCCCTGAATATAATATATTTTTTTACTTCCATTATCCACATATTGTTCTTTGATCGAAATCTTAGAAATTTTTGCAGCGAAGAAAATCGCGCTTAATAATACACCGGCTAACACTCCGATGGATAAGTCGTGAGTATATACCACGGTTCCTACGGTAACGATCATAACCGCTGCGTCTGTCCGGGGAATCCGGTGAAGGTTTGTTAAAGAACTCCAGTCGAATGTACCAATTGCTACCATTATCATTACTCCGGCAAGAGCTGCCATTGGAATCTGTACAACTATATTACCTAAAGCAATGATTAGTCCCATCAGCACAATACCGGCAACTAAGGAGGACAAACGTCCGTTGCCTCCAGACTTGATGTTAATGATGGACTGTCCGATCATGGCACAGCCTGCCATACCACCGAAAAATCCGGTGACTACGTTGGCAATACCCTGTCCGCGGCATTCTTTGTTTTTGTCACTGTCCGTATCTGTCATATCATCAACGATAGAAGCCGTTAATAAAGACTCCAGCTGTCCTACGATAGTCAAGGCTAATGCATAGGGGAAAACGATAGCCAGCGTTTCAAACGTCAATGGAATAGACGGTATAAGAAATACGGGCAGAGACTGGGTTAAACTACCTAAATCGCCTACTGTGCGTACGCCAAAGTTAGCGAAAACAGCAATAGCTGTTACGACGATAATGGCTACCAAAGTAGACGGTACAGCACTGAAAAATCGAGGAAGAATGTAAATAATCGCAAGCGTTAATGCAACCAGCGCATACATAATCCACGTTTCTCCTACAAAATGCTGGAGCTGTGACGTGAAAATCAGAATGGCCAGGGCATTTACGAAGCCTACCATTACTGATCGAGGGACAAATTTCATGACTTTGGATAATTTGAACACACCAAATAAAATCTGCAGAATCCCCGTTAAAATCGTGGCTGCTAATAGATACTCCAAGCCGTGATCGGCTACAAGAGTGATCATTAGAAGAGCCATTGCGCCTGTAGCACCGGAAATCATTCCCGGTCTTCCGCCAATAAAGGCGATTACTACGGCGATACAAAAGGAAGCATACAATCCTACCATAGGGTCCACCCCAGCGATGATAGAAAATGCGATTGCTTCAGGAATAAGGGCTAATGCGACAACAATTCCGGCGAGGACATCTCCTCTTATGTTGCCAAACCACTCCTGTTTGATTGATTGAAGATTCAACCCAACACCTCTTCTCTATTTAATTTTTAGTGACTTTTGTCTCGTACAAAAGCCGGGCCGTTGTTAACACCGCAAACACTAGCACAGCTTCACTAAAATGAAAAACCTTATGTAAACGTAAGTCATCTGCCTATATCTTTATATTTCTTCTATATACTAATGTATTCTATTATTTTCACAAATACCAATATATTTTTATTTTTTTTTTATGGTATGGTTATGATCGCTGCTTACTATAACTCTACCAATCCTATACATTAGAGGTTTTGCTTATGAATATCTTTTCAAATAAACGTATTCCGTTTGTTCCGCCTTTTTTCTACGGGTGGATCATCGTATTTGTAGCAGTATTGGGTATTTTCTTTTCCGGGCCGGGACAAACCTATTCAAACGCTGTCTTTATCGATTACTATATAGCCGATTTTGGCTGGAGCCGGTCGCTCGTGTCCGGTATTTATTCTGCTGCAACGCTTGCAGCCGGACTTTGCATGTTTTTTGTGGGACGTTATGTGGATAAATTCGGGCAGCGGCAAATGTCTGTTGCTGTCGCCTTTTTATTGGCGATGGCCTGCTTTTGGAATAGTTTTGTCACTGGTCCTATCATGCTGTTTATTGGATTTTTTCTTATTCGTCTATTGGGGCAGGGTTCTATGACCCTTGTTCACACTACGCTCGTTCCGCAATGGTTTCTTAAATACCGGGGAAGAGCGTTGAGTATTATGGCTGTTGGCGGCTTCATCAGCGCCGCTGCCTTTCCTCCAGTGAACGCCTGGCTGATGGAAACGTGGAATTGGCAGACAGCCTGGCAGTTCTGGGGCATACTCCTTCTCGTTCTTTTTTCGCCGTTGTCCTTTTTTCTCATTCGAAATAAACCTGAAGAAGTGGGGTTGGTGCCCGATGGTCTGTCCATTGCCGCTTTCACCGAAAGAAACACTGCTGTGCCGGAAGTAAGCTGGTCCCTGCCGGCGGCTAGAAAGACGAAAACATTCTGGCTCGTTTTATTATGTGTTTCTATTCCTTCCATGGTGAATACAGGCCTTATTTTTCATTTTTTCTCTATACTGGGCGAACAGGGTATCTCCATTGCCCAGGCGGCTTTTGTGCTTTCTTTGATTGCTGTCATCGGCTTTCCGTCTACTTTAGCAGCCGGTATCATACTGGAAAAAGTGCCGGTTAATACTATTCTCGTATGCGTCTTCTCCGTTCAGGCGATAGCGATGACGCTGCTTATTTTCACGAATAACATTGGATGGGCTGTCGCTTTTGGGATATTGCGGGGCGTTACGGAAGGATTTGAAAGAGTAAGTCTCAATATTGTATGGCCCAACTATTTTGGACGCGAACATTTAGGGAGTATTAAAGGGATAGCGATGACCGCAACCGTTATCGGTTCTGCTTTCGGCCCGCTTCCCTTCGCCATCGGATACGACCTCACCGGCGGGTATGTGTCTATTATTTTGATCATGCTGTTTTTTCCTCTTTTAGGGATAGCTGCCAGTCTGTTGATGCGTTCACCACAATCAGCCGAACACCCGGAAAGTACTGGTTAATAAATGCACTTTCACTATATTAATATACAAAAAAGCAGCCTTAGTGTAAGGCTGCTTTTCTTTTAAATTATATAAACAAAAATGCCAGTTCATCCAGCGAGACAGATCCAGGACCCACTAGGGCGACTCCAAGCGCAACGGCGATTAGGACTACATTTTATTCGATGCCGCCCTTATCAGAAAACAGGCCGTTTTTCCGGGTGACGGTAACGATAGCCACACTCATCGGCACAATGATGAGAATAGCTGCCAGAGGAGTAAAGAGACCTAATATAAATAATATCCCTCCGACCAATTCACCAAGTCCGGCTAATAAAGCCATCGGCTTACCTGGTTTGATTCCAATCTGTTCAAAAAATGCCCCGGTCCCTTCAGGGCCGCCGCCTCCGAACCATCCAAATGCTTTCTGTGCTCCATGAGCCGCAAAATATAAACCAACTACTACTCTTATAATTAAAAGACCAACCGCTTCCATTACAAATTCCTCCTGTTTATTATATTACTATTTTTTATTTATACAAAAACGAATATAAAAAAAGCCGAACGCATTCGGCTTTTTCCATCCCCGTGCACTAAAAATCATATTGATTTTCTCTTATTTGTTCAAAAGTCTGTGCCAGAACAACCGTATCTTCCGCTAAACGGTCCAGACGGTCCAAAACATCCGTATTAATAATTTCTTTTTGGTGAAAGTCCCTTTCTTCAATAAAGACATACGTCTGTACGATCTGGGCTTTCATATAGGAAAGGATCGGCTTGAGCTGCAGGTCTGCGACTAAATAATGTTTGGGAGACCCTGCAGTTATGAGCATCCCTACTGTTTTATCCCGAAATGCATCCACCGGCAGAAGATCAAAGACATTTTTGAGTGCTCCCGGCAGGGAGGCCTGAAAGACAGGCATCCCTATAATAATAGCGTCTGCTTCCATCAGTTCTTTCGTCACGTGTCCGGTATCTCCACCATAATCAAGATAGTTGCGGCCATCACTGAACTGCATATCGTAATCCGCCAGATCAAGGATAGATGTTTCTATTTCAGGATACTTTTCATTTACCTTTTTGACTGCTTCATTCATGGCCGTTCTTGTTTTCGAACCTACCGGCGAGCCCGACAATCCAATTAGTTTCATATGTTAGTCTCCTTATTTCTTTGCCGTATATTTTTTAACTGCCGGCAGAATTGTATCACCAATCAGTTCAATATTTTTTCTTATTTTCTCCATCGGCATGCCGCCAAAATCAATTTGGGCCACATAGCGCTGATGCCCGAATACTTCATGTTGATGCAGGATTTTTTCGATGATCTCCTGTGGGCTTCCGGTGTTCATAATATTATGCGGCTCTGCCCCCTGGGCAAACAGCTGCTTTGGAAAACCTCCGCCGTTCGTGCGTTTCATGCCTTCGTTAATATGCGGATACAAGTCTTTCAGCGCCTGCTGTGTCGTTTCAGCTGCATAGAAAAAACCGGCTGTCGCTACCGGAAGCTGTGCCGGATCGTGCCCGCCTGCCCGGGCTGCATCCCTGTAGGCATCAATGGTTTGTTTAAAACGGTCCGATGAGCCCCCTAAATGGGCCATAAACATCGGCACCCCGGCATAGCCTGCTTTCATCGCACTGGCCGGCGTTCCGCCAACGGCCCGCCAGATCGGAAGCGTCCCGCCCACTGGACGGGGCATCACTTTGGCATTTTTTAGAGAGGCCCGGAATTCTCCTTCCCAGTTAACGTTTTCCTGTTCATTAATCTGGCGGAGCAGATCAAATTTTTCTTCATACAATGCTTCATAGTCCTGGACATTATAACCAAGCAGATCAAACAGGCCGATTCGGGAAGCGCGGCCTGCTACAATCTCGGTACGTCCTTTGGAAATCAGATCCACTGTCGCGAAATTCTCGTATACCCTGACTGGGTCGGACGTGCTGATTATCGTCGAAGAGCTGCCGATTTTTATTTTATTTGTCGCCTGGGCGATGGCAGAAAGAACGACCGCATGCGCCTGGGTTGCGAAGTATTCCTGATGGCTTTCCCCGACGCTGAAGAAATCGAGCCCCGCCTGTTCAGCAAGCGTTGCGTATTCAATTAATTCATGAATCCGTTCCTGCGCTGATATTCTCTGCCCCGTGTGTGGGTCGGGAAGGTGATCTCCCAATGTATAAATGCCAAATTCCAATCCATTTTCCGGATGAATGCGATATTGTTCCATGAATGTAACTGCCGCCTTTCTATTTATGTTGTCTAATGCTATTATAATTAACACACAGCACATTAGTAAGTACGTACTTTAAAGTGCCATAGTATAAAAAAACATACCAAGGAGGAATAACCGATGGAAAAAAAACCGGAAAACTGCCGGGTGGATAATGCGCTTGAGATTATTGTGGGAAAATGGAAACCTATTATTCTTCTTCATCTCCTGCAGGAAGGCACTAAGCGCCACGGCGAACTGAAAAAAAACCTGCCTGATATTACCCAGAAAATGCTGACCAAACAGCTGCGCGAACTGGAAAAAGAAGACATTATCGAACGAAAAGTCTATTCACTGATTCCCCCAAAGGTAGAATACTCCATCACTGAATATGGCAGAAGCCTGGAGCCTATTCTCGATGCCATGCATGATTGGGGTATGAACCACTCTCTCCGCAAAAGCCAAAAAGAAATATTGCAGAGTGATAAAATCAGCTGATATGCATGATTTTTACTTACCTCTATGTTTTTTAATGGAATGATAAAACAGAAAATTATTTAACCCCTGGTGCCCACAATACCAGGGGTCTTTCATATATTATGGTAGTTTGATCTATTACATTAATAAGGCGAGAAACTTCTCTATGTTTGCTTCATGAAGTGGTCTCGCATAGTCGCTGTCAACCCGTGCGCCGGAGCCCACGTGGTATGCTTCTGCTCCGAGCTGTTGGTGAAGCTTTTCGATATTTGCTGTAGTAATGCCTGCACCCGGCATAATAGCAGGACCCTGCAGCTCCTGCTGGAGGGAGATCAGCCGCACGAGTGTTTCTACAGCATCGTTGGAAACGGCTGTCGCCTGTCCTCCAGAAGTCAAAATTCGTGTAACAGCGGGAAAATAACGAGCGATTTCGCGGTACCCTTCCTCTACATCTTTCAGCTCATCAAATGCCCGGTGAAAGGTGATTTCCATCGGACCGGCTTCACGGATCACTTGGTTCAGCACAGCATGATCCAACCTGGCGTCTGCCGTTAAGCAGCCAAATACAATTCCTGACACCCCGGACTCTTTCATTAGATAAAGATCTTCCGTGATTACTGCCAGGTCATTTGGTGAGTACTGAAACGAATAGCTGTGGGGACGCAGCATGGCTGCTACGGGAAGCGTTGTACGTTTAACCACCTGTTGAATCGCGCCAAAGCTCGGGGTCAGCCCGCCTTCTTTTATCGCACTGACCAGTTCCACCCGTCCCGCTCCATATGTCTCGGCCTGTTCTGCCTCTTCTGCATTCTGTACAATCACTTCCAGCTTTGCCGACATGTTTTTCCCTGCCTTTCCTCTGCTATACTAGCAGAAAGAACAAAATTACGTACCTCACGTTGTATCCCTATTGTACCTGCTCATTTCTATTTATGTCCCGCATTATAGAGAAAGGAGGAACAGCCAGTGAATATTCACTTTATTGCTTTTATCCATTCCGCTCATGAAACCCACCCAGGGGAAGTAATGACCAAAACCTATTCATCGTCTACTCGTCCTGTACAGGGAGATGTTATCAGTGATAACGGGTTCCACCCGAAGTTTCACAATGGCTATGAAGTCGTGAAAGTTACGCTGGATTATTCAACGAACGAATGCTGGGTCTCTTTAACACCACTTATGATTGAACTTCAGGACATACCAATAGAAGAGTACCTGCAGCACATGAAAAAACACGGCTGGCTGCCGGCCGATCACCATTTAATGGATTAACATGCAGCAACATATAACAAAAACCACCGTTTCCAAAAAGGGAAACAGTGGTTTTTACGTATAAGGTTCGATTTACGCTCCCATCGTGCTCACATCAATAACAAATCGGTACCGCACATCTGAAGCCAGTACTCTTTCATACGCCTCATCAATTTGATCAGCCGAAATCACTTCAATGTCCGAACCAATACCGTGCTTGGCACAGAAATCGAGCATTTCCTGTGTTTCCGGAATTCCGCCGATCATAGAGCCGGCGAACGAGCGGCGTCCGCCAAGCAGGGAAAAGACGTTGAGTGACAATGGTTCAGAAGGAGCTCCTACGTTTACAAGCGCTCCATCCACTGTTAATAGTGAGAGAAATGCATCTATATCAATTTTGGCGCTGACTGTATTAATAATCAGATCAAACGAACCGGCCAGCGTGTTAAATGTTTCTGCATCGCTGGTAGCGTAGTAGTGATCTGCCCCCATACGCAGTCCGTCTTCTTTTTTATTCATGGTCTGGGAGAGTACAGTGACCTCTGCTCCCATCGCACTGGCAATTTTTACTCCCATATGACCGAGTCCGCCAAGGCCGATCACTGCTACTTTTCTGCCGGGACCTGATCCCCAGCGGCTCAACGGAGAATAGGTGGTAATACCGGCGCAGAGAAGCGGAGCGGCAATATCCAGTTCTATGCCTTCCGGAATGTGCAGTACAAAATCTTCCGGTACGACAATATGAGTTGAATAGCCTCCATATGTACGCTCTCCGTACTTATCCACGTCCGCATACGTCATTGTGCATCCCTTCAGGCAGAACTGTTCTTCACCCTTTGTACAGTTCTCACATTCTCCGCAGGAATCCACCATACAGCCGATTCCTACGCGGTCGCCGGCGTTGTATTTCGTTGCATCTGCTCCTGTTTCCATCACAATTCCGGCAATTTCGTGTCCCGGTATAACCGGATATGTTTCTTCTTTCCAATCGCTGTGGGCACAGTGAATATCCGAGTGGCAGATTCCTGCATATTTAATTTCAATCAGAACGTCATGGGAATCAAGATCCCTGCGCTCCACCGTCATTGGCTGAAATGAATCTTTCGGGCCGGATACGCCTCTTGCATTTGCTTTTATCATTGAATAAAAAACCTCCATGTATGATTTGTCTATGTGCAGTTATCAATAAAGCGCTGTGAATACAGCAGAACGGTAACGTTATTCAATACCCTTTTCCTTCCGGCATCAACCACAGCGTTTTCTTTGTCAGGCTTCTTAAAAAACCTTATTCAATAAAAAAGCAGCACCCCAGGGCGCTGCTTTTTTAGTCGCATGTGCTTTTATCTTTCCAGGCTTCTTCATGAAGCAGATAGAGTACATCAATATTAAAGACGTCGGCTATTTTCTTCAGCACATTGATGGATGGATTTACTACTTTATTTTTTTCCAGATTGCTTAAATAAGATCTCGATAATCCGGAACTATCGGCTAAGGCGGTAATCGTCAGCTCGTTTTTCTTCCGATAATGATGGATTCGATTTCCAATTCCAATCATAAAGCATTCCTTCTTCTTTATTCAATTTTATGATCTACAGTCAGCATCGATAGAAGCCTCACACTGTCATTGTAATAGTTCCGGTCCGAGTCTTCGTATTCTACCGTCATCTCATCCCACAGCTGATTCAACCATTCCTGTTTCGACTCATCGACAGAAGCGCCGGCGGCAAGCGGTGCCGTGTATACCATATCCGCGTGATCCGCCAGTGCCTCTCCTTCTAATGTATATCCAGCCTGAAGAGCTGAGGGGTTTCCATCAGCATGGGCTGCCGCCCATTCGTTTATCAGCTGCAGCTGTTCCCTTACCTGACTATTTTCGGTTTTCTGATACGCTTCCGTCATTCTCCATGGGACTCTTGCTGCATTGTAGGAATAATCCCCATCGCTGTCTCGTTCCAGAAATTCGGGCGGCGCAGGCCTCCACTGTCCGTCTTCATACACGAGGAAATCCGGCAGCAGGCCCGTATCCGGGCTGTACTCTTTCTGCACGTCTTCTGTCGTGTCCACAATTGCTTTTTCCACATCTTCCCACCTATTGTCTTCAGCAGCTTCCGCAAAAGCTGCAGCATGCCCGCCCATCCAATCAGACGTTCTCGTGGAATCGCTGTAAACAGGATCATTGCCGCGTACCCAATCGCCGAGAAGCGGAAGATTCAGATCTTCATGTATTACGTCTTCCATCAGTTCATTAATGATCGTAATTGCTTCTTCCCGGTAATTAATCGCGCCGCTGCTTCCCCATGCTTCATCAGCGAGCAGAAGAGCGTAGGCGATATCCATATCCCCATCGGTTGCAGATCCGGTAATTTCTCCATTGTCGTTAATCATGGTGCCGCCTCCCTGATCTCGCTGCTTCCAGGCCATAAAGGCGCTGTTATTGGTGGAAGGATAATGTTTAAAGTAATGATACATGCCGTCAAAATACGCTTTCGTCTCATCGGAGTAGGCCGCCATCTTTGCGGTAATCAGCATGCCATAGCCGTGGGCTTCCGATACAGTGTGGCCTTGTTCATCATAAGCTACGTAATACATCGTTTCTTCTCCGCCTGAAGCGTTTTTCACATAAGCGTCCATCCATTCGCCGTATGCAGAAAGAATATCCTGACCGATCTGTTCTTCCGGCACATGATCCGGCTTGATCAGCGCTTCATCCTGAGACCGCTCGCAAGCAAGGCTGAAAAGGGCGAGAACTGATACAGCCGTAAGCAGCCATGTTTTTTTTATTTTTTTCAGCGTATTCAAGTCCTCACCCATTCTTATTAAGATCCGTGTTTTGACTGTATGGTAGATATTGAATTCACATTACCTGTGCGCTTCAGTTTATTCCATCCCATTACTCCTCCACGGATGGCGAATACAAAGGATTTCCAGACAACATATGTGAAAAATTGTCTATATACCAGGCGTTGAATAAACACGGTAACCAACGGTTTTTTGCTTTCATTTTCCAGTTTAAAGGCGTACACCGAAACAAGTGTATCCACCAGCAGGAAACCGGCATAAAAATACAGTACGCGCATCGAACCGGAGGCCAGTCCCAACAGGAGAATCAAGTCGATAAGCGGTGCAGAAGCAATCAATACATACTGAAACAGCATATTTGGTGCTGCAATAAAGGTCAGCTTCTTGTTTTTCCCGTCTATCATCGCACGTTTATGCTTCCAGAAACATTGAAGAATGCCGTACGTCCAGCGGTAGCGCTGCTTTACAAAGCTTCTCACATCTTCCGGTGCTTCTGTGTAAGCGACAGCGTCTACTTCACTTTTAATCAAGTATCCTTTGCGCAGCAGCTTCAATGTAATATCTGTATCTTCGGCAAGCGTATCTTCTTCAAAATATTTTACTTCCTGCAGGGCTGTGTTTCTCCAGGCCCCGACGGCGCCGGGAACAACAGTGATACATTCCAATTCATCGAATGCCCGTTTTTCCAAATTAAATCCGGTAACATATTCAATATGCTGCCACCACGTCAGCAGGTTTTTCCGGTTGCCAATCTTTACGTTGCCTGACACCGCTCCTACTCGGTCATCCGAGAAGTGCCGGATAAGATTTGTGATCGTGTGTTCATCAATCGTCGTATCTGCATCCAGAGTAACAGTAATTTCTCCATGTACCTCTTTAAAGCCAAGGTTCAGCGCAGAGGACTTGCCTCCGTTTGGCTTTTTAATTAAGCGCACGTTGGAATAACTGCCAAACTCCTCTTCCATTACTCTGCTTGTGCCATCTTTGGATCCATCATCTACGACAACGATGTCTAAGTTAGGATAGCGGCTTTTCAAGATGGAACGAATTGTTTTCGCAATAACGGTTTCTTCATTATAAGCTGCGATCAGAACACTCACTAAAGGCTGGTATGAGTCATCGAATTCTCTTTTTCTGCGTTTCTGTTTCCAGCTGAAATAAATCAGGACGATAAGACGCAGTACACCAACAGCAATGAGTCCGTAAATGAAATAGCTGAGGCCTTGTGTAATATTTGAAAATGTAGAAGATCCTCGGCTGAAAAAAGGGCTGATTGCTTCTTCGGTGGCAGCTACTTCCGGCATTACCTCATCTTTTGTCATTCCTACAAGTTCTCCCGAAGGGACAATCTCATAGCCTTCGGCATTAAGCCATTCAATAATTCTAGGCAGTGCTTTTACGGTTTCTGTCCTGTCTCCGCCTGCATCATGCAGCAAAATAATATTTCCATCTTCGACCCGTTTAGTGACTTCTTCAAAAATGGCGTCACTCGATTTACCATCCCAGTCTCTTGGATCGATTAGTGATCCCATTAGCATATAGTTTAGATTCTGCGCTTGGGCTATTTTGTCCATTGTTTCAACAGATGGAACATTGGAACCTTCATTGTTTGTAGACAAGTAAGGCGGCCGGAATAAAATAGTAGACCTGCCGGTTATGCCCTGAATAATTCTTTGTGAAGAATTTAGTTCTACCTCAAACTCTCTTTCAGAAATTTTTTGAATATCCCTGTGAGTATACGTATGATTTCCAATTTCATGGCCTTCATCATATATTCTATCTACATAATCAGGATATTTAGAAGCATTTTTTCCTAATACA
Organism: Sinobaca sp. TMA16-18; assembly: GCF_059510535.1. Taxonomy (NCBI): domain Bacteria; kingdom Bacillati; phylum Bacillota; class Bacilli; order Caryophanales; family Sporolactobacillaceae; genus Sinobaca; species Sinobaca sp. TMA16-18. Next base: position 66,086 of record NZ_JCAKFM010000008.1, on the reverse strand, counting down.
AAAAATGTGGCAGGAACTTCATACTCCTGTAGGATATTTAATATATCACCCGTGTACTTTGGGTCCGGTCCATCATCAAAAGAAATGGCTACTTGCTTCTCCGCTTCTCCGTACCTTTCCAAATGATAGGGGCTTGAATATTCCACGTATTCCTGATGTGTAATAATATTGTTTTCTGTTTCGATCTTCCGTTCCCCGTCTTGTTCTTTAGTAGTTACTTTAAAAATATCACCTGAACCGCCATCAGTAATAGGAACAATATTAGGGATAGTTTTGATGGATTCAGGAGCTACTCTATTTTCTAACAAGCTCCAGATCGAGGGGTCTTCCGAGCCGATATTCCATACGCCAATGGAATGAACATTATTGGATTTGGCGACCATCATTTGATTATAAAAGGTAGTAGCGTCCAAAAAGCTGATTAGGTGTTCCTCATTTCCTTCTTTATAACGAACATACGGAGTAAAATTTTTCTCGTCCCACTGAACCTTCAGACTTTGGTTGCCTGCCTGCTGCATAATGTCAGGAAAAGTCATTGTTTCTGCCGAGGTATCCTGGGACACGTTCCAGTTATAGCCGTAATTGGCTAGCGATAAGACCAATTTCTCCTCCGGACCATCATACTGTTCAAATAATTCTTTCGTCCATTCAAAAGAAGCTATGGAAGAACCCGATTTGCTGTTTGCGTTATTCTCATCATAAGCCTGGACAACAAGATGATCCGCATAGTCTGCTAATACCTCTGTGTCAAATGTATCATCTTCTACACGAGTATTCAGCGCTACGGTAAGACCCGAACCATGAAAAGTAGTATACAGCTTTTCAGAGAAATCTTCAAATTTTTCGGCATCTTCGTATTCGATATAGGTAAGATTCATGTGAATCCCATCATACCCGCCATCCTGTACCAAATCATACAGCTCATTGATCACTTGATCCTGTTTTTCTGTATCTTCCATGAGTTCATTCATCGTTTCTTCTGTGCCATCGTAGGTTAAGGAAATATCAGGCAGGATTTTCACACCTGCCTCTCTAGCTGCAGTATCCACTTCAGTATCGGCATTTTTTTCGATAGTAAAGTCTTTAGTTAGTGAAAACCAGTCAGGCACAAGAGTGTCAATTGTAGAAATATTGCGTTCCAGAGAAAGCTTATGCTGTTCTTTTCCATGAAATTTCTGCTGGTAAAAAGCAAAGACATCTGTTCCCTGTGCTTTCTGTTCTGCCGTTAATTCCAATTTAGTTTTATCGTCCGTTTCGGGTGAATCGGCATCTTCTCCCTGTGCAAAAGGAGTCAAAATAGATTCAATATTCTGGGTGCTTACATCAACAGCCTCCATATCAGGCGCTTGCACTAAAGCCCGGAGCATCATTCCTGCCATCACAGCGAGTGCTATGATAGATAACAAAAAAGTGTACTTAGAAATTTTCCACCTTTTTCCAGACTCTTCCAGAAAGATAAATTTTTTCGGTTCGTTTTTACGTTGCTTCAACCTATTCACCCCTAATATTCGTTATATGATTTACTTTTTGTATCATATAACGAACAACAAAAAAGGTAAATTCTACAATATGCTGAATTTCTAATTTATCTCCGTCTTTTCTTTCTTTATCTCCTAAATACTCCTAATATATAACTATTTGATCTTTATAACGAACAAAAAGTACATTATAAAATTTAAAGTTTAAAAAAAAAACAGACCTTACTGCAAAAGCAGCTAAAGGCCTGTCCATTTAAGCTATTTATAAGAATAACGTGTTTCAATGCTGCCATCTTTTTTATAAATCACAGCTTCTGTTCTCTGTTTTTCAGCGATTTCTTTCGCTCGTTTCACTGCATTGTTCTTATTATCGTACACCGCTGCAGGCTTTTTTGCGTCTTTCGAACGAACGGCCCAGCCGTTTTCGTGGGCTTCCACCAGCTCGGCCTTCTCCATAAGTTCCGGTCGGCTGCCGTGTTCACTGCCAGCCCCGGGTGTGACCCGTTCGTTCTCCATGTACTCCTCTATTTCCTGTTTATCTGCGCCATTGTACCATTTTTCCGCCTGCTTGGTGGCAATAGGAATCGCTTTTCCTTCATCATAGCCTTCATCGAGCATGGCGTTGGCAATATCAATAGCCTTTTTGCGTACCGGCTTTTCCAGATTTTTTAAGGATGTGGGATAGTCGTTCATGTTCCAGGGCATCGGTAAAACCTCCTGTTATGAAGTTACTCTACCTCTTTATAACCCTTTTATCGTTTCTTAAAACGACTTCCTACCATCTGGATGTAAGCATTTTACGTCTTGTATAAAACTCCACGCCGTCTTTTCCATTCGCATGCAGGTCGCCGTAGAACGAATTTTTCCAGCCGGAAAATGGAAAGAATGCCATCGGAGCCGGTACGTTAACGTTAACACCGAGCATACCTACTTCAATATCCTCCCGGAACTGGCGGGTCGCATGTCCGCTTGAAGTATACAGCACGGCACCGTTGCCGAAATCGGACTGATTGGTAACTTCAATTGCTTCGGTGAGATCCTTTACGCGCACGATGGATAATACCGGTGCGAATATTTCTTTTTTCCAAATATCCATAGAAGTGGTTACTTGATCGAACACAGTGGCTCCCAGAAAATAACCTTTGTCCATTCCTTTCGCATCTTCTCTTCCATCCCGGTACAACGAAGCGCCTTCTCCCTGTCCACTTTCAATAAAGGAGTGTACTTTATCGAGGTGGGATTGGCGGATAACCGGACCGAGGTTTACCTGCTGGTCCATGCCGTCACCCAGCACAAGCTGATCTGCCGCGTCTTTCAGATTCTCCAGGAATGTGTCGGCAATGTCTTCGGTAACGACAACAACCGATGTTGCCATGCAGCGTTGTCCGGCACTGCCGAAGGCTCCGCCGATGATACCCTGAATCGTTTTATCCATGTCGCAGTCTGCTAATACGATCGCGTGGTTTTTTGCTCCTGCCAGTGCCTGTACTCTTTTCCCGTGCTGAGCTGCCGTTTTATAAATGTACTCGGCTACAGGCTGGGACCCTACGAAACTAATTGCGGATACGTCTTCATGCTCCAACAGGCCGTTTACGACGTCATGGGCTCCGTGTACAATATTAAGCACGCCGTCCGGCAGTCCGGCTTCGGCAAAGAGTTCAACCAGTTTTTCTGCAAGCATTGGGGTACGCTCGGATGGTTTTAGTACAAACGTATTTCCGCAGGCAATGGCCAGCGGGAACATCCAGCATGGGACCATCATTGGAAAGTTAAACGGTGTAATGCCGCCAACTACCCCGACCGGATACCGGTACATGCTTGATTCAATATTCGTCGCAATGTCCGGCAGCGAATCTCCCATCATAAGTGTTGGGGCGCCGGCAGCAAATTCGACGCATTCAATTCCACGCTGCACTTCTCCATAAGCATCGTTGTAGCATTTTCCATTTTCAAGCGTGATGATTTCAGCCAGTTCGTCATAATTATCCATCAGCAGCTGCTGGTATTTAAACAGAATACGTGCTCTTCTTGGTACCGGTGTTTTCTTCCACGTTTGAAATGCTTTTTGCGCTGACGCTACTGCCTGGTCGACTTCTGCTTTAGAAGAAAGTGGCACATGAGCCAGTTCCTCTTCCGTAGCTGGGTTTGGGACGATTTCCGTTTGGCCGGAAGTAGATTCTGTCCATTCGCCTCCTATAAAATTTTTCAACGTTCTTGCTGTTTGTACTGTCATATTATTCGCTCCTCTTAATTAGTATATTCGTACACGTAGGCTTTTTCATATAAAGCAATAATGTCTTTTTCTGAAGGAACAATCGGATTGTTGCCGGGACTTCCGCTTTCCAGAGCATCAGCGGCCATCTTTTTAAGCACCTCGTTATAGGCTCCTTCTTCAATGCCCCAGCCTTTCATGTTCGGAATCTCCAGCTTTTGGCATAATTCCAGCACTTTTTTGACGAATCGGTCGGCGGCTTCCTCTTGCGGAAGACCTGCCCATTCCGGATAAATAAATGCTGCCAGTTCACTCAGCCTGGATTGGCAGGATTCACTGCTGTACTCCAAAATGACAGGAAGCAGCATCGCATTGGAAATACCGTGCGGCACATGGAACATAGCGCCTATCGGCCTGGACATGCCATGTACAAGGCATACAGAGGCGTTTGAGAAAGCCATGCCTCCCTGCATCGCTCCGAGCGCCATCTGCTCTGCGGCATGCGTATCGTCTTTATCCTCATAGCTTTGAAGAATGTTATGCATAATCAGTTTGGCTGAAGAAAGCGCCAGCTGATCAGAGAACACGTGCGCTTTTTTGGAAATGTACGCCTCTATAGAGTGGGTCAGCGCATCCATGCCGGTTGCTGCTTTAATTGATTTCGGCGAGCTCATCGACAACTCGGAATCAATAATCGCAGCTTTTGGCATAAAGGCCGGCTGCTTAATCATCATTTTCACGCCGTCTGTCGTATTCGTAATGACCGTCACATCTGTTGCTTCCGATCCTGTGCCCGCAGTCGTGGGAACAGCGATCAACGGAAGACCTTTATGCGCTGCCGTTTTTTTATTGTTCATATAGTCTTTGATAGCGCCTTCATTAACAGCCAGCACCGCTACTGCTTTTGCGGTATCGATGCAGCTGCCGCCGCCGAGGGCAACAATTACATCTGCGTTCTCCTCCTTGACCATTTCGAGGGCTTTTTCTACGTACTTGTCAGTGGGTTCTGTTTCAATATCCAGAAAAGCTGCAGTATGAAGGCCGCTCTCTTGAAGAGCCTTTTCACACGTTTCCAGATAACCGAGTTTCTTCATCATGTTATCGCTTACAATCAATACCCGGCTTCCTTCTTTTTTCGCTTCTTCCCCTATGTTACTCAGGCTTCCGGGACCGTACACAATTCTTTCAGGAAAATTCATCGTACTTACTTTCATTTTTAGTCCTCCCTTCGTTCTGCCCTATACCATTGCAAAGATCGTGCCAAAACAAACGAAAAATCCTTTTTCCCCTTCCAGCCAGGGCCTGGAGCTTTTCTTTTTTAAAACGCTTACATTATTGCATAAATCATAACGAAAAAAGTGTAGATATCAGTCTACACTTTTCTCGTTTATCCTACACTTTTTCTTCTATTTGGAAATCTTTAATCTTCTTGTACAAGGTCGTGCGGTGAATACCCAGGTCCTGGGCAGCTTTTGATTTGTTGCCTTCGTGCTTTTCGAGCGCCTGAATAATAACCTGCTTTTCCTGCTTGTGCTGCTCGGATTTTAAGGAATGATTATCTTCTGTATCGCCGGTTCCTCCGCTCAGTTTAGAGCTGACAATAGCTGGAAGGTCTTTGAGGGAAATATCTTTTCCATCCACGAGCGTCACAAGCTGTTCGGTAACGTTCATCAGTTCGCGGATATTTCCAGGCCAATTATAAGCCATAAAGGCTTCCAGCGCTTCCGGGTCCATTTGTTTTACTTCCATATTGTTTTCCTTACTGAAACGCTGCATGTAATGGCTGAACAACAGCGGAATATCTTTCGGACGCTGGCGGAGAGGCGCTACATCAACAGGAATTACATGCAGGCGGTAGTATAAGTCTTCCCGGAACGTACCTTCTTTTACCCGCTTCTCCAGATTCGCGTTAGTAGCGGCGATTACTTTTACATTCAAAGGAATCTGTGCCAGGCCTCCTACTTTTGTGACAGCCCGTTCTTCCAGTACCCGCAGAATTTTTGCCTGCATCGGCAGGGACATGTTGCCAATTTCATCTAAGAACAGCGTTCCGTTGTGGGCGGCTTCAAATTTACCGACGTGGCCTTCTTTTTTAGCACCTGTAAATGCTCCTTCTTCGTAGCCAAAAAGTTCTGATTCCAGCAGATGCTCCGGAATAGCTGCGCAGTTCACGCTGATAAAACCGCCTTTTCTGCCGCTCGTCAAATGAATCGCCTGGGCGAACAGTTCTTTTCCCGTGCCGCTTTCTCCGGTAATTAATACAGTCGCATTGGTTCGGGCGGATTTGCGGGCAATGCTTTTGCTTTCTTTGATCGCACGGCTTTCTCCTATAATATCTTCAAACCGATGAAGATGCGACTGCCCTCTCGTCTGTCCGTCTTCGCTCTCAAACGGTGCTTCCACATTCATGTCGGCCGCGTTTCCGAGAATCCGGTACAGTTCACTGACTCCTTCAAAAATAAGCATGCCGACCGCACCGGCTATTTCGCCGTCCTCCCAGATCGGAAGGCGGTGTACGACCATTTTTTGGCCTTGAATCATTTGAATTTCGCCCTTTTCCGGTATGCCTGTACGCACTACTTCATGCAGCCGCGTATTTTCAATAATATCTTCTGCCGGCCGGCCGGAAACGTCTTCATCCGGGTCGATGCCAAGAAAGCTTCGGTACGCCTGGTTCATTTGTTTCAGGCGGCCTTCCTTATCCACAACAGCGATGCCTTCATAGGCACTTTCCAGAATAACCTGGGCTACGTTCCGCTGCTGAATCAAATTGCCATATTCCGCTTCAAACCAGGCGGCCGTCGTAATAATACGGCGGGCCTGTCCTTTTTTGTTAACCACGACAGCCGGCAGGTGTTCTGCCTGCAGAGCTGACGTTTCGTCTTCCTGAACGGTATACGCTTCTTCCAGCCAGCCTTTTTTTATTTTTTTATCCAGGCCTTTTTCTTTTTCCAGATAGCTGTAAAGTTTTTGTTCGTTAACCCAGCCCACAGGCTTTCCTTTTTCATCCACACATAAAACCGGGTCGCTGCTGTTTTCTGCTTTCTGCTTCAATATATCCGTCACTTTTGCTTCTTCCATCATCACAAAAGAAAAATTGTGTTCTTTTTTCGACTCTTTTACTTTTCCCATTTTTTTGACCACCTCTTTTTAGTTAACTTCTATCCGTCTCTTGTTGTTTTTTTCTACATCATTATAGTGTATGTACCCCGTTTATTGTTTTTATAAAACGAATACGTTTCACGTGAAACGTTAAAGAGCGTTTTCATGTTAAACTATACTTACCTACATTTGCCATTAAAGGAGGATTCTTTTGCCAGCCTATAGCTATGTTTCCCACTTATACTGTCCTAAATGCAGCAATACTTATTCTATTGATGAACCTCAAAACCTTTGTGTCTGCGGCTCTCCGCTTCTTACAGCCTATGACCTCGATTCGCTCAATGTGCAGTACCAGAAAGCAAGCCTGAGAGATCGGGCTCCCACTTTATGGCGCTACCATGAGCTGCTCCCAGTAAAAAAAGAAGAAAATATTGTTTCTCTGGGAGAAGGAATGACCCCTATTCTTCCAATGACGAAATTGGCAAAAGAATTGGATGTTAAGCACTTGGCTATGAAAGATGAAGGATTAACCCCAACCGGCTCCTTTAAGTCCCGCGGAGCCGCAGTCGGAGTATCCAAAGCAAAGGAACTCGGCATCAAAGAGATTGCGATGCCTACAAATGGTAATGCAGGGGCTGCCTGGGCGCTTTATGCCGCCAGAGCTTCTATTGCTTCCCACATCGTCATGCCCGTTGATGCACCCATCGTTACGAGAAAAGAATGTGCTGCTGCCGGGGCAGATCTTCATTTAGTAAACGGACTGATCAGTGACGCCGGCCAAATTGTCGCCCGATCCGTAGAAAAATACGGCTGGTTTGACGTCTCTACGCTTAAAGAACCGTACCGGATCGAAGGCAAAAAAACGATGGGCTTTGAAATTGCAGAACAACTGCAGTGGAAGCTGCCTGATGTGATTTTATACCCAACCGGAGGCGGTGTCGGCTTAATTGGGATTTATAAAGCCTTTAAAGAGCTGATGGAGCTTGGCTGGATATTGTCTTCAAAAATGCCGAGACTCGTAGCCGTGCAGGCAGAAGAATGCGCCCCTATTGTCGAGGCGTATAAGCAGGGCAAAACGTCTTCTGAGTTCTGGCCCGAATCCAAGACCGCGGCTTTTGGTATTAATGTACCAAAAGCACTTGGAGACTTTCTCGTATTGGAGGCTATTTATGAAACGGACGGCTGTGCTGTTGCTATCGATGATCCCCGTATTTTAAAAGAACAGCGCCATGTGACCCGGACCGAGGGTACCTTTATCTGCCCAGAAGGGGCCGCCCTGTTCGCAGCGGTTCGGGAACTGAGGGAAGATCGCTGGATCAAGCCAAATGACTCTGTTTTGTGCTTAAATACCGGCATGGGCATTAAATATCCAGAGACAGTTGAAGCAAATGCGCCTGTACTCAAACCCGGCGATACGATATAAAGCCCCTCCTTTTCATAAAAAACTGTCTTGAACGGTAAAGACGGTTTTTTTCCATACCATTAAATAAGAAGGTGAAGAAAACCATGACAGGCCGGCAGCGGAAAATCACTGCATATTTGTACAATCAGCAGAGTTACGTATCGATTCAAAGCGTTGCTGATCTTATCGGATGCTCCGAAAAAACAGTCCGCACAGAGCTAAAGGCCATTCACCAGTATATTGAAGCTCATCAGTGGGGAAGCCTGATCCGCAGGCCGAGCCGGGGCATACGCTTTATTCCTTCCGAGGAAAACCAGCCCCGGATCAAACACCTGCTTTTTTCTATGGAAAAAAAGGAACAGCCCGCTTCCCGGGAAGATCAGATTTTCCTTCTTCTGCGCCTGCTGCTCGATACGAAAAAGGAATGGACCCTTAAGCAGCTTGGTGAAGAAATGTATGAAAGCCAATCTGCGATAAAGGAATTATTAAAAGAATGCAGCAAATATCTGCAGAACTACCATCTTTCTGTCCAGCTCAAGCCGAACGTCGGCGTGTCCATAACGGGTCCGGAAACAGGACGCCGGGCGGCCATTGCGGAGCTGGTCCGCCGCTCTTTAGGACAAAACCAGCCTGTAAAAGAATGGTTCTCCCCTTTTGACTGGGAAGCAGTAAACAAAATGATTAAAGGACTCGAACACCATTTTTCTTTTTCCTATACTTCACTATCCCGGGAAACGTTAATCATTCATGTACTGCTTGCTGTGAAACGACTCATGTGGAAACGCGGCGTTGCCTATCCGTCAGATTCGCTCGATTTGAACAGAATAGAAGGAAAAAAAGCGGCCCGGCTTGCTAAAGAGCTGGAGGCCTACTTTCAAATGGCCTGGCCCGCGGCCGAAGTGTATTATCTATCTATTCATCTTCGCAGCGCCAGGCTGGAAACCTCTTCTGAAGAACACTCCAATGTTTTTGAACAGCTTCAGGTAGATCCGGAAACGATACGTTTTACTCATCGTTTAATTGAAGCGGTAACTGCTGTCACCGGCCACCCCTATAACAAAGACAGCAGTCTTTTCCGTGATACAGCAGCCCACCTTCACAGCAGCACAGCCAGAATCGACCATCAGTTCAGCCACCATAACCCGATGGCTTCCGAAATAAGAATAATGTACCCTTATTTGTTCGAAATGATTATAGAAGCGCTTGCCGATTTAGAACCAGCGAAAGAATGGCCGCTTGAAGAAGTAGCCTATTTGACTATTCACTTTCAGGTTTCTCTGGAGCGCTCCAAAAAAGCTTCAGCCGACTATATGCCGGTCCTGCTTGTCTGTCCTATGGGGATCGGCATGTCCCGTCTCCTGCAGACAAAACTGGAAAGAAAGTTCCACTCCCTTCAAACAGAAGACTGCGTCGCCGTAAAAGAAGCCGAACAATTCGATAAAACGAGGATCGACATGATCATTTCCACTGTCCCGCTTCAACGAACAGATATACCGGTCGTTGTAGTCTCTCCTTTTTTAAAAGAAGAGGAGCAGCAGCAGATACGAAGAATGATGCATAGGTTAAAAGAAAAAAGCCAGAACATCCTGCAGGAGCTGATTTCCACTCCAGACCATATCCATTTTCCCAGGGAGCGGGATCCGATCAAAGTCATTACATACTTAGCGGAATTTCTCGACGAAACCGGGAAAGTGACGCCTTCTTTTGTAGAAAGTACTATTGAACGGGAGCGCAGGTCGTCAACGTTTATCGGCGGCGGCATTGCCATCCCCCATGGAGACCCTTCCTGTATCAAAGTTCCTTCCATCGCCGTTGGGATTTTTCCGGAACCGATCGACTGGAACGGTTCTTCCACCGCCATCGTTCTGCTTTTGGCGGCTGATCTACAGGAAGGCGGGAAAGTAAAAAGGCTGTTCGAAGAAATATCAAAGCTCTCTGACTCTCCTGACCGGGTAGCTCACATAAAAAGCCTGTCTGAGAAAGAAGCGGTATTTACTCTGTTTTAATAATTAATGCCGTTTTACCGTATCTTCCGGAAAGATAACGCTTTCATTATTTCTTTCTTTTTTGTCTATACTGAATATAGAAAGAAAAGAGGAAAGGATGAGGCAGCATGAAAAAAATTGTCGCTATTACTGCATGCCCTGTAGGGATCGCCCATACGTACATGGCAGCTGAGAACTTACAAAAGGCCGCCGCTCAGCTCGGAGTGGAGATCAAAGTAGAAACCCAGGGGTCAGTCGGAGCGGAAAATATCCTGACAGACGAAGACATAAGGGATGCAGAAGGCGTTATATTTGCAGCCGATAAAAATGTCGACAAATCCAGATTTCATGGAAAACAAATTGTAGAGACGGGCGTTCAGGACGGCATCCATAAGCCGGAGCAGCTCATTCAAAACATATTGGATGGAAAAGGGGAAATGCTTTCCGGATCTGTAGAACGGCAGGATGAAACGAAGAAAAAAGAAAACCCTATTTACAGGCATCTGATGAACGGCGTTTCCTTTATGATTCCTTTCATTGTAGTCGGTGGACTGTTGATTGCGATTTCCTTATCTCTTGGAGGAGTACCGTCAGCGGAAGGCTTAATCATTCCAGAGGATTCAATCTGGAGCACTATTGAAGCAATTGGTGCCGGTTCGTTTGCATTCATGATCCCTATTCTCGCCGGCTTTATCGCAATGAGCATAGCTGACCGTCCGGGCCTTGCGCCGGGGATGATCGGCGGCTACATTGCGGCAAACGGCAGCTTTTACGGCAGTGAAGCCGCTGCCGGGTTTATCGGCGGAATTATCGCCGGTTTTCTGGCCGGTTACGTAGCATTATGGATTAAAAAATGGAAAGTCCCACGGGCCTTGCAGCCTATTATGCCTATTATTATTATTCCAGTATTAGCATCTCTTATCGTCGGTCTTTCTTTTTCCTTTTTGATCGGCGCACCAGTAGCCGCTATTTTTGAGAGCCTGACTACTTGGCTTGCAGGTATGGAAGGAACGAGCACCGTGCTGCTTGCCTTGATTTTAGGGGCGATGATCTCCTTTGATATGGGAGGCCCTGTAAATAAAGTAGCTTTTCTATTCGGTGCCGCAATGATTACCGAGGGCAACTTCGCTATTATGGGAGCCGTTGCTGCGGCCATCGCTGTCCCTCCTATCGGCCTTGGTATTGCGACCTTTATGAACAAGAAGAAATTCGAACAGCCGGAGATTGAAGCAGGAAAAGCTTCCTTTACGATGGGACTTTTCGGCATCACAGAAGGCGCTATTCCTTTTGCTGCCAAAGATCCGCTGCGCGTTATTCCAAGCATCATGATCGGCTCGATGGCAGCTGCAGTCATTGCCATGCAGAGCGGCGTCGGCGATCAGGTGGCCCACGGCGGGCCGATCGTCGGTGTTCTCGGAGCTGTAACGAATGTAACGATGTTTTTTATCGCCATTCTGGTTGGTTCCCTTATTACCGCCTTTATTGTCAATCTAATTAAACGTGATGTGACCGCGGCGGCGGTTCCGGCTGGCGGCGCAGAAGAGCCTCTTGTACAAAGCGAAGCTGCTTCTGCCCGTCAGGCTACCGACGAACAGGAAACAACATTTAATAAGCTGACGGATCTTGTTTCCAAAGATCTGATTATTCCCAACTTGACCGCAGATTCCCGGGAAGATGTGATGGATGAAATGATCCGGACGCTTTCCGGCAGCAATGTACTAACCAACAACAGCGCATTTAAGCAGGTCATTCTGGAGCGGGAAGCTCAGGGGTCTACAGGCCTTGGCATGAATGTGGCGATTCCTCACGGTAAAGCCGATGTCGTGACAAAGCCGGCGGTCGCTTTCGGCATTCACCGGCAGGGGGTTGATTGGAACAGCCTGGACGGTACGCAGGCGAAATTGATATTTATGATTGCGGTACCGCAGGAACGGGCCGGCGACGATCATTTACGCATTCTGCAGATGCTTTCCAGAAAGCTGATGGACGAAGATTTCCGGGAACAATTAATTCAGGCGGAAAACAAGCAGCAGATTTATCAGCTGCTTGATGAAATATAAAGTTGGAAAGCATGCCCGGCCGGGGCATGCTTTTTTTCTATATTCGCATAATATAAATGATATTTTCTTTACCTGGAATTAACAATTTTTACATTGCCAGCACGTCAAAAGTACCTGTTTTATCTTTCGCAATTTTCCAATAAATAGAGTCCTTTATATGGTTTCTCCTTCATAATGCCGCATATTTATGTAGAAATTCTTATAAAAATAACTTTTTTACATGCTATAAGCACTTAAAGTAGAATAGTCCCCTCCCCTTCTGTCTGTCTTTAAATCAGCTTTATACTTCCTTAACAACTATTCTTTATAGTTAAAAGTGTAAAACATAATCAGAAAAGGGGTCAGTAAAACATGAAATCTATTCCCAACAGACTTAAAAGCGTTGCCGCACTTGGACTTGGAACGTCGATTATTCTTTCCTCCGGAACAGGAGCCTATGCCAGCATCCCTGATGACAATGGAAAAGCCCCGGAACATTCCCAGAAAGAAAAACAGGAAGAAGTAGAAAACATCATTTACATGATCCCGGATGGTTTTGACGCTGCGTACGCTACAAATTACCGTAATTATAAAGGTGAAGAAACACCGGTGTGGGATGAATTTCTTACCGGCATGATGAAAACAGATTCAGCAGATAACCTTGTAACCGATTCTGCTGCAGCCGGTACGGCAATGGCCCGCGGAGTCAAAACGGAAAACGGCATGATCGGCATGACACCGGAAGGCGACTCTCCGGACAGTATTCTTGAGAAATCAGGAAACGCCGGTAAATCCACCGGTCTTGTCGCAACGTCCACAATTACACATGCTACTCCGGCTGTCTTTGGTGCAAGTGTAGAAGACCGCAACAATGAAGCCGCTATTGCCCCACAGCTGCTTGAAAATGTAGACGTCCTGATGGGCGGCGGCCGCAATATGTTCTTGCCTGAATCAGAAGGCGGCGAGCAGGAGCAGGAAAATCTTATAGAGCAAGCACAGGCAGATGGATTTACGTATACCGAAAGCCTGGATGAGATCCAAGCCTCTGAAGAGGAAAAAATTCTCGGCCTCTTTCATGATGAAGCATTATCCCCGGAGCTAGACCGTCCGGAAGATCAGCCAAGCCTTTCTGAAATGACCACATCCTCGATCCAGTCACTGGAGCAGGATGAAGATGGATTTTTCCTAATGGTGGAAGGCAGCCAGATTGACTGGGCCGGCCATGCACACGATGCTGCCTGGGCGATGACTGACACGGAAGCGTTTGAAATGGCCGTGCAGGAAGCTGTAGATTACGCTGAAGAAGAAGGCAACACACTGGTAGTTGTAGCCGGTGATCACGAAACAGGCGGCATGAGCGTTGGCGGCTATGATGAATACATGTCTAAGCCGGATGTCCTTCGTGACGTGACTGCTACAGGAGATAAAATGGCAGCAGAGCTTAATGAGGATGCTTCCAATGCAGCTGACGTCGTTTCTACGTTTGCCGGTATTGATATTACCGACGAAGAAGCAGAACGCATTCAAAACGCCGGCGATGAAGAAGCACGTGCGCTTGAAATCAACTCTATTGTGAGCGAATATTCTTATGTCGGCTGGACGACTTCCCAGCATACCGGAACTGATGTGCCAGTATACGCATACGGTGCCGGATCTGAAGAATTTACCGGGTTAATGGACAATACAGAGCTCCCTGAGAAAATGAGCGAGCTTATCGGTCAATAATTCAGATACAGCCAAAAACCCCGCATTCGCCTTTTTTAGAGGCAGATGCGGGGTTTTTACATCGTAATAAGAACACTTAAAGCCAGCGATGCTCCTGCCGAAAAGCTGAGCCAGTGGCCGAGAGAAAAAGGCTTTTCCCGGAACAACAGCAGTTTGGCTGTACCGAGTCCCATCAGCAGCAGTAAAAACAAAGTTAAAAAAACGGCTAAAAACAGCATAGCGTTCTCCTCTCTTCACTGGTCCGGTTTCCAATATTAGAATCCGGTCCTCTTCTGTCTTATACTGTATATATTCAAACTACGCAATGAGGTGTCCCTATGCAGGATAAGAAGCAGCTGGCAGAAGAAGCAAAGACGTTTATTGATATAGCTTATATGGAATCCGGAAAAAACAGCAGCATGCGTGATGCCCGCTGGAAACAGATTGAAAAAGAAATTGCCGACACCGGCCACTACACCCACACATTGGAAGAACTACGAATCGGAGCAAAGCTTGCCTGGCGTAACAGCAACCGCTGCATCGGCCGTTTCTTCTGGGAATCGCTTCACGTGCTCGACTGCCGGACAGACAGCACAGAAGAAGAGGTCGCTCAGTCTTTGTTCCGTCATATTCACTACGCTACGAATAAAGGCAGAATTCTGCCGGTGATTTCTTTATTTGCCCCTGCCTCTTCCGACCGGCCATCAATACGGATTTGGAATTATCAGCTGATCCGTTATGCGGGTTATCAAACGGAAAAGAGAATTATCGGCGATCCGGACTCAATTGATTTTACGAATAAATGCCTGGAACTCGGCTGGCAGGGGCCTAAAACAGATTTTGATATTCTTCCTATTTTAATAAGCTTTGGAGAGAAGGAACCGGAATGGTTCTCCATCCCCTCCTCCTTTATTCTTGAAGTGCCGCTGGAGCACCCGGAATACGAAGCGTTTGCTGAGAAACAATACAAATGGTACGCCATACCGATTGTTTCGGACATGAAGCTTGAGATAGGCGGCATTATGTACCAGGCTGCTCCATTTAACGGCTGGTACATGGGAACAGAAATTGGTGCCAGAAACCTCGCCGATACCAGCCGCTATAACCTGCTGCCGGAAATGGCGGAGATTGCGGGCCTTGATACTTCCTTTGCCTCCAGCCTGTGGAAAGACCGGGCGCTCGTTGAATTAAACCGGGCCGTGCTGTATTCCTTTAAAAAGCAGGGAGTCAGCATGGTCGATCACCATACGGCAGCCTCTCAATTCGAACGGTTCGAAAAAAAAGAAGCCCAGGCCGGCAGAGAAGTCACCGGCGACTGGACGTGGCTGATTCCGCCGGTATCACCTGCCACCACCTCTATTTTTCATAAAGAATACAATAATCATATTAATAAGCCGAACTATTTCTATCAGGACCGGCTCTACTAGCTGTAGGTTACGTCTACGCCTGCTGCTTTCAGCAGTTCAAAATAAGATGGGCACGTTTTTGATACGCAGCCCGGATCGGCAATGGTGACATCCGGCACTTTTGCTCCAACAAGAGACAATGCCATCGCTACTCTGTGATCGTCATAAGACAATAAAGAAGTACCTTTCGGCGTACCGGGATACACCGTCAGACCATCTGCGAATTCATCTGTTTTGATGCCCAGCTTTCCAAGCTCTGTACAGATCGCATGAATCCGGTCCGATTCGTGGTGACGGATGTGCTCCACGTCCCGAAGCGTCACCGGTCCATCTGCAAATGGTGCAATGGCAGCCAGTGTCAGTGTCTGGTCCGACATTTCTTTCATGCTGATATCCAGACCGCCCTTGAGCTGTTCCGGGCCCTGAATTTCTACATAGGATGCTCCTTTTTCTACGGTGCATCCCATTTTTTCATACAAATCCACCATGCCGATATCCGGCTGATTTGTTTGGGTCGGCAGATTATTAATACGAACCCTGCCGCCGGAAATAGCAGCCAGTGCCATAAAGTAGCTTGCTGTCGAAGCGTCTGCTTCCAAAGCCATCTCTCTGGCTTTATATCCAGAAGCCGGCACGGTCATTTTTGTTAATTCTTCGTTGTACACGGACGTTACTCCAAATTCTTTCATAAGATCAAGCGTAATTTTTACGTAGGCGTGCTGCACAATATGATCTGGTATGGTTACCGTCAGATCCTGCTGCTGATTCGCGCCGGAAATAAGCAGCCCGCTGATAAACTGGCTCGAGACGGCGCCGGAAATGCTTACCTCTCCGCCGTTCAGCCCCGATGGCTTTATGACAAGCGGATAAAATCCTTTTTTGTCTTCGTATTCGATCTGCGCCCCCAGCTGTTCAAGCGCCTCCATTAAAGGCTTTACCGGCCGTTCGCTCATTCGTCTGCTCGCTTCGATCCGGTAGCTCCCTCCGCTGGCTGCTGCAACCGCTCCGGGCAGAAACCGTGCAATCGTTCCTGCTGCACCAATGTAGAGATCCGCTTCCTTAACCGGCCAGCTGCCTCCGCATCCGTCTATTTCCACCTTGTCTCCGGTGACCCGCGACGGCACACCAAGCTTTTCCAGGGCATCCAGGCACCAGTAGGAATCGTCACTTTTCAGCAGGCCGGAAAGAGTAGAGGTCCCTTCTGCAAGGGCCGCTAAAATAAGCGCCCGGTTCGTAAAGCTTTTGCTCCCCGGCACCGTCATATCCACCGATACTTTTTTGCCATTCAGCGGATGTATCGTTACATTGTCTACATCATTTAACGCCGACCAGGGCGATCGTGCTTTCAAATCCGGTGTACTCATAGTATCTATCCATCCTTTTATCGTAGTCGTGGTTTGATTTTGTTATCTATTCGTCTCCCTATTATGCCATAAAATCAAAGCCTGCAGGAAGGAGGCAGACGTTTAAAAGCAGATGTCCCCGGGGACATCTGCTTTTTTACAGCTTATACAGCAGCAACGAGCTTCGCCCAGATGCCGGAAGGATCCTGAAAACAGATGATGCTTCCTTCTTCCTTTACAGGGGTGCCCGCTTCGATGAGGCGGGCAGCTGCTTTTTGCTTTTCTTCTTCATTAGGAAGAACGATCGAGTAATATATCAGGCCAACGGCATCTTCTGCAGGCGCCGGGGCATTGCTGCCGGCCCAGAGATTGACGGCGATATGGTGGTGATATCCTCCAGCGGAAACAAACAAAGCGCTTCCCGGAATGGAAATCATCGTATTAAAGCCGAGCACGTCGGTATAAAAATGAGCGGACTTTTCGAAATCAGAGATATGAAGATGCATGTGCCCGATTACGGTACCGGCGGGAAGGCCATTCCACTGTCGGCCGGCTGCTTCCTGCAGCACGCTGTCTGCGTCCATTGGAAGCGTTTGAAGCGCAATCTCTCCGTGCGCATTTCTTTTCCATTCCTGCTCCGGGCGGTCGCGGTACACTTCAATGCCGTTGCCATCCGGATCTGCCAGGTATACCGCTTCGCTGAACTGGTGGTCGGACGCTCCCTGCAGCGGATAGTTTTTCTCCAGCAGGCGGCTAAGGGATAAACCGAGACTCACCCGATCCGGCACTAACACCGCAAAATGATAGAGACCGCTCGTCTTTTGTTTCGGCCGCACTTCCGGCTTTTCTTCCAGAATCAAAAGAGTGTTATCTTCTCCACGAGGCCCTAATGCTGCACGAGCTCCTTCCCTGTTTTTCACTTCAAACCCCAATACCTCCAGGTAAAATTCCAAAGACGCTTCCAAATTGGAAATCAGCAATTCCACATGACCTATTTTCGTTTTTTCATGTATGCGATAGGACATAATCGGCTCCTTTTTTTCTTATAATACTTTAAATCTACTTCATTACTTTTCGTAAGTCAAAAATAACCCTTTACTAGAACACATGTTCTTATATATGATAAAAAGAAAGAAGGAGATGATTCGTATGACAGAAAACAAGCTGACGCCCGGGTCCAACATGCGCTGGGAATCGTCCAGGATGATTCTTCCGGAACATCGGGAGGCCTGGAATAAACGCCGTGCTTCCGGCAGACGCCGGCCAAAACCGTTACTCGATGAACAACGCATGCAGGAACTGCTCTGGACGCTCGAACAAATTACCGGCAGCCCGCAGGAGTACTGCTTTTCCTATTGGGAGGATGGGGACTACCACACGTTTTCCGGCCGCTGCCAGTCTATTCTTCCCGCCCGGCAGCTTCTGCATTTAATAAACGACGAGGACTTTATCTATATTTCTTTTGATGTTCTTGTTGATATCACAGAAAAATGAATATTCGCTGTACCCGCTGTATGCTACGATGAAAAAAATACGCTTCATACAGAATAAAGACCGCTCACCGACCAACGGGGGCGCCTGTGAAGAAAGGATGATGTACGATGAATCTTCGCGACATTTGGAAAGCCCGTGCTGTTATAAAAAAAGAGCTCCCTCCCACGCCTTTAATGCATTCGGCTGAACTAAGCACCCTTACCGGGGTTCCCGTTTATTTAAAACTGGAACAGCTTCAGCCTTCCGGTTCTTTCAAGCTCCGGGGCGCGACGCATATGATTGCCTCTTTAACGAACGCCCAGAAAGAAAAAGGCGTTGTCACCTTTTCCACCGGCAATCACGGCTTTGCTGTCGCACGGGCCGCTTCCGCACACGGCATCCGCGCTGTAATCTGTGTGGCGGAAACCGTAACCCGTGCCAAAATAGAAGCCCTGCAGCAGAGCGGGGCAGAACTTCGGATAGAAGGAAAAAGCCAAGACGCAGCCGGAAGAATCAGTGCCGGGCTTGTGCAGACAGAAGGCCTTACCTTAATTCCTCCGTTTGACCATCCATCGATCATTGCAGGCCAGGGCACCATCGGCCTCGAGCTGCTGGAGGAACTGCCGGATATTTCTGCAGTGATTGCCGGGCTCTCTGGAGGCGGTTTGTTGTCAGGCCTTGGACTGGCGATGAAAATGACCGACCCTTCCATCCAGGTGCACGGCGCCACCATCCGCCGGGGAGCCGCTATGCAGGAAAGCCTGAGAGCGGGACACCCTGTTGAAGTAGAGGAAACGCCAACGCTGGCAGACAGCCTCCTTGGAGGCATCGGTCTTGATAACCAGTACACGATGGCAATGATCGAGCGCTACACTGACATACGCTGTGCAGTTTCAGAAGAAGCCATTGCACGAGCCATGGCCTTTCTATACAAAAAGCACCGCCTGATTGTAGAAGGCGGTGCTGCAGTAGGTGTCTCGGCGCTGCTTGAACAAATTATCCAGCCGGACGGTCCGACAGTCGTTGTTATTACCGGAAACAGTATTGATCCGGCGGTGCATTATGAGACCGTTACACCTTATTTATAGCTACCGGCTGTCTCTTTTATCGGCAAACCCATAAGGAATCACCGAAAGCAGGTCCAGTTTGTCTGCTTTCTTTTTCAGCGGAAGCTCATAGGACTTCAACCATTTTTTAAACAGCTTCGGCTTTAGCACCTGCTCCAGAAAATAAAGGCTCTGCAGCGGGCCGCCCCCGCTTTCGATCAGATGTACGAGCTGCAGGTTGTACTCCTTTTCCTTCCGGATCCAGGCCTCCATCTGCCGGGGCGACATGAGGACATACGGAAGATCTCCTTCATAAAGACGCTTATAAAGCAGTAAATCGTAATCTATAGTAAACAGTCTGTCCGCTGCATGGCGGTGCCACGTTTTCTGGCGCCGCAGCAGCTCTTTTGTTTTTTCTCCCTCTCTTGCCAGGTGAGAGGCCCGGTGTTCAATGTGGCGGACGGTTTCATGAATGTAGAATTTCTGCCTGCGGGCTTCCTGAAAAAAAGGCAGGCGCTGCTCAAACGTGTGAAACCCTTTGTGGTCTTTTTCCAAAGCTTCCCAACGGACCAGGCGCTGACACGTTAATTCGTTCCATTTGCATGACCATGAGCGATGAATTACCATAGCACCTCACCCTTCACCTGTTTCTATCTGTCTTTATTGTAGAGAGAAAAGAAGCAGAGCTCAACTTATCTGGCTTTAGGAAACCCGAGAAGCATTTCCCGGATAAATTTTGATGCGGCAATCGCCGTTTTTTCCGCGTGATCATAGACCGGCGCCACTTCAACCAGATCCGCCCCTACAATAAACGCACTAGAGTGGCTGATCGAATGAATGGCCTGCAGAAGCTCTTTCGAAGTGATGCCCCCGGCCTCTGCGGTTCCGGTTCCGGGCGCATACGCGGGATCCAATACATCAATATCAATCGTCACATAAACCGGACGCTGGTGCAGCTCCGGAAGAATACGCTGCAGTGGCTCGTTTACTTCAAAAGGATGAAAATTCATGCCGGAGGTACGCGCATATAAAAACTCTTCTTTTTCCCCTGAACGTACGCCAAATGAAAACACATTCTCCGGGCCGATCCACTCGCACGCTTTACGCATAGGCGTAGAGTGGGACAATACTTCTCCTTCGTAGTCGGTACGAAGGTCCGTATGAGCATCAATATGAATAATCGCCAGGTCCTCGTATTTCCGGGCCATGGCTTTTATTATAGGCCAGCTGACGAGGTGCTCTCCGCCTATGCCGATCGGAAACTTGTTGTCCCGAAGGAACACATCCATCGTTTCTTCAATCATGTCCAGGCTTTTCTGGGGATTGCCAAACGGAAGCAGAAGATCTCCGGCATCGTGGTAGCGGACGTTTTCCAAATGCTTATCCAAATAAGGACTGTACTCCTCAAGCCCTACAGAAGCTTCGCGGATACGGCCCGGACCAAATCTGGACCCCGGACGGAAGCTGACCGTCCAGTCCATCGGCATGCCAAATAATACAACATCCGCATCTGTGTAGGACGTGCGGCTCCCAATAAATACTTTTCCAGAGTAAGCTTCATCAAATAACATGTTTTTTCTCCTTATTCATTCGGATTTTCGCCGTCCAGCACGAAGCGGGGCAGCGCGAAAGAGGCCTGATGAAGCTGCCTCGTGTAGTATTTTGTATCTATATCATGGAAACGCTCCTGCGGCACAGCCAACGGATCATGTTTTTTTGATCCCATCGTAAACGTCCACAACCCGCTTGGGTACGTAGGAATATTGGCTGTATAGACCCGGGATACAGGGAAAATACTGCTCACATCCCGATAGACTGTTTTTAAAAGGTCATGTTGAAACCAGGGGTTGTCTGTCTGAGCGACCAGAATGCCATCTTCTTTCAGCGCCCGGGAGATGCCTTCATAAAATCCTTTTTCAAACAGCTTTACGGCAGGACCAACCGGTTCGGTCGAGTCGACCATAATAATGTCGTAGGCCTGCTCGCTTTCTGCTATATGCAGAAATCCATCGGCTACCTTCACTTCCACCCGCGGATCGTCAAGCGCTCCGGCGATACTTGGCAGGTACTGCTTGGAATACTCAATCACTTTGCCGTCAATCTCTACAAGCGTTGCTGTTTCCACGCTTGGGTGCTTAAGGATTTCACGAATCGCTCCCCCGTCTCCGCCGCCGACCACAAGCACATGCTTTGGTTCCGGATGGGTGAATAACGGCACGTGGACGATCATTTCATGATATACAAATTCGTCTCTTTCCGTTGTCATCACCATATCATCGAGCAGAAGCATTCTGCCGAATTCTTTCGTCTGCACCATATCGAGCTGCTGAAATTCCGTTTGTTCGGTATGCAGGGTCTTTTCTATTTCAAAGGTTATGCCAAAATGATTTGTCTGTTTTTCTGTAAACCAAAGTCCCATCGTTATCGTGTCTCCCTTATTTTAAAGCCTGTACCGGCAAAAAACATCCCCTGCCACAGTTTCCTGCGGAGGTGGATGCATATGCGTGTGGCTTTATTCGTTTTCGTGTAACGGTGTTAGTCCTTCATGCAGTTCCTTTTCTGACGCATGCCACATGTCTTCATCAAAATCTTTCAGGAATTCGGCCAACAGCTTCTTGGATGTATCATCCATTTTGTCTACAATAATGCGGCGCTTCAGCGACCGGTCCATGTTATTTACATGCTCAGGCAGGCTTTTGTAGCCACGGCGGATTTCTGTATCCACTGTCATTTCACAGGCGGCGACGCCTGCGTAATAAGGACGGCCGTCTTTATGATCTGTCGTCACCCAGACGAGCCAGTACAGCTTGCCGTTTGGTACCTCTTCTTTATTTTTCAAAAACTTGATACGCTTTTCCACCGCAGAGCGGGCGTGAAGGGCTCCCATATCGATAAAGCTGGTGGCTTCTTCCGGATCAATAAACACGGGCGTAATATTATCAAGGCTTAATGTTCCAACCCCATAGCCCCCGTGTCCGCCTGTAGAATCTCCACTTAATATATTAAATCCAGAGCCTTTTTTGGACGGCTTGCTGTTTTTCTTTTTATAGTCTTCAAATAAATCCAACGTTATCCGCTCCTTTTATACCAAGTATTAGTGCGGCACTTGGTGATTTTTGATTTGTTCAATGCATGCCCAGGCTTTCGCCATATCATCGTTCGTGTAATTCTGGCTTTTCTTTAACGTGGAGACTTTTTCTTCCACCTGAGCCGGCGGTAAATGGTCAAAGTAGAGCATTGTAGATACGAGCTCCAGAAATTTTGAAGTGCATGTATTTAAATAATGAAGAATCTCCTCTGCTTCATTATACGGCCATTCCTGTGGAAATTTAGCTAAAAAGTCTTCTCCCTGGTCTGTTACCCTATATCGGTACTGATAATACCCGGCTTTTTCTTCTTTTATTTCCGAGACCAGCCCGAGATCGCACAATTCCTCCACCCGCAGCGTCAATTCCTCGGAATAAGGACCGTACATACGGAAGGTGTATTTTTCGCTCAGCGGCAGGTTGGCTTTCTTGCTTATATAAACGATTTTCTGCAGTTTTTTCCGTCCAATAACTTCCTCGGCTCCATGAATAAGAGCCATAACTTTTGCGTGATCAGGCAGCACGTAAAAAATCCCCCTTTTGTTCTTGTTCTATCATACAGTCTAAACCCGCAGCTATGTAAGAGGATTTTATTCCTCTATTTCACCGGAAAAGGCTGTCTCTTCTTTGGATGATTTCAAAATCGAACGTATTTCTTTTTTCTCTTTTTCAAATCCTTCTGTATAAAGCCACTCCTCCGGATAATACAGCTTGTGGTCCGTCCGTTTTTTACCGGAAATGGCTTCCACTACGTCCGACTCCCGCGAAAGTTCCCGCAGTTTGTCATTGGGCATCAGCAGATGAATCGGAATACGCTCTTCTTCCTCACCCGGCCGGTAGAAATCATACGGCAGGTCCGAGGAGGAATCCACGACTAAATAGTAGTCCGGGTCCATGTCCGCCTTTTTGAACAGTTCCAGCAGTTTCAGCCAGTCGTTAATATGGACATGCTGATCAAATTCCACGTATTTAAACAACCGCCGGTTCATAAAGCGCTGACAGAGATCCTGCAGGATAACATCTTCTTCCTTCTGCCACATCTGGAAGTAATACATTGTGACCGATTCATCCAGCTCCAAATACTGCGCCAGTGTAAGCTCACCGGTAAAAAAACCTGTGAAAGGTTCCGGTGGATACAAAAACGTATAATCAGCTTCAAACAGCACTTTCACCCGCTGTAGAATTTTACTTAAGATCACTTCTGCACTTCTGGTGACCGGATGAAAATACACCTGCCAGTACATCTGGTAGCGGCTCATAATATAGTCTTCGACAGCGTGCATGCCGGAATACTTAATCACTGCCTGGTCCTCCGTCGGCCTCATGACGCGTAGAATACGCTCCATATCAAAATGGCCGTAGCTCACACCTGTATAAAACGCATCGCGCTGCAGGTAATCCATGCGGTCGGCATCAATCTGGCTTGATATCAAACTGGTGACCAGTTTATTGGAATATGTTTTTTCAATTACTTCCGCAACCTTCTGCGGAAAATCATCGCCCATTCGTCTTAATACGGTGTTTACTTCCGTATCTCCCATGACAATTTCCCTGGTCCAATATTCATGGTCAGTTTGAAAAACCTTTTCGAACGAATGAGAAAACGGACCATGGCCTACGTCATGAAGAAGCGCCGCGCTTAACGTAAGCAGCCGCTCTTCATCTTTCCAGAAAGGCCTGCCTTCAAAGACTTCTACAATACGTCTTGTGATTTCATATACGCCAAGCGAATGGTTAAAACGGGTATGCTCTGCCCCGTGAAAGGTTAAAAATGTTGTACCCAGCTGCCGCACCCGGCGCAGCCGCTGAAACTCTTTCGTTCCTATTAAATCCCAGAGAAGCTCATCCCGAATATGAATATAGCGGTGAACCGGGTCTTTGAAGACCTTTTCTTCTTTTAGTCGTCTATTTCCTTCTACCATTATAAGGGACCGCCTCTTTTCTTTGCCATTTCGTCTCTTTATATTATACCAATCCCGCCGCGAAAACGATATTCCTACCTGATACCGCGGAAAAAAGGCTGCTTAAAGAGCTTAATCAGCCTTTCCTTTTAACCGATGAGACTATTTCTGTTCAGGCAAGCATTGGAATAGGCAGCTATCCTGAAGACGGCAGCACCATCGCGGAGCTGTTAAAAGCAGCTGATACAGGAATGTACGAAAATAAAAGAGAGCGCCATCCGGATTTTACAACGGACAGCCCTCTTTCAGCTTTTTCGGAGAATACGATGGCTCACGCTGAAGATAAACAGCAGCAGGCCAAGACCTAATAAACACACAGCCAGCATTATATAAACAAATTGAGTGGAACCATCCCCCATGCCGGCGCTGAGGCCGTCTAGTACAAGCGGGGATACGAACTGACCGAGATATAAGAAGCTTTGTACAATCGCCATCGCCTGTACCATCTGGCGGCCGGAAGCGATAATGGAGACCCGGTCAAACAAGGTAGGCAGAATCGAGCCGAACCCAAATCCCAGAATAATAACGCCCGGAGCAATCGCCGCAAGCGACGGGGCAAATGCAATCAGCGCAAATCCCGTACCCATAAAACCAAGCATCACAGGCAGAAATAGGTTTTTTAAAAAGGCCTGGGTTTTCGTAATAAGAAAACCGGCCGTAAAGCCGCCCAGCGTCCCCAATGCAATCACCAGGCCGGCAATTTCTGCAGTGGCAATTTCATTTTCCTGCAGGTAAATCGCCATGTTGGATGGGATCGAAAAAAATACGACAAAAAGTCCGAACATTAATCCACCCAGCCCGTAGACAGCGGCCGGAATCGGTGCAGGTTTGGGCTTTTTGCTTTCCCCTTTTTCCAAAGTCGGCTTTTCCGGCTTTACGTAAGGAAGAAACAAAATAACAAATAATAAAATAAGCAGTGCCAGGCCGTAGACACCAAACGTATAGCGCCAGCTTATTGCAGCAAGCGCCCCGGCCAGAATAGTAGAAACCATGCCCCCGAGATTGATCGAAGAACCGACCCTTCCCATCATCTTAGTCCGTTCCTCTCCTGTAAAAAAATCGGAAACCAGGGAAGTGGAAAGCGGCATAACCAAACCGACAGATACACCGAGAAGGGCTCTTGTAGCTAACAGCCAGCCGATGCTGTCTGCAAACCCTCCAGCCGTGCCAGCGACCAGGTAAAGAGATAGACCAATAATAAGAAGCGTTTTTTTCGCATATTTTTTCGCCAGAAAACTGGTAACAAACAAAAAAGGAATAATAAAAAAAGCATGAAGCGTGGTGATTAATTTAATAGTGGTCGCATCCGCATCTGGAAAAGCCTCCGAAATCGAACCAAGAGCTGGAGCCACTGCTGCTCCAGCCATTACGGTAATGAGTGATATCGACAATATAGCAAGCTTTAATCCCACTGTATCCCTGCTTTCTTCAACAAAACGACCATCGGACCTTCTGTCTTCTAAGCATCTGCGGCTATATACTTCCGCCAGCTGCCTTCTTCTATCCATACGCCTAAATCATCCGGCTGATTCCAGTAATAAATATAAGCCGTCACCCATTTTTCTTCTGTTGTCGCGACGTTTATTTTTTCCCGGACGTAGTCGCTGTTTTCCCGGTCGTGTTCATCATACCCCTCCAGCCGGTCCAGATGCTTCATCACTTCGCGGTAGCGGGAGGCATGAACATACATCAGTTCTCCCGCAATAGGAAGTTCGCCTTCTTTCAGCAGACAAGGATATTGATTGTGCGCTGCGGCATGGAGTTTTCCGGCTGTCACCGCCGGTACTTCCTTTTCTGTGTGGCCTTTTAAGTATTTTTCATAGTTGTGAAGGCCGCTGCAGAGCGTCCCGTAAACAAAAACGGGAAGATGTTCCATCATTGGTCTTCCCCCTTTTTTATCGTGATTTTATCATAACAGATTTTTCTGCCCCGCTCCTGTCCCGGGATTGTTTCCTCTGTTATACAAAAGGTTTGTGATTGTTTGTCACGATCACAATGATGCTCGTATTTTTTTCAAAGTTCCAGCCTATAAATACATCTTCCACACCCCCGTCGAATAAAGAAAGAAACGGTTCTGAGGTGTAAAAGCGCCTTTTTTCCACCTGCCTTTTTGCCCGCTCCAGTATTTCTTCACAGCCCAGCCGGATTAACTCCAGTTCAACCTGAAGCAGGCACTCCTCCCGGTAGACAAGAAACGTTCTGTGATTGATCTTCTGGCAGGCTGTCCGCTCCGGCTGCACTTCTGTATGGGCTGCAACGAGATCGAGCACGTTGGCTTCTTCCCTGTCCGGCTGCCTTTCTTTTAAAGTCTCGGCATGAAAGCTGGTGCCTGCAATAATGCCGGAGCGGTTGGCAAATTCCCAGTCGTAATAAATATCTTTTAAGTAAATCCCTGTGATCTTATGTATATACAACTGCAGGTCCGGGAGCACCCGTGTCATGAGATGGTCTCTCAGCTGATATATGCTGTGTTCATGCTTTTCTTCCATTATCGTTTTCTCAATCGGGGAAAGGAATTTTTTTAAATAAATCGTGACGTAAGGAGGTGCTACCGTTACATACACGGCTTCCGGCCCTTTGCCAAACTGCTCCCGCAGCACCCTTCCCGTATAGCTGGCTATTGTTTTTTCCTGTTCTTTTCTATTCATGAGGACAGTCCTTTTCATTGAAATGTAGTTAGCTGCCTTCCTCAAACATAAAAAAAGCCGAAAAGGAGAACTCTCCTTTTCGACTTATGCCTGGCTTATTTTCCAGTTCATTTCCGTCTTTGGTTAAAACAGCGGTATTGCATTATTTAGTATTGTATTCATCAAGGTAAATGCGATTATTTAAACGTTAGCTTTTTATCTTCCGTTCTCCTGGATTTTACAAAATTTTGCTTCATTCTGCAACATTTTTATTGTATGTCTCTTACTAGGAGAGGGGATAGCCATGATGCTCGATCACCGCTTCGGCTATTTTTCTTCTGTATACGATAGAGTGATCGACCTCAGCCGACTTGTCTGCAGCGAGCTGTTTAATCTGTTGAAGCATGTTGTCCGACTCCAGAAAGTCCGCTGCTTCTTTCAAAAGAGGAAGCACCCGGTCTACCGCTTCATTCATATAGACGGAGGCCATTTTGGTCATCAGCCCGTCCGGTGAGCTGTCCTTTTGCACCCGGCTCCAGACGCTTTCCATGACATAGACGGATTTAGCTGTTTCCGCTACACATTCCAGCAGTTCCTGTTCTTCTTCCGGTGCTTCAAACACGCCGGCTGTTTCTTTTACTAATTCCACCAGCAGCTCCCGAAGCTTTTCCATATAGGACCTTTCCGTATTCAGGATGCCTTCGCCGGTAGAGGCGGTTTCTTTTTTAGCTGCCAGCTCCCCTGCCATTTCAAACAGCATGGAAGCTACTACCACGCGGTTAATTTCGTTCGTTCCTTCGAAAATACGGTTGATGCGTGAATCACGGTACAAGGTTTCTATTTCATTTTTTCTCATATACCCCTGACCGCCGTGCACCTGTACCCCGTGATCAACGATGTCGCTTAATGCTTCTGAGGCAAAAATTTTATTAATGGAACACTCAACGGCAAAGTTTTTCAGAATATCGGCAAACGGAATGCCGGCGTTCTCTGCAGCTTCTGTTCCCGTCTGCAGAACGCCTGCGGTACGGTAGACCATGCTTTCTGAAGCAAATGTCCAGACTGCCATCGCTGCCAGCTTTTTCTGGATCATTTTCTTTTCAGACAGCGGATGGCCGAACTGGCGACGCGTCTGGGCATGTTCCGCTGAAAGCAGCAATGCCCGTTTAGAAGCTCCAATGCAGCTTGCCGCAATTTTCTGACGGCCCAGATTTAAAATACTCAGGGCAATTCGTGCGCCTTTGCCTATCTCTCCAACAATCGCTTCTTTTGAAACTTTTACATTGTCCAGGTAAAGCGGGCAGGTCGAAGAGCCGGTTATTCCCATCTTGTCTTCTTCTTTGCCAACGGTAAAACCTTCTGAATCACGGTCTACGATAAAAGCGGTCGGCTTTTTGCCGTCAATCTTGGCAAATATAATAAAGTAAGAGGCAAACGAAGAGTTGGTAATCCACTGTTTTTCTCCGGAGAGCGTATAGATGGACTCATCTTCCGATGCTTCTGCTGTCGTCTGCACGGCTGCAATATCAGTACCGGCACCGGGCTCTGTTAACCCGTAGGAGCCAATCATATCTCCTGCGGCAATTTTCGGAAGGTAGGCGGCTTTCTGTTTTTCTGTTCCATAATAAACAATAGGAAGAGACCCTATGCCAACCTGCGCTCCGTAAGAAACCGAAAACGAGCGCGCGCCTCCCATTTCTTCTATAACGGCCGTATACGCCACCTTATCAATAGCGGTTCCGCCGTGCTCCGCAGGAATAAACGCGCCCAACAGCCCCATCGAACCGAGTGTTTTCATGAGGCCGTACACAGGCTCGAACTGCTGGTTTTCGATCCGGGGAAGAACAGGACGGGCCTCTTCTTCTACGAATTGGGCGGTTTTCTTTTTCCAGGCACGCTGGTCTTCCGTTAATTTTTCCGGGGTCATTATTTGTTCCCAATTCAGGGTTTTATCGGTAAAAGCATTAATGGGCAGCTGCGCTTGATGATTCGTTGTCATAGTACCCCTCCATATTGTTTTTCTGATGATATATCTATTATACTATTTATCAGAAAACGTTTACAAATAAAGGGAGTGAATAACCGTTCATTATTTTTTGAAAAGTTTTCCAAGTAAAACGGAATTCAAATATTGGAAGCTCGGCTTAAAGCAGTGTTCACACTTTATATAGCCTTCTTTTTCCAATTTTTTTAAGTAAGAATCATCATATGTGCCTTCTCTTTCATCCATCGGTGTTTCCCGAAATCCGCATTCATCTTTAGCAAACGCCGTACGATGAAAGCTTTTTTTCGTATGGTCTACAATATACTTCATTAAATAGCTCCTTAAGTGTGGGAATGTCTTCCTTTTATTAATATTTTCCAATTTCCAGGCATTATTATTTTACTACATAAAACCAGCAAAAGATAATATTCAGGTATTATTTAATATTTTTTAATATAAATATTCCCTTTTTAATTTATTTTAAATAGTATACTAATTCCGCCGTTGTCGGGCGTATAATGTAAACCAAGAAATATGGTGTTTGCAGCCGACTTTTATATAAAACCATCAACCCTTATGGTAACGAAAATACTGTTTCCTTAAGGAGGAAGAGATGCGTCGATTAAAGAAGAGCATAACGGCTTTTTCATTAAAACCTTTTTAATCGGAGAAGACATTCGCTTCGAATAAAAGTCTGCACTGCTTTCCATTTACTTCCTATTTCATATTTGATACGCTCATCATATTCTTTATAGAATAATCTGATTTTCCATTCAAAGGAGAGACATCATGACAAATCAAGCAGCCCCTTTTCGATACGACCATGTAGGAAGCCTTCTTCGTACAGAAGCGGTGAAAGAAGCCAGGGAGAAGTACCAGAATGGTTCCCTGTCTGCAGAAGAACTGCACGCCGTCGAAGACAAGGAGATTAAGCGCATCGTCCAGAAACAGAAAGATATCGGCTTAAAGGCCGTCACAGATGGGGAATTCCGCCGGGCATGGTGGCACTTCGATTTCCTTGAACAGCTCGATGGTGTCGAAGGATATGAAACAAAAGAAGGCATTCAGTTTCAAGGAGTAAAAACAAAATCCCACGGCATTAAAGTGACCGGAAAGCTTGATTTCACAAGCCATCCAATGATCGATGATGTGAAATACCTGCAGAGCATTACAGGGGATACGATGGCTAAAATGACGATTCCAAGCCCTAACATGCTTCACTTCCGTTCCGAAGTGGATGAGAATGTCTACAGCACGAAAGAAGAGCTGATGGAAGATCTGGCAAAAGCTTATCAGAAGGCAATTCAGGCCTTTTATGATGCCGGCTGCCGCTACCTGCAGCTTGACGATACGTCGTGGGCCTACTTATGCTCCGAAGAACAAATTGCAAACATGAAGGAAGCCGGCGTGGATCACCGGGCGCTTACGAAACTTTATGCCAAAGCTGTTAACGACGCGATCGCCAAGCGTCCCAAAGACATGACGATCACGATGCATATCTGCCGCGGCAACTTCCGCTCCACCTGGGTGTCATCCGGCGGCTATGAGCCGGTAGCCGACATTCTTTTTGGAGAAGTCATGGTGGACGGATTCTTCCTCGAATACGACAGCGACCGGGCCGGAGGCTTTGAGCCGCTCCGTTATATTAACCGCGACGACGTGAAAATCGTTTTAGGATTAATCACTTCTAAAAGCGGAGAGCTTGAAGAAGCCGAAAACATAAAAAAACGCGTGGAGGAAGCAGCACAGTATGTAAACCGTGACCAGCTCTGCCTCAGCCCTCAGTGCGGGTTTGCTTCTACCGAAGAAGGCAACGTACTCACTGAAGACGAACAATGGAAAAAGCTCGAGCACGTTGTAACCATTGCCAACGACATCTGGAAATAATAGTAATAACCCCCGATCCTATATGGACCCGGGGGTTTTCTATGCAAAAAAGAAAACAGCCTATACTGTTTTCCCCTGTTCTTTCAGACCGTCCCATTCGCTTGCCTGAATGAGTGCCTTCGTATAATTGTGGCGGTTCCGGCTCCAGGTCTCACTTTTATAAAAATCGTCTACGATCCGTCCTTCTTTCATCACAAGAATCCGGTCTGCCAGCTGATGCAGGACGGCTATATCATGGCTGATGCAGAGTACTCCCCGGTCCGGATCAGCGCTTTCATGCTGCAAAAGATGCAGGACCTCGGCCTGAGACACGGTATCCAAATTAGAAGTAGGCTCATCAAGCAGCAGAAAGGCCGGATTAATGCTGAGCGCTCTGGCAATGTGTACTCTCTGCTGCTGCCCTCCGGACAGTGCTTCCGGCTTCCGGTCCAGCATATCCGGCTCTAGACCGACCCGTATCATCCATTCTTCGGCAAAGTGCCGTTCCCTGCCATTCGTGTATTCTTTTCCTCGTTCAGGAAGATTAAGAACTGGTTCCAGCAGGGTGTGAAGCGTATTTTTTCCGGGCAAAAAGCTGCGCACATCATGCTGCAGAACAGCCTGTGTCTGCCGGCGGAACCTTCTTTTTTCAGCTTTTCCGGCGAATAGAACCGACATATCCTTCAAGGTAATGGACCCTTCCCCGGCTGGAAGCAGCCCCAGCGCCAGTTTTACGAGCGTGCTTTTTCCCGAACCACTTTCCCCGGCTATACCAATCGTTTCTCCCGGAAACAGTTTAAAGCTTATCCCTTCGACGCCGCTTTCTGTTTTCGGGTAGTGATAGGAGACATCTTTCATTTCAAACAACGGTTTCACTGTGCTCCCTCCCTTCTAATGGAAGAACGAAGCACGGGCACTGCCCGGCAGAGACCGCGGGTTACTTCATGCTTTGGAGTCGTTAACACGCTGTCAGGCCTGCCGGATTCTACGATTTCGCCCTCGGCCATAATCGAAACCTTGTCGGCAAATCGAAGCACTTCTCTTAAGTCGTGGGAAATCATTAGAATGGCACAGCCTTTTTCTTTTTGCAGCGTTTGAAACAGCTCCATAATATGAGCCGATGTTAACACGTCCAGCGCCGAGGTAGGCTCATCTGCAATAATCAAAGCAGGATTGGTGAGCCAGGCGACTGCTAAAGCAACCCGCTGCACCTGTCCCCCGCTTAACTCCGACGGGTACTGCTTTAATATCGATGCCGGCAGCAGCACGACGTCCAGTGCCTCTTCCATCTTTTTGCGCCGCTCCTTCTTTTTCAGACCGGGCCGCTGCACTTTCAAGATGTCCTCCCACTGTTTATAAATAGAAAGAAGTGGAAAAAAGGAAGAGCGTGCATCTTGAAAAACATATGCCATATGACGGCTGACAATGTGCCGGCGCAGCTTGTCCGGAGACTGGATTAAATCCTCCCCCTGAAAGAGGACAGCCCCGGAAGAAATGCTCAAAGCAGAAGGAAGAAGATTCGGATATACGGACAGAGCCGTCAGGCTTTTGCCGGCTCCACTCGGACCCGCGATAGCGTGCCACTCTCCTTTTTTAACCGATAAGGAAACCTGTTTGACCAGCTGCTGGGAAGCTGATGCAACGGTCAATTTATCCATTTCCAGCACGCTCCTTCTCCTCCTTTGCTTCTGTTTCTTCTTTCAAAAAACTATCACGCCACTTATCCCCGGCACTTTGAAACAACAAGGCTGTTCCTACAACAGCAAGACCCGGAATGATCAACAGCCTTGGAGAACCTGCAAAATAAGCTCTGGATTCATTGAGCATAGCGCCCCATTCCGGTAAAGGCGGCTGGGCACCAAGTCCGATATAGGAAAGCGAAGCAATCAGAAGCATTACTTTTCCTACATCAGTCGTAGACATGACTAAAAGATGACTTCGTACTGCAGGAAGCACGTGCGCTTTAATAATCGCGGCCGTCGAGCTTCCATTGATAATAGACAAAAGTACAGCCTGCCCCTGAGTGACTTCCCTGGTTATTCCTCTTACAAGGTAGCTGTATTGAATCCATTTAACGAGCACTACCGCGATAACGACATTAAAAAGGCCGGGTCCAAGAACAGCACTTAACAACAGTGCCAAAAGAAAGTCCGGAAAAGCCAGAAAAGAGTCTCCGATACGGGTAAACAGCCGGTCCATCCAGCCGCCTTTTATTCCTGCAAGTATCCCTGCCGGCACACCAAGAACTACACTTAAAAGAATCGCGAGTAGGCTGAAACCGATCGTATAGGAGGCGCCTTCGAGCATTCGGGCCAATAGGTCCCTGCCAAGCTGGTCGGTGCCAAGCCAATGCGCGGTTGACGGGCCCTGGAGACGATCCGGTACAGACACGGTGGAACTGCTGACAGGCCAGAGCCAGGAAAGGATAAGAATAAAGAAAACGAAAAGAAATAACCACAAGTATATTCGGGAGGAAAGAGCTTTTTTCATTAAAACGTCCTCCCCTCTGTTCTGCGCCCCGGTGCTATCCATTTCAGCAGCAGATCACTGCTTAACTGAATCAGCGAAACTGCGGCCGCCATCAGGACCGTATAGCCCTGAATGACCGGGATATCCCGTCTCGTAATCGAATCGACAATCAGTGAGCCTGCTCCCGGGTAGCCGAAGACGACTTCAATCACAACAGTGCCGCCGATTAAGCTGCTTATGCTGACTCCCAGCACGGAAATCACCGGAACAAGGGCCGCCCGGAACGTATATTTCCAGCGCAGCTTCCGACTTGAAATACCGCGCGCGGATATCGCACGAAGTGAAGGCTCTTCCAATGCCTCCAGAAAACTTGAACGGATCAGCCTGATATAAAAGGAGGCCATTCCGAGTCCAAGCGTCAGAGAAGGCAGCAGCAGATGCCACCACGTCCCGGCTCCAATCGCCGGAAGCCATCCCAGCTGTACTGCAAAAAGCTGAATCAAAATCAGCCCAATTAAAAAGTTGGGCACAGAAGCCCCTGTCACGGCAAGCAGCCTCGCAGATTTGTCTATCCAGGAGCCCCGGGAAAGAGCGGCCGCTACTCCGGTTGGAACAGCGATCACGGCAGCAATCAAAAATGCTCCTGCGCTCATATAAAGGGTGGCGGGAAGCGCCCTCATAATCATCGTAAAGGCAGGCTCCTGTGTTACATAAGAGGCCCCCCAGTCGAGCAGAATAAAACTGCCGAGCCAGGTGGTGTACTGTTCAAAAATGGAGTCATTCATTCCCAGATCCTGCCGCACCTCATTGAGCTGTTCCTGGGTGACTGCAACGTCTTCTGCGCGGAGAATAGTAGAGGCCGGATCTCCCGGTGCGAGATTAATCAGCAGAAAGCTGATCGTTGAAAAGATCCATAGAAAAAGCAAAAAGCTGACGGCCTGTCTGCCGATTATTTTCATTCTTCCACCCCGACCTCATTTGTCAGCATATAATACTCACTCGGGCTCGTTTTCCATCCCGTTATGTTTTCCTGCATGGCAACACTGTTAGACGGATGGACAATAAAGGAATGATAATGTTTGTCCAGTATCAGCTCTGTCGCTTCCACGGCGTAGCCATCTCTTGCTTCCGGATCCGACTCCGCATTAAATGAGTCAATGATCTCTGCCAGCTGTGGGTCCTCCAGTCCTCCGAAATTAAGTCCGCCGTCAGCAGTGTAGGCTGTATTTAAAAAGTAGCCGGCGTCTCCCCTTGGTGCGGTTACATAGCTGTAGAGAGCAAGATCCCAAGAATCGTTCGACATGAGGTAATCATCAATCTGCTCATTTAATTGAATATCAATCGTTATGCCGGCCTGTTCCGCAAGGTCCTGCAGAATCTGCGCCGCTATCGGAAGTTCAGGTCTTGCCGAATACGTGACTAATGAAAATTCGAGCGCTTCTCCATCCTTTACCACTCTGCCGTCTTCCAGAGTATAACCTGCCTCTTCCAGCAGGGCAGAAGCTTCTTCGATTCTGTTTTCGTTTTCTTCCTTATTTGCGGCAAACGAGAAATCTTCGAGGAATGGCCCCAGTGCTTCTTCCGCTTCTCCATTCATTGCTTCTACAACAGCTTCCCGGTCAATCAGAATATCCAGCGCCTCTCTCACGTTTTCATCCTGCAGGGCAGGATTGTCCATCTGGTAGAGCAGCTGATGCGTTCGGAGGCTTGATACAGTATTCACCTGAAACTCCTCTGCTGCAGCTTCTGTTTCCTCTACAGGCGGTCTATACACAATGTCAGCGTCTCCTGAACGAAGGGCGGCCATCCGCGAGTTGGCATCTTCATTAAATAGAACCGTCGCTTCCTCCACCTGCGCCGCCCCGTCCCAATACTCATCGTAACGGGTTAATTCGAGATCTTGATTGGCCCGGAACGATTCCACTTCAAAAGGTCCTGTCCCTATAACGTCCTCTTCCTCTTTAAAAATAGCTGTGTTTGGATGAACAAGTTCTGAAGGAAGAAAATGATTGGTTTCTTCTGTCGTGATGGTAAGCTCCTGCCCTTCTGCTTCCATTGAAGAAATGCCAAGCGCTTCCTGCATTGCCGGGCTCTGCTCTATTGTTTCTTCTAAAGAAGCCCTGACTGCTTCCGCATCCAGCGCTGTGCCGTCCTGAAAGGTAATATCTTCTTTTATTTGAAAGGTCCATGTGTTATTTCCAGTGTCTTCCCATGATTCTGCAAGCCACGGCTCGATGCCTTCTTCTCCAGTATAGGCAAGCGTTTCTGCTATCCCCATCCGTACAGACGTATAGTTGGCATCCACTGCCGGGTTCAATACTTCGGTAGGGTAATGAAAAGCAAAGGTAACAGAGGACTCAGACTTCTGTTCATCTGCTCCCGGAGCCTGGCAGGCAGAAAGCACAAGGCTTGAAACGGCTAAGTAAACCGGCCATTTTTTCACGTCACTTACCCCTCTCAGCTGTCTATGTATATAGTGCATTTTATCATGTACATCCCATTAATTAAATCGTAATCATTACTATTCGTCAAGCAGAAACATTTTTTATACAAAAAAGCCTTCCCGGGTTTTCCAGGAAGGCTTACGCTTTCGTTATCCAATCACTTCTACAGGACCGTGATCATCCACATGGTCGTCATGTTTGTGATGCAGCCTGCCGTCAACCAGATAGTCGTAATGGTCACCGTGGGGAATTAATTCATGGCCGCAGTCTTCATTATGATCACACGGCGATTCAACCTGTACACACTCTGACGGGTTTTCTTCTGTCACTTCTATTTTACACTCATCCCAGTGGTCTTCGTGTCCGTGATGAAGGTGGCTGCCGTGCAGATAGTCTACATGGCCGTTATGCTTTATCTTCGTATGACCGCAGGCAAGGCTGTGTTTGTGAGAATGATTATCGTGCGTATGATGTTCCATAAATATTCCTCCTTTTTTAGTATCGTATCATTTTTTTATCTGAAAATTCCTTATTCAAAGTGGTTACGATTTGTTCCTTCTTTCACAGTTACACACATTTTCACACAAGTACCATTTTTTCACACATTGTTACATTTTCATAACATATGTATCCGACCTATTGTTTAAGACTTAAGTCCCCTATATACTCAACATATACAAAATTACTCTGGAGGTGAACATTGCGTTAGAAAGCTGAGTTTCGCATGAGCATACATACTAATTTTCACTGACACCTATCATGATGCAGCGTAACGCAAGATACAATGAAGAAAATAGCCATATCTACGATGCTCGCTGCGATTCTACTTTTCACCCCGACTATGGCTGATGCCGCTCTCGGAGACCAGACCCTTCGACAGGGAATGAGGCATTCTGATGTGTCTGAGCTGCAGCAATGGCTCAGTTCCAAAGGCTTTCAGGCCGGCGCAGCCGATGGAATATTCGGTGCCCAAACGGGGAATGCTTTAAAATCCTATCAGAGAAGTGCAGGAATAGGTGCTGACGGCATTGCCGGTCCACAAACATTCAGCAAAATGAAAGTTTCTTCCGGTTCTTCTTCGTCTAATGTAACAAAGGCTCCTGCCGCTTCCACGAGCAGCAGCGCTTTATCCAGAGTGCTTCGTCAGGGCAGCCGTGGAAATGACGTAAAGACCCTTCAGCAGTCGTTGAACAGCAAAGGTTTTAACAGCGGAACCGCTGACGGGGTATTCGGTGCCCGCACTACAAGCGCGGTCCGCTCATTTCAATCAGCCGCTAAGCTTTCCGTTGACGGGGTAGCCGGCGCAAGAACGTTCAACGCCCTTAAAGGCAATATAAGAGCCTCTTCTTCCGGAAACAGCACACAGGTTTCCAGTACTAAGGCACCTGCTCCTGCTTCCAGCGGATTCATTGTACCGGCAAGCGGCAGAATCAGCTCAG
Organism: Sinobaca sp. TMA16-18; assembly: GCF_059510535.1. Lineage (NCBI taxonomy): Bacteria > Bacillati > Bacillota > Bacilli > Caryophanales > Sporolactobacillaceae > Sinobaca > Sinobaca sp. TMA16-18. The sequence continues at coordinate 29,020 of NZ_JCAKFM010000008.1, read as the reverse complement.
AGTTCGGGTCAAGGAACGGTTCTTCTCATCATGGAATTGATGTAGCTCAAGGCAATCGTTCAAATGTAAGCATTGCAGCTTCTGCTTCCGGAACCGTAACGTCTGCAAGATTTATGACTGGATACGGAAATACAGTTATTGTTTCCCACACGATTGGCGGCAGACATTTTAATACGCTGTATGCCCATTTGAAATCATTCAATGTATCCGCCGGCCAAAGCGTCCGTCAGGGCCAGTCGATCGGAATTATGGGCAGCACCGGCCGTTCTTCCGGTCCGCACCTGCATTTTGAAATTCACGAAGGCAGCTGGAACGTCAGCAAATCAAACGTCGTTAACCCTAGAAAGTACATTTCCTTTTAAATAACGCAAAAAAGCCATCCGCGGCGGATGGCTTTTTTTATGAATACATTTCTGCACTTCTGTTGTATGCGGAAGCTTCAACCGTAAAACCTGCATCTTTAATAAAAGCGATGTCTTTTTCCCATTCCTGGCCTTTTGTCGTCAAGTAATCACCGAGAAATACAGAATTGGCCGCATATAAAGCCATCGGCTGCAGGGAACGAAGCTTCTCCTCACGCCCGCCGGCAATACGGATTTCTTTAGCAGGAAGGATAAACCGGGCGAGAGCCGCTATCTGTAGACAGCGCAAGGGAGTCAGCAGATCCCTGCCTTCGAAAGCCGTCCCATCGATAGCATGCAAAAAATTAATCGGTACAGAATCGGCATCGATGTCTCTTAAGGAGAACAGCATGTCTACTATGTCTTCTTCTGTTTCCCCCATTCCTGCGATAATACCGGAGCACGGAGATATCCCAGCCTGTTTTACCGCCTGAATGGTATCTGTACGATCTTTAAAGGTATGAGTGGTTACGACATTTTCATGAAAGCGGCTGGACGTATTAATATTGTGGTTATACCGGTCCACGCCGGACGTATGAAGCGCCTCGGCCTGCTCTGTTTCCAAAAGGCCGAGACAGGCGCAAAGCTTCAGGCCGGTCGTCGCTTTAATTTCCTGCACCGCTTCCATCACAACAGTCAGTTCTTTTTTAGCCGGTCCCCTGCCGCTTGCTACAATACAATAAGTCCCGGCTCCTCTGGCATCTGCCTCTCTGGCGCCTTCCACGATTTCTTCTTTAGACCGTATTTTGTATTTAGGAATAACCGCGGCCGAGTCTTTGGATTGAGAGCAGTACCCGCAGTTTTCCGGGCAGAGCCCTGATTTGATATTAATTAAAGAGTTGAGCTTTACTTCATTTTTGTAATAGTAATAACGAATTTGATAAGCTGCATTCAGCTGGCCCAGTATTTCTGTATCGTCTTCCTGTAAAAATGCGAGCGCCTCTTTTCTTGTCAGCTGGTCGCGGTCCTTTATAATTCGGTCCGCCCGTCCCATCCAGGAAATTCCCACTAAGCGACTCCGCCTTTTGTGGAAGGCATCCGCTTTTTCGCATACATTGAATGGTAGACCCGCAGGCTGAACCAGGCGGCGAGAAAGGCCAATACAATATCTTTAGGCAGCGGCACCATCATCCAGGCCCAGGCCATCCAATAAGAAAACGCTTCCGGGGCAGCAAACCAAAGCATGTAAGCCATATACATCCAGTTTGTGCCAATAAGATAGTTGACCGCTGTACCCAATAGAGCGGCCGCAGCCAACCGTTTAAACGTCCGGTTATGCTCGGTCAGCTTTCCGACTATGTACGCTGTTGCAATATAAGATAGTATAAATCCAAATGTAGGTGAGAAAATGGTACCAATGCCTCCGGACCATTGAGCGAATACAGGCATACCTGCCAGTCCAATCAATACGTAAATAACAATCGCAAGCGCCCCGTATTTTTTTCCTAAGAATAAACCGGCAGACACACTTACGGCTGTCTGCAGGGTGATTGGCACCCCTCCAATTACTAAAAATGGCACCATCGATGTAATATTGGCTCCAATCATCATCATCGCTGCAAAAAAAGATGCTAAAATCATTCCATGTAAATGTGAACGAACAATCATTTTCTTTCCTCCCTATTCAATATGTCTTAGTATATACAAAATGAATATGTATTGTAAACCTATTATTATAAAAGGTTTACAATATATACAAAAAAGAACAGCCGCACCAAACGGCTGTTCTTTTTATTTATTATGATTCAGGCAGCCCGGTGGCTTTTCCTTCTTTTGCTTTTTCTCCTCTATCTACTACGTAGGCACATGTAGCATCACCTGTAATATTCAAGGCTGTACGAAGCATATCAAGCAGTCTGTCTACACCAAGGATCAAGGCAATACCTTCGACCGGCAGACCTACCTGCTGAAGGACCAGCGAGAGCATAATCAGGCCAACACCCGGCACACCGGCGGTTCCAATACTAGCCAGCGTAGCCGTAAGAACGACCATTACCAATTGGGAGACGCCTAATTCCACGCCGTATACCTGAGCAATAAAGATGGTAGCTACTGCCTGCATAATGGCCGTGCCATCCATGTTGATGGTGGCACCGAGCGGCTGGACGAAACTGCTGACAGGTTTACTGACTCCCAGATTTTCCTGCGCCGTTTTCATCGAAATCGGCAGGGCACCACTTGAACTGGACAAACTAAACGCCACGGTCATAGCCGGGAAGAAGTTTTTGAAGAACGTAAGCGGGTTTGTTTTCCCAAGCCACGCAATAGCTATGCTGTACGTAATGGCTGCATGAAGTATCAATGCCCCAATAACAGTGAGCATGTACATGCCCATAGACTGAAGTCCATCAATTCCTGCGTCTCCAAGAGCGGACGCAATTAAAGCAAACGCACCAAACGGTGCTGTGTACATTACGATATTAACAAGGAACATCATTACATCGTTACCCTGTTCGAGTAACTTTTGAATGCCTGCTGTCTTATCGCCAAGGCGTGCCAGGGCGATTCCAAGGAATAGGGCAACAGCAATAATTTGAAGCATTTCTGCGTTAGCCATCGCTTCCACAGGATTGCTTGGAATAATATTCAAAAGTGTATCCATAATCGGTGGAGCGGCTTCCGGTTCATACTCAGCAGCTGCTGTATCGAATATTCCGGCCTGTCCCGGCTGGATAAGATAAGCTAAAGAAAGACCGATCAACAAGGCAATAACCGTTGTCGTAATGTAGAACGTAATGGTCTTAGTACCAATTCTGCCCAGCTGAACGGGATCTTTCAGACTGGCTGTTCCTAAAGCGATAGAGATAAATACAATCGGAACAACGAGCATCGTAATCAGGTTAAGGAAAATCTGGCCGACCGGGGTCAAAATATAAGTATCAATAGTACTAAACACATTATCCGGTACGTAGTTTAAGGCAAGACCTACAATTAGTCCGAGAACAAGTGCAATTAATATGTTTCTTGTTAAATTCTGCATGGTTTCATGCAACCTCCTTTTACAATATAATATGTCGGTATAATGAAAGTGTTTCATTTATTCTTTCTCTTTCCCAGCGTATGAATGGATTTTCTCATCTTAAAAAGAACTGTTGAAAAAAAGAAGAATATACATGTATTATATACTGTTTGCATAAAAATATCCGTTCTTTTTCAGGATTTATTTCATTATTCCGATGTATAAGATAAATTTCCTGGCAGATAATCTCTTTACTATAACAATAAAATTTTCTGCCAAGGGACTCATAAGAGGGAGCGGGTTTATTTTCAACGGAAGTAGTGAATGAGAAGAAAAAGGAGATGAACCGGCATGACACAGCATTTCGTCTTTTATGACGCTTCCTGCCCGCTCTGTTATCATTTAAAGAAAAATTTAAATAAACTGGATAAAAATAACAAGCTGCGCTGGATCGCAGCCCAAACGGCAGAACAGGAACCGGATGCTTATCCTTATCTGCAGGGCAGAAACATTTACGAAGAAATTCATATGCTAACCAGCCAGGGTGTAGTGATGAAAGGATTTTATGCTATCCGCCGCCTATTAATAGAACTCCCCGGAGTAAGGGTTCCAGGAGCTCTCCTGTATCTACCCCTTATAGATAAAGTGGGCTCGCCGCTCTATTTATACGTTTCCAAAAGCAGATTTAAGTGGTTTGGACAATATGACCCGCCCCGGATTAATGAATAAAAAAACGCCTTCGAGGCTTAAACCCCGAAGGTGTTTATATGTTTTACTCTTTTCTATCTACGCTATTATACATTCTATATAGAGTGATAAACAGAATACCGTTTTAAAAGCTTTCAAATCAGGGTAAACAACAGAAAGGAGGTGAAGTTAATGATATGGCTTTTATATGTCAGTATCGCTATCGTTGTACTGGCAATTGTGTTTCTTGCTATTTATGCTATTAAAATTTTCAAAAACACGACAAGTACGATCAAAGAACTCAATACCGTCAGTGGTCGGATTCAATCACGTATTGAATCATTAACTGATAAAGCGGAGGGAATTCAGCAGAAGACAGAGCTTATCAATGAAGATATTGAATACAAAAAGCAATCTGTACAGGTTCTGCTTGATTCTTTTAAAGAAACAAAACCGTCGCTGCGTTCCCTGCAGCACAATGTACGTACGACCAATATGGTTGAAGAGGAAGCAAAAGCTTCTTACTCTTACGAAGTAAACCGAATGCTTGACTGGGGCAATACAGCAATTGATTTGTATTCCAAGTTTGCAACGAAAAAAGAAAGAAAATAGCGTACTATTTTCTTTCTTTTTTACATAATGTGAACCATTCGGAAAGGAGGCCTATATGAACAAACTAAAAGGATATGCGAAAGAACTTGGCCAGGAATTCAAAAAAGATAACGTCACCCTGCTCGGTGCTGCCCAGGCCTATTATTATCTTCTTGCTATTGTACCGCTGATGATTCTGCTGCTGTCGCTTCTTCCTTATTTTAATATTGCACCGGATCGAGCAATGGAAGTAGTAGAAAATGTAATCCCCGGCGAAATGGCCGCTATTTTTGAAGAAAACATTGTAAGTCTCGTTACAACACCGCAGGGCGGTCTTCTCGGTATTGGTATCATTGGAACACTCTGGTCTGCCTCCAATGGTGTTAACGCCTTTATCCAGGCTTCCAATCAGGCGTATGACGTGGAGGAAACGAGATCATTTATTAAAGTAAGACTGATGTCTCTTGCCCTTACTATTGGAATGATTCTAGCTGTTGTGATCGCTTTGGTTCTTCCTATTTTTGGTAACGTCATTATTGATTTTATTAATTCAGTAGTAAATCTTCCGACACAGACAGCCATTTTATTTCAAATTCTGCGCTGGGTGATTAGTATTGCAGCCATGATTATTGTATTGTCGGCACTATATCATTTTGCCCCAAACAAAACGTATCCTTTCAAGGAAATTCTTCCCGGCGCTTTAATAACGGCGGTGCTCTGGCAGGTCATTTCCTTAGGCTTTTCTTTTTATGTCAGCAACTTCGCCAATTATTCCGCGACGTACGGAAGCCTCGGCGGTATTATTGTGTTAATGCTGTGGTTCTACCTGATTGGTATTATTCTCATGGTAGGCGCGGAAATTAACGTTATTATCCATCGTAGAAAAATACGCGAGAAAGCCGAGAAAGATGGCTTTCCTAAAGGAATTGTATAAATGCCCAGCAAAAAACCGGGAAGTCCTGTACAGGGCCTCCCGGTTTTTTTAAATACTTGATCCTTCCGGCTCCGGCTCCCGGCTTTTTCCGAACAATTTATATACAACGAGCAGAAATGCTGCCATAAGAACAGAGAGGTACCAGGGCATTTCCGTTATGGCCCGGCCAAAAGCAGTGTAAATAATGGAGGGCAGCAGGATACCGGCTGTAGAATAGTACATATATTCTTTTAAAGACTTTGTCATTTCTATTAAGTAGAGGGATAACAAATAAAAATGCATAAACGGAAGCAGACGGAGGACCATAACCTGTCCGACGGTTACTTTCCTGTCTCCGATCAGTTTCTCTTTCAATGAAGTAATCTTACGGTGAAGGCTCGGAAAAACATGGATCAGCTTGTAAAAGATAAGGCTTGATAAAGATAAGCCAATCACCGAATACAGTGTCCCGTAAAGAAATCCGAAGAACACGCCGCCTGCCATACATAAGAGCAGCACCGGTATAAATAACATCGGTCTTATCAGGTGAAGAAGAATAAATAAAATAGGCGCCAGCCACCCGGCTTCTTCAATAATAGATTGTATAGAGCCATGTAGAGAATCCAACAAATACCCTCCTCTCTCATAGAATATTTTTAAAGCAGTCATTGTTCGGCAAAGGTTCAACCGTTCGTAAAATCACGTTTCTCTACTATATCACATTCCCTCGGGCGCTCCGCCCGTATTTTTTCCAAAAAAGAAAGCCGCTCCAACAGCAGCTCTTTTTTGATTCTTATGTATTCCTCAACAAGCACACGGCCCATATTTTTTTACGAAGATAAGGGATCCGGCGATATGACGATGGGTATCGCAAACGGATGTTTTTTTACACCAATCAGTACGAAGCAGAGCACAAATAGTACAGCCACCTGGGTGTAGTCGCTAATAAACCAGCCCGGGTGATAAGGGATAATTAACAAAGCGATAAACAATGGCAGAAGCAGAAAAACAGCGGAGCTTCTAATAAAGAAACCAGCAATAATCATTAATCCCGCGAGCATTTCAATAATAGCTGTCAGATGGGCAGCGGAAGAAAACAACGGGGAGGTATCAAACACGTTTAAGTATGTACTGATATCCCAAACCTTTTCCACTCCGGCAGCAATCATAACTAATCCCAGTACCAGCCGAATACTGCATAAAAAGAAAATACGAAAAAAATTCATCATCTCTACTTTTCTCTCCTTTTTTTGCTTCCGTAACAAAAACACCTTCAGTAAATGAAGGTGCGAAATGCCATCCTTACTGTGGGTAACACAGCCAAGTGTAAAAACCTCTTGAATTATAAGTCTTCTTTTTTATTCCGAATCGCTGCTTGAAAACATAAACTGCTTACTATGAAATCGGACGCTCAGGGCAATGCCTACTGCCAGCATAGTCGTAACAAGAGAACTGCCTCCATAACTGATAAAGGGCAGCGTAAACCCGGTCACAGGAAGAAAACCAACGTTCATTCCGATATTTTGAAACACCTGAAATGCAAGCATTCCAACAATGCCTACACATATTAATGTGCCGTAGGTGTGGTGGCATCTAAAGGCAATCATGATGATGAGATAAAGCAGAACAAAATATAAAATAAGCAGCAGTGCGCCTCCAAGAAATCCGGCATTATGACTGATAACAGCGAAAATAAAATCGGTATGCGCCTCAGGCAGATAGATATTTTCGTTGCTTCCTGTAAGGCCGCCTGTTCCTATTAAGGAAATAGCGCGTGCTGCCTGAAATCCTTCATCCACATATTCAAATGGATTCAGCCAGCCGTAAAAGCGGCTCACCTGATAATCAGATAAATTAGCAAACAAAACCGTTTCGACTACGCCCGGAAATCGGAAGAAGGCGAATAAAAACAAAGCCATTCCAAGTATCGGGATTCCAAATAATAGTATGAGAATTTTGTACGTTATACCAGATACAATAAGAAGCGCCGCAAAAATAGCCCCTGTCATCATGATCATTCCCATATCCGGCTGCTGGGTGAGAATAAGAACCGGAGGAATAACCACCATAGCCATTTTACCGAACAGCTTCCAGTCCGTTTGAATCGTACGTTCCTGGTACATACGGTTATGATTATAGATAATTGTACTTAATAACAAAATAACGAATATTTTCATTAATTCAGAAGGCTGAAAATTACCGACAACGGGCAGCGTAAACCAGCGTTTAGCCCCGTTAATGGTTGGTGCAATACTTTCCGGCGCAAATAATAGGACGATGAGAAGAAATAATCCAAACCCATACAGTACCCAGGACATTTTTAAGTAGTATTCAAAATCAATATGCTGGACAACAAAGGTAATCGCAAAAGCGAGCAGAAAAAAAACGGCCTGCCTTATCATGAAATTATTTTCATACTGCGCCATCTCCTGGGCTGTAAAAATAGCCAGGCAGCTGAAGACACCAAATAAAAACAATAAAAACCACATATTCACATCATAACGTTCAACTGGTTTTGCTTTCATGTGACCCCCTGGTACGTTCATTTTTATGCCTCTTTTATTTTACGAGCGAATAATTCGTTTTGTTTCATTTTTTCTGCAATTGTATTGATCTATAAGGAAAGAATTCGTGAAACACACGCTGAAATCATGTAAGCTAGCAGAAGAAACGATACAAAAAGGAGATACATTATGTCTGATTACATTGTCATTGGAGCAGGAATTCTCGGTGCTTCCACAGCGTATCACCTGGCCGCTTCCGGAGCAAACGTCACTGTAGTGGATCGGGCGCATGCCGGCCAGGCAACTGATGCGGGTGCTGGTATCGTATGCCCATGGCTTTCTCAAAGAAGAAACAAACCATGGTATTTTCTGGCCCGGAACGGCGCTGCCTATTACCCGGATTTGATTAAACAGCTGGAGGCACTGGGCCAGCATGATACCGGTTATAAAAGCACGGGTGCCTTAAGCCTGCACCGGGATGGCAACCGAAAAGCAAAAACCGCGGAAAGAGCCATCAAGCGTCGGGAACAGGCGCCGGAAATCGGCCACGTTTTCTCATTAAATGAAAAACAAACAAAGCAGGCCTTTCCTCTTTTAGCAGACCATTACCAATCTGTTTATGTAAGCGGAGGAGCGAGAGTAAACGGCCGCGCTCTCCGTCTGGCACTGCTGGAAGCGGCCCGCCAGCTGGGAGCTTCCTGGGTGCAGGGAGAAGAAGCGTCTCTTATTCATGATAACCGTACGGTACAGGGCGTCACCGTGAACAATGAGAACTACTATGCAGACCGCGTGATTCTTACAGGCGGCGCCTGGGCGGATCAATGTCTGGAGCCGCTCGGCCTTTCTTTTGCGGTAGAGTCCCAGAAGGCCCAGATTATGCATATGCAGATCGAAAATACCGCCACGGAAAACTGGCCGGTCGTTATCCCTTCCGGCCCTCATTATATGGTGCCTTTTTCCAATGGCCATATTGTTGTCGGTGCTACTCACGAAGATTATGCCACCACCGCCCAGCCTACGGCTGCAGGTTACCTCGAGCTTCTTGAAAGTGCCCTTCACATGGCACCGGGCCTGAGAAAAAGCATGATTAAAGAAGTTCGTGTCGGCTTCCGTCCCTCCACGCCGGGCTTTCTGCCGGTAATTGGTTTTGTACCGGAAACAAAAGGACTTCTGGCCGCTAACGGCCTGGGCGCTTCCGGATTAACAACCGGCCCGTTTCTTGGAGCCGAGCTGGCCAGACTTGCGATGGACCAGGAGATCAGCCTGTCTCTGGAAGACTACAGCATAGAAGGAGCCATACAGCCCGCTGCCCGTATATAAACAACCCGGCCACGGCTGGCTTTTATCCACTCTTTCGGTCTGCTATAATAAGGAGAATTTGAGTAGATAAATAGTAAAGCAGCTGCCTGCTTTATGTACTATAGAAACGGAGATAGTCACATGAACGTGCATGATAAATGGAACGGACAAAACTGGCGCTGGATCGATCATTCCAGCTCCGGTCTTCAATATCACCCGCTGCAGTCCTTTGCGCTTGATGACACACTCTGTACAAGCGTCGGAGAAGGACTCTCCGACCCGGTAATGCGGTCCTGGGTTCATTCTCCTACTGTTGTCTTGGGGATTCAGGACAGCCGCCTCCCACATATTATGGAAGGATGCCGTTATCTGGAAGAACAGGGCTACCGCGTTATTGTACGGAATTCAGGCGGCCTTGCGGTCGTGCTCGATGAAGGCATCTACAATCTTTCTCTTATTATGAAAGAAGAGCGCGGTATTTCCATTAACAGCGGCTACGACTTTATGTGGGAGCTGATGAAAGAAGTGTTTTCTGATGCGCCGCTTCCTATTGAAGCTTACGAAGTGGTCGGCTCCTACTGCCCCGGAACATATGACCTTAGTATGGGAGGCCGGAAGTTTGCCGGCATTTCCCAGCGCCGCATCCGCGGCGGAATCGCCGTCCAAATTTACCTGGCCGTCACCGAATACGGCGAAGAACGGGCGGAACTGCTGAAAGAATTCTATTCCATCGTTGTTAACGGCGAATCGGTGCGCTATGAATGGCCGAGGATTAACCCGAAGGTCATGTCCTCTCTTTCTGAACTATACGACAGACCGCTCGACATCCAGGACGTCACAAAGCGTTTGTTGACCACTGTCGTCTACGGGCACGGGGCCAGACTCCAAACGTCGACCCTCACATCCAGAGAGCTCCAGCAGTTTGACTCGCTTTATCAGCGGGTCGTGGATCGAAACGACAAAGCCCTCACATAGCATGGCTGCACCAGCTGGTACCTTTATCGCTCAACGATAGAGGTGCTTTTTTTAGTCCTTTTGTTTTTTTGTATGTCTATCTGCCTTCTTTTTTTCCCAGTAATTGTTTGTTATTTCTACTAATATGATAGATTGTTACCGATTCCGGGCATATAGATTGACAGATTATTTTTCATAGCATACATTAGGTAACGTTACAGAAAATCGGCGCGCTGTCAGGCGCTTTTTTTATCTCACTCCATTGATAATGATTTTCATTATCAAAAATCGAAAGGGGCTTGTTAGATGGTACTAATGAAAGATCAGACGCTTCAGCATACAACAGAACAAACACTGCTTCACCTGGACCCTTCCAGTCTGGAGCGCTTTGAAATAGATCTGCATCACACCGTCGCAGAAATGGCGGACGTGCTGAGGAAAACGGATAAGCCGTATTCCGGCAGCCACCCTGACGATATAAAACATGCATTGGCCGCCTCTCCCCCGGCTTCCGTTAACGGAGAGCCATTTGCCGATGTATTGGAAGATATAAAAGAAAAAGTCATTAAACAGTCCGTTATGGTTCAGCATCCTTACTGCATGGCTCACCTCCAGTGTGCCCCTATGATTCCGGCACTCGCAGGCGAAATTATTCTGAATACGTTAAACCAGTCCATGGATTCCTGGGACCAGAGTCCGGCTGCAACGTTTACCGAGGAACGGCTTATTTCCTGGCTCGGCGAGCTGTTCGACTTTTCTCCGGAAATGGACGGCGTCTTCACGAGCGGAGGTACCCAATCAAATTATATGGGGCTTCTTATGGCCCGTAATCAATATGCAAGCAACAGGCTGCATCACAACATCAAACAGGATGGACTGCCGCCGGAAGCTTCCCGATTTCGCATTTTCACGTCGGAACGGGCCCACTTCACGGTAAAACAGGCCGCCTCTCAGCTTGGACTAGGCGAAAACTCTGTTATCACCGTCCCGGTTAATGATAAGCAGGAAATGGACGCCGCAGCATGCCGCCGGGCTTTAGAGCAGGCCAAGCAGGACGGACTCCTGCCTATCGCCATTTTCGCTACGGCCGGAACCACTGATTATGGCAGCGTGGATCCGCTCGATGCATTGGCCTCTCTCGCCTATCAGGAAGATATCTGGTTACATGTCGACGCCGCTTACGGGGCCGGATTAATTTTAAGCGAGACGCACGCCGGCCAGATTAAAGGAGTAGAAAAAGCAGATTCCCTGACCATTGATTTTCATAAATTGTTTTACCAGCCGGTCAGCTGCGGCGCGTTCCTAATCAATGACGGAAAGAATTTTCAATATACAAGCCATTACGCCGATTATTTGAATCCTCCGGAGGATGAGGAATCGGGCATGGTGCACCTTGCCGGAAAATCTGTTCAGACGTCCCGGCGCTTTGACGCTTTAAAGCTCTGGATGACGCTTCGCTGCACCGGTACCAAAGCACTGGGCGGCATTATTGACCAGACCATTGAAGCGGTTCAGTTTCTTTATGAAAAAATGCAGCCTCTGGAAGAATTAGACGTTCCCGTCGCGCCGCCGTCCAATGCGATTGTTTTCCGCTACCGCGATGACGAAAGCGAACCGGCTGTTGTAGACGAATGGAACCGTCGCATTAAAGAAGAGCTTTTCTTTGACGGTACGGCCATTTTAGCCAAAACACGCCTGGAAGGCAGGCAGTATTTGAAAGTAACCTTGTTAAATCCGAGCATTTCCGAAGACCAGATTATTACGCTGATCCGCTCTATTCTTAAGATCGGCCGTCGTTTAAAGGAGGAAGAAACGCATGGATAACACAAAAACAGCGGAAGAAGTTACGCTGCAGAGCTTTTTAAATTGCTACATCAGAGAAACAGGAGCCGGAGAGCAGAAAGCCGGCCGTCTTTATATTGACCTGCCGCATCAGGAGATGGAGCTTATGGCTCCTCTTCACTATGCATCACTTACGGGAAGGCATTTGTTTTCCTTTCCGCTGCTTTATAAAGCAAAACGGCAGGCGCAGTGGCTCGATGCTGATTTAGTAACAGCTTCGAATCTCTTATTAAAGGAGCTTGCCCTGGAATACAAAACAAGCCGGCATGTCCCGGAAGCAATGAAGCGGATTCTTTTAAGCTATGAAAATATTGCTTTCTTTCTGGAAAACCGGAGCGCCGATACGCCCAGCCTCTACCGGGCCGGCCGCTCGTTTATCGAATCCGAGCAGTCCCTCCTGTACGGACATTTGTTTCACCCGACGCCGAAAAGCCGGCAGGGGATGAACGAACAGGAAACCCTGCTGTATTCACCGGAAACAAAAGGGCGCTTCACTCTTCACTACTTTTGGGTGCACGCTTCCCTCGCTGAAGCAAAAAGCGCCGACGGCGAATCGGCGGAAGAGAAAATTCTCAGCCTGTTTTCGGCGGACGAACGCCGAAAGTGGCAAAAGTACGCTGACTATACATTAATCCCGGTTCACCCCCTGCAGGCTTCTACGCTGCTTGAACAGCCTCATGTACAAGCCTGGCTGCATGACAAAAAAATAATAGATGCCGGACGGATGGGCCCTGCTTTTGCGGCGACATCTTCCATCCGGACGTTGTATAACGAAGAAAGCGATATTATGCTCAAACTTTCCATCCCTGTGAAGGTGACCAATTCCCTTCGTGTGAACAAACGGATGGAACTCGAACGCGGACTCGTTATTCATGACATACTTAACAGCGCTGTCGGCGGACAGCTTCACGATTACTTTCCCGGGTTTTCTATTACAAAAGACCCCGCCTATCTCAATGTTCAGGGAGAAACCGAAAGCGGATTTGAAACCGTGATCCGGGAGAATCCGTTCAAAGGAAAAAACAAAGAAAACACCTCATTAATAGCCGGACTCTGCCAGGACCCGGTGGAAGGACAGAAATCCCACTTATACCGGGTGATAGAATCTATCTCCAAGCAGGAGAACCGGACATTGGAGGACGTCAGCCTGGATTGGTTTGAGCGCTATTTGTCTATTTCCCTGCAGCCGATTCTCTGGCTTTATTTCACCCATGGCATTGCTTTAGAGGCTCATCAGCAGAATGCTGTTCTCACGAGGGAGCAGGGCTGGCCGAAGCATTTTTACTACCGTGACAACCAGGGCTATTATTTTGCTGCCTCTAAAGAAACCTACCTTGAGTCGTTTGTGCCGGAATTAAAAGATAAAAGCCATACCGTCTGCTCAGATGCCCTTGTCGACGAACGGCTTCGTTATTATTTTTTCTACAATCATATTTTCGGGCTCATCAACGCGTTTGGCACGAGCGGTCTTATCGACGAAGAGCCGCTGCTTGAGGCCGTTAGAACGCAGCTGAAACAAATGAAGCCGGTCGCAGAGTCGTCTTCCTCCCGTCTGATTGAAAGCCTGCTGGAGGAACCTGCCCTTCCGTGCAAAGCCAACCTTCTTACCACCTTCCGCAATATGGATGAGCTTACCGGAACGCTGGAAGAACAATCTGTCTACACGAATGTAACAAACCCTTTAGCTGCGAACAGCAAAGACCAGTCTGTTCCAATTCTTTAAAAAAGAGAGGCGATCGTATGACAGCATCTAGTTCCAACCTATCTATTTCTTCCACGGCCATTACGTTTCGTCCTTTTGAACGCCAAAAAGATGAAGCGATGCTGCTGGAGTGGATGCATCAACCCCACGTGGTTCCATACTGGCACCTTGATCTATCACAAGAAGCTTTCTCTATACATCTGGATAAAGCACTGTCTGACACCCACCAGCAGCTCTGGATCGGGTTATACGAAGGCGAGCCGATGAGCTACTGGGAAACTTATCAGGCGCGGGAAGATATTATTGCCCGCTTCTATCACTCCCATCCTGCAGATGAAGGCGTACATCTGCTTTTCGGCCCGGAAACCTACCTGGGAAAGAGCCTGGCGCTTCCTTTTCTTGCTGCTATGACAGAACGCCTGTTTTTGGATCATCCGGAGACGTGTAAAGTAATGGCGGAACCGGATATCCGCAACGAAAAAATGATTCATATCTTTCGCAAATGCGGCTATGAACCGATTAAGCCGATACAGCTTCCTGTCAAAACCGGCCTGCTGATGGCCTGCCGGAGAGATTCTTTTAAAAAGGCGGTTGAAACACATGGATTACAATAAACCAGTTAAGCAGTGGGACCTTCTCGGCATAGGGCTGGGCCCCTTTAATCTAGGCCTTGCAGCCCTGTTGGACGAACACCCGGACACACAGTCTGTTTTCTTTGATGCCAAACCTGCTTTTGAATGGCATCCAGGGATGCTGATCGAAGGCACTACTCTCCAGGTTCCCTTTCTGGCTGATCTTGTTACGATGGTTCACCCACGCAGCCGCTTTTCTTTTTTGGAATATTTAAACGAAAAGAACCGGCTTTATCAATTTTATTTTTATGAGAAATTCCATATTCCGAGACGTGAATACAATCATTACTGCCAGTGGGCTGCTTCCCAATTGGATTCCTGCCGGTTTGGCTGGAACGTAGAAGCTGTCTCCCCCAAGGACAATGAATGGTGGACGGTACGTGTCCGCGCCATTGATTCCGGCGCTGTCGAAATACACGAAGCCAAAAATATTGTTATGGGCATTGGAACAAAACCATCTTTTCCTCCGGTAGAAGGTTTGGAAAACAACGACTCTGTCTTTCATTCGGCTTCGTTTCTTGATAAACAGCAGGAGTGCCGGGACGCACGTTCCATTACGGTCGTCGGCTCCGGGCAGAGTGCGGCTGAAATATTTGAAACGATTCTTGAAAATAAAAGCGGGCAGCAGAAGCTGAACTGGTTTACGCGCTCCCGCGGATTTTTCCCTATGGAATATTCCAAACTCGGCCTGGAACACTTTTCACCGGATTACACGAACTATTTCTACAGCCTGACCCAGGAAACGAAAGACCGGACGCTTGCGAAGCAGGATCTTCTCTATAAAGGGATCAGCACGGAAACCATTGCCAACATTTATGATGTGCTGTATGAAAAATCGATCGGCGGAGCCGACCTGAACGTTCATATGCAGCCTCTTTCCGAGCTCTCTAAATGTGAGACCGGAACCGAAGCAGATAACTGTTTAACGTTCACTCAGTGGGAAAAAGAAGAAACGTTCACGTGCGAATCAGATATTATTATTCTCGCTACGGGCTATAAGCAGCGCATTCCTGAATTTCTGGCAGAAGCAGAAAGCGAATGGCAGCGCGACGGCTATGACCGGCTTTGCATTAATGAAGATTACAGCGTGCAGCAGACCCGTGCCACATCGCGGAACGTCTATGTGCAGAATGCAGAAATGCACACCCACGGTCCCGGTGCGCCGGACTTAGGCCTGGGGGCGTTCCGCAATGCAGCCATCATTAATGCATTACTCGGCCGCGACGTGTACAACCTGAAGAGGGAAAATGTCTTTCAACACTTCGGATAACAGCCGCTCTCTTTCCCGGATGATTTATACACTTTTATTTTTTATGATTTTCGCTGAAGTGATGCTTTCTCCGTTTTACCCTCAGTTTTTTGAGAAAGCGTTTGGCCGGGAAAGCCTGGGCTTTACTGCTGTTTATATTTTTGGATGCCGGGCGGCTGCCATTACCGCGCTTCCTTTTTGGGGCCGGCTGGCCAAAAAGCGGGATATTACCGATATTGTTGTACGCTGCCTGACGGTTTCCCCACTGTTGTTCACTGCCATGGCGTTTGCGCCGGAGGCATCTATTTTCTTTGCGCTTTCTATTATTTTAGTGTTTTTAAAAACCAGTATGCTGCTGCTTTATCCGAAAGCGGTGCAGCTTTCCCGCCATCAACCCGGACGCCACGCGCTTTCCTACCAGTTTGTCTTTCACGGTGCACTGCTGCTTTCCACTGCAGCGGGGGCTCTGGTTATGATGACAAGCTGGCCGGCTGCGATATTTCTTGTACTGGCCGTATTTGACGTCTTCTTACTGCTGCTGGCAAAAAAGCTCCGGAACGCGTCCCGGTCCGTTCTTCTTGCGGAAGCAGACACAGGACCCGGACCAGCCGCTCCTTCAATGATGCTGCTCGTTTCTATTTTTGGCCTGGCCGCGCTTGCTTTTCATTTAGGCAATCAGATGGTCCGACCGTATTTTACGACGTTTGCGCAGCAGGTGTACTCCATGGACCTTGCCACCGCCGGATTTTTGTTTATGCTGCCGAGCGCTGTGGCTCTTTTGACGCTGCCTCTCTTATTTAAAGGCTGGAATGAGAAAAAAACCTATGGCCTTGCTCTTGCCGCTATCGCTCTTTTAACGATTTCTCTTCTGCTGCAGGCGCTCCCGCTTGCTTTTACGGCTTTCGTACTCGTGCGAGTGCTTTACGGACTTGCTTTAACCATCGGCCATGCCGGTCTCGATGCGTCCTTTTTTCAAATGATGGGCCCCGCTGCCGGAAGCGGAAGCTACAGCTTTTATGCGCTTTTTCAAAACAGTGCTTTGCTGACCGCCCCTTTTGCAGCAGAAATGGTCATTCAAGGCTACGGGCTGTCTGCTCCGTTTGCCGCAGCCGCTGTGCTGCTCGCCTGCGCCTTGATTCTGCTGCTCGGGGCCGGTACGCTTTCGCGGCAGAGGCAGTCCGTTTCCAGGACGAAAACCGTGCACCTTCAGGAGGATAGCTCATAACGATATGATATTAAATTAAGTTGATCGGAGGAATTGCTATGAAACATGAAGCATCTATCAGCACGCATATTCAGCCGCATTTATGGGAAGAAGCGAATCGGCGTCTTACTGCCAAAATGCTTCAGGAATTTATGTACGAAGACATGATCCAGCCTGAAGCCGGGGAAGGACACTGGCGGAAGCTTTCGGCAGGAACGTCCACCTACTGGTTCCAGGCTGTTCCGCGTCTTTTCGACAGCTATACTGTAAAGCCTGATTCCCTGTCCAAAGAACCAGCCGCCGAACCGATTCGTGCGGTCAGCTTTCTGCTCGAACTTCAGCAGATGCTGCCGATGAGCAGCACGACTGTCGGGCATTTAATCAAAGAGTACCAGCATACTCTTTTGGCGGACTGCCACTTACTCGCCCGTCCAGTTACAGCAGAAACAATGGCGGACATGGATTACAGCGACCTGGAAGGCGAAATGGCCGGCCACCCGTGGATTACTTATAACAAAGGACGCATCGGCTTCAACTACGAAGACTACCTGCAGTATGCACCGGAACAAAAGCAGACGGTCCGCCTGCACTGGATTGCTGTAAAGTCCGAACTGGCCCACGTGCAGCAGCTCGAGCATATTCAAGCCTCTTCTTTTTTAGAAGAAGAATGCGGTCCTGCCAAATGGAAAGAGTTTGAACACAAGCTTTATTCCTATGAGCTTGAGCCGGCAGATTATGTCTTTCTGCCCGTTCATCCTTGGCAGTGGGAAAACGTGTTGATTACGGCATTTGCCGAGGAAATTGCCATGCGGCAGATTGTCCCTCTCGGCGACGGGGAAGACCTTTACCTGCCCCAGCAGTCCGTCCGTACGTTTGTTAATCAATCAGACAAAGAAAAATACCATGTGAAACTTCCTATGAGTATTTTAAATACGCTCGTTTACCGGGGACTTCCCGGCGAAAGAACGCGTATCGCACCGGAAGTCACCACTTTTATTAAAAACATCTGGGAAAAAGACGAGTTTTTGCACACGACATGCGGGCTTTATCTATTGGGAGAAGAAGTAAGCATTCACGTCGATAACCCTGCTTATGAAAGCGTCGAGGGCATCCCTTACCAATACAAAGAAATGCTCGGCGCCATTTGGCGGGAAAGCATTTATAAAGCACTGAAGCCTGGCGAACAGGCGGTTACGTTAGCTTCGCTGCTCCATCGGGACAACGCCGGCACGTCTCTCGTTTCCGTCTGGATGAAGCAGTCCGGATTAAACGCCGAAGAGTGGACAGCCGCTCTTCATCAGGCCGTGCTCCCTCCTCTGCTTCATTACTTGTACCAGTACGGTACCGTCTTTTCCCCGCACGGGCAGAATACTATTATCGTGCTGGAAAACGGCCGGCCCAAGCGCCTGATCATGAAAGATTTTGTAGATGACGTTAATATCAGCGACCAGCCGCTGCCGGAGCTTACTTCGATCAGCAAACGAATGAAAACCGTACTCCGCAGTGAGCCTCCGGAAGGCCTCGTACAGTTCGTCTTCACCGGGCTGTTTATCTGCCATTACCGCTACTTGGCTGAGCTGTTCGAAGAAGACAATCTGCTTGGGGAAACCGCATTCTGGAGCTCTGTGAAAACGGTGATCGTCGAATACCAGAAACGCTTTCCTGAGCTGCAGGAACGCTTTGAACTGTTCGACCTGCTTCAGCCGGAACTTACGAAGCTGTGTCTCAACCGTAACCGGATGATCGATTACGGCTATGAAGACAGCGATGACCGCCCGCACGCCTCTGAATACGGAACAGTAAATAATGCGCTCGCGGATGTGCCGGTCCTTTATTAATATACTTTAACCATTCTTTTCTATCGTTATGTAGGAAAGGGTGGTTTTTTATTATCGTTTAACTCCGCTTCCCATTGGAAATAGAAGAAGAGAGAATCTCAAAAAGGAGCGTTTTACATGAAGCAGCAAAGTCACTATTTTTCGGAAACATATGAACAGTCCCGGGACCGGTTTATCGGAGAACTGCCGTTTGTACAGAAAATCTGGCGGAAAGCCGACCTGCTTTCGTATCCTATTGGCAAGCTGGAAGATAACAACACCACGGATGTTATTCGCGCAGACGGCCAGTTTTATAAGGAAAACTTAATCATTATTACGACAGGCGTTCACGGTATTGAAGGCTATGCCGGCACCGCCCTGCTGAACTACTTTATCGAGCACTACCTGCCCCAGCTCAACCCCAATACAACCGGGCTGCGTCTCGTTCATGCCGTGAACCCGTGGGGCATGAAACACAGGCGCCGGTTCAGCGAAAACAACATAGACTTAAACCGGAACTTTATTAAAGACTGGAGTAACGTACCGGCGCATTTAAACAAACGGTTTGAGAAAGAGAAGGACCTTTTTCTGCCTGAGCATCCGATTTCTGATTTAAAAAAACAGAATAAGCAGCTGTATAAAATGCTGCTGCGCAGTTTTCTCCGCCAGGGAAAAAACGGAATGGAAACAGCAGCTACCATGGGGCAGTACCAGTATCCACGCGGCATATTTTACGGAGGCCGGGACTATGACGAACCCGTATCCACATTGCTTTCCCATATGGAAGAATGGATCCGCCCCTATAAAAATGTCATATTTATAGATATTCATACCGGACTCGGACCAGCCAATAAGCTTTGGATTCAAGTGCCCCATTCCGAGCCGAGGAAAGAAAAAGTAATGAAAAAGCAGTTCTCCTCTTCCAATGTAAATGATGTGCAGAAAACCGATGTAAAGCGTATTAAGGGCGAAGATGCAGAATATGTGCAGGATGTATTCAGCCGGCGCTTTCCGCAGAAACGAATCTTCTCAACCCTGTTTGAATTCGGAACGCTCGGTAACTCGTTAAAAGACCAGATCAAAGCACTTCAGACCGTTATCAATGAAAACCACTTTTACTGGAAAGGTGCTGAAAAGCGGGACGATATTGACAAAATTAAACAAGACATGGATCGTCTCTTTTATCCCGAGGATGAAGAATGGCGGGATTCCGTTCTGCAAAAAGGAAAAACGGCTTTTGATTTAGTGCTGGAAAAAGAAGCAGGCCTTACTCTGCCGGAAAACCAATAGAAAACAGGGCCGGAACTCCGGTCCTGTTTTTCAGGTTGTTGAGAAATGAAAGAAACAAGGTTGTTTTTTTCCGTGGATCGTTCGATCCACGTTCTTTTTTCGCTGTTTCCGAAAAAAATCATCCTTTACGCCGACCGGTGGTCGGCGAATAATAGGAAGCCAGTTTTTCTTCAATAAACTGAAAATCAATCATCCTATCAATGGTTCGAAGAAAGTGATCAGCGGGCACCAGCTCTTCCACAGAAACAGTCACTTGATTGCGTCGATGGTCTTTGGCTTTGCCAAGCATCTTAGGATCGCCCCTTT
The DNA here is from genome assembly GCF_059510535.1 of Sinobaca sp. TMA16-18. Taxonomy (NCBI): domain Bacteria; kingdom Bacillati; phylum Bacillota; class Bacilli; order Caryophanales; family Sporolactobacillaceae; genus Sinobaca; species Sinobaca sp. TMA16-18. Next base: position 8,670 of record NZ_JCAKFM010000008.1, on the reverse strand, counting down.
TCTTTTCAGTATACGACCATTCCAGTCCCTTACCCATAAAAAGACTGCCGAGAAAGAAACCTTTCTCGACAGCTTTTAAAATTTAGATAGTTTTCATTTAAGCACTAAAGAAAGCAATTACTTCTAGTATCGCTCCCCCCCTAAAAATGGTGTTGAAAACCCTACCAGGATTCTTTTTTCCTGGAAACGTATATTCAGGCAAAAATCATACTTCTGACAAGGATAAGACACTAATGCATCATACTGGAACATTTAAGAAACAGGAATATACATACACCCATTTAAATCTTCATACTCATCTACTTTCTATGAGTTAAAACAAGAAGGACGTGTTAGTCTCTGTTTCTACTTTTATTTTTCACCAAGCCAAAGCCAAGCGTCAATAAACCGGCGGCAAGAAGGACAGCCCCAGCGTAAGCAGTATAAATAAAAGCATTCGGCTCTGTGGCCTGCGGATCTAATACGGAAAAGAAAAAACCAACCGGAAGCAGAATGGCCGATAATGGAATGCTGTGCCGGATGAAGCGCTTCGGTCCCGGTCCGTAGGAAGTATGATCCACATATAACAGCACGACCAACGCCAAGATAAGGAGCACTCCCGCATGCGCATGACCTGCACGAAACAAATCCTGCCGAATTTGATTATCTACATAACCTGCGTCCATGGAAACAATCATTTGCAGTAGACTAACTCCCCCATAAATCACTGTAGGCAATACGATAACAAGCCAGCCAGCGGTTTTACGGCTCTCTTCTTCCACTTGTTTTCCTCCTTGCTCTCCAAATTATTTTTCAGCTATGGGGGCACTCTCTGTCCGGGGCATCGCAAACGGCGCCGGCAGCAACTGGTATACAGCTCGTCATGCTACATTTTCTTGGCGATGTATGCCTTTCGCTGCTCGCTTTTTGCTTACCAACCTCTCCCTTGAGTATCTTTCTTACTATTGTAAGCATGATACTTCTTTGGTGTCCCTCTACATTGTGTACCAGATGTTGTTTAGAGAATATAGAGATTAAATAAAAGAAAACTTACGAAGCCAGTTTTTCTTCAATAAATTGAAAATCAATCATTGTATCAATAGTTCGGAGAAAGTGATCAGCGGACACCAGTTCTTTTACAGAAACAGTTACTTGATTGCGTCGATGATTTTTGGCTTTGCCAAGCATCTTAGGATCGTCCTTTTTCTTTTTAGTATACGACCATTCCAGCCCCTTGCCCACAAAAAAACGGCCGAGCAAGAAAACTTTCTCAACAACCTGGAAAACAGGGCCGGAACTCCGGCCCTGTTTTTGTATGCATTAAAATCCATTATTGTTGGAAACGTCTGTGATCCAGCCGGCGCTTTTCTTGGCGGTACGTTCTTGCGTTTCGATATTCACCGAAAAGAAGCCGTAGCGGTTTTTATAAGCATTCATCCAGGACCAGTTATCCATAAAGGACCAGAGGTGATATCCCCTGGCATTGCACCCCTCTTCGATAGCCCGGTGCAGCCACTTTAAATGTTCCCGGATAAAGTCAATCCGGTAGTCATCCTGAATTTGGCCGTTTTCGATAAACCGCTCTTCATCCTGGACGCCCATTCCGTTTTCTGAAATAAACGATTCGATATTTCCATAGTTGTCACGGAGGTTGATCATAATGTCATAAACGCCTTTTTCATATATCTCCCAGCCGCGGTAAGGATTCATTTTTCTGCCCGGCATTTCATAAAGATCAAAGTACCAGTCGAGCATAAACGGGCCATATGGGTTCGGCAGGTGCTCTTTTGCCTTCACGCGCCGCGGCTGATAGTAGTTCACGCCGAGAAGTTCGGCCGTATTATGCTTAATAAGTTCCTTGTCGCCTTCGAGCATCTCCGGCAGCTGTCCATGTTCACGCAGAATGGCTGTCAGCTCTTCCGGAAATTCCCCTTTCACCATCGGGTCCAGAAAGCTGCGGTTGAAGAACAAATCGGCAATGCGGGACGCCCGTAAATCCGCTGGATTCTGGCTTCTTGGATAAGAAGGGGTCAAGTTTAAAATAGTACCGATCTGTCCATTCGGCACAGCGAGCTTTTTAAAAACTGCCACGGCCTTGGCATGAGCGATAATGGTATGATACGCGACCTGCACCGCACGTTTGAAATCCACGACATTTGGATAGTGAAAATCGTACAGGTAGCCGCCTTCCACCGGCACAATCGGTTCGTTGAACGTAAACCACTTTTTCACTTTCCCACCAAATAATTCGAAGCATTTTTCTGCAAAAACTGCGTATGCCTCAACCACGTCCCGGCTTTTCCAGCCGCCTTTTTCCTGCATCTCCAGCGGCATATCAAAGTGAAATAGCGTGATAAACGGTTCAATACCCTGAGCCTGCAATTCATCAATCACACGTTGGTAAAATGCTGCCGCTTCTTTATTCACGTCCCCTTCTCCGCCTGGAATCAGACGGGACCAGGAAATGGAAAATCGAAATGAATTATGCCCGATATCTTTCATCCGCTGAATATCTTCTTTGTACGTATGATAAAAGTCAGAAGTCGTTTCCGGTCCTACGCCGTTGAAAAAGCGGTTAGGTTCCTGGCTGTACCAGTAGTCCCAAATGTTTAAGCCTTTTCCTTCCTCTGAGGCAGCACCTTCAATCTGTGTGGCGGAAGTAGCGCTCCCCCACCAGAATTCTTTTGGGAATGTATACTGCAGTGTCATACAAGAGATCCTCCTTTATAATCTGGTGCGGTAAATTTCGATAATCTCAACAGCAAGGTCGCGGACGGTCATTGATGTCATCAAGTGGTCCTGGGAGTGAATCAGCATCACATTTATAGGTGATTTTTCTCCACTTGCTTCCTGCTGTAGAAGCTGCGTCTGGTATTTATGCGCTTTGCCAAGTTCTTCTCCTGCTTCTACAATGAGCCTGTCTGCTTCTTCAAAGTTATCGACTTTTGCTTCTTGAATAGCCTCCATCGCACTTGATTTTCCATTTCCGGCGTACAATATAATTTGAAACGCCACTTCTGTAATTTGTTCCATACGACCTTTCCTTTCCCCGTATCCATATTGGCGGTATTTAGTTGGAAGACTCTCTTGTCTCTTCTTGGTCTTCTGTTACTACTGCAATCGCCGCTTCTTCTGACTGCTCCTGCTCGTAGTACTGCTTATCCATCACTTTCAGGAACGGCCACCAGATTACAAACACAATGAACATACTGACCAGCTGCATTACTGCTCCCTGCCATGCGTTTCCTGTAGCCAGAAATCCGCTGATTAACGGAGGCGTCGTCCACGGAACAATAATACCGGCAGGCCTTGGTACCAGCCCTGTAAGCATCGAGTAGTAAACCACAACACAGACGACAACAGGAGCAAGCAGCCATGGAATAATAACAAGTGGGTTTAAAATGATGGGCAGTCCAAAAATGATCGGTTCGTTTACATTAAATATGCCGGGAGGCGCACTTACTTTTCCTACCTGCTTCATCTGCCTGCTGCGCCCGATAAGGAAGATACCAAGAATAACGGCCAGCGTCATACCGGAACCGCCGATACCTACAATGAATGTATCAATGAATTGTTTAGTTACAACGTTTGGCAGCTCCTGTCCGGCTTGAAATGCTTCTAAATTCTGATTATTGAGAGTATACCAGATCGGGTCCAGAACGGAGTTCACAAGAATCTGGCCGTGCAGGCCGAAAAACCAGAACAGCTGAATTAACAGGACAGCGACAATTGTTGCTGGAAGTCCTCCGCCAAGTACTGTCAGCGGTTCCTGCAAAACGGTATAGATGAAATTCTGTACCGTTCCAAACGGCGTAAATGTAAAGACGATTCGGATTAGAAGGAATAACGTTAATGACAAAGCGATCGGAAACAGTGCACTGAAAGAGCGGGTTACTGCTCCCGGCACGCCTGCCGGCATCTTAATCGTCCAATCTTTTCTAACGAAGAAATGGTACACCTCTGCTGCAACAAACGCGGTAATAATACCTACAAACAATCCTTCCGCTCCTAACGCAGAAGTCGGAATTCCACCGGGGGTCTCTTCTATCATCTGTGGTGTAAGAATTAAGAAAGCAGCAAGCGCCACCACCCCGCCATAAATACCTTCGCCGCCGGAATGTTCTACCAATTTATACCCTATTCCGATGATAACAAAGAGTGCCATAATACTTAATGTAGCAGCAGAAGCAGGACCGAGAGCTTCCTGATAAGCGGCAAAGGCGCTTTCACTGATCATTTGGTCCAAAAACGGCAGGTTAGCCAGGACCACGAAGATCGAGCCGAATATAATAAGCGGAAGGGCTACGAGAAATCCATCCCGAAGCGCCGTCAAATACCGGTTATTGTTTAGTTTTTCTGCTATTGGCATAAGCACCCGTTCGAGCAAATCCATAAACTTGCTGTTGCTGTTCATTTTAACTCCTCCTAAATGTAGTAAATGCTTCTCCACGTTTTAACTAAAAAAGGAGGAAGAGAAGGTCTCTATGTGTAGTCCTCTCCCAAACAATCTTTACGCTACCTGTTTTCGATAAGCTCCATTGCTCTTGATAAAACGGCTTTTCCGTCAACCCGTCCATAAGACATCGGGTCAATAATATCCAGTGGAATGCCAACTTCTTCTGCTTTGACTGCGTACTTCTTTTTCATAAACCGCATCTGCGGGCCGATCAGCAGCACATCGGCTTTTTCCATATCCGGGATTGCTTTGTCCTGAGAGACAGCCCAAATGTTCGCTTCAATACCCTGTTCTTTCGCAGCCTCTTCCATTTTTGAAACGAGCATACTTGTCGACATTCCTGCCGAACACGCCAAAAGTATATTTTTCATATCGTATTGCCTCCTTGATTTGTTTTGTAAGAGTAATCTTAGTGTATGAGAGCATCGACTAAATGAAAACGCATACTTTTTCCGTTACGAAGCGGAAACAAGTGATTTCCGAATGTTCTGCATCACATTAAAAGCAGCCCCGGTTCAGGGCTGCTGGTTTTTTAATACTTTAAGAAAATCCTCATAATTGCGGCACTTTAGAATACGCTGCACGAAACTTATATTATCGACAATGTAGCGGAGAGCTTTATACAGTGTCTGCAGATCCTGTGTGTCTCCTTTTTCCACATTTAATAAAAAGATAAGCTGGACCCGCTTTTCTCCCCAATTGATCGGCCGCTGCAGCGTACAAACAGTCAGAAATGTCTCATCGGTCTGGGTAGCCACCGGGTGAGGGAGCGCTACCAGGTTCCAAAAGCTGGTCGGGGCAATATTTTCCCGCTCCATCAGCTGTTCCAGGTAGTCGTCCTGTACAAGGTTTTTTTCCTGAAGCTCTTTTGTAAGAAAAACAAGAACCTCCTCCCGGTTGGAAAAGGGTTTTTGAAAATAAAACAAATCTTGTTTTAAATAGTCTGCGATACTGCTGTGCTGCTCCGCGACATGTCCTTCAATCCGTTCCAGGTCCCCTTCTCCCAAAATGGTTTTCACCTGGACAACCGGTACCGGGAGCTTTTCAGCTATTGGAATGGTGCTCACAATAAAATCGATGTTGGCAAAAGATATCTGATCCAGTTTGTAGTATTCGGTAGTGCCGGCCACTTCGAGACGGCTGCCGAACTGGGACTGCAGCTTGTAGAAAATCAGTTGTGCGCTTCCAGCTCCTGAAGCGCAGACAACCATGCACCGTTTAGGACCGGAATACGCTTTTTTCCGTTCCATTGCCGCTCCGATATGAAGGGCAATATATCCAATTTCTCCTTCTTCGATGTGCACACCCGTATATTCTTCCAGAACAAGTCCGGCAATAATGCCGGCTTCAAAGGCGACCGGATAATTCATTTTGATATCAGACAACAGCGTATTTCTAATATTCATCCCGTATTTATAGCGATTCATTGCCGGCTTTAAATGAAGGCCCAGCCCGACGAGAAGTTCCTTATCGTGCTGGATACCGAGTCCCATTTTATTTTCAATCGCTTCCAGAATGGAATGGGCCAGCTGATAAATCGGCGCGTCCAGTACTTTTTCCACATCCTGTCCCGATAAATGGGCCTGTGAAATCATTTTTGTTCCTAATAAATGAATAGCAATATAGGCAACTTCCACTTCTGGAAACGTCACCTGAAGCTTAGCCTCAAGCTGGCTGACAATCCGCTCGGCTACCTTATACTCTTCCTTGCTTTTTATATCCTTAAATTCACGAGGGTACAACGTCACATGGTGGCCGGACTGGACTCTTTTGTACGTGATCGCTATATGAATAAATAAATTGTTCATGGCTATATCAGATAACGTAATGTTGGAGGCCTGGCTTTCTTCGAGAATAATGTCCCAAATGTCGTTTACATTCTCTTTAATAAGCCCGGGCAGCTGGCTGTCGAATATATCTTTTGTAACGCCTTCTCGTTCTGCAAACACGTACTCAGACATACAAAAGCGCATCTTAAATTCGCTTCCGACTGCTTTAAGACCGTAATTCGGACGCTTTTCCAACGTGATATCGTATTTTTTAAAGATGTTTTTTACCATGCGAATATCATTTTGAATCGTTGATTTACTAATTAACAGTTCATCCGCCAGGTCTTCGAGTTTTAAAAATGTGCTGGCCAGGAGCAGCCGTTTAATCAAGAAACGAACCCGTTCTTCAGGAAAATCCGGGAAAGAAGAAGATGATACAGCAGCTGTTTGAAATTCTTTTTCCAAAAATGATTTAAAGGCAGCATCATCTTCAATAGTAAGAATGTACCCTTTTCCTTTTAACGACTGCACTTCTGCCCCATGCTGCATTAATTTATCATTTATATGCTTCACGTCTTCTCTCGCCGTTCTGGAGGTAACGCGGTTCAACTGGGCGAAATATTCGCTTGTAAGAGGTCCCTGAGCTGCCATTAACTCTTTTAAAATAATAACGCTTCTCGTATCCACTAATTGTTATCCCCCTTTCTCTTTTGATTCTGCCGGCAGCTATCATGTTGTAATCTCTCTCTATTTTTGATAGTCATCTGCTGAGCACGCACTGGTCTTTCTATAAATTTACTATAATTTTACATTAAACAGGCAATACTTTATTTCCTCTTCCTACCGGAAATCTTATGCACGTTATGTAAACGCTATCTTAAATTGATTTAGCTTTTTGTTATGTTTTATTCTTCTCTTCTCCGTCCTTCTTTTTTGTTTCGTATATAATCTTCCATCTACACAGACCCGAGCATGTATCTGTGGTTTGATTAATACATCAAACTGAATAAGAAAAGGAGGGATTATTATCCAAAAAGAAAAAGAAATCATTGTAAAACATTCGAATGTAAACCAAGACAATGAAAAAATAACCCTGAAAGAAAAACTTCAATCACTTGGACCGGCAGCGATAGTAGCCGCCTGTATAGTAGGGCCGGGAACCGTTACTACGGTGTCAGTGGCTGGAGCCACTTATGGATTCCAAGTCATGTGGATTCTTGTTATTGCCTGTTTCACAGCTTATTTTTTTCAAAAACCGGTTGTGAAATTTACAATTCAAACCAAAACGGCCGCTATGGACGGCATCCGCTCCTATATGGGACGAGGCTGGTCCATTCCTTTGTATATTGCCCTTCTTCTCGGTGCTATTGCTTTTCAGGCAGGAAACTTTACCGGTGCCGCCCTGGCCTTGAACTTTTTTCTGCCTTCCATTCCTGTGCTTGCCTGGGTTAGTTTTCTTGCTGTTGGTGCTCTAATTATTTCCTGGATTGGTATTTATAAGCTTCTGGAAAACATTAACCGGGTTTTTATCGGATTGATGGTCCTGGCTTTCGTCTTAACGGTATTTGTCTCCGGTCCCAGTATTGCGGATGTCTTTACTACCGGATTTTCCTTTCAAATACCGGAAAGCAACTACTGGCTTGTGCTGGCTCTGATCGCCACTACCCTGCCTCCCAATACGGCACTGGGACTATCTGCTTTTATTAAACGCAAATATGAAAAAGATACGATCACACCGACCTGGAAGAAGATCAAGCTTTCTCATTTTGATTTAAGGGTAAACCTTCTTATTACAGCGACCATCTCTATTTCTATTTTAATTTGTGCCGGCAGCGTTATTTTCGGTACAGGAGCTGTTATTGAAGGAGCAGCCGACATGGCTTATCAACTCACTCCACTTTTAGGGCAGTATGCTGGAGTACTGTTTGCTTTAGGCTTGTGGGCTGCCGGCTTCTCATCCGGCCTTTTTAATATTTCCGTCCAGCCTGCTCTGTTCGGTCAGGCATTTGGCACATCGGAAAAAGTGAATGCCCTGCCCAACCGGATCATGATGCTTCTTGCAGCTCTGACGCCTATATTGATTGTGTACCTGTTTGGCCAAACACCTATCCAGCTGATTATGGCTGCACAGGCGATAAACGGTCTCTTATTACCTGCTATTGTAGGCTCTATATGGATACTTTGTAATAAACGTAAGTTTCTTGGAGAATACGCTAATACCCTGTCTCAAAATATTATTTATACCATCGTGATGATAATAGTCTGTTTTCTAGCGGTACGTGTCTTTTTGGATATCTTCGGTATCATTTAACGAAAAAAAAAGGAGAGCCACATGGCTCTCCTTTTTCAGGTTGTTGAGAAATGAAAGAAACAAGGTTGTTTTTTTTCGTGGATCGTTCGATCCACGTTTTTTTTCGATTTCCCCGAAGAAAATCGTCCTCTAAGCCGCCCGTTTGGCGAGGTAGA